>JAGBIJ010000001.1 GCA_017935045.1 Muribaculaceae bacterium
CCGATATGACCGGACCCTCGTTCAATACGGCAGAGACGTCCAAGCCTCTTATGTACCGTTACAAATACCAGCCCGATCCCGACAAGAACGAATGGAAGGAGCGCGTAGTCCTGGCCACGACGCCAAAAATCACGGCCGGCACCGCCTCCCTGACTAAAGGCCACAACGCCGTTGTGGAGCCGGAACACTCGTTCTACGCCTTCAAGATGAACGAGCAGGTGGTAGGCTACAAAGGCTGTGACAGCGACCCCTCGACGAACGAGCTGATACACTACGGCGACCTGACCTCCAACGACAAGAAAGTGTTCCTGATGGCAGAGTCCGAGCCTTTTACCTGGTATGCCGAGATGGACCAGTACAACCACGTCAGCATCACTCAGTACCCCCTCCAGGTGGCTCACGGCTACATCTTCCATACGCAGCGTCACGCCGAGTTCGCCTCGGACGAAGGCAAGACCCCCGCGTTGAGCTTCGTCGACCCAGCCGCTCCCGCTCCGCGCCGTGCAGCGGCCGATAGCAAGCACATCGTCATCGCCGGCCCCTTCAGCACGCCCCTGTATGTGAAAGACAAAGACATCCTGACCAGCGTCGATGCCATAGGCAGCGACGAAGCTCCTGCCGGAGTAGCCGGCGACGGCTTCATCGAGCTGTTCGGCGCAGGCGCGGTCTACACGATCGACGGCCGCTGCGTCTTCCAGGGCGCAGGCCGCGTGGACGTAGAGCCCGGCATCTACGTGATAGCATCGCCGAAAGGCTCATATAAAGTCGCAGTGAAATAAAACCTTGCTTACTATAGGACGGGAGGGGTTGACTCCGCTCCCGCCCGCGATTTATTCTCGGATAAATCCTATTTAATTAGTTAATTTAAGTCAAAGGCAATCCGGACATGTCGTGAGACAAGTCCGGATTTTTAATTTTCCGGCTTGTCTGATGGGTCGGAGTTGTCAGACGAGTCAGACGGGTCGGAGTTGCCGGCAATGCAAAATTACGGAGCGGTCGGAGCTGTGTCGCGTTTTTTTACTAACTTTGTAACTGACTATATTACTATGATTGCCATGAACAAAAAGATATTTCTAACCTCTGCCTTGCTGGCTGCCGCGGCGCTGGCCCAAGGCAATGCACCAAAAGTCTATGTGGACTCCTACGGTGTCATGCGCCGCACCTCCGACAATACGGAAGTCAGCTATTACGGCACCAATTATACCGCGCCCTTCGCCCATGCGTATCGGGCCTTAGGGGAACTGGGGGTAGACCGCAAGCAGGCTATAGACCGCGATGTGTATCATCTCAAGAGGCTGGGTCTGAACGGGTTCAGGCTGCATCTGTGGGATGTGGAGCTGACCGACGCGCAGGGCAATCTGCAGCAGAACGACCATCTCGACCTGCTCGACTACATGATAGCCCGCCTTGAGGAGCGCGGCATAGACATCGTGCTGACCGCGCAGACCAATTTCGGCAACGGCTATCCGGAGAAGAATACGGACACCGGCGCATATACGTATGATTACCCCAAGTGCGGCATACATGAAGACCGCCAGGCGCAGAAGGCGCAAGCCCGCTATCTGGAGCAGCTGGCGCGTCATGTCAATCCGTACACCGGCAAAAGCTATGGCTCCGATCCGGACATCATAGCGATGGAAATCAACAACGAGCCTTGCCACAGCGGCACGGCACGCCAGATTACCGACTACATCAACCGCATGGTCAAGGCACTGCGCAAGGGGGGATTTGACAAGCCGATACTTTACAATGTGAGCCACAACACGGATCTGACGCGTGGCTATTATAACGCCGACATACAGGGTACGACCTATCAGTGGTACCCGATAGGACTGGTGGCCGGACATGAACGCAAAGGCAATTTCCTGCCTTTCGTCGACGAATACACGATTCCCTGGAAGGAGACGATGAAGAATTACGGCAAGATGGCACGCGTGGTCTACGAGTTCGATCCCGGCGACATACTGTATTCGTATATGTATCCGGCCATCGCCCGCACGTTCCGCAAGGAGGGATTTCAGTGGATCACTCAGTTTGCCTATGATCCCACCGATATGGCCGCCTGCAATACCGAGTATCAGACCCACTTCCTGAACTTAGCATACACGCCGGCGAAAGCCATCAGTATGCTGATAGCAGGCGAGGTGGCCCGCGGAGTAAAGCGTGGCGAGGATTTCGGGTCTTATCCGGCCAATACGCGTTTCGCCGGCTTCAGCGTGGACGGCGAGAAGGATCTCAGCATGATGAACAGCGGCGACAAGTATTACTATACCCGCTCCACCCAGGAGCAACCCGCGGATGCCGCCGCCGTGGCTCATATAGCCGGCGTAGGGGTTTCGCCTATGGTATCTTACGGCGGCACCGGCGCCTATTTCCTCGACCGGCTCGACAGCCGCAACTGGCGTCTGGAGGTTATGCCCGACGTTGTGCTGACCGAGGACCCATTTGCCAAGCCGTCGCTTAAGCGGCGCGTCGGCGAGATTATCTACGCTGATCATCCGATGAAGATTTCCATACCTTCTCTCGGACAGGAATACAGCTATATCCGCGTAGGTGGCTCAGGCGAGGCCGCGGGCCGCGCCTCGGAGGGAACGCTGACGGTCAGCCCCGGCGTATATGTGCTGTCGGCCGATGCCGCGCCTGACGGAAAATGGACGGCAGAGACCCCATACGGCGACGGACGGATGAAGGTTGGCGAATTTGTGGCTCCCGCAGCCTCTGCTCCCGCGCTGCCCAAGGTAGCGCACACGCCGGCTGCTTCAGGACTGCCCGGCGGCAAGGTGCGCGTCGTGGCCCGCGTCGTGGCCGCCGAGCCGGTGGACTCGGTGGTAATATATCCCTCCGATGTCTCCTTCTGGCGTGAAGACAACAAGCTTTATCCCATGACCCGGACCGAGGACGACCCCTACGGATGGACTGCCGAGGTACCCGTATGGCCCGGTGCAAAGGAGCTGAGTTACAATATAGTGGCGTACAGTCAGGGCAAGCCCGCGACATATCCCGCCGGGATGTCCGGCACGCCGCTGGACTGGGATTATCCGGAGAACGCTCCGATGTATCGTGTGAAAATCCAGCCCGCTGATGCTCCGGCGGTTCTGCTCAGCGCCGTGCGCGGCAGCAGCCTGGTGGAGAGCGGCTCGATACCCGACGGACAGGGCGTATGGCTTGAATATGTCGACGGCTCGCCTCTTGCCGCCGATGCTCTGCGGCTTAACTTCACACCGCAGACCGACAGTGTGACCGCCGTGGTCAAGGGCTACGTGGCGCCTGTCATGGCCTCAGCCTCCGGTCTGGATGGCAAGAAGCGACTTGTGCTTACCCTGGACAACTGCGAGGGCATAGAAGATGTAGAGATCGGCTTAGTGGACAGCAAGGGTCTTACGCGCTCGGCGCGCGTAAGCCTGAAGGCGGCCGAAAAGACCCCGTGGGGCCTGCGCCTGACAGTGCCCCTGGAGGCGCTTCATCTGAGCGAGACCCTGCTTGTGCCGGCCGCCTACCCATCGTTCATGGCCCGCACGTTCACGCCGACAGGGGTAGCCGACATCCCGGCTGACCTGCGGCACACCGACTTCGTGACCGTAAGCTTCCCCGGCCTGCCCGCGGGCCGTCCCGTGAAAGCCGACCTCCGTTCCCTCCTCCTGGAATAAAACAGAAAAATTTACGTTTAGATATAAGAACCTATATAAAGACACGGTATGCCCAACGAAGCCAAAACAATGGAACTGTTCCGCAAACGATTGCGCAAGGCAGGCTATTATGACGATCCCGACATTGTGGTGGAGGAACAGAAGTCAGATGACAAGGTAATATCCAAATTGCTGAAGAACGCCTCCAAGTCTGGAGACGGCAGCGGTTATCCTGATTTTATCATCCGTTCACGCCGGCATCCGAGGTTCATCATAGTAGTGGAATGTAAGGCCGAGGTAGCGCGGCACGAGACAGCTACACTCGATTCCTTTAAAGATTACGCTTGTGACGGCGCATTGCTCTATGCTTCGTTTTTGGCGCGGCAATATGATGTGGTGGCCATAGGGTTCAGCGGAGAGAACGAGGGCGTGACGCGGCTGTCACATTTCCTGCAGGTGGCCCGCGATAGAAAGAGTTATCCATACTTTACTCCCGACGGACTTCTGGGTTTCAGCGACTATTATAACGGCTTGATGCGGAGCAACTATAAGTTTAATCAGGATTTTACCGAACTTATATGCTTTACCAAGGAGCTTAACGAGACACTGCAGGGTAAAAAAATCAAGGAGTCGAAAAGGGCGTTGCTGATAAGCGCGATAATGATGGCTCTGAAGAATGAGAGGTTCAAGGCTGAATATGCAGATTATAATTCTTCGGAACAGCTTACGAATAGAATGTACGAGGCTGTATGTCTGGAACTTGACAAATCTGATGTGCCTGATCGTAACAAAGTGTCTCTCAAGACAAGCTACGAGTTTCTTGTCTCTAACACCGTCTTGAGGAATCAGGACAACCAGCCTTTCGTTACCCGGCTGATATCCGAGTGTGACAATCGTATCAACGGCTTTATGTTAACGCATAAATACATAGATACAGTCAGCCAGTTTTATGTGGAATTTTTGCGTTATGCCAACAACGACAAAGGCCTTGGAATAGTTTTGACACCGCCTCATATTACTGACTTGTTTACCGATCTTGTTGAGGTCAACAGTACGAGTGTGGTTTACGACAACTGCGCTGGGACAGGTGGATTTCTGGTAAGCGCCATGAAGAAAATGCTGGAAGATGCCCGCGGGAGTCTGAAAAAAGAGGATGACATAAAGTCGAAGCAGCTGATTGGCATCGAGTTTGACGACGAAATTTACACTTTGCTGATAGCCAATATGATTATGCATCATGACGGCCGGACCAATATCAAGCTTGGCGATTCTCTCAGGGATTATCGATCCGAAGATATAAAACAAGAGTTTCATCCTACGGTGGGGCTGCTTAATCCGCCGTACAAGAACAAAGGCAAAGGTACGGAGGAATGGGAATTTGTAATCAACAATCTTAACGCCCTGGAACGTGGCGGAAGGTGTGTGGCGATTATTCCCATCAGCTGCGTGAACGAGACTACCGGAGTCATCAGGTCATTGAAGCAGAAGATACTTGACAACCATACGCTTGAGGGGGTACTCTCGCTGCCGGAGGAGCTGTTTGCCAACAGTAAGGTCAACACCGTGACCTGCGCCGTCATACTGACTGCAGGCAAACCGCACCCCGAGGGCTACAAAACCTGGTTCGGATATTGCCGCGATGATGGATTTGTCAAGCGCAAGAACATAGGCCGCGTGGACGCTTTCCATACTTGGGAGAAGATTAAGAAGAAATGGGTAGACGCCTTCCACAACCGTGACGAGATAAGCGAGTTCAGCGTAAAGAAGCATGTCACAGCCGATATGGAGTGGTGCGCCGAGGCGTATCTGGAAGCTGACTACACGCAACTTACGGAGGAGGACTATATTTCCACGGTGGAAGATTATCTGATCTACAGTCTTCACTCAAACCGCAAGAACGATGATTTAAATATTGATGAGGTATGAACTTATGCAAAGTCTCAGATATATTTATCGTGAAGTACGGGGTCAATCTTGAGCTCGTCAAGCTGGAACAGGTTGATTCCGGTGTCAGCTTCGTGTCCCGAACGGCCCTCAACAACGGAGTTGTCGCCAGAGTAGCCCGAATCCCGTATATCAAGCCTATTCCGGCCGGTACTATCAGTGTGGCTTGCGGCGGGTCTGTCATGGAGGCGTTCCTGCAGCCGGAAGAATATTATTCCGGCCGCGATTTATTTTTCCTCACGCCAAAGGAGGATATGCCGGACAGTATTAAGCTTTATTACTGCATGTGCCTGCGTCACAATAAGTTCAAATATTCTTACGGACGTCAGGCCAATAAGACTTTAGGAGATCTGCTGGTGCCGTCGCCTGATTCGTTACCCGGATTTTTAAATACATTTTCGCTGAAAAGACATTTGGCGGAAATACTGAAGCGCACACGGCCTGAAATGCTGGATGAAAAAAGCGCATATCCGCACACGCAGGGGCTGGTCAGGCTGGAAGAGCTGTTTGAGGTGTGCAACGGCATCGCTTCAAGCGAAGTCATGCGCAGCCCGGTCAGGCATAACAGCAACTGGATACCGTACATGCGGCCGTCACACAGGCAGGCTTCGGGCATAGATGCGTATGTGAACCGTTACCTGGTGGATGGCAAATACATTCATCCCGCCGGCACGCTGTATGTCTCGACCGACGGACAGGGCAGCCACAGCTACGCATACGTTTCGATCGAAGAGTTCGTGCCTAATTCCAATGTCGCGGTATTGCTGCCGCGCCGCGAGATGACTTTGCGCGAAAAACTGTTTTACGCCCTGTGCATCACACACAACCGGTTTAAATTCTCATACGGTCGTAAGCCCAAAGGAGAACGGTTGAAGTCAATCATGCTCCCTGCCGCCATATCCCGCGCTTTCAATGAACTTGACCTGAAAGCAGTTGTTAACTCTTTAAGGGAGTAGAGATATAAGAGGGCGTTTAATAATAGAAAATGAAATTGGATTATGGAGAGAATACTTTGGGCTGATGATGAGATTGATCTGCTGAAGCCGCATATAATGTTTCTGCAAAGCAAGGGCTACGAGGTGGAGACGGCCTATAATGGCGGCGACGCTCTGGACGCGCTTGCCCACGGACGGTTTGACCTCGTGCTGCTCGACGAGAATATGCCCGGTCTGTCGGGTCTGGAGACGCTGACAATGATCAACCGCCAGTATCCGCAGCTGCCGGTAATCATGATTACCAAGAGCGAGGAGGAGAATATCATGAACCAGGCCATCGGCAACAAAATCTCGGATTACCTCATAAAGCCAGTAAACCCCAATCAGATATTGCTGTCGATAAAGAAGAATCTGCACAGCTCGGAGCTTGTGGCCACGCAGGCTTCATCGTCGTACCAGCAGGAATTTCAGCGTCTCAGCTCCATGATAAACCGGGCCGAGAGCATAGAAGACTTCTATGAACTGTACCGCTCGCTGGTCTTCTGGCAGCAGAACTTGGCTACTACGGAGACGCAGATGGACGACATGCTGGCCATGCAGACGCGTGACGCCAACTATAATTTCTCGAAGTTTGTAAAACAGAATTACGAGAGCTGGGTCAACGGCGGGGAGCATCCGCTCATGAGCCATGAGGTATTCAAGCACCGCGTCTTCCCTCTGCTTGACAAAGGGGAGAAGGTCTTTTTCATTCTGATAGACAATTTCCGTCTGGACCAGTGGCGCGTGCTGCAGCCGATGCTGGCGGACTACTTCAATGTGGACGAAGACCTGTACACCACGATTCTGCCCACGTCCACGCAGTACGCGCGCAACGCTATCTTCGCCGGCCTGATGCCTCTGCAGATAGCCACGATGTTCCCTGATTACTGGGTGGACGAGGATGAGGACGAGGGCAAGAATATCTATGAGGAGCAGCTGATACGCACCCAGATAGAGCGCTTCAGGCGCAAAGACAGCTTCTCGTATGCCAAGCTCAATGACTCGCCGGCCATAGAGAAGTATTCAGGGCGTTTCAAGCAGGTAGCGGCCAATGATCTGAACGTGGTGGTGCTTAACTTCATAGATATGCTGAGCCATGCCCGTACGGAGAGCAAGATGATAAGGGAGCTGGCTAATTCCGATGCCGCGTATTGCTCGCTTACGGAGTCGTGGTTCCGCCACTCGGGCGCCGTGGAGCTGTTCAGGCGCATCGCGGCCTCCGGCGCGAAGATAATACTTACCACAGACCACGGCACCATCCGTGTGGACAATCCCATCAAGGTAATAGGCGACCGCAATACCAACACCAATCTGCGGTATAAAGTAGGCAAACACCTGAATTACAACCGCAAACAGGTCTATGAGATGACCAATCCCAAGCGGTTCGGCCTGCCGGCGCCCAATCTGTCGAGCGCCTTCATCTACGCCTGCAACGAGAATTTCTTCTCGTACCCCAACAATTACAATTATTACGTACAATATTATACCGGGACTTTCCAGCACGGAGGTATCTCCATGCAGGAGATGCTGGTGCCGCTCGTAACCCTGACCCCGCGATGATAATAGACAAGGATATACAGCATCTGTGTGAGCATGCCGGCGTGAAGGTCTCGCCCGTGCGCTCGCTGATACTGCGCGAACTGGGACGCGCCTCGGCGCCTCTGTCGTCTCAGGAGCTGTCGGAGCGGCTGGAGACGGTAGACCGCTCTACCATCACGCGGGCGCTGGCCCTGTTTGGCGACAAAGGCCTGCTTCATGCCATCGAGGACGGCTCCGGAGCGGTGCGCTACGAGTTGTGCCGCTCGTGCCGCAACTGCGATGGCAGGCATGACGACCTGCATCCGCATTTCTACTGTGTGAAGTGCCACCGTACGGTCTGTCTGAGCAGTACGCCGCTGCCCGATGTCGCGCTGCCGCCGGGCTTCACTGCCCTGGAGGCGAATTTCATAATCAAGGGAATGTGTCCCGAATGTGCTGAGAAATATGGCTGAACAGAGGAATTTTGCGATAACGGGCATGAGTTGCGCGGCTTGTGCGGCGCGCGTGGAGAAGGCGCTCCGGGAGAGTCGGGGCGTAAAGGAGGCAGCCGTGAACTATGCGGCGGCCACGGCCCGCGTAGTGATGGAAGACGGCTGCGACCCTGCGGAGCTGGAGCGCGCCGTGGCCGCCGCCGGCTATAAGCTGATAGATGGCGAGAAACGCGCCGAGGCGGAGGACGAGAACCGCCGCCGCTACGCCGACCTGAAGCGGCGCACGGTGGCGGCGTGCGTGCTGACGCTGCCCGTAGCTGTGATAGGTATGGTGTGGATGCACGAACCCTGGGCCAATATGGTGATGATGGCGCTCAGTACTGTGGTACTCGTATGCTTCGGCGGCATATTCTACGCCGGTGCCTGGCGTCAGCTGCGCCATAAGAGCTGCAATATGGATACCCTGGTGGCTCTCTCTACCGGCATAGCGTGGGCTTTCAGCCTCTTTACAATGATATGGCCGGAGTTCTGGACGAGCCGCGGCATTGAGCCGCACGTCTACTTCGAGGCATCGAGTGTGATAATAGCTTTCATTCTGCTGGGCCGCACGCTTGAGGCGAGGGCCAAAGGCAATACGTCGGCGGCCATCAGGAAGCTGATAGGTCTCCAGCCGTCTACGGTAACGGCCATCGGAGCCGACGGATCAGCGCGTATCGTGGATATAGGCGCGGTGGCTCCCGGCATGACGCTGCGCGCGCGTCCGGGCGAACGGATAGCCGTGGACGGCGTGGTAAGGGATGGCGAGAGCCACGTTGACGAAAGCATGTTGAGCGGCGAGCCGATGCCGGTCGGCAAGAAGAAAGGAGACGAAGTGTTCGCCGGGACCATCAACGGCGGAGGCACACTGGATTACGAGGCCAGGGCCGTAGGCCGCGACACGCTGCTCGCCCGCATCATAGCCATGGTGCAGGAGGCACAGGGAAGCAAGGCTCCCGTGCAGCGGCTGGCCGACCGCGTGGCCGCCGTATTCGTGCCGGCTATCATCTGCGTGGCCCTGCTGTCATTCGCCGTATGGTGGGGCGCCGGCGGAGATGCCGGTGTGCTCCACGGCATACTTGCCGCCGTAACGGTGCTTATCATAGCCTGCCCGTGCGCTCTGGGTCTGGCTACGCCTACCGCCCTGATGGTAGGCATAGGGCGCGCCGCCGGCGAAGGCATACTTGTGAAGGATGCCGAGAGCCTGGAGCGGGCGCGCACCGTAGATACCATAGTCCTCGACAAGACGGGCACGCTGACCGAGGGACATCCGTCGGTCAGACGGCTTGAGGTGTATGCCGACAGGCGCCGGGCCGGGTCGCTGCTCGCAGCCTTGGAAAGCCGCTCGGCGCATCCGTTGGCCGAGGCCATTGTCGCCGGTATCGAGGGAGACCCGGCTCTCCGCGTGGATGACTTCGCCGAGACATCGGGCCGGGGTGTGGGCGGACGTGTGGGCGATACGGTCTACTATGCGGGCAGCCGCGCCTGGATGGAGGAGAACGGCGTGAAGATAACCGATGAGCAGACAGCTGTCTCCGAGCGTATGAGCGATGAAGGAATGACTCTCGTATGGCTCGGCAGCCCCAGGGAAGGGGTAATGGCCATAGCCGGTATCGAGGACAGAATCAAGCCCACGACCCCTGCCGCCATCCGCGCTTTGCGCGAGCGCGGCATAGAGGTGTGGATGCTTACCGGCGACAGTGAGCGCACGGCAGCCAAAGTGGCCCGCGAGTGCGGCATAGACAACTGGCGCGCCTCCATGATGCCGGAACACAAGGCCTGGTTCGTGGAGCAGCTGAAGGATAAGGGCCGGCGTGTGGCCATGGCCGGCGACGGCATAAACGACAGCGCGGCGCTGGCTGTGGCCGACCTGAGCATAGCGATGGGCAGCGGCTCGGACATAGCGATGGAGGTGGCCGGCATGACAATAGTAAGCGCCGACCTGAGCCGCATACCCGAGGCCCTGCGCCTGTCGCGCCTCACGATGCGCACGGTGCGTCAGAATCTGTTCTGGGCCTTCATCTACAATATCATAGCGGTGCCGGTGGCCGCCGGAGCGCTGTATCCCGTCTGCGGATTTCTGCTTAATCCGATGATAGCCGGCGCGGCCATGACCCTGAGCAGCCTCAGCGTGGTGGGCAACAGCCTGCTGCTGCGCGGCCGGGGCAGAAGAAGAGTTGTAAACAACGAAACAAACGACAAATCTGAAAAAACAGAGAACAGTATGGAAAAAGTATATGACGTAGAAGGCATGAGCTGCATGCACTGCCGTGCCCATCTTGAAGAGTCGCTCAACGCCCTGCCCGGCGTAAAAGCAACCGTGACGCTGACGCCTCCTGAGGCGCGGCTGGCCGTCAGCGGCGCCATGCCGACGGCCGAGGCCCTTGCCGCCGCAGCCGCCCCCTACCGCCTCATCGGCCGCAGCTGACCCAGTTAGGCTCAGATTAATATATTTTTGCAATAAATCATTGGAATGTAAATTTTTATTGCTAAATTTGCGACGCATATCGGCTGCGGAGCCTAATGGGTAAAGCGGCGGGTGTAGTGCATTTTAAATAATAAAAGCGTTTGTCGACGCTCTTTCTTGACCACTTGAAATCTGGCAGTTTCAATAAGTATCTGAGTCAGGATAGAGACAACGACGGACGCCTTTGGGATATGATTATACCTATGTACAGGCGATGCTTTATGCATTGTCCGTATATGTCATATCATATCGGCGTAAGGCTCCGCGTTGTCCGTTCTACTCAGATGGGCACATGCCAGAGCCTCAAGTGGTAAGGACGGGCAATAGATACAGATCCTTACGCTTTTTTGTTGTATTCCCGAATCTGAAGGGTCTGTCGGGGGTTTATCTAATTTAACATGAAACGAATTACTATTTGCCGTGGGGCGTTGGTTTTAGCGACCGCGTTGGCAATGGGTTCCTGCGGCTCAAAGATGTATCTGGAGACCGTGACACCTCAGGAGACCGGTCTTACTCCTGTGAAACTTACAGACCATGATCAGAACTCTGTAGTTGGCAACAGATCAGATGTCTATGTCGGCAATTGGCTGTTATCGGCAGCTGCGAAGGGCAAGGATCATAAATGGGATACCGGACGCCGTCTGGCAGTGTCGCCCGATGGCACCGAGATAGCCTATGTAAGCATAGTTGATAACACTCCTAACATCATGGTCAAGAAAACAAGTCAGGGAAGTCCTTCTACCCAACGCACTTTCAGGAGGGCGCAGAATATATGGTGGGGAGAAGACAACAGACTGTATTTCAATGACAACACAGGCTCAACAAGTACAATCGGCAGCACAGATGCGCGAAAGGGCAGCCTGGTAAAGCAGCTTACGTCCAACAACAACGACTGGGAGCCAGCTCTTACTGCCGACGGGTCGACAGTATATTTCACTCGTTTTGACACGGGCGGTCCGTCGGTCTGGTCGTACAATCTGAAAAGTGGCGAGCTTACCAACTGCACGCGCGGTTATCATCCTACTCCGTATGGAAAAGATACGGACAAGATACTGTGTGCAAGGAATTCCAATAAGGGAAACAGCGAAATATGGGTAATAGACCTTGGAAAAGGTGATGAGACATTGCTTTTGTCAGACACTCAGAAGGGTTTCTCTGATCCGGCTGTATCGCCTGACGGCAAGTGGATATTGTTTGTGTCCAACTCCCTGTCTGCCATTACCAACAAGCAGAATACGGATATCTACGCCATACGTCCCGACGGTTCTCAGATGACTCAGATTACTTATCATCCTGCAGTGGACTGCAGCCCTGTATGGTCACCCGATGGCAAGTACATCTATTTCATCTCATCACGCGCCAATAAGGACAACAAGTTTAATATCTGGCGAATAAGCAATCCTCTGGACTGATGCTGAAACTAAGGTATATGGCCGGTGGACTGCTTCTGATGTCTGGAACGGCCATATATCTTATTTGGAGGCCCGGCAGTCTGACTCTGGCGCCCGTCTGCTTTTCACGATTGCGGGACGCGATACAATGGCAACCGGGAGAATGGATATTATATACGTTTCCGGACGCTTGCTGGTATGGCGCGTTGCTATGTCTGTTGCCGCCGCTGAGATATCCTCTGAAAGAGCGGGTGGCAACCATTATCGGCTGTATGCTCGCTCCTGTACATGAAATCTTCCAGTATTTCAGACTTGTTCCTGGAATCTTCTGTATTCAAGACCTCCTCACATATATTGTTATCTTGATTATATATTTAATTATATGCCTGTCATATCAAAAAAAAAGAAAATGCTGAGAAAAACCGCTCCCTATCTGATTATAGTTGCTTTTATCTCCATGATATTGGCTTGCAGCTCCGGCGAAGAAAATAATACAAACACTTCATCAGGAGCCTATGATTCGGCTTTGCTTACCGATTCAATCGCAGACCTGACCCCGGGTGTGCTGATAGATTAATAAATGTGACGCCGGCGCCCCCTACCGCCTCATCGGCCGCAGCTGACCGTCGGCGGCGGCATGGCGGGGGCTGCGCCCTCCTTGGCCGGGCTTATTGTCGTGAAGGCGGTTTTAGCGCGTAGGCGACGCGCTGTGTAGCAGTGCATTTATGTATAACCGGGTGTAAAGGAGCGGCGCTCCCTTACACCCGGAATGCGTTGTGGGTTGTCAGCGCAGCGTCAGTAATTGATGTCGCGGCTGACCATGACATCGTAGCTCTTGCCGCCTGCGGTGGTAAAGAAGCCTTCTATCGATAGGGAGCTGGAACGACCTAATGACTGCTGAATGTAGTCTACATCGAATACGCCGGTAGTGCGTCCATTCACTGTCTCTTTCATATTGATGCGGATGCAGTAGTTGAATTCAGATTGGTCACGATATGTGCCGGAGAGCTTAATTTTGTTTTTGGGACCTTTAGAGGCATAGTAGTACCATCCGCTTACGGTGTGGTTGCTCTGATTGAATGTCAGCGACATCACGACTTTGTATTTGCCAATGGTGCCGGTCATCGTTCCGGTCTTTGACGGGTCGGCTTTTGCAGCAGTGGAGCAAATCAGTGTGACAAGAGTTATTGTGATTATTGTCAGAAATTTCTTCATATTCTTGATTTTGTGGAAGTTGTATAGTAGTAATAAATTGCAGGAGGGTATGCGAGTGTCCGCATACCCTCCTGCGTTTATCGGGAATAAGGGGGATTACCGGATCAGTACGCGTTTTGCGGCAGAGTGGCCGGTGGCGTCAGTAGCTCGGACTATGTAGAGGCCGGCGGGCAGACGCGTGGCGGCATCGCAGCGGATGCCGGCGAGGGTGTAGACATCAAGACGGGCCAGCGGGTCGCTGCAGCATATCTGTCCGTCGCCACGGACGAATATACGCAGATCGCTGTCGGCGACGACGCTCTTGACCGAAGATTCGGCGAAGTCGTTGTAGCGGGTGGCGCCGGCGTTGAGGACGTAGTTGTCAGTCATGTCTTCGGTGTTGACTTTGTGGACAAAGGCCACTATCTCGCAGTTGTCGAGCGTCCAGTCGGAGTCTATCTTGTCCAGGGCGAAGTCCACGCTGTAAGTGCCGTCGGCATTTACGGTAAGCGGAGTGCCGTTGGAGCCGCCGCAGAAGTCGTGGCGTATGACTCCGGTGTGGCGGAAGCGCTCAAGCAGATCTTCGGGAGCGCCTTCCGGCACGGGCAGCAGGCCCAGCTGGGGATACTTGATGTTGGGTATGTCGTTCTCAATCAGATAGACCGTAAGATACAGCTCGTCCTTGAAGTCCATGGCGGCTTTGCCTATTTTGCCGTGTACCGTGCAGGTCGCTTTGTTTTCATCAATATTGGAATCCACCAGTACTTTAGCCAGCGCGGGGTACTCCATTATGTTGTTAAGTCTTGCCAGATACGGTTCTGTGGAAGGCTCTTTGGCTCCCTGTATTGGAGAGTTGTCGCCGATGGCTACGCGGCGGTCGTACATAGCGGCCGGATTAAATGAGCTTCGCGGTCCGAACAGATAGAGCAGGGCTTCGTCGCATGGTTGCGTGAGCTTGTCGTTCTGGTAGCCGGCATGATGCGAGACGTAGACGTGGGGTGCGCCGAACTCCTCGAGAGCCTTGTCCAGATAGTAGAACATAAAGGGGCAGTTGGTGCAGGTAATTCCTGTGAACTCCTCTACCAGAGGGATGCGGTTGAACACATCGGCGCTGATATAGAGGCTGACAGAAGACTTCATGCAGTCTTTTGCCTGCTTGCCGTTGATTTCGACAGTGCTTACTGCAAGGGGTATGCCCGAGCCTTCTGTATCGGGGGCTGTAAGCTTTACGTTGGCGACGGTAGAGCAGTACGCTCCGACGGGGGCGTCGAACTCAAGTGTCGCGGCGCCGACGGCGCTTCCCGAGCCATCGAGACATTCGTAGCGGATGCTCTCAATCGGGGTGGCGCCCTGATTGTGGACATACATGCTGCAGTTGAACTCCTTGCCGGGCACTACGGCGAGCGGAATGTCGAACGGGGAGGCTATGACGTGGCCGTCGGCGATACTGCTGTCGGCGTCGACTATGGCTTCCATGGCTATGGCTCCGCGATGACCGTATTCTTCCCAGTTGCCTTTCGCTGCACGGATATAGCACATATCGGCGGGCAGGGCGGCGTTCTTATACGCTGCCAATGGGAATGGATTGCCTTGTGTCTCGAAGACCTGGTAGCTGACATACAGAGGCTTGTCGCCGATTTCTATGGGGGTGTCAAACAGCACTTCGTTCCAGCCGGCAAGAAAGTTGACGTTTTTTGTCACGGGTGTGCTTTCCAAACCGTCGGTGTAGATTTTGATGCAGGAGAAGCCTTTGCTCTTCTGCTTGTAATCGGAGCGGAGGAAGCAGCGCACGCCTGTCACCTTTTTGCCTTTGAGGTCAGCTACGAGCGGGTCTGATGCCGCGTCGACGCGTATGGCCGCTTCGATAAACGAATTGTTGCCGGTGCCGAGTGAGTTCAGATTATCCACTGTGCAGTCGGTGGGCGCGAATCCGTAGTAGACGGGAGCAGACGCGCTTGCGGAGGAGGCCGAAAGCCCCCCCGCAAGCAATAGGGATAAAATTAATCTATTCATAGGAGAAAGATTGTGTGGTCGGTTACTTTATTACCACCTTGCGTACTACGGCTCCATCGGCGGTGGATACTTTGACTACGTAGATACCGGGCGAGAGCGCGCGAAGTCCGGTCTTGGCTCCGGAGATGCTGTAGGCGCAGGCCTCGCTGTAAGCGCCGAGAACGAGAATATCGTTGCCGGCCACTACGATGCGTACGTCGCTGTCGGCGGAAACGGTTTCCACGCCAGTGGGATCCAGAGAAAGCTCGGTGGAGTTGAGTACTTGCGCGTGGTTGTGGTTTTTGCCATCGCGGTTTACGAATGCGAGTACACGCATGTGCTCGAGATTCCACTCTTCATCAATGTCGAAAGTGACTTTCTTAGAGAAAGCGCCGGCGGAGCCTATGTTTTCGCCGTAGAGAGGCGCGGCCTGGGCACGCACGAGGTCGTTGTGGGTATACACGCCATTGTAGGCGGCAGCCTGCTCGTCGTCGGGAAACTCCTGGCTGTCGGATTCGATACCGTCTTCTATGAGGTATACGGAGAGGTAGAGCGGCTCTTCATCGAGGATGCCCGGCTCTATGTTGCCGCTGACCGTAACATCTACGGCATTGTCTTTATGGGATGCGGCAGCTTTGACAGAGACGAAAGTGGGCACGTTCATAGCCGTCTTGTACAGATCGGGCATCACTTCGGGAGCCATGAAGTTATAGGCTATGGTCTGGTCTGTAGCTTTGGCGAGGAGGTTCTCGGGGATGAAAGAGCGGTCCAGGGTAAACACAGGACAGAAGACGTATTGCTTCATGCCGCCGGCAAAGTCGAGCAATAGCTGTACTTCCTCGTTGTCAATGTCGGGGTCTGATGTCTCAAGATATGTCATGAATTGGTCGCTCATGTGGTGGGCGGTTACGGATAAGCCGTCGCGTACGGACGGCAGTCCGGGAGCAAACCACTGGTCAACGTAAATCGGAGTACGGTAGTTGGATTCGCTGACCCAGTACTCTACGAGAGGACGGCGGGTGTATTTGCTTGCGACTTCCTCGGAGATGCCGATGAGGCCGACATCAATTTTAGCGGGACTCTTTACATCAATGTCGTTGATTTTGCTGAGCCAGAACTTATGTGTGCCGACGCCGAGCGCCTGTACCGGACCGCGTAAAGAGGCAGAGGAGTTGCCGTCGATCGGTTTGGAGAGGGTCAGGGGATAGGACCATGTCTTGTCGCCGAACTGACCGGATATTTCGATAGAATTGATGGCATTGATACCCTGATTCTGGATTGTAAGGAAAGCGGTGCCAGGCTTTTCAAGTCCCTGTAGTTCATTGGTTCTTAGGGAAGTAAGGTTGCCGATGTTCTGGAATTCCTCGCCTTCGGCCTGAACTATGCCGAGCAGCAGCAGTGTGTACTCGCTCTGGCTGATCTCTTCCCAGGCAATGTTGGTCTCGTCCTGCTCGCCTACAAATATGTATTGGCTTCCTGCGGGCAGGTTATAGCCGAAAATACCGGTGGCGAGCCATGCGTCAGGCTCCCAGAGGACTTCGCCGCCGATATATATGTCCTTTCCGGCCTCTATGATATAGGGCTCGTCGAAAGCGATGTCATTCCATCCGAACGAGACATTTTTTGTGCCGGAGGCCAGATCCTCGCCATTGAGGCTTTCGCGCACGAACGCTTTCATTTCCGGAGTCCTCGGAACGGCACCCTCGCTCCAGCCCACGTGAATTCCGAGCAGCTTCTGGCCGGCGAAAAGCGCCAGTTTGTCGGCGTCGATATGCACGGCGAAGTGCATCATGCCGGTCTGGTCAATGCCGTTGTTGAAACCGGTATATGGGTATACGGTCTCCTTAGGGTTGGCGTAACCCACGTATACATCATCGGCGCTGACCGCTGCAGATGAGCCGAGGACGGCTACTGCAATCAGTAGTGTCGCGCTGATGCACTTGATTAGGTAGTTGAGTTTCTTCATAAGAGAAATTTTTAAATGTATATATTAAAACAAAGAAGGGTAATGTTTCCAAAGTATTGTATGGGGTATTTTCGCCGCTAAGTTAATAAATGTTTTTATATTTACAAAACTATTATCGTGTTTTTACTAAAATTGCGTTTAAAAAACATACTGCACTGCTTGACCAAGCGTGGCAGACGACCCGTGAATGTGCATGAAACACTGTGTCACGCAGCATTTGCACGCATATATGTCGGCGACTGAATATCGCAGTCCGCATTTTGTACACGGCAGACGCATCTTAAATAAACTTAACGGGTATTGACCAATTAAAAGCGGTTGATAGCCGTTAATGATATATGACGAACAACAATACCCCAATAGAATTCTTCTCTTCAGTAACTGATCCCAGAGTTCTTCGTACACAAAAACATAGTCTTGATTCGATTCTGTTCATCTCCCTATGCGCAGTCATCTGCGGAG
>JAGBIJ010000036.1 GCA_017935045.1 Muribaculaceae bacterium
GGGATCGGGATCCGGGTCGGGGTCGACGGTCGCCCAGCCCTGGTTCTGACGGTCGCCCCATATATGCTCCACCATCTCCGGATGGTCGATGAAGGGGTTGCGGTTGCCCTGCTCGCGGTAGACTCCTTCGTTGCGGTCAAGTTCCTTCTGACTTACCGGGTCTTCGCGGTGCCAGCGCAGCAGCATCTCCTGAGCCCAGGGCTGCAGCGTGGGATAGGTATTCTGCGCGGCAGTGTAGGTGCCGTTGCCGCTCCATGTCAGGTTCTGGTAGCAGGTTACCATATAGAAGTATGTGCGGGCCAGGTCCCCCTTGTATTCGTCGTCAGGCTCGAATACGTATGTAGCGTTGCCTCCCTGACCGCTTTTGGGGTAGCCGTAGCGGAAACGGGGCGAGGGAACCTGCTGCTTGTAGCTCTTTTCGGTCTCTACCTCGGCGAAGGGATAGTTGTTGCGCAGATTGTTGGCATTGGCGTTGACAGGCATCAGATGCACTATGTCCCTGTAGGCGTCGTTCTTGCCGCCGCCCCACCAGGACTTGGGGAAGGAATGTTCGATGTTCATTGACGAATTTCCGGAGATATTCACGTTGGCATCCGTGTAGATGTCCCACCAGTATTTGCCGTCGCGCACGTCGGTGGATTTGAAAGCGCGCCAGGTCGCATCGCCGTAGCTTATCGCGTTGTGATTCTTTACTATGGTGTAGAGCTGGCTCTTGAGGGCGCCTTTGCTCTTGCCCTTGCAGGCATCGTAATATCCGGCCGGAATGGCGGCGCCGGCCGACAGTGCGGCCAGAGCAGTTGCCAAGGTAAGAAAAACGGAACGGTATTTCATTGAAAAAAGATGGTTAACAATTATATTTTTAACAGCGCTTCAGGTTCCGCACTCCGGAAGCGCGGCCATAAAGCTTACAAAATTACAACCGAAAGGTGTAATCCCCAAGTCCGGATGGTTAATCTTTGTTAAAGAAAGAGCTTTGATGCTCCCCGCGCTCCGAGCCGGATAGCCGGCGAAAAAAAGGAGGGGCATCGCATGGCGACGCCCCTCCGGATTATCAGTTCGCGTTAGGTCACTTGTTGACGTAGATGTGGTATTCCCAGGGCTTGAGAGTGGCGGGGAGCTTGGCGTCCTCGCTTGAGAACCAGTCGCGCTTGCCGTCGAGGGCCGGCGTCTCGCCGGTAAACTTGACTTTGGCTTTGGCATCGCTCAGATTGACCACGGTAATTACCTCGCTGTCAGGAAGCTGGCGCGAGAAGACGTAGATATCGGGATTCTCGGTGGCGTAGCGCACCATCTTGCCGCCGGTGCGTCCGGCGCGCAGAGCGGGCTGGCTGTGCTTCAGGGCGTTGAGCATAGTATAGAAGGCGGTGTACTCGTTGGCCGTGTAATCGGGAGTGACAGGGTCGACTTCGAAGAACTCGAAGGCATGGTTGAAGCCTACTTCCTGGCCTGTGTACATCATAGGCATGCCTGGCAGAGTGTAGCTCAGTACGGCGAATGCGCCCAGACCCTTGCCGTAGCGCTCGAATTCGGTTCCCTCCCAGGAATTGAGGTCATGGTTTGTAACCATATTCATGCGGTACGTATCCTGCGGGTACTGGCGCTCCTGAGCCGCAAGGAGCGAATCGATGGCCAGCGCGTTGAGGCGCGGGAGATTCTGCTTCTTCTCCTTGGCGTAGCTGTTTACCCCTTTGGTGGCGGCTATGGCGTTGAATACATCTTTCATGGGCCAGGCGTAGTCGGCGTCGAAGGCCGCTACGGTCAGTTCGGGTGTGGAGGCTTCGGCCAGCATGAAGACGGGCTTGACAGAGAGCAGCTCCTGCCGGGCGCGGTCCCAGAAATCGACGGGCACCTGCATGGCCACATCGCAACGGTAGCCGTCTATGTCACATTCGCGCACCCAGAATTTGAGCGCGTCGATCATGGCTTCGCGCATTTCGGGATTGGAGTAATCGAATTTATACGTATCGGTCCAGTCGAAGGGGCCGAACATCTTGCCGTCCTTGTCTTTGGCGTAGAAGTCCGGTCGTTCGGCAACCCAGGCGTTGTCGCATCCGGAGTGGTTGCAGACTTCGTCGAGTATCACTTTCATGCCTAAGGCGTGGGCGCGTGCCACGAAATCCTTCAGGTCGGCCACGGTGCCGAACTCAGGGTTGACATCCTTATAGTCCTTGACAGCGTAGTAGCTGCCGAGAGTGCCTTTGCGGTTCAGCTCGCTGATTGGATGTATGGGCATAAGCCACACTATGTCCACGCCGAGCTGCTTGAGACGAGGCAATTCGGCCGCCGCGCCTTTGAGGTTGCGTCCGGCGGTCCCCTGACGGAGATTCATTTCGTAGATTACGGCGCCCGGCGCCCAGTCTACATGAGCGTTGCGGGTCATGGCGCCGCCGAGTTCCTGTGCGCCTGCGCCGGGAGCGAAGGCTGAGGCGGCGGCCAGCATCATAGCTGCAATTTTAGCTTTCATAGGAGTAGAATATTTAGTTAAGAGGTTCAGTCTATAGTGAAATATACCACCAGGAAGCTGCTGACGCCGATGATGATCCACAGCAGTATGGCCTGGAGCAGCGGTTTAGCGCCTACCTGACGCACTACTTTGAGCGACAGCGACGCGCCGATGGCAAACAGCACAGCTACCAGCGCCTTCTTGGCGGCCCAGACTATCCAGCCGTAGGTAGCCTGTATCTCAGGCAGTATGTGGGAGGACTGGATGGAGGGGCACCAGCTGTTGACCCAGTCGATGAAAGCGGGGGTATATGTGTTGACTATCATGGCTATCACGAAGTAGACGATGAACCAGGGTATGCTTACCTTGCCCTTGCCGGCTTCGGCGCGGTTCTGCTTGCGGAAGTACCACATGGTAAACAGTGCCAGAGGTATGATCCACAGCGCACGCGTACACTTGATGAGGGTGGCGAGCTGGCATGCTTCGGGACCGTAGGCGTCGCCGGCGCCCACTACAGACGAGGTGTCGTGGATGGCTATGGCGGCCCAGGTGCCGAACTGCTCCTGACTCAGTCCGAAATAATGGCCGAGAGGCGGGAAGATGAACAGGGCTATGGCGTTGAGTATAAAAATCACGCCCAGAGACACGGCCATCTCGTTCTCACTCGCTTTGAGTACCGGGCCTACCGCTGCTATCGCGCTTCCGCCGCAGATGGCTGTGCCTGATGAAATCAGGTAAGAGGTCTTGCGATTGATGGTCAGTGCGCGGCCTATCAGCACACCGAATACCATAACACCGATTACAGACACTACGGTAAATATCATACCGTCGGCTCCGCTTTTCAGCGATTCCTGAAGATTCATGCCGAAGCCGAGCCCCACTACCGAGGCCTGCAGCAGATATTTCGACAGTTTCTTATTGAACTTTGGACATGGAGTCCCGAATGTGAAGGCGAAAATCAGGCCTAAGAACAGGGCGATGGCGGGTGTGATGAGCGGTTCGCCGTTTTCACGCATGTATTCAAACGGCATAATCATGACTACCAGCCAAAACCAGTAGAGAACCTTGCCCAGTTTCTTTTTGTCAAGTTTCATAATAATGTTATTTAGTTCGTTTACTCAGGTAATTGCGTGCTTCGGTAAGCACCCGGTCCCGGCACAGCTTCAGGACGCCGAGATATATAAGGAGCCCGGTGGCGCATTGCGCTCCCAACAGCAGGGGAGCGCTGGTTATCATAGCGCTTTCGCCCCAGCATACGAGCATGGCCGCCACCGACAGAGCCAGGTAGGGAAGCATGCCGCTGATGAAGTCCGCCGGGCGGTAGCCGGTGGCTCTTACGGTCAGCGCCAGAACGAAAATGTAAGTCAGTATACCGGCGGCGAGCTGCCCCCATACGAGGATGTCGATGGAATGAAAACATACTGTCAACGCTATGGCGGCTATAGTGGTGACATCTTTGACTATCTCAGTGTAGACCAGCGTGCGGGCATAGCCCAGCGACAGCAGATAGTTGCCATACAGAGAGCATAAGACGGTAAATATGCCTCGTCCTACCAGGAGCTGAAACAGCAGGATGGCGCTGTCCCATTTGTGGCCGAACAGAGTGTGGAATATCGGGGAGGCCATGACTATCAGTCCGCCCATGAAGGGAAAGAGCATGAAGGCTGTCAGACGATTGACTTTTTTCATCATTTCCCGGTATTTGGCTCCGTCATCCTGAAACTGCGATAGCAGCGGCACGAAGGTCGCGGTCAGTATCTGCGAGAGCGAGGCGCTGCCCATTTTGCTCCATTTGTCGGCCTGAGTGTAGTCGCCCAGCGAGGCCAGAGAGTACCACAGTCCGATGACGAAATTGTAGACATTGAGGAATATGGTGTTCAGCAGCGAGCTGGCGAACACACCGGCTCCGACACGGCATATACTTTTAAGTGATTTCATCGAGAAGACGAGTGATGGCGTCCAGTCGCCGGTAAGCCACAGCCATCCGGTCTTGATGACGGCCAGAGTTATGGTCTGCCATACCAGCGCCCACGCTCCGGCTCCGTGCAGCGCAAGCCAGATGCCTGTCGCTCCGGAGACAGTCAGACCGATGATGTTGGCGACAGCGATCTGCTTGACATTCATTGCCTTCATGAGCCGGTTGGTCTGCACGATGCCCAGTCCGTTGATGATGAAGCTGAGAAACATCACGCGGCTCAGCGGTATGAGCCGCAGATCGTTGTGGAAAAGCCGGGCTATCAGTGGCGCGCAGACAAACAGTGCTGCATACAGGAGCGTACACATAGCGGCGTTGAACCAGAATACTGTACTGTAGTCCCGCTCGTCGGGATGCTTCTTCTGGAGAAGCGCGGCTCCGAAACCGCTGTCCACGAATATGGTGGCGAAAGCCTGGAAGATGAGTATCACTCCTACAAGACCGAAATCGTCTTTGCTCAGCACGTTGGCCAGCACGATGCCTGTCGCGGCATAGAGTATCTGTGTGCAGATGCGGTCTATACCGTTCCATTTCAGCGTGCGCGCCGTGCGTACCTTCAGCGACGGCACGGGGCTTTCTGCGACTTTGCTATGGTCGTTTTCGGTCGGTTTCATCGGTGTTTATTCACTCAGATGATTGAATTTCGCAAGTCCTTTTTTGCGTACCTTTTTCGGGTCGCCCTTATAATGTATGGTAGTTGAGCCCAGCCCCTTCTGGGTCAGGCTGTCGTTGAAGCGGCAAGTGATGTTGCCGGTACCGAATGTATGGCATATTACATCGTCTGCTTTCAGCTCCATACTGTCCACGCGGCCTGTGCCGGTAAGTTTCAGCACTGCTTCTTTGCAGGAGCCTTGTGCTATTACCGTGCCGTTGCCGGAGGCGAGTACGGCTATTATCTTGTCGGCGTCCAGCCCTTTCATATCCAGAGTCCCGTTGCCTATCAGTACGCCCTTGAATGTAGCGTTGCGTGCAGGACTGTCGATTACCACCCTTCTGTCGCTGTTGCTCTCTACGCCTGTCAGAAATTCGGAGTAGACATAGACTATCGGCAATTCGCCCATTTCATCGATGAAATCGGGCGAAACCTGTATTTTTAACGTCTCTTTTTTAGGGTTGGAGAAAAAGAAAGCGTCGGCATACCGGTCGTCGCACACGAAAGCCGCTTTGCCGGCGGAGTCAGGCACACAGCGGTAGACTACGGATATATTGTCCGGCACGTTGAGGCGCGAGAAAGTGCCGACATCTACGGTGTAAGGTCGCTGAGCCTGCAGGCATGCTGTCCAGACGGTCAGCATAAGCAATAGTGTCAACGTTTTTTTCAGCATGATGTTATCTTTGTTTATTATAATTTCAAGAATTTTTCAGCGATTTCATCGAGGATTGAGTTCAGCTCAAGCCAGGTGTCGGCACGCAGCATGCGTATGCGCGTCTGTCTGAAGTCAGCTATGCCTTTGAACAGGGGAGAGGCGGCCAGATGACGCCGTATATGCAGAATTCCCCTGTATTCATCGATTCTTTCGATGCTCTCCCTGATGATGCGGCGGAGCATGGCCAGCTTGTCGGCCGCAGGCAGGGGAGTGTAGCTGCCAGTGTCCAGATATGAGCGGATATCGCGGAATATCCAGGGTGCGCCGATGGCAGCTCTGCCTACCATTATACCGTCTACGCCATACGTGTCGAATGAGGCCTTCGCCTGTTCCGGAGAAGTTATGTCGCCGTTGCCTGTCAATGGTATCTTGAAATCAGGATTGCGTTTTAGTTCGCCTATCAGCGTCCAGTCGGCGTTTCCGGTGTACATCTGGCTGCGTGTGCGTCCGTGGACAGTCAGAGCCTTTATCCCGCACTCCTGCAGCTGAGGCCCCAGCTCGGTGATTATCTTATGCTCGCAGTCCCAGCCCAGCCGGGTCTTGACAGTGACGGGAATATTTACTGCTTCCACGACCGAGCGCGTAATGTCAAGGAGTTTAGGTATATCGCGGAGCATGCCGCTGCCGGCACCCTTGGAAGCCACTTTCTTTACCGGGCAGCCGAAGTTTATGTCAAGCAGATCAGGCTTGGCCTGCTCTACAATTTTCGCGGCCTCCACCATCGCGTCCGGCTCACGTCCGTATATCTGTATGGCCACGGGTCTCTCGGCATCGTTGATATTCAGCTTGCGGGTGGTCGACGCTATGTCGCGTACGAGAGCTTCGGCCGAGACGAACTCGGTGTAGACCGAAGCTGCGCCCTGCTCGCGGCATACCAGACGGAATGACGGGTCAGTTACGTCTTCCATCGGTGCCAGCATTACCGGGCGTAGTCCTAAATCTATGTCGGCTATCTTCATAATTTCCAAATACCGGATTCCTCGATTTCCATTTTACATCAGTGTCAGAGTGGAGAATTGCCGTTCGGCTATCAGTGAGGCGACCTCGGTCAGCGCTGCCGGCTCCAGCCGGCGTATTTCGGCAATCGTGTCGGCCACTCCAAGTACACGTCCGTAGTATAGCATGCTCTTGCCCAATGCCATCGCGCGGCTTTCGGCATGGGACGAAGCTACTTCTATCTGACCCAGATATTGCCGCCGTATCCGTTCGAAAAGCTGCGGTTTCATCGGTTTTGCAGCCAAATCCTCTATCGCATGCGTCACTATGTGGGAACACTTGCCTATATGCTCCCGGTCGCATCCGAAATATATCTGTATCGCGCCGCAGTCACTCATCAGCGCTACCGACGAATCGACGGCGTAGACCAGCCCCCGTTTTTCCCGCAGCTCGCGGTTGAGGAGCGAATTCATACATGGACCTCCGAGATAATTGTTGAGCAGAAACAGTGCGAAGCGCCTCTGGTCATGGCGGCTGAAGAGGCGGCATCCCATCAGAGTGTGGGCCTGGTGCCGGCTGTGGTCGTGTACGGTGTGGAACGTGGGATTGATTACAGGGGTTTGCCTGCCGCTGTCTTGTGTAGGGAAGTCAAGATGGCCGAAGTGGCGCTCGAGCATAGCTCGGAGTTGTCGCACAGAGCTGTCGGCCACACAATAAATGACCATGTTGCGCGGAGTGTAATGTGCTTTGATGAAAGCGCGGCAATCTTCTCCGCTCAGACTTCTGACGCTTTCCGGTCGACCCAGTATGTTGTGGCCGAGCGCGCTGCCGGCGTATAGCAAATCTTCGAATTCATCGTACACGGCATCGGCCGGCGAATCCAGATATGAGTTGATTTCATCGATTACCACCTCGCGTTCGCGCTCCAGCTCGGCGGCCGGAAAGATGCTGTCGCATACTACGTCGGCCAGTAGCTCCACGGCGCGGTGCAGATAGCCGCGCGGCGCTACGGTGTAGACCATGGTCTCCTCCTTTGTAGTATAGGCGTTGAGTTCGCCCCCTACACTCTCCATACGTGACGATATATGCCAGCTGCGCCGCCTGCGCGTGCCCTTGAACAGCGTGTGCTCCACGAAGTGGGCAAGCCCCTGTTGTCCCTCCGGCTCGTCGCGGCTTCCCGCTCCGGTAACGATACCGCAATACGCTACACCGGTCGACCGGCGGAACACGCAGCGGAATCCGTTGGCCAGCTCTATTATCTCAAAGTCTGTATTTTCCATTGTCGTTTCCATAGATTATTATGGGCTGGGGCTAAAGGATTACAAAATTACAAAATATAATTTGACATCACAAGCCTTTTTTGTAACTTTGCAGATGATGCGCGTACCCTGGCCAACGTCTGTCGCAGCCTGACGCCATGTCTATGCCGGTCTGGAGGCGTTTGTATCGTTCACAGTCATATTAACCTAACCATCACATATTTCTGTTTTGAAGAAAAAAATCGTCCGTTTTATATCATTTTTATCCCTGTTTCCGCTTATGCTCGCCTCGGCGTGTGCATCTTCAGATTCCGGCCGTCTCCCTATTGACGAACTCGATACTCTTGACGGGCTGCTCGCCAATGTCAAAGAATATGATGCTCGCAAGATTCACAGGATAGACTCTCTGATGTCGCGGTTGGGCGCCAGCTCAATTTCTGATAAGGAACGGTGGAGAGTCAATATGGATCTGGGCCGCGAGTATTTTGCTTTCTGTTCGGATTCGGCGGCGCATTATTACAATGCCGCACGCAAGATGGCAATCGCCATAGGCAACGACTCCCTGATTACTCTGTCGCGTATAGCGTGTGTCAATGCCTGGGGCGCTTCGGGCATTTTTACGCCTGCGCAGCAAAATCTGCAGGAACTCGACTCTCTGCCTCTGTCTCCGGCTCTGCGGCTGGAACTAAATAAGGTAGGGCGACAGCTGTACAGCTATATCCGCGCCTACGCCAAGGGATATGACGATATGATGCCGTATATCAACGAGGCATACGCCCGTTATGAAAAATACCTGATTGACAATATGCCCGAAGACGACCCGTTCCGCCGGTTTCTGGTGGCGCAGAACCATGCCAACCGCAACGAGCCGGAGCGGGCGAAAAAGGAGCTTGACGCGCTGATGCCCCGCCTCTCGGACGACAGCAATCTGTACGGTATGGCCGCTTACCAGATGGCCGATGTGTGTCGTGATCTGGGTCAGGACAAGGAGCGGGGCCGATATCTTGCGCTTGCCGCCATGAGTGACGTGAGAGGCAGTGTGAAAGAAACGCTGGCGCTCCCTGCGCTTGCCCAGTGGCTCTATGAAAAGGGCGAAGACAAGCGGGCGTATCACTATATCAACAGCGCCCTTGAAGACGCTATGCACGGCAATGCGCGCATGCGCCTGGCCGATATCGCTTCCCTTCTGCCGCTTATAGATGACTCGTATCGTAAGAAGATGGCCTCCTCGCGCGATGAACTGATGATTTATCTTATTCTTGTCGCTGTTTTGTTTGTAATCTCCGGAGTACTCCTTACTTATGTCATGCGCAGTGCGGGACGCACCCGTCTGGCCAATCGAAAGCTTGAAGCGCAGTCGCGCGTCCAGGAATCATACATAGGCCATTTTCTCGGGCTTTGCTCATCTTATTCCGAGAAACTGGAATCCATGCGGCGCCTGGTAAGCCGCAAGATTGCGTCGGGCCAGACCGACGAGTTGCTCAAGACCCTGAAGTCGGGAAAATTTACCGATCCTGAGAACGATGATTTCTTTAAGATTTTCGATGAGACTTTCCTGGAGCTGTACCCCAATTTCCTGGAGCGCTTCAACGAGCTGCTGCGCCCGGAGTGCCGCATTACCGTGAAGCGCGGAGCGCCACTGTCTACGGAACTGCGTATTTATGCTTTTATGAGGCTCGGAGTGGAGGAGAGTGTCAGGATAGCCAAGATACTTCATTGCTCTGTCTCCACTATCTATACGTATCGCAATCGCATGCGCGGGCGTGCCATAGACCGTGAGAATTTCGAGCGCCAGGTGCTTGATATTTGATTCTTGATAATTTTTACTCTTATATATCGGAGTCCAAACAGTTTATATTTATTGTTTACAATACATCTGATTATCAGTTATATAATTCGATATATATTTAGATTTACACTTATATTTTGATTACACTATTTGCAGACCGCTTCATGCCGTAGTAATTTTGCAATGTCGAAATGATAGACCTGCTGACGGTAAGTCTTCGACCATTGGAAAAGAACATAGCAACGTCTATAAAGATATAGCGATTTTCATAAGAGATTTTACGGTAGAAAAGAAGATTAGGTTAGTAATTAAGATATTTGTAAATAAATCGTTTATGTTAGGTTTGTAGAAAAATTTATAGAAAGAAAGTTTTTAAACATCAATTAGTCTGTGAAGACTGGTTGGTGTTTTTTTTATTCGGCGGGTTGGGGCTGATTGGTCTAATTCGTCTAATTGGTCTAATTAGACTAATTGGACTAATCTAATTAGACGTATTGGACTAATTGGATCCAGTCCCGGGAAAAGAAAAATCCCATGAGACCCAGGCGGCCCTCATGGGAAAGAGATGATGTCTGTAAGCAATAATATCTTTATTATATGGACAGGCGGCGCAGCGTGGCGAGCAGCTCACGGTTGATGGGCTTCTCGTTTTTGATCGCTTTGGTAAACGGTACGTAGACTATTTCGTCGTTCTTGATACCGATCATCACGTTGCGCTGGTCGTCGAGCAAGGCGTCGACGGCTGCCGCTCCCATGCGCGAGGCGATGATACGGTCAAAGGCCGTAGGCGAGCCGCCGCGCTGCAGATGGCCGAGAATCGTGACGCGTACATCGTAATTGGGATATTCATTTTTCACGCGGTCGGCCAGCCCCATGGCGCCCCCGGTAATCGGGCTTTCGGCTACGAGTACAATCGAGGAGTTCTTACTCTTGCGGAATCCGGACTGAATCAGGTCGGCCAGCTGGTCTACCTGTGTGGAAATCTCCGGTATAATCGCGGCCTCGGCTCCGGAGGCTATGGCTCCGTTGAGGGCGAGGAATCCGGCGTCGCGTCCCATGACCTCAATGAAGAAGAGTCGTTCGTGGCTCGTGGCCGTGTCGCGTATTTTGTCCACACATTCCATGATGGTATTAAGGGCGGTGTCGTAACCGATGGTACAGTCCGTGCCATACAGATCGTTGTCTATGGTGCCGGGCAGTCCTATGATGGGGAAAGAGAACTCATTGCCGAAGATTCGGGCGCCGGTCAGCGAGCCGTCGCCGCCGATGACTACCAGGGCATCGATATTGTGGCGCCTGAGTACATCGTAGGCGCACTGGCGTCCTTCGGCTGTCTGGAATTCCTGACAGCGTGCCGTCTTCAGTATAGTGCCGCCGCGCTGTATGATGTTTGATACGTTTTGAGTGGAAAATTCCTCGATTTCATCGGTAATCAGGCCCTTATATCCGCGATAGATGCCATATACCTTGAACCCGGCGAAGATAGCCGCGCGTGTGACGGCGCGGATGGCCGCGTTCATACCGGGAGCGTCGCCTCCTGATGTGAGGATGCCGATTGACTTGATGTTTGACATAATGAGACTTGCGTATTAATTGACTTGCCTTGCAGGGTATCCGGCTGTCGGGCCGGACTTTCCGCACAATAGAAACGTCCGGCTTTCCGGAAGTGTTCTGCAAAGTTATAAAAAAGCAGCGGTTTACACAAATTATTATTAACTTTGCAATCATAAAACAGTCTGAACATGATTTCCAACCACGACAATTTTGTTTTTGACCTTGGCGGAGTGGTGTTTACCATCGACCGGGATATCTGTGTCGGCCGTCTTGACGCATTGGGGCTTGCCGATGCCGCGCGACTGCTCGATTTGTATTGTCAGTCAGGTGATTTCCTCAGTCTTGAGCAAGGGGCTATAAGCGCGGGAGAGTTTTTCGATATACTCCGTCATCGCTGTACGCGGAGCGATGTGACCGACGCAGAGCTGACCGAGGCGCTCGGCAGCTTTATAACCGGTCTGCCCGTCAGGCGCCTGGCTGCCCTGCGCCGTCTGCGCGAGATGGGCAAGAAGGTCTATGCTCTTTCCAACACCAATCCGATTATGTTTCATACCGTCATCGACCGTCTGTTCCGGCAGGAGGGGCTTTCCGCCCTCGATTATTTCGACGGTATGGTGCTGTCTTTTCAGGAAAAGGTGTGTAAGCCCGATCCGGAGATATTCGATATATTGACGCGTCGTTACGGTCTGGATGGCGGCCGCACCCTGTTTCTCGACGATTCGCCGGCCAACTGCGAGGCTGCCGCGCGCCTCGGTATCGATTCGCTCCTTATACCGGAAAATGCCGATTTCATCGATGTCTTAGGGCTTGACCATGTCAACTGAACCGGCAATATTTCAGGCTACGGCGGCTACGGTGGGCACTTTCGACGGCGTGCATCGCGGCCACCTGTTTCTGCTCGACTGCTTGCGCCGGGTCGCCTGCGACCGCGGCCTTGAGCCGGTCGTGATTCTTCCTACGGTGCATCCGCGTGCCGTAGTCAGCGGTCAGCCCATGACGCGCCAGCTATCCACCTTCAGCCAGCGGCGTAAGCTGATAGAGCAGGCTGGCGTGCAGGTCTATCCTCTGCAATTCGACGAGAATATGCGACGCCTGACGTCGGCGCAGTTTCTCGCCGCCATGCGCGGCCGGCTGAATCTGCGTTGCTTGCTTACCGGCCACGACAATCGTTTTGGCTCCGACCGCCAGTCTGCGTTCGCCGACTATGTATCTTCCGGCGAGCGCCTCGGCATAGAGGTAATTGAGGCCCCCGTCTTGCCCGGAGTCAGCAGCAGCGCCATCCGTGCCGCCATCGAAGCCGCCGACATGTCTGTGGCTGCCTCCATGCTCGGCCGCCCCTATACGCTTGCCGGCACCGTAGTGCGAGGCCAGGGGCTCGGACACACCATAGGCTTTGCCACGGCCAATCTGATGCCTCTTTCGGCTGACCTGCTGATACCTCCTCGCGGCGTATACGCCACCCTCGCATCCATCGATGGCGGCGATTCTCTCCCCGCGGTCACGAACATTGGCTATCGTCCCACTGTTGATACCGCAGGGAGCCGCCTGAGTATCGAGACCCATATCCACGGCATAGACCGTAATCTGTACGGCGAGCCGCTGGCCGTGGCCTTCGTGGCGCGGCTGCGCGACGAGCGCCGCTTCCCCTCGGTCGTCGCGCTTACAGATGCCGTCCGCCGCGATATGCGCGACGCTCTCTCGCTTCTCGGAAATCACGGAACAACACAATAAATATTATACCTCACACCATGGAGATAATCAATTTTGCCCGTACCCCCTCGCTGGTCAGCCGCTTCATGCTTGAACTCAGGGATACGGAGATTCAGAAAGACCGCATGCGCTTTCGCCGCAACCTGCAGCGCATAGGCGAGATAATGGCCTACGAGATTTCGCGCCGCCTCGACTATAAGGATGTAGAGACCGTCACGCCTTTAGGCACGGCTCTCTGCCAGACACCTGCCGATCCCATCGTGGTGGCCACCATACTGCGTGCCGGACTGCCGCTGCACGAAGGATTCCTGAACTATTTCGACTCGGCCGAGAACGCCTTTGTCAGCGCCTACCGCAAGTATCGGGAGAAGGATGGCGATCACTTCGACGTGATGATTGAGTATCTGGCTTCCCCCTCGATTCAGGACAAAGTGCTGATGCTCGTCGACCCCATGCTGGCTACCGGCCGCTCTATGGAGCTGGGCTACCGCGCGTTGCTTACCAAAGGGGAGCCCAAGCACATCCATGTAGCCTCAGTCATAGCCTCGCAGCAGGCCGTGGACTACGTGGCCGGGCATTTCCCCGCTGACCGCACCACGCTTTGGGTCGGCGCCATAGATCCCGTCATCGACGCCCACTCCTATATCGTGCCCGGTCTGGGCGATGCCGGCGACCTTGCCTTCGGCCAGAAATAAAAGGAAAACGGATAGAAAAGCAAAGCCGGGTCTCACGCATGAGACTCGGCATAATTCATTGTTTTATATCCTAATGAAGGTGTGGGCGAAGATGGATTCGAACCACCGAAGGTATAAACCAGCAGATTTACAGTCTGCCCCATTTGGCCACTCTGGTATTCGCCCTTTTGCGTTGCAAAGTTACTGAAATATTCCGATATTCCAAAACTTTTGCAACGCTATTTTTTATAAGATTTTTAAATCTTTGGTACTCAGTCAGTAAGGCGGGCTGTCGCCTCTGCTATACGGCGCATGGCCTCACGGATATTGTCGTCGGAAGTGGCGTAGCTCAGGCGCATGTAGCCCGGGGCGCAGAAGGCGGCTCCGTCCACACAGGCCACGTGAGCTTCCTGAAGCAGATACATCACGTAGTCCGAACCGCTTTCCAGCTTCTTGCCGGCGGGGGTGCGGCGGCCGATGCAGGCGCTGATTTCGGGGAAGAGATAGAATGCGCCCTGCGGACAGTTGACTATCCAGCCCGGTATCTGGCGGGCCAGCTCCACTATCAGGTCGCGGCGGCGCTCAAAAGCCTGGCGCATGGTCTCCACGCACTCCTGCGGACCGGTGTAGGCTGCCTCGGCGGCCTTCTGCGCTATCGACGAGGCTCCGGAGGTGTACTGTCCCTGCAGTTTGGTCACGGCTTTGGCTATCTCCGCCGGACCGGCCATATAGCCTATGCGCCAGCCCGTCATTGCGTAGGCCTTCGACACGCCGTTGATTATCACAGTGCGGTCGCGCACCTCGGCAAACTCGCTGATGGAGTGTACCTTACCGCCGAAATTGATATGCTCGTATATCTCGTCGGCCAGCACTATGATGTCGGGATGGCGTCCGAGAACCTCGGCCAGCCCCTTGAGCTCGTCGTAAGTATAGATGGAGCCGGTGGGGTTGGACGGCGAGTTGAGCATAATCATGCGCGAGCGGGGCGTGATGGCTGCTTCCAGCTGCTCCGGCTTTATCTTGAAATCCTGGTCTACGCCGGCGTGTACCAATACGGGCTTAGCCTCGGCGAGCTTGACCATCTCCACATAGCTGACCCATGCCGGCACGGGGATTATCACCTCGTCGCCGGGATTTACCGTGGCGAGAATCACATTGCATAATTCCTGCTTGGCTCCGTTGCCCACCACTATCTGCTCGGGGGCGAAGTCCATGCCGTTCTCGCGTTTCAGCTTGTCGGCTACGGCTTTGCGCAGACTCATGTATCCGGGTACGGGAGTGTAGCGCGAGAAGTTGCGGTCGATGGCGTCTTTAGCCGCCTCCTTGATGAAATCGGGGGTATCGAAATCGGGTTCGCCGACACTCATGTTGATGACATCGACGCCCTGAGCCTTGAGTTCGGCGCTTTTCTGCGACATGGCCAGAGTGGCCGAAGGGGAGAGCGATTGCACTCGTTGAGAAATCCAGGTCATATTTCCGGTGTTTTTATGGTAAATTTTTCCGCGAAGTTAAGCAAAAAAAATGTGCCTTACAAATTTTGGGCACGCTTGTGGGGCATATATTGTTTTTTCTTCGTATATTTGCAGAAATTATCAAATCTATCGTTATTATGAAGAAGCGTATATCATCAATTTTACTGCTTGTCGCGGCTTTTGTAGGGCTTGGCCTTATGAGCTCGTGTGACAAGGGCGGCAGCGATCTCAAGTCTATGCTCAAGACTGTGCCGGCTGACGCTCCCTACGTCATGGCTTTCAACGCCAACCCTGTGTTAGACCAGCTGGAGTTTAAAAAAGACGGCGACCGATATACTTTCTGCAAAGAAGTGCAGGAAATAGTGGATCTGTCGGGTGCCGACAAGAAAATAGTGAACACCGTATGTGAGTTTATCGACGCTACGGGCAAGACTTTGGTATTGTATGGCGACGGATCCGACCTGGAGACAGTCTGGATGACATTCTCGGTCAACAATCAGGACGAATTTGTGAAACTGATGGAGAAAGTGGCCAAAGACAATGGAGGCAAGCTCGATTTCAAGGAGGAAGGCGGCTACAAGATGGGCGCTGACGGTATTTTCGCCATGAAGGACAATCGGGTATGGATGTGTTCCGAGAAAATCGATGTCAAGAAAATCGACAAGTTCGCTGACCTCGGCGACGACAGCTTCGCCGAGAAGAACGGCAAGCTTACTGACCGCATGTGCGCCGATAACACCGTGACTGCCACCTGTGTCAACCTGACCGAGTGTTTGTCCGCATTGCGCAAGATGGGCGGCGACAGCGAGGTAGGCATCCTGCAGAGCGCGATGAGCCTGCTGTTTGAAGATGCGACATATCTGTTCGCTACCTCTACCCTGAACAATCAGGGCGCCGAGAGCGTAGCCGAAATACTCAATTCCAAGTATGAGACGGCCAAGTTCCTGCTGCCTGTAGGTAAAATCGAACCGGCTGCCATGGCGAAAATCAACAACAATGCCGGTGTAGTCGCCGCTATCAATCTGCCGAGCGAGCTTATGTCCAAGATTTCCGGCCTCATCACTACTCTCAACGGCGGCGACAGCGCCGAGATAAAGATGATAACCGGCATACTCAACAGCATCAGCGGCACTCTGGCTGTATCGGTCAACGGACCGGAGGAGATAATCGCCTCCATCCCCTTTACCGACGAAGCTTCCGCTACAAGTTTCGGCGAGCTGATGGCACAGGGCGGCATGGACTGCTCCGTAGCCGGCAACTATCTCGTAATGCGTTCCAAGCCCGGTCTGCAGGGCGGCGGTTCCGCTCCCGAGAGCTTCAAGGGCGAGTTCGCCGCTTACAACCTTAACTTCGCCAATGTGCCTGAAACTCTGATTTCCGGTCTCGACATGAAGTCGCTCGGTAAAGTGAGCGTGACTCTCGGACAGTATGAGAGCGGCCTGCGTCTCAACGGCAAGTGGGAGTGCAACCGACTGATTCCTACCGTCTGCTCTCTGGTCCGCAAAGGTGTGGCCGGCTACCTTACCGGCGAGGTAAAGATTCCCATGCTCGATGGCGGTCAGGATTATCCGGAGCCTGATGCATACGACAGCGTATACGAGGAGGCTGTAGCTGAAGAGGTGTGGTAATTCCCGACCCATAGATTATTACATGCAAGCCCCGGGTCAGGACTTCCCTGATTCGGGGCGCTTGCAGAATGACCGATACAATGAATATAGAGAAAATAAGTCTCAGCGACACTCTGCCGCGTGTCTTTGCAGACGAAAGCATACCTGACTCGCAGGTGTGGCGCAGGCAGCTTACCTTTGAGCGCGGCCGCAATTACGTCATCGAGGCTCCCAGCGGCACCGGCAAATCGAGTCTATGCGCCTACATCTACGGCAGCCGCCGCGACTATCTGGGCGAGATTCGCTTCGACGGCGAGGATATACGCAAGATAGCTCCGGCCCGGTGGCAGGAGCTGCGTCGTACGGCTCTGGCCTATCTGCCTCAGGAGCTCGACCTCTTTCCGGAGCTTACCGCCATGCAGAACATAGAGCTGAAAAACGGCCTTACCGGCCATGTCGACAGGGCGAGGATAGAGGAATGGATGCGGATGCTCGGCATAGACTCCCGTTCCGACTATCCCGTCGGACGCATGTCGATAGGGCAGCAGCAGAGAGTAGCCATCATACGCTGTATATGCCAGCCCTTCTCCTTCCTGCTTATCGACGAGCCGGTAAGCCACCTCGACGCCGCCAACAATGCCCTGGCCGCCCGTATTATAATGGAGGAGGCCTCACGCCAGGGCGCCGCCATAATAGCCACCTCCGTAGGCAACCGCATAGGTATAACTGTAGACACACTGCTTCATCTCTGAACTATGAACAGACTTATACGCAAACTGCTGCATCGCAATCTGTCGAAGGCGCAGCTGGCCGGATTCATTCTCAGCAACTTCGCCGGCCTGGCAATCGTGATACTCGGACTTCAGTTCTTCGCCGACGCGCGCCCGATATGGGAAGATGAAGACAGCTTCATCCGCAAGGACTATATAGTGGTCAACAAGCGGGTTACCTCGGCCAATACGTTCGGGCAGAGCAGTGCCTTTACCGAAGCCGAGATAGCCGATCTGGAGCGCCAGCCCTGGGTACGCAAGATAGGCCGCTTTACCTCCGCCGACTACCGTGTCTACGCCTCCATCAAGACCGACGGACGCTCGTTAAGCACCTACATGTTTCTCGAGGCCATACCCAGTGAATTCATAGATGTGGCCAAGCGTGAATGGAGCTTCAGGCCCGGAGATAAAAGCGTCCCCATCATCATCTCCAAAGACTACCTGAGCCTTTACAACTTCGGCTTTGCCGGCAGTGTCGGCATGGCTCAGTTCTCCGAGTCCACCATCTCCTCTGTTCCCCTGGTGCTGAGACTGCGCCCCGACGACGGAGGCCCCGACCAGGAAATCAACGGACATATCGTAGGTTTTTCCAACAGGCTCAACACCATACTGGTGCCGGAGACCTTCATGCAGTGGAGCAACGCCCGCTTCTCCCGCAACGGCGGCGCGCAACAGCCCTCGCGCCTTATAATAGACGTAAGCTCTCCCGGCGACGTGAAGATAAACGAATATATGCAGGCTCACGATTATGAGATAGCCGGCGACAAGGGCAACAGCCAGGCTTCGTTTTTGGTCAACGTGATTACCGGAGTCGTACTGGCCGTCGGGACGCTAATTACCGTTCTCTCCTTCTTTATCCTGTTGCTCTCCATCAGCCTGCTTATGCAGAAGAACCGCGATAAAATCCATTCGCTTATCATGCTTGGCGTCGACCTGCGCGTCATATCCGGTGTCTACTGCCGTCTGGTGGCATGGGTCAATCTGTCTTCATTCGCGCTGGCGGCGGGAGCCATGTTCGCCCTGCGCGGCACCTATCTCGCCTCTATCCGCGGCATGGGTGCGACTCAGGCAAGTCCCTGGCTGTCGCTCAGCGCGGGATTCTGCCTGACCCTTTTGATTACCATCTTCAACATGCTCAGTATCCGCCGCCGCGTGGCCCGCGCCTTTCTCAAGTGAGGCGCGGCCCGGCGGAGGGGGGGCTGGTATCAGAGGGTTGTTGCCGGTGCAGATAAATGTTAAAAATGTTAATGTTGAATGTTAAAATAGGTGGTGGCTTACCGATTTCTTCATATTTTTTAGCTATTTTTGTGCCAAATTTGGTTTGGTGTTAACTAAAAGTAACATTTATCAGCATGGAAAACTCATGCTCTGTTCGCTAACAGTGTGGCTGTCAGTGAAATATGGTAGCGTGCCTTATCGGAAGCCGCTATATGCGCGCCTACATGCAAGAATGTTCTGTCAGAGGTTGTGCCTTACCGAATCCGAGATTGTAAATAAATAATTTTAATAACCCCAATGTAGAACTAAATTGATTTCTTGCATGAAGAACGTTTGTTTTCACATGAATCGGAAGTTCTGGGTCACAATGGCAATGTTGCTGGCCTTCACACTTCCCGCTTTAGCTCAGAGAATCAACGTCCACGGACACGTGGTCGATGAGACGGGCGAAGAGCTCATTGGTGCCACCGTAATGGAGAAAGGCACGACTAACGGTGCAGCGACTGACATCGACGGCAACTTCGATCTCAGCGTACAGCCCACCGCTACTCTGGTCGTAAGCTACGTAGGCTATGACCCGATGGAAGTGGCCGTCAACGGCCAAACCAACCTTCATATAGTAATGAAGGCCAACAGTACAACTCTTAACGAGACCGTGGTCATCGGTTACGGTACCGTCAAGAAGTCCGATGCCACCGGTTCTGTGGCGCTCGTAACTCCCGACGACATCTCCGAGGGTATCTCTACTTCAGCTCAGGACCTGCTGACCGGCGCAAGCCCCGGTGTGGTTGTTACCTCCGGCGGCGGTAGCCCTGAAGGCGGCGCTACTATCCGTATCCGCGGCGGTTCCTCGCTTTCCGCTACCAACGACCCTCTTATCGTGCTCGACGGTGTGCCTTTGGCCAACGACGGTGTGCAGGGTATGGCCAACCCTCTGGCTATGATTTCTCCTGACAACATCGAGAGCATGACCATCCTCAAGGACGCTTCCGCTACAGCCATCTACGGTAGCCGCGCATCCAACGGTGTCATCATCATCACTACCAAGAAAGGTAAATCCGGCCGTCCGCAGGTTAACTTCTCCGCCAATGTAAGCGTGAACACAGCCCGTCGCACATGGGACGTACTCAGCGCCGGAGAGTTTACCGAGCTTATCCGCAACAACTTCGCCGAAGGCCACGATATATATAAGGAGCTGGGCACTGCCGACACCGACTGGCAGAAAGAGGTACTCCGCACTTCCGTAAGCCATGACTACGCTCTGAGCGTAGGCGGTACTGTAGGATTCCTGCCTTACCGTATCAGCGGTACCTACACTATGAACAACGGTATCCTCAAGGACAGCCAGATGCAGCGTGTCACTGCCGGCATCAACCTGAATCCTAAGTTCTTCGACGGTCTTCTGCAGATCAATGCCAATGTAAAGGGCTACTACGTGCGCAACCGCTTCTCCGATGAAGGCGCCGTAGGCGCAGCCGTTGCCTTCAATCCCACTGTGCCTGTAATGAGCAACTGGGCTTCCGGCAACGCCGACTTCCCCTACTTCTACAACGGTTACACATCTGTCACTACCGACCAGTTCCACTCTTGGAATATCAACGGTACTGTCAACCCCCTCGCCGTAATCAAGAGCCGCGATGACGTTGCCAACGTTTACCGCAGCAACGGTAATCTCCAGATTGATTACGCTTTCCACTTCCTCCCCGACCTGCACGCCAACCTGAACCTCGGTTACGACGTCAGCAAGTCCAACGAACACATCTATATGCACCAGAACTCGCCCCGCGCCTGGAACGAGAACATCAAGAATGGCGCAGGTACCCACTATCAGGTACGCGAGCTCCGTCGCAACACTCTGCTGGACTTCTATCTGAACTATAAGAAAGAGGTAGAGAGCATCTACTCCAACTTCGACATCATGGCCGGTTACTCCTGGCAGCGCTTCGACGCTCACGGCTGGAACAACGGTACTGTCTACACTTCCCAGGGCTTCTACGGTCCCTCCACTACCAACGGCATCCTGACCATTGATCCCGACTCCAAGGCTCCCGGCGAGCACATCTCCCCCGAATACCGCTGGAACTCCGGCAACCTGATGCTCGTCAGCTTCTTCGGCCGACTGAACTATACTTTCAAGGACACTTACCTGTTGACTTTCACTCTGCGTGACGATGGTACTTCCCGCTTCTCCAAGGACAACCGCTGGGGTCTCTTCCCCGCCCTCGCTCTCGGATGGAAGATCATCAACATGCCTTTCATGGAAAGCGCCCGCGACAACATGAACGAGTTTAAGCTCCGTCTCGGCTGGGGTATTACCGGTCAGCAGAGCGTAGGCGGCTACTTCCCCTACATGCCCGTCTACAATCAGTCTACACAGGGTTCCTACTATCCCAACATGTACACCGGTACTTATCTTGACAGTGACGGCAACGTGATCTCCAAGACTCTCTATCCCGGTGTCTACAACCCCAACCTGAAGTGGGAGGAGACCACTACCTGGAACGTCGGTGTCGACATGGGCTGGTGGAACAACCGCTTGAACGTGGCTCTCGACTGGTATCTGCGTAACTCCAAGGACCTGCTGTCATACGTTACTGTAGCTCCCGGCGCCGCCACTTCCAACATGATGGATCAGAACATCGGTACTCTGCGTAACATCGGTGTCGAGGCCACTATCAGCGGCAAGCCCGTCATGACCGATGACTTTACCTGGACCTCCAGCCTGAACATCGCCTGGAACCAGAACAAGATTACCAAGCTCAATAATACTGACGACCCCAACTCATATATCGCTACCGGCGGCATCTCCGGCGGTACAGGTAACAATGTACAGGCTCACAAGGTAGATTATCCCGCCTATACGTTCCACCTCTATGAGCAGGTTTATGACGAATACGGCATGCCTATCGAGGGCTGCTATGTCGACCAGAACGGCGACGGCACAATCGATGACAACGACCGCGTATTCAAGCACTCCAAAGACCCGAAGGTAACCATGTCCTGGAACAATACGTTCTCCTACAAGAACTGGGACCTCGGCTTCCAGCTGCGTGCCTCCATCGGCAACTACGTCTACAATGACGTGGCTTCCACCCACAGCACACTCTCTGATATCTACAACACTTCCGGTGTACACAACCTGATCGATACCGACTACTACTTCCAGGGCGGTCAGACTACCAACACCTACTACTCCGACTACTGGCTGAGCAATGCCGGCTTCGTACGCTGCGACAACATCACTCTCGGCTACACCTGGCCCGATCTGCTGGACAATGCCCTGCGTCTGCGTCTCTACGGCGCCGTTCAGAATCCGTTCGTCATCAGCAAGTACAAAGGTCTTGATCCCGAGGTATTCGGCGGTATCGACAACAACGTCTACCCCCGTCCCATTACCTTCACTCTCGGTGTCGTAGCAACATTCTAATAACTCTCACCAATACAGTACAAAAAGATATGAAATCATATATCAGCAAATTTTTCATGGGTGCGGCACTGCTGTCCATGACAGGACTTGCCTCTTGTGTGGGTGACCTGGATCAGATGCCGAAAGACCCCCAGTCCATCACAAGCGGAGACTTCAGCAAGGATCCCAAGGGCTATATGGGCGATGTGATGGCCAAGTGCTATTCTTCGCTGGCCGTTTCCGGCCAGAGTGGCCCTGGCGGCGGCGCCGACATCTCCGGCCTCGACGGCGGTACTTCCAACTGGTCCCGCGTCATCTTCATGCTCAATGAGTTCACTACCGACGAGGTAAACTGGATCTGGCCTGACGTGGGCGTGTTCGACCTCTGTACTTCTACCTGGGGTTCCTCCAATGGTAACCTGTATGGCGCATACGGTCGCTTCTACACCCATATCGCTGTCTGCAACGACTTCATCCGTACGGTGCGCAACGGCTACTTCAACCTGGACAACTCCCTGCAGGCTGACGCCGACCAGTTCGTACTCGAGGCCCGCGCTCTCCGCGACCTTTCCTACTATTATATCATCGACTTCTTCGGCAACGCCGTGATGGCATGGGACGACATGGCTTACGGCGAGGTTCCCGCGCAGGTTACCCGCCGCGAGCTCTTCGACAAGGTCGTAGCCGACCTTGAGGACGTTCTCGCCAACTTCAACGAGAGCGGCGTTTACGGCCGTGTAGGCAAGGACGGTGTGGAGGCTCTGCTCTGCCGTTTCTATCTGAACGCCGAGGTATTCGCCGGCGAGGCCATGTACGACAAGTGCTGGCAGCACGCCCAGAACATCATCGCCCGTCATCAGGGCGGCGGCTTCAACGGTTCCGGTCTGGCCAACGATTATCTGGCTCTGTTCTGCGGCAACAACGATATGTTCATGCCCGGCGGCTCGCTGAAGGCTCAGAACGAGATTCTCTGGGGTATCCCCTTCGCTTATCCCTACACTCAGAGCTACGGCGGCACCGAGTTCTTGATCGCAGCCGCTATTTCTGCAGGCAACATGCCTAAGGTTCTCTACGGTCTGAACGCCGACTGGAGCTGTATGCACGCCCGCGAGCAGTTTGCCGACAAGTTCGACTTCGTAGGCGGCGTAAGCTCTGACAAGCGTACTTACCTGTGGTGTACCGAGAATCAGGGCTTCAAGAAAGCCAACGACGACTTCTCTACTTTTACTGACGGCTACGCTCCTCTGAAGTTCACTAACGTCAAGGCTAACGCCGACGGCACTCTGCCCCGCCACACCTATGCCGACGCCAGCACCGGTTATACCTTCAACTGGGTAGGTCTGGAAGAAGTACAGGGTCTTCCCTCTATGGCCAACGACTTCCCCGACACCGACTTCCCCATCATCCGTCTGGCCGACGTTTATCTGATGGCAGCCGAGTGCGCCCTGCGTGGCGCAGGCGACCAGGCCACAGGTCTGAAGTATGCCAACCTGGTGCGCGCCCGTGCCGGCGTCAGCAGCTGGAACAGCACCGAGTATAACCTCAACAATATGCTCGACGAGCGCAGCCGCGAGCTCTATTGGGAGAATGTACGCCGTACCGACCTTGTCCGCTTCGGCAAGTTCACCGGCAGCTCATACGTATGGGCTTACAAGAACAATGTACGCAACGGCGGCTCCATCCCCGAGTACATGAACCTGTTCCCCCTCCCCTCTGACGTAGTGGCAACCTACGGTTCGGCCATGAAGCAGAATCCCGGCTATTAATTAAAGTTAACTTCTAAAAGAGATTAAATCTAAAATGAAAAAGATATCAATTTTAATGGCCCTGGCCCTGCTCATCGGCACTTGCTTCACAAGCTGCAAGCAGGATACCCAGCCCCGTCTCGAGAAGCCGACAGAGTTTGTGCTCAACACACCTCCCATGGCCAACCAGACATATATCCTGAGCGCCCAGAACGGCGTTGACCTCACTGTCTCCCAGCCTGACTACGGTATGGGTGTGGTTACCAACTACCAGACCCAGATCTCCTATACCGAGGACTTCGCCGAGTACGCCAACATCGAGAGCATCTCCAACCAGGCCAAGATCAACATCTCCGGCGAGGAGATGGCCCAGGCCATGTGCAAGCTGATGGGTTACGTGAGCAACGATACCGAGAACCTGTTCTCGCCCGAGGCCCGCGAGGTGTATGTGCGCGTCCGCGCCTTAATCCCCAACGCCGAGTACTCAGAGATCACTTCCAACACCATCAAGCTGATGATCAAGCCCTACAAGGCTGTCAAGCTGCCCGGACGCATCTACGTCATCGGTCAGGTAAGCGGCTGGGACATCAACAATGGCGCCGTATATCTTGAGGAGGCTGTCAATGCCGTAGGTTCGCGTATCTACAGCGGCGTGGTTCCCATGACGGCTGGCGATGCTGCCGGCGGTTTCCGCTTCTATACAGCACTCGGCAACTGGGGCGACAACGGCCAGCTTCCCTCTATCGGCTCCAACGCCGATGACGGCAACAACGCTTCCGTCACAGTCGACGAGAACGGCGTCTACAGCGGCACTGCCGTAGCCGGTAAGGGTAACTGGAACATTACCAACTGGGAGGACGGCGACATGAAGATGACTGTCGACCTGAACACTATGAAGGTAATCTTCGAAAAAGCCAACTAAGCTGAGATTCAAATTTCAACTACCGCGGAGCGAAGGCTCCGGCCCCGCTCCGCGGCAATATAAGAACAACAAGACAAATGAAAAAATTAGGTATATTTTGTGCAGCTCTTCTTGCGTTGGGATTTGCATCTTGCGATGACAAGTCTGACTTAGGAGTAGCTCAGGTTAACCCTCAGGAGACAGTGATGTCTGCCAACGGTGTAAGCGTCGACTTCGGCTCTGCCATTGCCGGCAACGATCTCGACCTGAACAAATTCGTGACTAAGAGCGGCGAAACAGTGAAGTACGGCCAGATTCCCGTAATTGAACTGGTAAGCGCCGAAGACCTGCCCGAAGGCGCCAACGTATCCTTCGAGATGCAGCTTGCTTCCAAGGCTGACTACAGCGATGCCGTGACTATCCCCGTAGAGAACGGCGCTGTCTCCGCTCAGGTATGGGACGAGACTTTCCGTTCGCAGCTCGGCCGCAGCCCCAAGGCTAAGGACCAGTACGTGCGCTTCGCTTCCTATATCTCATACAACGGCCAGCTCATGCGTGTAGGCACTACCGACACCTGGTTCGCCGCCAAGAAGCTCAGCGTGACTCCCGTCCCCATGGACTTCGTCATCGAGCAGAACTACTATCTTATCGGTACAGTGACCGGTTGGGAGCTTAATAAGAACTATCCTTTCAGCCACACTGACGCTGACGTCTACGACGACCCGAACTTCACTATCACAGTGAAGATCTCCGAGGATCAGGCCGCTGCCGGCTGGTGGTGGAAGATAGCCCCTGAATCCACGATGTCCGGTGAGAAGCTTAACTGGCTGCCTTGCTGCGGTCCTGCCGTCAACGGCGACGAGGCTCTTGAAGGCACAATGATGCAGGGCTACACTGAAAACGGGAAAGAGATAGAGGCTCAGGCCGGCTGCATCAAGCAGGCAGGTACCTACATGCTGACCATCAACATGGAGGACATGACTTACTCCTTCAAGAAGATGGAGTACCTTTACACTCCGGGCAACTCCAACGGCTGGAGCCAGGAGGCAAGCCAGGTGCTGACTTACAACGCCGAGAAAGGCATCTATATGGGCTATGCCCACCTCAACGGAGAGTTCAAGTTCAGCAACCAGCCTGACTGGAACGGCACTAACTATGGCTCGTCCGATACAGAGGGCGCACTCTCTACTGACGGAGGCGCAGGCAACCTCAATGCCGCTGTCGACGGCCTGTATTGGCTTGAGGTCAATGTCAAGGAGCTGACTTATAAAGCCACTCTGATTACCTCCTTCGGTGCTATCGGCGACATGAACGGCTGGGGCGCTCAGGAGCCGTTTACCGCTTCCGAGGACTTCCTCGTCTGGACCGGTGACGTTACATTCCCCGAAGCCGGCAAAGGCTGGAAGTTCCGTGCTAACGACAACTGGGACATCAACCTCGGCGGCGAGCCCTCCAACCTCGTATGGAACGGCGCTGACATACCCGCTCCGGGAGCAGGCACTTACACAGTGAAGGTAGACCTGAGCAAGGTGCCCTACACCTGCTCCTGGGTTGCAAAGTAAGCTCTAAGCATACTCCGATATTCCCCTATACCGAGGGCGAGCCAGACTATGGCTCGCCCTCCTTTTTTTGCCTGCTTATCACTGATAATTTTGCCGTGTTGGATTTTTTTTGTAACTTTGTGCCGTAGACTTTTGCGCCATAGGGCGCCGCATGAAGGGGCTGTGCCGGCTGCTGCCGGTGTAGCGTCTTGCTTTTTTATTGTAAACGGAGCGATGCCAGAGCGGCATCACGGTCTTGACAGGGCGAGGCATTACCGGCCCTGATCGCTCGGCTTGCGCCGGCGCCTGTATGGCCGTCTTGTGTCCGGCGCCGCTCCACCATGTAGAACATTCAAACACTAATCAAAACTTGTGCGAAATGCGGTTCGCGGCCGGATATCGGGTCCGGCAGGCGCGTGTCGTGTGCGCACACAAACTGTTTTATTGCAATGGCAACTTATCTTACCCAGGAAGGGTACAACAAAAAAATGGAGGAGCTGTCGGCTCTTGAAGCCCAGCGCCCCGCCATAAAGCAGGCTATCGCCGAGGCCCGCGACAAGGGAGACCTCTCTGAGAACGCTGAGTATGACGCCGCCAAGGAGGCTCAGGGTCTGCTTGAAATGAAGATAGCAAAGCTCAAGGAGCTTGTGGCTACGGCCCGCATCATCGATGACTCCAAGCTCAATACTGAGGAAGTGCAGCTGCTCAACACCGTGACCATCAAAAATCTGGCCAACGGTATGACCATGACTTACACCATTGTGACCGAGAATGAGTCCAATCTGCGTGAGCACAAGATCGCATCCAGCACTCCGATAGCTCAGGGCCTGCTCGGCCATAAGGTGGGCGACAAGGTGCAGATACAGGCTCCCGTGGGTATCATGAATTTTGAAATCATCAAGATAGAAATCTGATTCCTACGGCCATGACTATATTCTCACGTATCATCAATGGCGAGATTCCTTGCTACAAGATAGCCGAGGACGACCGCTTCTTCGCTTTTCTCGACATCAATCCCGTCAACTGGGGCCATACGCTCGTAGTGCCTAAGCGCGAGGAGGATTATATCTTCGATCTCGCCGACGACGAGCTGGCGGACATGATGCTTTTTGCCAAGCGCGTGGCGCACGCGATGAAGAAAGCGCTTCCCTGCCGCAAGATAGGTGTCACGGTACTCGGCCTGGAGGTGCCTCACGCCCATATCCATCTGGTTCCGCTCAAGAGCGAGGGCGACATGGACTTCCATAAGAAGATATCTGATCCCGACCCCGAGAAGATGAAGCAGATAGCCAACGCCATAACAGCTGAGTTCGAGTAATCGAGTAAGAGGGTGTTTAATAAAAAACGTTAATTATGGGCGACGGATTTTCAGTCAGAATCCGGTTAAGACGAAGGAGCATAGCGGGCTATGCGACTGAGACGCGGCCGGATTATGGCGAAAATCCGGCGGGCATTAACTATTGTTTTTACATTCAACCCTCATTTATTAATATTTTTAACTTTATCAAAGTTACTTCCGGACTCGGAATCGCAAATGTATTTCGCCCTTTGTCTCAGTCGCATAGCCCGCTATGCTCCCTCGCCTGCATGGCAAAATCCAAGTTGCGCTTCCGACCCATAATTAACGTTTTTTATTAAAACACCCTCTAAGACAGTAATTCCTTGACTTTGGCATTGATGGCGCGGCCCTCGGCGCGGCCGGCCAGACGCTTGGAGGCGATGCCCATCACTTTGCACATCTCCTTCATCGACGAGGCTCCGGTCTCCGCGATTATGGCGCGAAGCTCGGCCTCCAGCTCCTCGGCGCTCAGCTGCTTGGGCAGGTACTCCTCCAGCACAGCCGCCTCGGCCAGCTCGCCTTCGGCCAGCTCCGGACGGTTGTTGTCGGTATATATCTTGGCGCTCTCCTTGCGCTGCTTTACCATTTTCACGATTATGCCTACCGCCTTCTCGTCAGGCAGCTCGCCATTGGCTCCCTTGGCGGTCTTGGCCTCCAGAAACTCCTTTTTAGCACCGCGCAGAGCCTCCAGACGCACCTTGTCGCGCGCCAGCATGGCCTTGCGGATGTCTTCGCTCACTTGGTCAAAAAGATTCATAATTCAGTATCTTGTTATTAACCTGCAAAGGTAACAATTTTTCGCCACAAAAGCAAACTTCAACCCCGGAGAATATTGCCAGTTGACTCTACATTAGTTCGGAATTGTGCTGAAATTTGCGTAGTTGAAAAAAAAACAGTATTTTTGCACCTTATAATAGGTTAAACTCGTTCAGAGCCACATCATAAAAAAAGTTTAAGGTATGCGTTACGTCAGTAAGGAAGAGAAGAAGATAGAGTTTGTTGACCCGCAGGGAAAATGGACTGACATGACCCTGTTGCCCGAATGGGAGGAGGAATTTTATGATGTGTACACGGCCAAAAAGCATGGCAAATGGGTCATGCTCAAGGCTCTCAAGGCCCGCTACCGCGATGACGCCGATTATCGGGCCATGCTTGACAAGGAGTTTGAGACGCGCTATAATCTGGCGCATCCCAACATCGTGATGGTCAACGACTATGAGGAGCTCCCCGTATTGGGCCGCTCTATCATTACGGACGATGTCTACGGCTATTCGCTGCGCCGCCTTATAGACGAGAAGCATCTGACTCCCAAGATTGTGCATCGCCTGGAGACGCAGTTGCTCGATGCTCTGGACTACATCCAGGAAAACCACATAGTGCATCGTCCCATCTCGCCCGATACCATCATATTTACCGAATACACCGAGAACCTCAAGCTCATAGACGTGGGCTATGACCACCGCGACAAGCTCAGCGCTCAGGACACCGCCGCCGATATCAAGGCTTACGGTGAGGTGCTGGATGAGGTGCTTGATCATCTGCCTGCCAGTCTGCCCCGCCTGCGGCGCATAGCCAAGGCCGCGCAAGAGGGGCGTTACCGTACCATAGCCGACGTAAGGCTCGCCATAGAGCGCCGTTCCTCGGCCGTGATCTACGTCCTGTTGTGTATATTCATCGTAGCCATGACCACCCTGCTGTGCTGGCTGGCGTTCAAATAACCATCCCGCTTATTCCGATGATTGAAATTAGAGAAATTGAGCCCACGCGTGGCAATCTCAAGAAGTTCACGCAGTTTCAGATAGACTTATACAAGGGCAACGACTGCTATGTCCCCCCGCTCATTACTGACGACGTCAATACGCTCGACCCGCGCCGCAATCCCGCTTTTGATTTCTGCGAATCGGCCTATTTCATGGCTTACCGCGATGGCAAACCGGTGGGGCGTATAGCCGCCATTATCAACAGGCAGGTCAATCTCAAGCAGGGCGAGCACGTATGCCGATTCGGATTTGTCGACTTTATCGATGATGACGAAGTGTCGGCCGCTCTGTTCAAGGCGGCGGCCGACTGGGGCCGCTCAAAAGGGATGGACACTTTGGTCGGGCCGCTCGGATTCACTGACCTCGACCACGAGGGCATGCTCGTCGATGGTTTCGACGAGCTGTCGACTATGGCTACCATCTACAATTATCCCTATTATCCCGTTCATCTGGAGAAGCTCGGATTCAAGCAGGCCAACGAGTGGCTTGAGTTTGTCATGGACGTGCCCGACGCCATCCCCGACAAATACAACCGCATAGCCGAGATAGTGAAGAAGAAGTTCGGGCTGCGTGTGCTGAAGTACACCTCGCGCAAGCGCATAAAAGAGGAGTACGGCCACGCCTTGTTTGAGCTTATCAACGAGGCATACGCCGATCTCTATGGCTACTCTACGCTTACGCCGCGTCAGATAGACTATTATGTAGACCAGTATATCTCGCTGCTCAACCTCGATCTAGTCACTCTCGTGGTGGACCGCGAGGACAAGCTCGTAGGCGTGGGTATCTCAATGCAGAGTATGAGCCGCGCGCTCCAGAAGTCGCGTGGCCGGCTGTTCCCATTCGGGTGGATACCGCTGCTCAAGGGGCTGAAGGGCAAGAACGACCGCGTGGACCTGCTGCTTGTGGCCGTCAAGCCCGAGTACCAGAGCAAGGGGGTCAATGCCCTGCTTTTCCAGGACCTTATCCCCCATTACCAGCGGCTGGGCTTCAAGTGGGCCGAGAGCAATCCGGAGATGGCTGACAACGCCAAGGTGCAGAGCCAGTGGGAATACTTCAAACGCCGCCAGCACCGACGCCGCATCGCCGTCAGCAAAAAGATTTAGAGCCTGTCTTAAAAACAAGCCTTTTTTCCGCCATTATACTGCACTCCGAAAGTCCTTTATATGACTTTCGGGGTGCGGTTTCTTTCTTATAGATGGCGGCAAAACGTCAGCAGCCTGCTATATTGACATTATATTTCACAGCAACTGTTCACACTCCCATATCATACTTTGCGGAAATCTGCGTATTATGCTGTGCCGATTCCCGCATTATTTCCGCGTGTATTAAATTATTTTAAGAGATTGTATGAAAGAATTGTGATTTGTATTTACTCGTATATCAATGGCTTATATTGTCGTGAGATGGGAAATTGCGATGAAAGCTTGTTAATTTAACCTGTATCTCTGGATTTTTTAAAAAATTTTTATTAAATTTGCACTTACAGAAATTACGCGTTTACAAACTTTCTTTGAAAAGCTGACGGAATCTATTGCTGCTTGCCTTACCGTTTGTATTGTACGAGGTTCCGGCGCTTTGTTAAAATATTGGATTATGAAGATACTGACAAGATATATTCCCGCTCTCTTACTGTCGTGTATGGCATGTCCGGCTAATGGCGTGCCTGCCCATCCCGGCGTACGTACGGTGGTCAATCCGGACGGCAGCATCTTGACCCTGCGGTTGCTGGGCGACGAGTACGGACATGTCACGGTCGATGACCGTGGCCGCGAGGTGGTCATGGGCGCCGACGGCTTTTGGCGCCCTACACAGCGCGATCCGCGCCGCGTGCTCGCACGCCGTGACCGCGTCAGTGGCCGCCGCGTACGTCAGGTCAGCCGCCCGGCCTTTCCGAGTACGGGAAAGACGCGCTCGCTGGTGGTGCTCGTAGACTTCCCCGATATAGAGTTCTCCACACCCGACATTTACCGGGAGATATACGAGATGCTCAATCTGCCCGGTTTCGACCGCCGCGAGCATATCGGTTGCGCCGCCGACTATTTCCGCGCTCAGTCACAAGGTCAGTTTGACCCCTCGTTTGATGTTTACGGGCCGGTGCGGGCCTCGCATCCCGCCACTTACTATGGAGAGAATGATGCCAACGGCGACGACATGCGGGCCCACGAGCTGGCGATAGAGCTGTGCCGTAAGCTGGACGGCGATGTGGATTTCAGTCAGTATGACATGGACGGCGACGGTCTGATAGACAACCTCTACTTCTTCTATGCCGGCTACGGTGAGAACTTCGCCGGCAACCGGGCTTCCTGGATATGGCCCCATGCCGCGCACATCGACGAGTGGGGCATACCGGCCGAGAGCCGCACTTTCGATGGCAAGACACTCAACAGCTACGGCTGCTGTGCCGAGCTGTACGGCTCTACGGGCAACGACATCGCGGCCATCGGCACTTTCTGCCATGAGTTCAGCCATATTCTGGGTCTGCCGGACTTCTATGACGTGAATTACTCCATAGACGGCAGCGGCAACCATCCCGACCAGTGGGACATCATGGCCTCCGGCTCCTATCTGCCCCAGACGCGCAACTGCGGCGCCGTACCGGCCGGTTATTCCGCTGTCGAGCGGTGGCTGATGGGATGGGCCGATATGGAGGAGATTTCGGCTCCGCAGGCCGTCATCCTGCCTCCCCTCCAGTCCTCGGCGCAGTCTGTGCGCATCTCTACGGCAGACCCTGACGAGTTCTTCGTGCTGGAAAACCGTCAGCAGAGCGGCTATGATCGCTTTTTGCCTTACCATGGCATGCTCGTATGGCATGTGGATCGCCGCAAGGACGCATATATCAATGTGACCGTCGGCGACGAGAACATGAATCTGTCATGCGCCGATGCATGGGAGCTGGAGTATAATGCCGTCAACAGCAACGCTTCTCACCAGTGCCTGGAGATAGAGAAGGCTTCGGGCAACGATGGAGGCAAGTCTACTCAGGACACTCCGTTCCCGGGACGGCAGCTCAGAACCGCGTTTACCGACGAGACCGACCCGTCGATGAGGTCGTGGAGCGGCGTGGCTACAGGCAAACCTGTTACCGGCATAGCCGAGCGCGACGGCGACATCCGATTTGATTTCATGGGGGGCGGCGACCCTGTCGTTGTGACAGCTCTCGAGGCCGGAGAGATTACCAAGACATCATTTGTGGCACGCTGGGAGCCTTCCGGAAAAGCGACCGAGGGGTACACTGTGAAGCTCTACGGCGTGGAGCGCGACCTTGACCCCGATGCCGTGACTCTGGATGCCCGCTTCGCCTCGCTACCACAGGGCTGGACTTGCGAAGGAGAGTCCTCGTACAGCGGCGACGCTGTTACGCTGGGCGGCGCCAAGGCGAGCAGCCTGACCACCCCGCGACTCGACTTGAGCAAGGGCGGCACTTTGACAGTCAGGGCCTCCCAGGCCGGGGAAGCGGCCGCTACACTGAAGATATACGCCGGCGACGAACTGATAGAGCAGTATATACCTACGGCGCAACCATCGGACTACGTGATAGAACTTGACGGAATACAGGCCGAGACGCTCACTCTGGCCGTAGATCGCCGCAAAGCTGTAAAGATTGGGCGCGTGACGCTGCGGCAGGAGGCTGAGAGCCTGGAGCTGACTCCCGTGCAGACTGTCGGCGAGCCGGGTGTCAGCCATCTGTTCGCCGGACTGGAGCCCGGCAAGGAGTATGCTTACCGGGTGTCGGCGCGCGGCTATGCGTCCAGCGATTCGCAGCCCGTATTTGTGAGGCTTGACGCAGACGTGGCTCTGGATGATGCTTCTGTCCGGAGCGCTCCGGCTGCCTGCTATACTATCGGGGGCTTCAGAGTCCGCGAGCCGCAGCCCGGCGGAATATATATATGGAAACAAGGAACCAAAATAATCAAATTTAAAAAATGAGAAAACTCTACTTCGCTCTAAGCGTGGCTCTTGCATTGTCAGCAAGCTCGCCACAGGTGTCGGCGCAGACGGCTGAGCTCCCGTACGAGATCAGTTTCAACTCCGACAATTACAACACATGGACGGCCGTGGACGACGGCAAGTATCCCAATGAGGCCAACTGGAAGAATCTGGCCTGGATGTGGAACAACAACAGCTGGTGGTACAGTCTGACCAGCGCCGGCAAGGAGGCTTCCGACGATTGGGTCATATCTCCTGCGTTCGCCATAGAAAAGGACACACAGTACGAGATTACCTATCGCGTGGATCGCTACACCGGCGACAAGATGTCTCTGACTTTGGAGCTTGTCGACGGTACGGGCAATCCTCAGTCGCTGCAGGTCATAGACACCTGGACCATGTCAGAGGACAAAGGCAAGGACAAGACCTTGACCTTTACTTCGGGACATGCCGGCAATCTATATGTAGGTTTGCACCAGACCGACATTTATCCCGGCAGCGCGGTAAAAGTTCAGTTCAAGTCATTCGCCATCAAGGCTCTGTCGAAGGCTACGGCTCCTGCAGCCGTCACTGACCTTACGGTCGTGCCCGGCGAGAAGGGCGCCGCCACCGCCACCATCAGCTTCAAGGCTCCCGAGCTGGATGCCGAGGGCAATGCCCTGAAGAAAACCGTGAAGGTCAGCCTGTACCGCGAGGATGAGGCCGAGCCCTTCTATACAAGCGGAGACATGGCCGCCGGCGAAACCGGTTCGACTGTGGACAACACCGCCCTTACAGGCGCCACCTGGTATGTGGCCAAGGCTGTCAACGCCGGCGGCGAGAGCGTGGAGACCCGCGCTGAGGCCTGGATTGGAGAAGACGAGCCTTTGGCTGTCGGCGCGCTGGAGATAAGCGTCGGCGGAAAGCCGTCGCTGAGCTGGACAGTCCCCGCCGGCGGCGTGCATGACGGATATGTCAATGTCGACGGACTCAAATACAGTGTGAGCCGCGTAATCGACGGCCAGCTTACAAAGGCGGGCGAGGTGTCGGTAACCTCGTTTACCGACTCCGAGCTTGACGACTCGGTTCAGGCCAATGTCTCCTATCAGGTAGTGGCTGTAAGCAGCGCCGGTCCGGGCGCTCCCTCGCAGACCGGCGCCGTAAACGTCGGCCCGCAGTTGCAGTTGCCCTTCTCCGAATCTTTTGCCGAAACTAAGTACACCACTTCCCCCTGGATGCAGCAGACCGTGAAGAACGCCGAGGGCGCCACATACGAACCCTCCTGGGAGCTGCTGGCAAGCAAGACGATGCAGGTCAACGCCACTGACGACAATCCCGACGGCGAGACCGTGACCATCGCCTCTCAGGACACTGACCAGGGCATGCTGCAGTTCCTCCCCACGGGCCAGTGGAAAAACTATTGCGAGAGTCGCCTTGTCATGCCGGCCATAGACATGACCGGACTGCTCAATCCTGTGCTTACGTTCTATATCTTCCGCGAGAACTGGAACACCAAGGATCCCGCCACTCAAGACGGACGCAACGATGACTACATCACTGTCGCTGCCCGCAGCGAGAACGGCGACTTTGTCGCTGCCGAGGGAGAATTCCACCGCTTCGGCAACCAGAACGCCTGGGAGCTATGCGAGGTGCCTCTCTATCGGTTTGCCGGCAAGGGACGCGTGCAGGTGGCTCTCGTGGGTCACGGCGTGGGTACGCCCATGTATGTAGACAATATCCAGATAGTGGAGCGTACGGCCTACGACCTGGCCGTCGTTGACTTCTCCGCTCCCGAACGCGTACGCGTGGGCGAGCCTTCCGGCATAAGCATGACTGTAAAGAACAATGGCGGCATGACCGTATCAGGTTACAAAGCAGAGCTTTACAGCGACGGCGCCCTTGTAGCCAGCGAGGATGGCGCCGACATAGCTCCGGGCAAGACCGGCGTGATACGTTTCGACTATACTCCTGTCAATGGCGATGAGGCGGCCGAGGCTGTCTTCCAGGCCAAGATAACCTATGACAAGGATCAGGATATGAGCAACAACGAGTCGCAGACCGCCAAGGTGGCCATTACAGCGGCCTTGCTTCCGGCTGTCGATGATCTGAAGGCAGTAGTCGACGGAGCGAAAGTGAAACTCACATGGGGCAAAGCCGACTATCTCCCCGCCGAGACACTGGTGGAGACTGACGGATTCGAGACTTACGAGCCATTTGCCATCGACAGCTTCGGCGACTTCATGAGCTATGACCTCGACGGCAGAATCACTGTCGGAATTACCGGCCTGACCTATCCGAACGCCGGCGAGAAAATGGCTTGCCAGATTATGACTCCCGCTATGACAGACATTGATCCCGAGGAGCTGCCGCTCTGGGCCGCGCATGGCGGCGCCAGCATGGTCGTCTTCCCGCAGGCTACCTCCGCAACCGGGGACGTCAGCTCCAACGACTGGCTCGTCTTCCCCGCTCTGAGCGGCAACGCCCAGACTGTCAAGATGTGGGTGCGCTCGGTCAATTCAGACAGCTATCCCGAATATGTACTCGGTTATTACGCCACTACAGCCAATCCGACCAGTGCCGACGACTTCCTGCCGTGCCCCGGTTCCGAGGCTTCGTACGCGGTGCCCGCAGCCTGGACACAGATTGACTACACCGTGCCCGCCGGCGCCAAGTATTTCGCTTTGCGCCATATCTCCCAGAGCGGATACATGCTGATGCTCGACGATATCACTTACCAGCGTGCCGTACCCGCCATCACGCCTGACGGATACAATGTATATTGCAACGGCGAGAAAGTGAACGCCGAGCCTGTGGCTGTCTGCGAGTTCGACCATTCGCCCGCCGATGGCAAGGCCAGCTACTGCGTGACCGCTGTCTACGGCGGCAAGGAATCCACGTCCAGCAACGTGGCCGAAGTTACCGTCTTAGGTTTGGATAGCATCGAGGCCGCCCGGGGCGAGGCCGAGTACTTCAATCTGCAGGGCATCCGCGTGGATAAGCCTGAGAAGGGCGTCTACTTCCGCCGTCAGGGCAAGTCAATAACGAAAGTAATATTGTAAAGCCATGAAAAAATCAGTGGCAATAATGCTGCTTGCCGTGTCGCTGCCTGTCTTCGGCAGCGACATGGGCAGGCTGAAACCGGGGGCGAGGTTCGCCCCCGGTTCTCCCGTACGCGTAAGCACCCCGGCAAAGGCCGCGGCCGTTGCGGCGGGAAAGGCGGAATTCTACGCCGTGACCTCTGACAACAGCGGCAGCACGCTTAGCTCCTTTACGGCGGGCTATGCGTCGGAACTGAGCGGAGTGATGGCGCTGGAAGGAGCCTCCGGCTTCGCCGGCTCGTCGAAAGACTATGATTTCTATTACTGCGACTTCACGACCAACTCCATGGGCGGTATCACGGCTGTGAATTGGAACCGCGTGGACGTGGGGGAGAAGAAGGTAACCTTTACCAAGGCGCAGACTACGGCCAACGGCGTCTGCATGGACATGACGTACGATGCCACTACCGATACCTTCTACGGTATCTCGGCCATGACTGACGCCATAGTGACTATCGACGCCGAAACGGGTACGGGGGAGTTTGCCTTTGAGACTATGCCCTTCTATACTCTGTCGGCCGACGCTTCCGGACAGCTCTACGGCATACTGCTCGAGGCTGGCGGTGAAGCGGCTCTGTATTCAGTCAATAAGCTGACAGGCAACGCGCTGAAGATAGGCGGCACGGGTGTGAAGATGCTGACGTCCGGGGGCGCCGGCTACTTTCAGACGGCAGCTTTCAGCCGTGCCGACGGCAAGCTGTACTGGCTGACCCCCTCGCAGAGCGGCACAGATCTGTATCGCGTGGATGTGGCTACAGGCCGCGCTTCTCTGCTCTGCACGCTCGACACGATGGAAGCGCTCTGTCTGTTTGACCTGCCGGGCGCCCAGGCTGCAGGATGCCCGGCAGCTCCTGCGGCAGTGTCAGCTACGGCAGATGGCACAGGTGTCGCGGTAGCCTTTACCGCGCCTGCGCTGACAGCTGGCGGCGAGCCGCTGACGACTCTGAAATCGGTAGACATCTACCGAGGCAATGCTGTAACGCCCGACTACAGTCTGACCGACCCCGTGCCGGGTAAGAGCTATATCTGGACAGACAGCGCGCCCAAGGACGGCTTCAACACCTACCGGTTAGTGGCCGTCAACGATGAAGGGGAGAGCTTGCCGGTCTATGCCAGCGTCTATTGCGGCGTAGACTATCCGCAGGCGCCAGAGTCTGTGACCGCTGCCGTGGGCGCCGACGGCTATCCGCTGCTCGCGTGGAAGGCTCCGGCCAAGGGCATAAACGGCCTTGACATGGATGCCGCCGCTCTGACTTACAACATTTACCGCAATGAAGGGGGAGCTGACGAACTGATAGCAGAAGGGGTAAAGGAGACGGAGTACCGCGACGGCGCTCTCGACCTCACGCGTCAGGCCTACACATATTATTATGTGAGCGCCGTCAGCCGCGCCGGCGAGGGGCGCAAGTCTGCTCCCGCCGGAGTGCATACGGGTCCGGCATACGCGTTGCCCTTTACAGAGACATTCGAGGAGGGTGAGCCGGCCACGGCTCCCTGGCTCATGCAGTCGCTGGCCTTAGGGGGCAGCTGGGAGATAGGCATAGTGAGCAATGCTCCCGGCACAGGCCCGTATGTAGGCGCAGGAATGTTGATATTCAAGGGCTTTGTAGGCGTTGCCGCCGGCGCCGAGGCTCGCATTGTGACTCCGGTGCTTGACTTAGGCGAAGGCTCAGGAGAACTGCATTTCCATTTCTACCATGCCGATTTCGGCGAGGATATGCACTTCGATGACCATCTGGTAGTCGAGGTGTCGGCCGATGGCGGCGAGTTTGAGCCGCTGCCCGGCGCCGACCTGTATCAGTACACTGCCAACACCCGCTGGACCGAGTATGTCTTCCCGCTTGACAAATATGCCGGCAAGCACAACGTGCGCATCGGCTTCCATGGTATATCGGCGGCCGGTATGGATCTGGTTGTAGATAACGTCAGGGTGCTTCCCAAAGATGTAAGCGTCGGCGCCGTCGGCACGGAGGAGGCTCCGGCCGAGTATTACGACCTGCAGGGCATACGTGTGGCCAATCCCTCCGGCGGCATCTTCATCCGCCTCCAGGGCGGCAAAGCCACCAAGGTGCGTGTCTTCTGACAAGGCTTCTTACAGACAGTTTCCGGGGTGCCGGCAGAAGCCGGCGCCCCGGAATTGCTGCAATATTCAAACAGCCTCTAAACTTTTTTGTTTTTAAACAGCCTCTAAACTTTTCGGGGGTTGAGATGTCTAAGATATAAAGGCAAATTATTATGAAAAAGATTTACTCCATACTGACTGCGATACTGATGTGCATGCCCCTGATGTGGCTTACTTCGTGTGACGATGAATATTACGGCCCTCCGGGCGGCAATTATGACCCGGATCTGATAGGATACTGGCAGCTGACGCGTGCCAACGGTGTGCCGGTCTATGGCTATAAGAGTAATTTCCTTGAGTTTTTCCGCAACGGGACAGGATATTACTATTATTATAATTACGGTCAGGCCTACGAGATGAGGCTTACCTATTCGCTGGACTTTTATGCCGGCGGCCAGACCATATATATCAATTATGAAGACGGTTCTTATGTCTCTGCCGACTATTGGTTCAATTCCAATGCCTCGCGCCTGTATATGCGCTGGTTTGAGGCCGGAGGCGAAGTAATCTACGAATACACGTATGTCGACGGTGTAAGCTGGGCCCCCGCCGCCTATGCCCCCGCCTCACAGGCCGGTGCCGACACGGCATCGTCGCTGCCAGCAATCGGACTGCGTCCGGGAGGGGAGGTAAAGAGATGAAAGTCAAGCCTAAGAAAGCCCTCGGCCAGCATTTTCTGACCGATATGGGAGTTGCCGAGAGAATAGCGCTTACGGCTCAGACAGAGCCGTGGGCGCATCTGCCGTTGCTGGAGATAGGTCCCGGCACCGGAGTGCTTACCTCTTTCCTGATGCGTCAGGACAGGCCGCTGAAGGTCATAGAGATAGATACGGAGAGCGTGGAGTATCTGCGCAGCGTATATCCGGATCTCGACATAGTGGAGGGGGACTTCCTGACCATGAATCTTGATGATATTTTCCCGGGAGAGTTCGCCCTCATAGGCAACTATCCGTACAACATCTCGTCACAGATATTCTTCCGCGTGCTCGATTACCGCGAGCGCATCCCGCTGGTAAGCGGCATGCTCCAGCGCGAGGTAGCAGAGCGCATCTGCGCGCCGGCGGGCAAGCGCACGCGCGGCATACTCTCCGTGCTTCTGCAGGCCTGGTATGACTGCGAATATCTGTTTACGGTTTCGGAGCATGTCTTCCTGCCGCCTCCGAAGGTAAAGAGCGGCGTGCTGCGGCTCACGCGCAACAGCCGCACTGAGCTTGGCTGCGACGAGCGGCGTTTCCGTCAGGTGGTAAAGACGGCGTTCGGACAGCGCCGCAAAACACTGCGCAACAGCCTGGGCGGACTGATACCGGCCGACAGTCCTCTGCGTCAGCATCCGCTGATGGGCGAGCGCCCCGAACGGCTCACTGTCGAGCAATTCATAGAGCTGACCCGGCTTATTTTCCCCGCATAGCAAGTATTTGTATTTTGATCGAATGTTGCAGCCTCATATAATCATGCCGGGTCTGCAAAGTTAAAATTTACGCTCTATTTGTGTTAAATGTATAATGAATGTTAAAAAGATAATTTATTTAAAATCATTCATTATATTTGCGTTGTGAAATTATGACAAACCTAAAATACATTTTACGGGAATATGGAAGTATATGTTATCGACTCAAGCAACGTTTCTACTGCAATCGAAGCATTGAAAGAAGGTGGTAAATATTTTATTATTTCTGCCGACGTCAAATTCGATATCTTCACATATCAAATTGGTCCAAATAGTTTTTTGGATTTCAGATACTGTCAATGCCAACATCGCATCTGGATGTAGACTGCAATTCAAGGCTACCAACAATTTAGCAATCGAAGGCGGGGTATATAACAACGGCACTACCGTCAAGACTGTGACAGAGTCCGGCATGTATTCCATCCAGTGGCTTCCCAACTGGATTATACGAATTACAAAAATGTAAAAAACAGACGACTATGCACACAAATATAATCAGATTTGTCCGGCGAATAATGTGGCTGCTTCTTCTCTCGCTGCCATGCCTGAGCATGGCGCAGCCCCAAGCAACCCCGGCCTGGGCTCTCCGGTATCCCGAAGAAACTATCAGAGGGATTCGATATTTTAAGTATACAACTTTAATAAATGAAGTGCATAATACCCCGTCACTACCCTATTTATGGATGTTCGGTTTCACTTTAAATACAGAGAAAGAAGGCACATATATCGCCCCTGACGGCAAAATTATACCGGCGTTCTACGGTGGTCTTTGGGTAATGCCGCCCAACGAGCGGAATGTAGACATCGTCCCCCCTGCTAATACCCCGTCTACATACTCAGGCGAAATCTACCTACCCGACTTTATCGAAGGATTCCGTTATTATGGAGATGTTTACGTGCTTATGTTTGCACCTATTGCCATGGGCGAAGAGTTGACTGCTATCCGGACTCCGCTCTACTCTCCGATTATCAATGGTCATTTTAAATTCGCTGCAAATCTGCAGAAAGCTCAGATAGGCGCCTCATACGTTGTGATCAACGATTCATTCAATGGATGCGGCAAACTGGAAACAGTCATTTTCGAGCAGGCTCCTTATGTCTATCACGATGCTTTCGCGGCCTGCGACGGAATAAAAACAGTTGTGCTTCAGTCGGATAAAGAATTGCCTATGCTTGAGTCAGCGGCCGTTTTCCCTGACGACGTGTACACCGGCGCCACGCTCTATCTCCCTGACAGTCTGATGGCTGCGTGTGATGCCGACCCGGTATGGAGCAAGTTTACCCACAGGAAGAGTCTGAAAGAGTGTACGGTAGAATTTATGAAGCAATAAGAACGATTGTTATGAGAATTGCAAATATATTAAAGATTGTAGCTCGGGCTGCCTTCATTCTGGTTTTATCAGTTGGCAACGCTGCCGATATGTCTGCCTACGTACCTAACGATACAATAACCATAGACGGCGTACAGTATCTTTCAGACATCTATAACTCCCCTATTGATTATTACGACTCCAGCAAAGATAGTGAATTTTTTGACTGGACAATGCCATATACCCTTGAAGCTGACGCGATATTATACCCGCGTCAGGCGGCGGGCATTTGCGACGCAGTATTGGACAATGGCGTGGTCAAATTTTACGACGGAAGCACAATTCCGCCCTTTAGATTTGCCGTGCTGGCGAGACCGGCACATGGCGAACAATTTAGCGGGGAAGTGTGGCTACAGGACTCTGTGCAGATGAAGGATTTTCCTAATCTACGCAAGATAAAATACCACTATGTGACAAGCCTGCAACACCAACAATATTCATCTTCTCCCAAAGATTTTTTCGGCGAGGAGCTTACCTTTATCCGCACTCCCCGATATTTCATGATTTATGCAAGCATGTTCAAGGACTGCGTCAATCTGCGCAGCGCCCGCATCGGTGCCGCTCAGTTAGTCTGGCAGAATTCGTTTGCTAACTGCGCCAAGCTCGAGACGGTAATCTTCGAAAGCGCGCCATACGTGGATAACGACGCTTTCATCAACTGTCCGAACATCCGAAGGGTTGTGATGGAATCCAAGCTTCCCCTCCCGTCGCAAAACAGGACTGATTATTACAAAGATGACAGGAATCCGTTTGACCAGGAGGTATATGAGAAAGCTACTCTGTACGTCAAGGCCGAACTGATAGAAGACTTCCGTAAGGACAAGACGTGGGGCAAATTCCTCAACATACGCGACATACAGGAATACATCTCCGGCGTAGAGAGCGTGGAGGCCGACACCGAAGTAGAGTATCAGATCTACAATATGTCCGGCGTGCAGGTGCGTACCGCCGCCTCAGGCCAGGACTGGCGCGAGGGCCTGCCCCCCGGCCTCTACCTGGTGCGCTCCTCCAATGGCGCCGTCAGAAAAGAATACGTCCACTAACCTCTAAGCGCCTATGAAAAAAATAATCTTCCTGCTTCTGACGCTCCTTGCAGCCTGCGGCGCCTCTGCCGCCGACTTCAAGGCCGGAGGCATCTATTACAATATAAACGAAGACGGCAAATCAGTGTCGGTCACTTCGTCCGATGACCGTAACGAGCTGTACAGCGGAAATATAAATATCCCTGAGTCGGTGGAATTCAATTCTAAAAAATATGCCGTAACAGCTATCGGGAGTTCTGCATTTGAAAATTGCACGGCTCTGACTTCGGTCACACTTCCTTCGTCGGTAACTGAAATAAGGAAAGACGCATTTTATAATTGCGCGTCTCTTACTTCCTTTCACATACCCTCTTCAGTGACAGAATTAGGAGATGCTGTATTTGAAGGTTGCACAGGGCTGACTTCCATTACTATTCCCAACTCAGTGACTAAAATCGGGAGAAATGCGTTTTGCGGATGTTCGAGCCTTAGATACGCAGTCCTGCCAAACAGCATTACTGCTATAGAATTGGGCACATTCAATGGATGCCATGGGCTTACCTCAATGTATATTCCCGATTCAGTTACCGATATGCAGTTCCGGTCTTTCGGTTACTGCACCTCTCTGATGTCTATAAAGATGCCGCCGTCTCTGTCCCGAATAGGCATGGAGGCTTTCTACTGCTGCTCCAGTCTGAAATCAATAGACCTCCCTGAGACGCTTTCCTATATCGGCAGAGACGCTTTCTACGAATGTACCTCGCTGACCTCTCTGACTGTGCCGGCAGACACTATCGGAGCTTACGCCTTCCCTAAATGCACCAGTCTTTCTTCGCTGATTATTTCTCCCTCCGTCAACAAAATAGGCAATGGAGCCTTCGACGGATGCACCCAGCTGAAATCTGTGATGCTGGAAGACTCGCCCAATCCATGCGAATACATGTATCCACCTTTTTTTATGGGCAGACCTGAAGAGCCATACGCCTGGCCGTTTGAAACTTGCGCAATCGAATATCTGTATATCGGACGCGAAATATCGAGCAATTTGTTTGATTCCATAGCTTCCATTAAGGCTATGTCAATCGGCAATATGGTAACATCGATCGGCAACTGGTTCGGAGACATCTACAACCTCGGCTACCTTGAAATATCTCCTTCAGTCGTGGAAATTAAGCCCGGCGCATTCTTGCGCTGCACAGACCTGAGCACTATCAACGTGCATCGGGCCGAACCGCCCGAGCTTTTCAAATATTCATTCAGCACGCTGACCTACCAGAGAGCTACGCTCCATATACCCAAAGGGTCGAAACAGGCATACAGCGAGGCACCCTTCTGGAAGGATTTCCTCAATGTAGCAGACGACCTTGAGCCCGCCAGCATAGACAACGTGACAGCTGACGCTGACGACGGCAGCTTCGACGTCTACGACCTGCAGGGACGGCTACTGCTCCGCTCCGCCGCCTCAGGCCATGACTGGCGCGAAGGGTTGCCATCGGGCATCTATTTGGTGCGCTCCTCCAATGGCGCCGTCAGAAAAGAATACGTCAGGTAACCGCTCTGTGTACACAAAATGATACAGCTGCAACCTTTTATTTATGGGAGGCAGTCTTGAGTATCTTTTTCATACGGCGTTTGCGGGCCATGCGACCCCAGAACTCATCCCACGCGGCGGCTGCTTCGGCGGCTGCCGCGTCCGGTGTCATGGTGTGCATGAACGCGGGAGCCGACGGGGGCAGGGAGCCGGCGCGGCGGGCGCGTTCGAGAGCCAGACCGTAGCGGTGTCCGAGGTCGGCCACCATCTCGCGCAGGTCGTGCATGCGGCCGAACATGCTCATCAGTCTGCGTCGGTCGCGCACGCCGAAACGCATACGGTTGAGGTCGATGTAGTGGAAGCGATAGGGTGGCTGCGTGCCCTCGACCAGTATGTTGCCGGGGGAGAAGTCCTTGTGCCACACTCCCTTGAGATGCAGGCGCACTATGTCGTCGGCGAAGGCATCGAGCATGGCGTTCATGTCAGGGCGGCGCTCCCAGTGGCGTATCTGGGGGGAGGCTACGTCGCGGCAGACATAGTAGCTCTCGGCCAGATGCAGGCCGTGGCGTACCTCCATGTAGGCCGCGGCCCGGGGGGTGTCGATGCCGAGGGCGGTCAGACGCAGAGCGTTGGCGAAACTGCGGGCGGCCTTGCTGCGGCGCACTGTGACGTAGGCCACGCTGTTGACGGGATTGGGGCGGCGGAAAGCTTTCACTATGTATGGCTGACCGTTGTGGCGGATACGAAACAGACGGTTGCGCTCATCGTAGATTATCTCCGCGCCTGCGGGCATACCGTGGCGGCAGATGCTCTCCGCTGTCCGGCGGAAGTCTTCGAATCCGGGGGCGGTAACCGTGATGTATTTGCTTGCTGACATGGACATCGTTATAAGGGATATACGAGTACTACGCCGGTGTTGGAGGAATTGTCCTCGCCTTCGCGGTCGGCACAGTTTATTTCGGTAGGGATACCCGGGCAGAAGACGTAGTTACATTCTCCCCACGAGGGCGGACACTCGGTACGGGTCCAGTAGAAATTGCCGTAGTTGTCAGAACCGAATTTCTGTGCCACGTTGCGCAGACTGGAGCATGCGACCAGTATGTCGGCTTGCGCCTTGGTGGGGATGTTGTCGCCGTAAAGGGGATAGACCTTATTGAAGCATTTGTAGGCGCCCAGCTTGTCGTATTCGTCCTCCCAGGCGAGGATGAAGCGTTCGCCGCTCTGGATGATGGCTATTCCGATAATATTGTAGGAATCTTTGTCGGAGACTTTCGCCCAGTCGTCGGTGGTGGCGAAGTAGCGTGTGCCGTCGCGCTCTACGGCCAGCGACAGATGGCGCGGCACGGTGGAGAGCTTCACGCTCGGGCGCGCGAAAGTAAGGTCGTAGCCGGTGCGGGATTCGAGGCTGGGAATCCCGAAATCCTCGAAGTAGATGCGCAGGGTGTTCTCGCCGGGGCATTTTATCTCCATCATGCGGCATCCGGCTTCAAGCCAGACTATGTATTCGTTGACGTCGAAGGTCGGCTCTCCTATCAGATCTCCGTCGAATTTCACTCCCTGCACGGGCAGCTTGACGCGCACGACGGCGGCATCGATGTTATTCAGGTCCTTGCGGATGAGGTTGCCGTAGATCAAGTCGCCGTTGGGAGCCAGCGACTGAGGCTTCAGGTCGGCTTTGACGCAGACTGACGGCAAAAGGACGGCTATAAGTATAAGCAGGTGTCGTATCATATTTTTTGACCGGTGGCCTCGAAGTAGCGCGCAAGAGTGAGCAGCGATATATCGCGCTCGCGGCGTCGGTCGAGAAATTGACTGTAATATTCTTTGGAAGCGAGGGCAATCTTTTCGGCTTCATCGGGATGCGCCATGTACCAGTTTATTTTCTCCTCGAGGTCGCTGAAGTCGTCGGCAATCTCGATGTAGTGGACTCCCGGCACGAGGCGCGAGTGCATCAGCCAATGCTCTACCTTTGGCCGCGTCATCACGGGCACGCAGTTGCTGCCCATGACCCATTGCAGCGACGAACCGACGTCGTTGCCCTCCAGTACAAGTATATACTGGTAGCGGAAGTGGCTTGCCACGCTTATCTTCTCAGCGCCCCATTCCGGACGCACGGGTACGCGCGAGGTGTCGCCCAGATCGGTCAGGGGGGAGTCAAACCAGCGTTCGAAGAAGCGTATGCGGCCCGGTTTGTCTGTAATCTTGCCCCGGAAGAAGGCTATGGGCTGCTTGTCGGCAAAGGGAATGGGGTCGTGAGGCCGGGGGAAGTGACGCACGCGGTTGAGGTTGAAGACGGTGGCCATAAGGGCGTTGCCGTCGTCCAGACGGCGTGCCTTGATTACCGAGGGACAGGACGGATTGCTGTAGACGTCGCCCGGCTGGAAGCATATGCGCAGGTGCGGGGGGAAGTAGGCGAGATAGCGCTCTATGTCGATGAAGTAGACCCTTTTGCCGCGCGAGCGGTCGAGGCAGTGTATGCTTTCGGCGTCAGGGGGGAGCGTCAGTGAGCCGGGGGCGGCGGGGCAGTAGAAGCGCACTCTGTCGGCAAGAAGGGGGGCGTCGGCTCGCGTCTGCCACGTGGCGAGCAGGCGGCGGAGCTTGCGGCGCAGCAGGAAGCGGGGCCGCAGCCGGCGTATGAGCCATCCGCAGTAGTAGAGCAGTTTCACGGGCTTCCCGCCTCGGTACATGTCTCGCAGGGCTCCCATCAGAACTCGGTAAAGCAGAGCGGCAGGAGCGCGGCTATGGACTCAAGCACGTAGACTTTCTCGGAGCCGTAGAGCAGTACCTCGATGGGAGCGCCCTGTTTTACCTCGTACTCCAGCAGAGCCTGGCGGCAGGCTCCGCACGGGCTTATCGGCATGCGCTGAAACGCGCCGCAGGTCCAGGCTGCGATGGCAATCTTGAGCATAGGCACGTCTTTGTGGTTGGCGCCGGCTGCGAAGCAGGCGCTGCGCTCGGCGCATGTGCCGGAGGAGAAGGCGGCGTTCTCCTGGTTGGAGCCGGTGACCACAGTGCCGTCGGCCAGCAGTATGGCGGCTCCGACCTGGAACTTGGAGTAGGGGGCATAGCTGCTCTTGGTAGCTTCTTTGGCGGCGTCGACGAGCTTCCGGTCTGCCTCCGGAAGCTGTGAGTAGCGACATTCGCGCAGCAAAGTCTTGATTTCTATGGTTTTCATCGGAAGATGTTGATGAAAGATGTTGTCAGGCAGGTTATATGAATTGACTTGCCCGTATTTGTTTTTATGATTCAGATTGTAAAGATACAACAAATTTCGCATACGCACAAGGGGCGGTGCGGCGGAGGGACAAAAAATCCGGGCAGTCGGCAGACCGTCCGGATTTCGGTTATGCAGGTTTTGTAGTTATCAGTGTACCAGAGTGCGGCCTTTCTCGATAGCGGCCTCGTTGAGCGGGATGAGCTTGTGGTGACGCTCGGGGAGGCTCTTCTTCAGACCCTTGATGATGTTCTCCATGGGGAGCTTGTAAGACATCATCTCAAGCAGGGCGCCCATGACCACCATGTTGTAGGTCTTGGAGTTGCCCATTTCCAGACATGCGTTCATGGCCTCGATGCGCACTACGGTTATGTCCTTGCGAGTGGGAGGATTGTGGATACCGTTGTCATCGTAGATGAGTACTCCGCCGGGCTTTACCTTGCTCTCGAATTTGTCGAGGCTCTGCTGGTTGAGCACCACGGCAATGTCGTAGGAGTCAAGGATAGGGGAGGAAATCTTCTCGTCGGAGAGGATGACTGTGACGTTGGCGGTGCCGCCGCGCTGTTCGGGGCCGTAGGCGGGCATCCAAGTGACTTCTTTGTCGTCCATCAGGCCGGAGTAGGCGAGTATCTTACCCATGGAGAGTACTCCCTGGCCGCCGAAGCCTGCTATGATAATTTCTTGTGTCATTTCGCTTCTGTTGATTAGTTGTTTTTCAGGTCACCCAGGGGGTATTTCTCAAACATGTGTTCTTTCATCCACTCGTTGGCCTTTTCGGGCGACATCTTCCAGCCGGAGTTGCATGTGGCGACTACTTCGACTACGGAAGTACCCTTCTTCGCCAGCGCGTTTTCAAAGGCTTTCTTCAGCGCGGCTTTGGTCTTTCGTACAGCGGCGGGTGTGTGGACAGCCTGACGGGTCACATAGCATGTGCCGTCGAGTATGGCCATGAGGTTGGTGATCTCCAGGGGATGTCCGTTGAGGTCGACGCGGCGGCCGTAAGGGGTAGTGGCGGTCTTCTGGCCTACCAGAGTGGTGGGGGCCATCTGTCCGCCTGTCATGCCGTAGATGGCGTTGTTGACGAATATCATCACGATGTTCTCGCCACGGTTGGCTGCGTGGATTGACTCGGCGGTGCCTATGGCGCTCATGTCGCCGTCGCCCTGATATGTGAAGACTACGTTTTCGGGCCAGAGGCGGCTTGCGGCGGTTGCGACTGCCGGAGCGCGGCCGTGGGCGGCCTCGATCCAGTCGACATCGATATAGTTATAGGCGAATACGGCGCATCCTACGGGGCTGACACCTATTGTGCGTTCGGTAAGGCCCATTTCGGCCACTACCTCGGCTACGAGTTTGTGTATCACACCGTGGGAGCATCCGGGGCAATAATGCATGTGGACCTCGTCGAGAAGCTCAGGCTTGCAGTAAACCTTGTTTTCCTCGCGGATTATATCATTGATTTCCATTGATTTCGATTTCGGTTAGTGCGTGATTACTTGATGATTTTTTCTTTGAGGGCCACGAGTACTTCTTCGGGGCTGGGTATGATGCCACCCAGACGGCCGAAGTGCTTGACGGGCAGATTGTCGTGTACGGCCAGGCGTACGTCCTCGATCATCTGGCCGGCGTTGAGCTCGACGCAGAGGATGCCTTTCTTTCCCTGAGCGGCCTTCTCGATGGCCTCGTAGGGGAAGGGCCAGAGCGTGATGGGGCGCAGGATGCCTACCTTGATGCCCTCTTTGGCAGCTATCTCCTTGGCTTTGGTACAGATGCGGGCTACGGAACCGAAGGCTACGATGAGGTAGTCGGCGTCTGCGGTGTCGATTTCTTCCCAGCGGGTCTCGTTTTTGGCGATTTCGGCATAGCGGGCCTGCAGGCGCTCGTTGATGACCTCCATACGGGAGCTTTCCAGCTCAAGCGAAGTTATGACGTTGCGTTTGCGACCGCCCTTGCGGCCATCGGCGGCCCAGGGGCACTGCTTGCGGATTTCCTCTTCGGTACGGCGCGGGCGCTGCTCGGGGAGAACCACTTTTTCCATCATCTGGCCTACTACGCCGTCGGCCAGAATCATTGCCGGATTGGTATATTTGAAAGCCAGGTCGAAGCCGAGGCCGACGAAGTCCACCATCTCCTGTACAGTGGAGGGGGCGAGGACTATGAGGTGGTAGTCGCCGTGGCCGCCGCCCTTGCAGGCCTGGAAGTAGTCGGCCTGAGAAGGCTGTATCGTACCCAGGCCGGGGCCGCCGCGCATTACGTTGAGTACCAGAGCGGGGAGCTCTGCTGCGGCGATATATGAGATGCCCTCCTGCTTGAGGCTGACGCCCGGGGAGGAAGAGGATGTCATGACAGCTTTTCCGGTCGAAGCGCCGCCGTACACCATATTAATAGCGGCAACTTCGGATTCAGCCTGCAGCACCACCATGCCGGTAGTCTCCCAGGGCATGAGTTCCTCGAGAGTTTCGAGTACTTCTGACTGCGGTGTGATGGGGTAACCGAAATAACCGTCGCAGCCGTAGCGTATAGCCGCGTGGGCGATGGCCTCGTTACCCTTCATAAGTCTTACTTCTTCTTTCATATCGTAAGTAGTGGGGGAATGTGTTTAAAAGGTGATTAGAAAAATCGCGGAATTCTCAGTCTACTTTTACGCGATAGACTTCGATGCAGGCGTCCGGGCATACCCAGGCGCACGAGCAGCATCCGGTACAGTTGTCGGGATTCGCCATGTGGGCGAAATGATATCCGCGGTCGTTGACTTCGGGGGAAAGTGCGAGGGTGTCTGTCGGGCAGGCCACCACGCAAAGGTTGCAGCCTTTGCAGCGCACTGTGTTCACGGTAATAGCTCCTTTTACTTTTGCCATATTAGGTTGATTTATTAGGTTGACGCATTGATAGTTATGCCGTAGGCGGGAGAGACGGCGCCCTTGTCGGCCAACTTGCACACAAAATTACATATTTTTTTGCACAATACCGGCGTGAGGGTATAAATTATTTATATGTTTTACAACATGTTTTTGCCGGTCTGTCATGCTTCGGAGCGCAGCTGAGCGGCCAGCAGACGCATGCCCTCGGTCGCTTTCATCGGCATGACGTGCAGGTCGGGCAGCGGCGGCGTGCGGGCCGGACAGGGGTCTATGTAATATATCGGTGTGCCCGGCCGCACGCACTCCATCAGTCCGGCGGCCGGATAGACGTTGAGGCTGGTGCCTATTACGACGAATACGTCTGCTTCGGCAGCCAGGCGCATGGCCGGCTCTATGTTGGGCACCGCCTCGCCGAAGAATACGATGTGAGGCCGCATGGGATCTCCGTTGCGCCCCCGGGTGGCGGGCGAGGACTCAAGATTGCCGGGCGTCAGAGTCTCAGTGTAGTCCGGGTGCGTGATGGAGCGCAACTTCATCAGCTCTCCGTGCAGATGCAATACGTCGCGCGAGCCGGCGCGTTCGTGGAGGTCGTCGACGTTCTGTGTGATTACGCTCACATCGAAGTCTTTCTGCAGGTCGGCTATCAGCAGATGCGCTTCGTTGGGCTTCGCCGCCATCAGGTCGTGGCGCCGCATGTTGTAGAAACGGTGTACCAGTTCGGGATCGGCTGCGAATCCCTGGGCCGAGGCCACTTGCATCACGGGATACTGCTCCCATAGCCCTCCGGCGTCGCGGAAGGTGGTAATGCCGCTTTCCGCGCTTACGCCGGCGCCGGTGGAGAATACTATCTTTTTCATATAAGTCAGGTGTCATGTATTATTTTGCAAATATAACAATTTTCCGGCATACGCGCGGGGAGTGTACGGCAGTTTTTAGGCAGTATCCGCTCTGTCATATAGCTGTTAACATTTTTTTTGATTTTGTTTTTTCGGCCAGGTATTGCGAAAAAAGAATTTTTGACGTAACTTTGCAATCGTGCAAGTTGCCGGGCGTGCGTATCGGGTCTGCTCCGCGACTTTGTCAGTCGCCTCCGTAGTTCAACGGATAGAATAGAGGTTTCCTAAACCTTAGATAGGAGTTCGATTCTCCTCGGAGGTACCATGAAGCTGACGGCGCAAAGCCATCTGTAAAGAATACCTTGAATCAATACCATAGGCATCCGGACTGCCCCCTTGTTGTGGCGTGGTGCGCGATGCCGTGACTGTATCAGGCATTGTAACGTATTCTGAGAGGCTGTAGGAAAATCAGACTTCATTTCAACAACCGCAATTAACTAACAAATCATATTCGACTAATTATGAAACTCAGACATCTACTTCCCGCCGCTCTGTTGGCTCTTCCGCTCTGCGGTTCGGCAGTGCCTGCTTATCCGGGTCTGTTTCCCCATAAGCTGGCTGACGGGACTACGGTAAATATCCGTATTCACGGCGACGAGTATTTCAACTACATCACTGACGAGGACGGCTATCTTATGGTCAAGACTTCCGCCGGACTGAAATATGATGTGGACAACGGCACGCGCCGTCTGGTTACCGACGAAGTGCTTCAGACTCTGCGCATGCAGTCTCCCGGCATGTCTCGCGCAGCCGGCAACGGCGCTATGAACCGCATGGCTGCCCTCAAGAACGGACGCACCACTTTCTGCACACAGGGTGATGTGCATTTCCTTGTGCTTCTGGTGCAGTATCCTGACAAGAAATTTGTTTCCGCCGACCCAAAGGCCGACATGGACGCGAAGCTCAATCAGGAAGGATATAATAAATATGGCGCTATCGGTTCCATGCGTGATTACTTCATCGCTACTTCCGGCGGCAAGTTCCGGCCCACTTTCGACGTCTCTGACGTGATAGACCTTGACAAACCGCGCGCCTATTATACAGGTAGCGGCAGACATGAGAATGTAGGCGAACTCGTCAAGGAGGCGGTAGCGAAAGCCGATCCCAAGATAGATTTCTCCAAATATGACTATACAGGCGACGGCGAGGTCGATGCCGTGATTATATATTACGCAGGTTACGGCCAGGCCGACAGCCCCGATACCGAGGCCATCTGGCCGCATCAGTCATCGTTTACAGACTATAGCGCCGTGGAAGTCGATGGAAAGAAAATGAAGGTATACTGCTGCTTCAACGAGCTGCAGGGTTCCAGCCATTATTACTCTCAGGACAACCAGCCGGCCGGTATCGGCACGCCTGTCCACGAGTTCTGCCATGTGCTGGGCCTTCCTGACCTTTACGATGCAGCCACAGAGACATCTGCCGCCAACCACGTGCGGTCTACTCCCGGCGCATGGGATGTAATGGACATGGGCCCGTATAACGGAGACGGATGGATTCCCCCCACTATGAGCGCGTATGAACGCTGGGCCATGAACTGGCTTGAATACGAGCAGATAGAGGACAACAAGCATTATGACCTCGAAGCATTGCATAAAGACGGCCGTGCTTTGCGCATCAACGTGATGAGAAAAAACGGCACCGCCAACGCCAACGAGTACTTCTTGGTGGAGACCCGCGACCGCACGGGATTCGATTCTCAGCTTCCCGGCGAAGGCCTGCTGATATGGCATATTGACTATGACAGTTTCAGCTGGTCATACAATCAGGTCAACACCCAGTTCTACCGCCCGCGTTGCCATATCGTCACTGCCGATGGATCAGCCAACTATACGTTGAACCACAATACCACTTCGTCAGACAAAGCCGCATGGCCTCAGGATCTGACCTACCTGACTCCCGATACCGAGATAACGCTCAATACCAACGACATCAGCGCGCAGTCTCCCACAGGCTCCAGCTATATTATCAATATGGCTTACGACAAGGAGAATGCTGTCGGTTCGTTTGACTACAATACCATCTCAGGCACTCCTAAGGACGTGACTGTACTCAATGCTCCGGCCCGTGTGTTGAACTCACGCGGCGAACTCAGCAATACAGTGCGCCTGTCCTGGCAGCCCGTGGAGGGAGCCACGGGCTACATGCTCTCCGTATGGCGTGTCAATGCCCAGGGCAAGAAGACTTTTGAGAATCGTCTGGATGACGCCAACGTAGGCAACGTGACTTACTACGACCTGCCTAACTTCAATGCCACCAAGATGGGACTGGAGTATCATGCCACAGTGCGTGTGGTCACATCTATCCCCAGCTCTGAGTTGAGCAACGAGATTCTGTTCGTGGCCAACGATGTTACCGAGGGAGTCACCAGTGTGGCCGGTATCGTGAGTGACGATTTCGAGGTTCACGGTCTGAAAGGCGAGATTGTAGCCCCCGAAGGCGCTGAAATATATACAATGTCCGGCGTGCGTACCGCCGCTACCGGCCTGAACGCCGGCATCTATCTGGTGCGTTACAATGGCAAAGCCGTCAAAGTAGTAGTCAAGTAACCACTGCTGACAACCGCATGCCGCGCGGGGCATCACGATGTATGTCGTGACGCCCCGCGCTCATTGTTCATGCCGATGCGTCGGAGGGATGAGAGATGATTTTTTCTAAAAAAACGTCAAAGGTGTTGGTAATTAGGGAAAAACTCACTAACTTTGTGCGATTTTTTATGCCCCGGCAGTCCTCCCGAATGGCGGGAAGCGGCTTGGGTATAATCTTAATTTGCGGCTTAATCTACTGTGATTCAGCTGAATCAAGTATGGGCATAAGCCTGATGATGATAATAAATTGGGTAAATTTGACGAATATAGGGTAAATTTGGCGGCCGCTCCCGAGGGTGTGACCGAGCAGGACTTCACGATAGGCAGACGGTTTTTCTCCGACATGGAGAATACCGATGTGCTTGATTCCGATGTGAAGGTGCATTTGCGGCTTGAGCATAAGAACGACGCTTATTATTGTCGTTTTACTCTCAAGGGCGCTATGCTTATCCCCTGCGACCGCTGTCTGGATCCCATGGAGCATCCCGTCGATACGGCTTTGGACATAGTGGTAAAGTATGGGTACGAGTATGACGATTCTTCGGACGATGTCTTGGTGTTGCCTCAGACCGAAGTCTATTTTGACGCGTCCGGCCTGCTTTACGACACACTTATACTGACTGTCCCGATGCGCCATGTCCATCCTCAGGGAGCCTGTAATCCGGCTATGACCGAGGCACTGCATGCCCACGGAGGTGACGCCGCCGATCCGCCGGCCGAATGACCCCGATATACACAACCGAACGCAAGGCTTTGGCCTTAATGATATAATCCCTCTCTCTCCCTCAGACAATAAAAATAAAATAAAAAACTAATAAGACAATGGCACATCCTAAACGCAAACAATCGAAGACGCGCACCGCGAAGCGTCGTACTCATGACAAAGCCGTAGCTCCCACCCTGGCCGTATGCCCCAACTGCGGCGCATGGCATGTATATCATACCGTATGCGGCGAGTGTGGCTATTACCGTGGCAAAGTAGCTATTGAGAAAGCAGCTATCTGAGGCTGACCCGACGGACGGTAGACACATATTTTCGTGTGCGCCGGTTTCGGCTCCCCACCTTCGGAGCGGATTCCCGGCCACACGGTATTATATGTACCTGCGCGTGAGACTGGCCGCCTGATGTACTAATTCCAAGGCTCAGGGTATCCGAGCTACTTATTTCGTTTAATCTTTAAGAGCTACTTATGCTTAACGCCAAAATATCCGGCATAGCGTCATACGTTCCCGACGACGTGCTTGACAACGACATGCTCTCCAAAATGGTCGACACCAACGATGAGTGGATTACCACACGTGTCGGCATCAAAGAGCGTAGAATCCTACACGATGACTCCAAAGGCTCCAGCTTCCTCGGCATACAGGCGGTCAATAAGCTCTTGGCCGAATATGATGTGAAGCCACAGGAGATAGACCTCATTATATGCGGTACGTCGAATCCCGATTACCGTTTCCCCTCTACAGCCTCAGTCATACAGCACGGCTGCGGTCTTGACAATGCCTACGCTTTCGACATACAGGCTGCCTGCGCCGGTTTCATCGTGACTGCGCAGACTGCGCGCGCCTACATACTCGCAGGCCTGGCCAAAAAGGTAATTGTGGTCTGCGCCGAGAAGATGTCCAGCATGACTGATTACGAAGACCGCGCCACCTGCCCTCTGTTCGGCGACGCAGCGGCCGCTGTGCTCATCGAGGGCACGGACGAGCCTGTAGGCATAATGGATGCCGAAGTGCATATCGACGGCGAGGGTCTGCCGCATCTGCTGATGAAGGCAGGCGGCTCCGTTCTCCCCGCATCCCATGCCACTGTCGACGCACGCGAGCATTACATATATCAGGAAGGGCGCGCTGTCTACAAGCACGCTGTGCGCAACATGCTCTCATCCACTCTTTCCGTCATGAAGCGCAACGGCCTTACGGTCGATGACGTCGACTGGCTTGTACCCCATCAGGCCAATCTGCGTATTATCGAGGCCGTCAGCAACCGAGCCGGATTTCCCGATGAGAAGGTGCTGGTCAACATACAGCATTATGGCAACACTTCAGCCGCCTCCATCCCTCTCTGTCTTGATGAATACAAACATAAGCTCAAGAAGGGCGACAAGATTATGATGACCGCGTTCGGAGCAGGATTTACCTGGGGCGCCCTCTATCTTGTCTGGGCTATCTGATTCTCCCTCCACCCCCTTGCAAAGCGGGGCCCTCGCACGATAAGGCGTCGGCCCCGCTTGTACTGTATCACGGCGCGGCCGGTGAACACTCCCGCGCCGCAAAGCGTTTCATTATTGGGTTCTTTCCCTACCGGAAGCTCCCGCCGGCGCAAATGGTTGCCCCGGCAACACTTAGCGCCATATTTCATTATGTCAGAACAGCGTCTTATCAAGGCTCCGGAGCAGACCGAAGCCTCCGATACATTAAAATTACCTTATGCCATCGGCGCCGATTCCCTCGACACCGCTGCCGCTCCTCAGATAGACGAGGGGCACAAAGCCGGATTTGTGAATATCGTCGGCAATCCCAACGTCGGCAAATCCACGCTTATGAATGATCTTGTCGGCGAACGCATATCAATCATTACCTCCAAGGCCCAGACTACGCGCCACCGTATCATGGGGATAGTCAACACTCCTGCGTATCAGATAGTATTCTCCGATACTCCGGGAGTACTCAAGCCCAAGTACAAGCTCCAGGAGTCAATGCTCGAGTTTTCCGAAGGCGCGCTGACTGACGCCGATATACTGCTCTACGTGACCGATGTCATCGAAGACCCCACCAAAAACAGAGAGTTTCTCGACAAGGTGGCCCGCGAGACCATACCCGTGCTGCTCGTCATCAATAAGATTGACCTGCTTTCCGGCAATGCCGCTCTCGAGGAGCTGGTGGGCAAATGGCAGAAGCTTCTGCCTAACGCCGAGATTTTCCCCACGTCGGCCAAAGAGCATTTCAACGTCTCCGGCATACTGAAGCGTATCATAGAGCTGCTGCCCCCTTCTCCGCCGTTCTTCGGCAAAGACGCGCTGACCGACAAGCCGGCCCGCTTCTTCGTGACCGAAATCATACGTGAGAAGATTCTGCTCCAGTATGACAAGGAGATACCTTATTCGGCTGAAGTCCTGGTAGAGAAGTTTGACGAAAAGGAGACGTCCATACATATCATGGCTGTCATCTATGTCGAGCGCGACTCACAGAAAGGCATCCTGATAGGCAAAGGGGGAGATAAGATAAAGCGCGTGGGCATAGAGGCCCGCAAGGATATAGAGAAATTTTTCGGTAAAAAAGTATATCTTGAACTCTTTGTCAAGGTAGAGAAGGATTGGCGCAACCGCGAGAATAAGCTGCGCGCCTTCGGATATATAGAATAATTATTGTATATGAGCAATTTAGTAGCAATAGTAGGGCGGCCGAACGTGGGTAAATCCACCCTGTTCAACCGTTTGACGCAGACGCGCTCCGCCATAGTCGACCCCACGGCCGGCACCACGCGCGACCGCCAGTACGGCAAGGTCGACTGGTGCGGCCGCGAGTTTTCGATTATCGATACCGGCGGATGGGTAGTCAACTCTGAAGATATCTTTGAAGAAGAAATCAACAAACAGGTGCATGTGGCCATCGATGAGGCGGATGTCATTCTCTTTGTCGTCGACGCCTCTACCGGAGTCACAGACCTGGATGACCATGTGGCTCAGATACTGCGCCGCAGCAAGAAGCCGGTAATCCTTATCGCCAACAAGACCGATATCGGTGACGCGCGCTATAACGTCCCTGAGTTCTACAGCCTGGGTCTGGGCGATCCGGTCGACATATCGGCCGCCTCCGGCTCCGGCACCGGCGACCTGCTCGACATGATAGTCAAGGATCTGCCCGAAGCCTCCGATGACAATCACGACGAGCATATACCACGCTTTGCCATAGTAGGGCGTCCGAATGCCGGCAAGTCTTCTATCATCAATGCCTTCATCGGCGAAGACCGGCATATCGTGACCGACATAGCCGGTACGACCCGCGACTCCATCTACCATCGCTACAACAAGTTCGGCTTTGATTTCTATCTGGTCGACACGGCCGGCATACGCAAGAAGCAGAAAGTGAACGAGGATATAGAGTATTATTCCGTCATCCGCTCCGTGCGTGCCATCGAGAACTCTGATGTCTGCATCCTTCTGATAGACGCCACACGCGGCATCGAGTCCCAGGACGCAAACATTTTTTCACTCATACAGCGCAACAAGAAGGGGCTGGTGGTATGTGTCAACAAGTGGGATATAGCCGAAGACAAGAGCCTTGAGGCGCAGAAGCGCATGGAGGCGGCCATACGCAGCCGCTTCGCTCCCTTTACGGATTTCCCCATAATCTTCGGCTCGGCGCTTACGCGTCAGCGTATATATAAGGTAATAGAGACCGCCGCCGAGGTCTATCACAACCGTCAGCGCGTCATACCGACCTCCCAGCTCAATACATATATGCTTGAGGCAGTGGCCGAGACGCCTCCCCCCAGCAACAAGGGCAAGTTTGTGAAAATCAAGTATGTGACCATGCTCAAAGACTCTGTCATACCCACATTCGTATTCTTCTGCAATCTTCCGCAGTGGGTCAAGGAGCCGTACCGCCGCTTCCTTGAGAACAAGATACGCGGGCATTGGGACTTCCACGGCACTCCCATCTCCATTTTCATGCGAGAGAAGTAATATAATCATCGCGGCAGCCTTTGCAGGCTGCCGCGATGATTATATCTAAACGTGCCGGAGGGTCACTTCAGCCGTGTGACCCGGTATATGTTCAGGGCGTTGCCGCCCCGGCCTTTGCGGGCCTGGGAGGTCACGAATACCAGAGCCCCCGTATGTGAGATGTCAAGCCCGACCGGATAAGAGTCTACATCTATCTGCGCTATCTGCTTCATGGTGCGCGTGTCGACCACACACAGTTTGCTTGCCGTGTTGCACGCCACGAAAGCATAGCGGCCGTCAGGGCTCAGCTCCAGAGTGCGGGCGCCTCCGCCCACCTTGCAGTTTTCCCAGCCCGACAGAGTAGCGCTCTTGCCTCCGCCCATGCCTCTGGCCGTCTCTACCACCCGCGACAGCGGTATGCGCTGTATGTAGCCGGAATTGTTGATGCTCAGATATAGATATCCGTGAGAGATGACCAGATGGCGCAGGTTGGGCATCATGCCGTATATCTTGCCCAGATATTTGCGGCCCGGCACATCTATTACGGCAATACCTCCGTTGCCCCCCATGCAGCCGACGAGCAGATACTTGCTGTCGGGCGTGAACACCGTGCCGCGCAGGGCGTTGCCGGAATTGCTGTCGCGGTCCACCGGTTTGTTGCGCGGGTAATTGAGCTTCAGCTTATGGTCTACCGTAAAATACGTGATATGCTTCCACTTCGCAGGGTCGGCCGAAGATATGTCTATCAGTCCCACCGTATTGTCGCCCCAGTGCGAGATGGCCACATATTTGCCGTCAGGCGATGTGGCTATCATTTTAGGCAGCGGACCGGTGTCCATCAGGCGTATGATTTCATCCGTGTCCGTGTCGATTATAGCTACGGCCGACGGGTCCTGGGCGTTGAGGTCTATCGACCGGCGGTAGTATGGCACCCACAGGTACCGGCCGCCGTGAGAGAAAGTGCTTTCCACCGGTTTTCCCATGAATCTGCGCGGGTCGGCGTAATCGTAGGTCATAGGGTACAGCGAAGTCGACGGCGCCCACAGCTTCGCGTGTTGCGGCCCGATGTTGTGGCTGATTACTTTCAGTTTGCGCGAAGTGCGCGAATCGTAGACGACGGTGGTGCCTCCCTCCAGTGAGTTGACATAGTACTTCTTGCCTGAAGGATGGATGTTGACGCTTTTAGGCGACTTGATGGAGATGTCGCGCGTGTTGGCCGGACGCGCTGCGAAATTCTGCTTCTTGCCGTCAAGCACGATTTTCAGCGCCCCGTCGTCTGAAATGACAGTAGTGCCTATGGGCGGATGCACGACGGGCGGCACGTCGCTCTTCTGCTGGCGCTGCGCGTGCGCCGGAGCCATGGCTGCGAGCAGAGCTGCGGACAGCAGTGTTAATCTATATAAACAGTTCATAATTTATTGATATTTACAGAATAATGCTATGGATTGCCGAGGCAAAATTAACTCATTAATTTGAAATGGCAAAAGAAATTATTCGTCTAATTTTTGTGAATGTCGCATGTCTGTTTTTATATAAAACAGACATGTGGCATTTTAACAAAAATTAACAATGGGGGGGGTAACGATTCGATTCTTTTTGCTAACTTTGCGCCGAAATTCTGATGAGACTATAATAATTTTAATACAAACCTGTATAAACAAAGGAAGAAAAGTACGGTAATCCTCGTGAGAGTTTACCGTCTTTTTATCCTTATCCTGTATCAAAAATCTATTTAAACATATATTATGATGTTCACTCACTACACCAATGTGGCGGACATTGTTAAGTGTCCTCCCCTCCGTATTATACTGTTGCTTGTTTGCGGAATCCTATGTTTACTTTCTGTCGAAGCGCAGAAGGTGATGGTATTTCAGCTTGTGGTACCACCCGAGCTGAAACTGGGCGATAACGAATATATCACGTACGACTATAAGACCAAACCCGACGAGCAGAAGCCTTACAAAATCAGCAAGATGTACTCGGAGATGCAATTTGATAACGGCTGGCTTGCGACTTTCTCTGACTATAAGGAGATAGACGATAGCCAGATGAGTCGTGAGGAGTTCTACAATGACTGTATATGGACTTCTAATGTTGTCGTCTGGACTGAGATGCCGCTGGACGAAGTGCTGAAGGGGTATGCGAAAGATATGACAGTAGAGGAATTCGGTATTTATGTCAACGATGACAACACACCTGTGATAGACCTGACCGCTGTCGCCAACGATATTATAGCCAGACACAACGAGTATCCCAATGCTGTCTCTCTTTCACAGCAGATAATTTATGTATTGCAGAATTCTGCGTTGAACCGTACTCACGATGTTTATATGAAGTTCCGGGCCAGCGCCTTTGGTAAGGAGATAGCGAATATTGACTCTAAGGAGACGGCGGTTCACTACATGCACACGTTCCCGGCCGTAAGATTCAGGGAGGCTGTCAATCATCAGATAGAATGTGTCAGCGGACAGGAATCCGCGTCTGAAGATATAGTAAGCTCTTTCGCGGGTCAGCCTGTCGTCTTGGGCAAGGACAATGCTTTGGAACACGAGTATTCTATCGAGGTCGGACTTGTCGATGGCAATAATATCGATCCTCATATTATTGACGAGCTTGAGCCGCTGCGCAATACCGTGGTCAAACTGAACGTCAACGGCGTCACTCAGCAGCGTAATCTGTATTTCAAGGAATATAACAATCTGCACAGCGCCATAAAGCTGTCGCACTGTGATCCCAACAATTTCCTGACAGTCAATGAAGACGGCAGCTATACCCCCATAGCCAACGATATGACTATCGAGACCAGCTTCAAGACTGAAGGAATCCGTGTGTTCGGCATCGCCGGCCCTCATGGAGATGACGCCCGGCGTGACAGAATCGATCTGACTATCCCCGAATCTCACATTGTGGCGCCTAAATTCAGACCGTACGCCTACAGAGCCAATAAGAAGACTGGCGAGAACCAGTTTGTACAAAGAGTGGCGTTCGCTGTAGCTAATCTTGACATGACGGGCGACCAGACTTCTCTGGCCGGAAGCGCGCTGGCCTGTTCGCCGCAGATTTCTTATCTGCCCCTGAAGGTAGACGGCGAGTTGCTTTTGCGTGAGGATGATCCGGGATTGCTCTATTCTTCAGCCTTCCTCGATGATATAGACTGCATAGCGGTACTGGGTGAGTCGCAGCCCTTCCATTGGTTTGCCGAGATGGATGAGACCAATATGATGGGAGTGGATAAATATGATGTGTCGCTTGCTTACACCTATCTGTTCCGTACCGGCCGCATCATCGGTTCGGCGGTGGGCGCCATAACTTTCGATAAGCCAGGAGAGCAGCCCGCTGCTGCTCCGGCGCTGTATGCCGAGCGACAGGACAGTAAGACTCATTCGACGTTTACTACTCATTATACCACTATGCCTGTATCCGTCAATGATATGCTTACCTCTACCGATATGGTGCCGGAGTCTGCCGTGACTGTCAGAACCGGTGCCGGATGGATCGAACTGGATGGGGATGCCGTAGTCTATGACGTGGCTGGTGCGATGGTCGTGCGCGGAGCCGGGCGACACTCCCTTTCCTCCGGCATTTACGTGGTATGCCTTGGCGGACACCGTGTGAAAACCATAATAAGATAAAAAAACGTGTCGCATATATCGGCATGATACATTAAGTCAAAGGAGCGGGGGCCCGCGTCGTGAGACGCGGGCCCCTGATTTTGCAATATCGTTTTTTCTTGCTAATTTTGCAAAAACAAAAAGTTTTGATATGGCATTGAAATGCGGCATCGTCGGACTCCCCAATGTGGGCAAGTCCACTCTGTTCAACTGTCTGAGCAACGCCAAGGCTCAGTCAGCCAATTTCCCTTTCTGTACAATAGAGCCCAATGTGGGCGTCATCACTGTCCCCGACTATCGCCTGAATAAGCTTACGGAGATGTGTCAGCCCCGCAGCGTCGGGCCCGCCACGGTCGAAATCGTCGACATAGCGGGTCTTGTGAAAGGCGCCTCCAAAGGCGAGGGACTCGGTAATAAATTTCTGGCTAACATTCGTGAGACGGATGCGATTCTCCATGTGCTCCGTTGCTTCGATGATGACAATATTACCCATGTCGACGGAACCGTAGACCCGGTGCGCGACAAGGAAATCATAGACATGGAGCTGCAGCTCAAGGATCTGGAGACTGTAGAGTCGCGGCTTCAGAAGACTCTCAAGCAGGCTCAGACCGGCGGAGACAAGAATGCCAGGCTTCAGGCCGGCGTGCTGCAGGCATATAAAGATGCTCTGACTCAGGGGCGCAGCGCGCGTACGGTGCGGTTTGAGACCAAAGATGAGGAGAAATTCGCCCGTGAGCTGTGTCTGCTGACTGCCAAACCGGTCATGTATGTATGCAATGTCGACGATGCTTCCGCTGTGTCGGGCAATAAGTATGTAGATGCTGTCCGCGAGGCCATCTGCGACGAAGGGGCTCGCATGCTGGTTGTGGCCGCGCAGACCGAAAGCGAGATTGCCGAGCTTGACAGTTTTGAGGAACGGCAAGAGTTTCTCCACGACATAGGGCTGGAGGAATCCGGCGTAAGCCGCCTTATCAGGGCTGCTTACAGTCTGCTCGACCTGCAGACTTACTTTACCGCCGGACCCGATGAAGTGCGCGCCTGGACATTCCGCCGAGGTTCCAAGGCTCCGCAGTGTGCCGGTATCATTCATACCGACTTCGAGAAGGGATTCATCCGCGCCGAGGTCATAAAGTATGACGACTACGTCTCACTCGGTGGCGAGGCTCCCGTGCGCGAGGCCGGAAAGATGGGGGTGGAAGGCAAGGAATATGTGGTGCAGGATGGCGACATCATGCATTTCCGATTCAATGTCTGAGACTTTTCCCGGATTAGTATATGTATAAGTGTATTACCTAAATATTACCATTTCCATGAAAAAAATCACACTTCTGGCGTTGGCTGCATTGACCGCCTCTGCCGCGCAGGCTCAGAAGGCTGAGCCTGTGAATCCTGATTCCACAGGATTCAAGTTTACCGATGTCAAGATTATCCCTACCACGCCGGTAAAGGATCAGAATAAATCCGGCACCTGCTGGTGCTTCGCCGGAACATCATTCTTTGAAGACGAGCTGCTGCGCAAGACTGGTAAAGAATACGACCTTTCGGAGATGTTTACCGTCTACAAGTGCTATCAGGATAAAGCCGACAAATATCGCCGCATGGGCGGCAACGCTACTTTCGCCCAGGGCGGTTCCATCTTAGACGTCCCCTATGTCTGGGAGACCTATGGCGCGATACCGGAGCAGGTATATGCCGGTCTTGAGTATGGCGAGCCCAAGCATGACCATTACGAAATGGCCGACGTGCTCATAGCCTACATGGACGCAATGACTTCCTCCAAGCGCAAAAAGCTCTCTCCGGCATGGAAGACCGGATTCAACGGAATACTGGACGCTTATTTCGGCAAGGTGCCTGAGAAATTCAAATTTGAGGGCAAGGAATATACTCCTCAGAGCTTTGCCAAATCGCTGCCGCTGGATATGAACGACTATGTAGCCGTTACTTCCTTTACACATCATCCTTTCTATCAGCCTTTCAAGCTTGAGGTGGCCGACAACTGGCTCTGGGGCGACTACAACAATGTCCCCATGATGGAGATGAAGCAGATTGTAGACAATGCCCTGGAGAAGGGTTATCCCGTAGTCTGGGCTGCCGATGTCTCCGAACCGGGTTTCCAATGGGCGAAAGGCTACTGTGTGCTTCCCGAGGCCAAAGACGCCAAGGATATGGACGGCACAGAGCTCTCACGCTGGGTCAAGCTTTCCGACAAGGAGCGCGAAGCTGAGAAATATCAGATCGACGGCCCGTGTAAGGAGCAGAAAGTGACTCAGGAAAGCCGTCAGGCCGGATTCGATAATCTTGAGACTACGGATGACCACGGTATGGAGCTGGTAGGCATTGCCACAGACCAGAACGGAAACAGATACTACAAAGTGAAGAATAGCTGGGACACCAATCAGGTGTACGATGGCTTCTTCTATGTATCCGAGCCCTATTTCCTGGCAAAGACTCTCTCTATTCTCGTCAACAAGGAAGCAATCCCTGCCTCCATTGCCAAAAAGCTCTCTCTGAAATAATCCTCTTTTCTTATCCCGTTCTACCATGCGCGTCCGCACAAGCGGGCGCGCATGTTTTATAATTCGGCGGTCTTTGGGAGAGCCTGCATAGAGCGGGGGCAGGGCAGGCGGCTCCGGTTTTTTCTGTTTTTCCGAGGCTTTTTTGAGTTTTTTTTGAAGCAAGCGTGCGCCGTGACCGGCGTGTCAGGGGATTCAGACGGGTCTGCCGGAGCTGTTTTTTTAGTGTGCGCGGGCGAAAAAGTTCGATGGCGGCGCATGTTTTTACATATTTTAACACTTCTGTATTTGTATGGTTTACAGAGTATTGGCGGTATGGCTGTAATTTTTCTGTAATTTTTTCACAGAAATATTTTGTCAGTTCGGAAAAAGGGCGTA
>JAGBIJ010000037.1 GCA_017935045.1 Muribaculaceae bacterium
CATGCGCAAGTATGCGTTGGAAATGCTTAAAAAGCAGAATGACAAACTAAGCCTTAAACGCAGGCGCAAGAAGTGTGGCCGTAATATTGAATATCTCCTCAAGGTTTTTAAGGAAAGTTAAATCTCATGCGCCAGCCCTGAAAAAATATACCGGCGCAGCCGTGCTATGCGTTTATCTTAAAGAGGATGTCGTTGCTTTCCAGAAACTTAACAAGCTCGCGCGATATGCTGACCGGCTTTTTAGAGCGAACCTTGATGGTGTTGCCGGCCGAGGGGTCAAATATGTTTATCAGCAACTCGCCCTTGGGGCCGGAATTGCGTGACATGATTTCTTTCATCAATTCATAGATGTCTTTGTTGATAAAGTTTTCGGTGGTAAACGACAGTGCGATATTGCGTATGAATCCGCCCTGCTGCTCCGAGAGAAGACCTATGGAGTGGATATTGAAGTCTACCTGCGCCGGATTGAAGCGTCCGGCGGTAAATTCGGCTTCAATGAATATAGGTGTGCCGGGTTGTCCGAAATGCTTGTATTCCAGATAATTCTTGCCGAACATGCGTATCTCGGCAGAGCCGGAGAAGTCTTCGATAGTCAGTATGCCCCACGGCGTGCCTTTTTTAGAGATGCGCTCGACCAGACCCGTAACCAGTCCTCCCATTCTTATTTTATTGCCGGGCCGCTCCGCCTCCTTGAATTGGGCGGCGTGGACATTGCATCCATACTCAAGCTCCATGTACCAGGGGTCGAGCGGATGGGCCGAGAGATACATGCCGACCAGTCGCTTTTCGGCGTCCAGCAGTTGGATGGACGCCATAGGCGTATATTGCGGATAGGGCGGGTGGGCGGTCTCTGGTGCTTCCTCCTCGCCGAACAGTGATGCCTGGGCATTGTTTTTGTCAGCCTGATAGCGCTGGCCGTATCTTACGAGCACCTCGGCGAAGCCGGGTTCGTTGCTGCTTTCCGGGGTGGCGAACATCTCGCGCTTTATATCGGGGAAGCAGTCGAACGCGCCGGAGAAAGCGAGGGCCTCGATGGAGCTGCGGTTGCAGGCAGAAAGGTTGATGCGCTGTACGAAGTCGAAGATATCGGCATACGGGCCGTTATCCTCCCTTTCCTTGATGATTGCCGTCACGGCGTTGCCGCCTATGCTTTTCACTCCCGCCAGGCCGAAGCGTATCTCTCCCTTATGGGTAACGCCGAATTTTTCCACCGACTCGTTGATGTCAGGGCCTTTCACGGGGATACCCATGGCTTTGCACTCGTCCATCATTTCTGTCAGCTTGGCCTGATTGTTGAGGTTGCGGCTCATAACTCCCGCCATATACTCGGCCGGATAGTTGGCTTTCAGGTAAGCCGTCTGATAGGCCACCCAGCTGTAGCAGGTGGCGTGGCTCTTGTTGAAGGCGTAAGAGGCGAATTTCTCCCAGTCGGCCCAGATTTTCTCCAGCACCTCCGGCTTGTGACCGTTGGCCTGGCCTCCCTCAAGAAATTTTACCTTCAATGCGGCCATTTTGTCTATCAGCTTCTTGCCCATGGCTTTGCGCAGCACGTCGCTCTCGCCTCGGGTAAAGTTGGCGAGCAGGCGGCTGAGAAGCATGACCTGCTCCTGGTAGACAGTGATACCGTAAGTGTCATGGAGATATTTCTCCATTATCGGAATATCGTATTCTATCGGTTCTATGCCATGCTTGCGGGCTATGAACTGGGGGATGTAGTCCATGGGACCCGGCCGATAGAGGGCGTTCATGGCTATCAGGTCTTCAAACTTGGAAGGCTGCAGCTCGCGGAGATATTTCTGCATGCCGGCAGACTCGAACTGAAATGTGCCTATGGTCCGGCCCTCGCAGTACAGCCGGTAGGTGGCGGGATCGTCAATAGGTATGTTGTCCATGTCTATATCGATGCCTCGCGTATGCCTGATGTTCTTCAGCGCTTCCATGATGACGGACAGAGTCTTCAGACCGAGGAAGTCCATCTTGATCATGCCGGTGTCCTCGATGACGCTGCCTTCATATTGAGTGACAAGTACCTTCGAACCGTCGGAGTCTGTGGCCGTAGATACCGGAACCCAATCCGTTATGTCGTCGCGGCCGATGATTACGCCGCAAGCGTGTACTCCGGTGTTGCGCACGTTGCCCTCAAGCTGCTGTGCGTACTGCATCACTTCGCGCACGTCCGGATTTGGGCTGGCAGCCTCGTCGGCAAATTCCTTGACATACTTCAGGCAGTTCTTGAAGTTGACCTTACCCTCGGGCATGCGGTCCGGCACGAGGCGCGCCAGCCTGTTGGCCTCGGCCAGCGGCATCTCCATGACCTTGGCCACATCCTTGATGGCCAGCTTCGTGGCCATAGTGCCGTAAGTGATGATGTGAGCTACCTTTTCGGCTCCGTACTTGTCCGTGACATATTTCAGTACGGTGTAACGGCCGTCGTCGTCGAAATCCACATCGATATCAGGCAGCGATATGCGGTCGGGATTTAGGAACCTCTCAAACAGAAGGTCGTATTTTATGGGGTCTATCTGTGTGATACCTAAGCAGTAGGCAGCTGCCGAGCCGGCCGCCGAGCCTCGACCGGGTCCTACGCTTACGCCGAGTTTCTCGCGTGCGGTGTTGATGAAATCCTGGACTATGAGGAAGTATCCGGGGAAGCCCATGGTCTTCATGATGTGCAGCTCAAATTTCAGACGTTCGGCTACTTCCGGACTCAACGGGTCGCCGTATCTCTTTTTCGCCCCTTCCATACAGAGCTTGTTGAGGTAGTCGGCTTCAAACTTGATACGGTACAGCTTGTCATATCCGCCTAATTTCTGAATCTTCTTTTCGGCCTCCTCCTGCGACAACACTACATTGCCGTTTTCGTCCCGCGTAAACTCGTCGAACAGCTCTTGCTCCGTGATACGGCTACGGTATTCCGCCTCTGTGCCGAACTCCTCAGGAATCTGAAAGTTGGGCATGATGGGGGCGTGGTCGATGGTATAAAACTCTACCTTGTCCAGTATCTCGTTGGTGTTGGCAAGGGCTTCGGGTATATCGGAGAAGATGGCTTCCATCTCGTCCTGCGACTTAAACCATTCCTGCTTCGTATAGTGCATGCGCGTCGGGTCGTGGAAGCGCTTGCCCATCGAGATGCAGATGAGGCGGTCGTGGGCCTCGGCGTCATCTTCGTCCACAAAGTGGGAATCATTGGTGGCTATAAGCTTGATGCCATGCTTGCGGGCCATTTTTACCAGAAACTCGTTTACGCCCTTCTGCTCCTCATAGACGCGGCGGTTGCCCTGCGGTTTGTCGGTCTTGTGGCGCTGCAGTTCCAGATAGTAGTCATCGCCGAAGGTCTCCCTGAACCACAGGATGCATTTTTCGGCTTCCTCCTCCAGACCTCGCATCACGAGCTGCGGCACCTCGCCGCCCAGACAGGCCGAAGCCACTATCAGCCCCTCGCGGTGCGCAGCCAGTTCATCGTGGTCGGTACGGGGCTTGTAATAATAGCCCTCGGTCCACGACTTGCTGACCAGCTTGATAAGATTGTGATATCCTTTGGAGTTTTTGGCAAGCACGATGAGATGGTATCCGTTATCGGTCTTGTCGGTCTTGTCGGTAAGCTTGCGCTTGGCCACATACATCTCGCAGCCCAGTATGGGTTTGAACCGGTCCTGTTCCTCTTTGCCCTTGTTTTTCTTGTTGACATAATTGAAAAACTCCTTGATGCCGAACATGTTGCCATGGTCGGTAAGAGCCATTCCTTTCATACCTAAGGCGATAGCCTTGTCTACAAGGCGCGGTATGGAAGCCTGGCCATCGAGCAGCGAGTACTGGGAGTGGACGTGAAGATGTGTGAATTGAGTCATTGTAAGAGATTTCAGAAATTACTGCAAAGTTACGAAATCCGCGCCCTATCTCCAAACCTTTTTTACTATGCGCCGATAAAAAGCCTCTGCCACGGGGCAGAGGCTGTAAAATAATTCCAATAATCTCAATTAAAGTATTGCCTTTATCGATGGTGAGGTTACTTCCGGTTTTCGGATATCCGCACGTATTGAAGCGTGCAGACAGTGTGGTCTACGCTGCGAAGCGTTGTCGTGAGAGAATCTGCGTGTGGAACTCGTCCGCCGGCTTATTGCCGTCAGGATGCCACGCAGAGCATCCTATGTCTCAGCTCTGGTAATCTTTAAGCATGCCCTGCAGCCGCTGGCGTGCGAAAAAGATGCGGCTCTTGATGGTGCCGAGCGGGAGATGCATCTTTTCGGCTATCTCCTGATATTTGTATCCGGCCACATGCATGCTGAACGGGATACGGTAATCATCGGAAAACGAGTTGATGGCTTTGCTTATCTCCTGGACTGCAAACGAGCCGTCGGGAGTGTCGAGACCGCTGTCCTGACAGATGTTCAGGTGGTATAGGTCTTCGGTCTGGTCAATGACTGTGGCTTTGCGTACGGTCTGGCGATAATTGTTGATGAAGATATTACGCATGATGGTAAAAATCCATCCTTTGAAATTGACGTTGTCTACGTATTTATCCTCATTGTCAAGAGCCTTCAGAGTAGTATCCTGAAGAAGATCCTGTGCCTGCTCCCTGTTGGTGGTAAGCTGATATGCGAAATTCAACAAGTTACCTTGGAGCCCTAATAAGCGTTTTTTAAAAGCGTCCTTCGTAGTCATCGTTGTAGAGATTAATTGGATTTATATAGTCTAAACACTCCCGGTTATTATTTTGTTCGATTTCTTAGAAATAATAAATTATCTTCAACACATTTTTCCGTCTATACACAAGAATCCGCTGCCAACGGTTGAAGAATGACAGCGGGTTCAGGCGTGTAACATAAGCTATGAGCTTGATATATAGAGTGTTTTGTTATCTTTCAGGAAGTGTTTCGTCAATTTCTCCGGTAAGGGCAAAGTCCAATACCTCCATGATATTGTTGACATAAACGAAGGTCATGCCATCCAGATATTCGGATTTGATTTCCCCAATATCCTTGCGGTTCTGTTCGCAGAGCATCACTGTCTGGATACCGGCGCGCTTGGCAGCCAGAATTTTCTCCTTTATTCCTCCTACGGGCAGCACTTTGCCACGCAATGTTATTTCTCCGGTCATTGCCAGGCGCGGACGCACGCGGCGGCGGGTAAACGCCGATACCAAGGCTGTGGCCATCGTTATGCCGGCCGAGGGGCCGTCTTTGGGGATGGCCCCCTCAGGCACGTGGATATGTATGTCGTACTTGCCGAATACGTCCTCCGGTATGGCCAGCTGCGATGCGTGGGCCTTGATGTACTGCAGGGCTATGACGGCCGACTCCTTCATTACGTCGCCCAGATTGCCTGTAAGCGTCAATTTGTCTCCTTTGCCTTTTGAGAGAGATGTCTCGATGAAGAGAATCTCGCCTCCGACAGCCGTCCAGGCCAGACCGGTCACGACGCCGGCGTACCTGTTGTCCTCATATATGTCGGGGGTCACTTCCTCAGGGCCGAGCCATTCGCGTGCGTCGGCTGTGCTGACAGTGGCAGCCGGCTGTTCTCCGCGTGCCTTCTGCACGGCAAGTCTGCGTATGACTTTCGCCAGCTTTTTTTCCAGCAGGCGCACTCCGCTCTCGCGGGTATACCGGTCTATGATGTATTGCAGCGTTTCATCAGGGAAAGTCACGCTGCCGGCTTCAAGTCCGTGTTCCTCCAGGAGCTTCGGTACCAGATGGCGGCGGGCTATGGCTATTTTTTCATCGCATACATAGCCTGGAATTTCGATTATCTCCATACGGTCGCGCAGCGGACGGGAGACGGTCTCGAGATTGTTGGCCGTAGCTATGAACATCACTTTCGACAGGTCGTAGTCTATATCGAGATAGTTGTCATGAAACTTATTGTTCTGCTCGGGATCAAGCACCTCAAGCAGCGCAGTGGAGGGGTCGCCTTTCATGTCGCGGCCTATTTTGTCTATCTCGTCGAGTACAAACACCGGATTGCTGGTGCCCACCTTGAGCAATGCGGAAATTATGCGTCCCGGCATAGCTCCGACATACGTACGTCTGTGGCCGCGAATCTCGGCCTCGTCATGCACACCTCCGAGTGCCACACGGGCGTATTGGCGCCCGATGGCTTCGGCTATCGACTTGCCGAGCGATGTCTTGCCCACGCCCGGAGGTCCGTACAGACACAGTATGGGCGCGCGCATGTCCTTGCGCAGCTTCATGACCGCCACCTGCTCCAGAATACGTTCCTTTACCTTTTCCAGTCCGTAGTGGTCCTTGTCGAGCTGCGCGGCCACGTGGTCGAGCGAGAAATTGTCTTCCGAATATTCTTCCCACGGCAGATTGAGCATAGTCTCCAGATAGCCGTACTGTATGCCGTACTCAGGCGATGAGGCATTGAATCGCTCCAGCTTGCGCATCTCCTTGTTGAAATGCTCGTCTACCTCCTTGCTCCATTTTTTCTTGGCGGCGCGTGCGTCGAGCTCGTCCATTTCCTCATCTTCCAGCGAGCCGCCGCCCAGCTCGTCCTGCATCATGTTGATCTGAGAGCGCAGGAAGTGTTCTCGCTGCTGTTGGGTCAGGCGTTGGGATGTGCGTTTGGCTATGTCGGCCTTCACATTCATCAGTTCGTGGGCGCGGTTCAGGTAACGCAGCAGTTTCTCGGCGCGTTGTTTGATGTCATGGGTATCAAGCAGTTCCTGCTTGTCCTTTATATCGAGCGGCGAGTTGACGGAAATGAAGTGCAGCTTTGACAGAGGATGCTCCAGCTCCTCGAAAGCCTTCTTTACCGGTGTGATCTCACTGTCGTCTATAAGTTTGAGTATATTATAGTATATCTCATATACAGCGTCTACAATGACAGCCATCTCCATATCGTCGGCGGCCGGGAATATCTCCTCGACAGCAGAGACACGCACCTGAAAATATGGCTTGCGCTTCACAATGCTGTCTACCTGCAGCGGAGCCGAGGCTTGCAGCAGGGCATTGGTGGTGCCGTCCGGCATCTCTATGATTTTGAGAACCGATGCCTGTACGGCGGTGTGGCGCAGCTGTTTGATACCTATGCGGGTCAGATCGGACGGTACGGTACTTACCGCCACGGTATTATGATTCTGTTCGGCGCTGCGGGCCGCTTTCAGATTTTCATCCGATGAGAGCGAGACAGGTATGGTCATGCCGGGGTAGATGACTACATCGTGGAGCATGAGCAAGGGCATGACTTCGGGTATGTTGTCGTCTTCGGCCTTGTCATCGGTTTGTTCGCCGGAAAGCCTGCGGAGAGCGCCTTCGAGCAATGCTTTGTCTGATTCCGAGAGTGATGATATGTCAGTTGCGGAGTCCGGCTGATTTTTTCGGCTTGATGACTTCATATTGGTTGTCGATAATTAGCAGGGTGCAAAATTACTAAAAATATACGACATAGGGAGCCTCATTTTTAAAAAATGGCCTGCTTGCTCCGGCAAAAACAGCTGCAAAACAGCCGGTCGAAAACAGGCGTGTGTTCTTGTTTTTGTGAGTTTGGAGTAAATATATCGGATTTTTTATATAATTTTGCAAAAAATAGCATTTTGGTATTAGATGAAAGTTTTAAAATTTGGTGGTACTTCGGTGGGTACTCCGCAAAGAATGTGTGATGTAGCCAGGCTGGTCACAGCCGGCAGCGAGCGAAAGATTATAGTACTCTCGGCCATGTCCGGCACTACGAATGTGCTGATTGAGATTTCCTCACTCCTTTATAACGGCGATTCCAAAGGCGCTCTCTCCGCCATTGCCGCTTTGCATGGCAAGTACAAGGGACACGTCGACAGCCTCTATCGGTCTGAAGAGTCGAAAGAGAAGGTCAACGCTTATATTTCCGAGCAATTCGACTATCTCAGGTCTTTTACTAAGGATGTGTTTACGCCCCATGAGGAAAAAGTGGTGGTCTCGTTCGGAGAGCTGCTGTCCACGTTTATGTTTGTTACTCTTCTGGAGGAAATGGGTCACACGCCTGTCATGCTCCGTGCGCTCGACTTCATGCGTACCGACACCCATGGCGAGCCGGATGTTGACTATATTTCGTCCAAACTGATCCATCTGCTTGATGCACACGGCGATTCGCCGCTATTTGTGACGCAGGGATTCATCTGCAGAAATGCCTACGGCGAGGTAGACAACCTCAAGCGCGGCGGCAGTGATTACACCGCTTCGCTCATAGGCGCGGCGTGCGGAGCCGAAGAGATACAGATATGGACAGATATCGACGGCATGCACGACAATGATCCGCGAGTCGTCGACGAGACAGCCCCTGTACGCAACCTTCATTTCGATGAAGCCGCGGAACTGGCCTACTTCGGCGCCAAGATATTGCATCCCACGTGTATCTTGCCTGCGAAGCATGCCAATATACCCGTGAGACTGCTCAATACCATGCAGCCTGAGGCGGAAGGTACGCTTATATCCAACCGGACGGAGCGCCATAAGATAAAGGCTGTCGCGGCCAAAGACAACATTACGGCTATAAGAATCAAATCAAGCCGCATGCTTCTGGCTCACGGATTTCTGCGTAAGGTCTTTGAGATTTTTGAAAGCTACCGCACGCCCATAGATATGATATGCACATCAGAAGTCGGGGTTTCACTCACTGTCGACGACACTTCCTCGCTTGATGAAATCGTGGCTGATCTGCAGCGGTATGGCGCCGTGACTGTCAATCGTGACATGTGTATCGTCTGTGTGGTCGGCGATCTTGACTGGCGCAATGTCGGGTTTGAGGCGGCGGCAATGGATGCGATGCGCGACATTCCGACACGCATGATTTCTTTCGGCGGAAGCGACTGCAACATATCTTTTCTTATCCGCGAAGAAGACAAGGCGAGGACTCTCCGGGCTCTCAGCGCCAACCTGTTTAATCACACTGTAAAATTCTGATTGGCTCATGCACACTATATTTCCCGTCGACCGTTTCAGTGCGCTCGACACTCCTTTTTATTATTATGATTTCGACTTGCTGAGGGCTACTCTCGCGGATCTGTGCGACGCTATGCCCGCAGATGGAAATTTCAGGATGCACTATGCTGTCAAGGCTAATGCCAATCCTGATGTATTGCGGGTAATGTCTGCGGCAGGACTGGGTGCCGATTGTGTGAGCGGCGCTGAGATAATGCGCGCAGCGGATTGCGGTTTCAGTCCTGAAAACATCGTTTTTGCCGGTGTCGGCAAGACGGACCGAGAGATAAATATCGGACTTGACTGCGGGATATCCTGTTTCAACGTAGAGTCAGAGCCTGAGCTTGAGGTAATCAGCAGTCTTGCCGCATCCAGAGGCGTAAAAGCCGGCGTGGCGTTGCGCGTCAATCCCGAAGTGGGAGCGCACACACATGCCAATATTACCACCGGAATGGCTGAAAACAAGTTCGGTATAGCCATGAACAATCTTGACAAAGTGGTGGACATGGCTCTCTCGCTACCGGCCGTTGAGCTAAAAGGCCTGCATTTCCATATAGGTTCGCAGATTCTTGACATGACCGACTTCCAGGCTCTCTGCAACCGCGTCAACGAGCTGCAGGAACGACTTGAGAACCGAGGGCTGATTCTGCCACATATCAATGTAGGCGGCGGTCTCGGCATAGATTACCGTAATCCCGATGGCAATCCCATACCCGATTTCAAGACCTATTTCGACACCTATCGCCACCACCTGCGCCTTCGTCCCGGACAGACGCTTCACTTTGAGCTTGGACGCGCTATCGTAGGGCAGTGCGGAAGCCTCGTCAGCCGGGTCACTTACGTCAAGCAAGGCGTGCGCAAGCAGTTTGTGATTCTCGATGCCGGTATGACCGACCTGATACGTCCGGCTCTCTACCAGGCTTACCACAAGATAGAGAACATCTCGGCCGAGACAGCACGGCCCACATATCCCTACGATGTCGTAGGCCCCGTATGCGAGTCTTCTGATGTATTCGGCAAGGCCGTTGACCTGCCGCTTACTCGCCGCGGCGACTTCATAGCCTTACGTTCAGCCGGAGCCTATGGCGAAATCATGGCTTCCGGCTACAACTGCCGTCCTCTTCCCGAGGCCATAACTTCCGACTCTCTGCGGCGTGACGATGACTTGGAGTCCATGACAGAATGTCGCAGCCTTTAGAGGCTGTTTAATAACAAATGTGAATTATGGGGTCGAAATCGCAACTTGGATTTTGTCATGCAGGCGAAGGAGCATAGCGGGCTATGCGACTGAGACAAAGGACAAAATACATTTGCGATTTCGAGACCGCGCAATA
>JAGBIJ010000038.1 GCA_017935045.1 Muribaculaceae bacterium
ATCCTTCAACGCCAAAATCAAAGCTTTCAGAAGCCAGTTCCGAGGAGTAGGCGATATAAAATTCTTCATGTTCAGACTCGCAACACTATACGCCTGACATCTGCTGCGCCCACTGGAAAAATCCGCTGACCCCTTATATAATGCCTCTACATACATATATAGATAACAAAGAACCCCAACCTGGGATTGGAGGTGGGGGCTGGGGTTCGGGAGGGTTGGGAAATGTGATTCGCACAGGATTCAAACCTGTAACCTTCTGATCCGTAGTCAGATGCTCTATTCAGTTGAGCTAGCGAACCATTAATGACTGCTTTCACGCAGGCCAGTCAAATCTCTGTTTTGACGATGCAAAATTACTAAGTATTTCCGATTACACCAAATTATTTCACCAAAATTTTTATCACAAATATAGGATAAATTTCAAACAAGCTTTTATATCACTGTAATTCAACTCATTATCCATAGCAAAATATATTTTACGATATTAACTGAAGGCAATAAAAGCACAATGTGCTTCAGAAGCATGTTATTAAACATATAAGACTGTCATCCTTTTTTCAAAAATAATTACTAAATTGCGGAATCTTTTCAAGATATTCTCTCCATAACGGCGTGCAGGCACGCATATCGCGCTACATTCCGCATAACGAGAATTATACCAATACCATAAAACTCAACCAGTATGAAACAATACAAGAGTAACGAAATCAAAAACATAGCCTTGCTCGGTAGCAAAGGCTCGGGAAAAACCACACTCGCTGAAGCAATGCTTTTCGAGTGTGGAGTGATAAAGCGTCGCGGTACCGTAGAAAGCGGCAATACCGTTTCCGACTATTTCCCGGTGGAGAAAGAATATGGTTATTCTGTTTTCTCTACTGTTTTTTATGCTGAGTTCCTTGGCAAAAAACTGAATATGATAGACTGCCCCGGATCCGAGGACTTCGTGGGCAACGCATATACCGCCCTTGGCGTGGCTGACACCGGTGTAATCGTAGTCGACGCACAACATGGCGTGGAGGTCGGCACCCAGAACATCTTCCGTACCACTTCGCACCTGCATAAACCTGTGCTTTTCGCTCTCAATCAGCTCGACGGCGACAAAGCAGACTACGACAACGCCATGGAAAGCCTGCGCGAGCATTTCGGCAACAAGATAGTAGCCGTACAATATCCTTTGGAGAGCGGCCCCGGCTTCCACTCGATGATAGACGTACTGCTGATGAAAAAGTACGAATGGGGACCCGATGGCGGCGTGCCCGTCATCAGCGAAATCCCCGATGACCAGAAAGAGCGTGCCGATGAACTGCATAATGCCCTCGTGGAAGCAGCAGCAGAAAATGACGAGACCCTGATGGACAAATACTTCGAACAGGGCCACCTCACAGAAGACGAGATGCGCGAAGGCATACGCAAGGGCCTGATAGACCGCAGCATACTTCCCGTATTCTGCGTGAGCGCCCTCAAGGACATGGGCGTACGCCGCATGATGGAGTTCCTGGGCAACGTCTGCCCCTTTGTCGACGACATGCCCGCTCCCGTCACCACTGCCGGAGAGGAGGTAAAACCTGATGCCAACGGGCCGCTCAGCATCTTTTTCTTCAAGACATCCGTCGAGCCGCATATCGGCGAGGTCAGCTATTTCAAGGTCATGAGCGGCACTCTCAAAGCCGGCGCCGACCTTGAGAACGTAAGCCGCGGCGGCAAAGAGCGCCTTGCACAGATATTCTGCGTCTGCGGTCAGACACGCACGCCGGTCGACTCGCTTGAAGCCGGCGACATTGGCGCGGCCGTCAAACTGAAAGACGTACGTACAGGCAACACTCTCAATGAAAAGGGTTGCGAATATCAGTTTGACTTCATCAAATACCCTTCGCCGAAATATACACGCGCCATCCGCCCCGTCAACGAGGCCGATTCCGAAAAGCTCTCCGGCATCCTGACACGTATGCGCGAGGAAGACCCCACCTGGATTGTAGAGCAAAGCAAAGAGCTCAAGCAACTCATAGTCAAAGGCCAGGGTGAGTTCCACCTGCGCACGCTCAAGTGGCGCATAGAGAACAATGAGAAGCTGCCCGTAGTCTTCGACGAACCCCGTATCCCTTACCGCGAGACCATAACCAAAGCAGCCCGAGCCGATTACCGCCACAAGAAGCAGTCTGGCGGCAGCGGCCAGTTTGGCGAGGTTCATCTCATCATCGAACCTTACACCGAGGGTATGCCCGAACCCGAGAGCTACCGTTTCGGCAATCAGGAGTTTAAGCTCAACGTCCGCGACAAGCAGGAAATACCTCTGGAATGGGGCGGCAAGCTTGTAGTCTACAACTGCATCGTGGGCGGCGCCATCGACGCACGCTTCATCCCCGCCATCGTCAAGGGTCTGATGGATCGCATGGAGCAAGGCCCTCTGACCGGTTCTTACGCCCGCGACGTACGCGTGATGATATACGACGGCAAGATGCACCCCGTGGACAGCAACGAGATTTCGTTCCGCCTGGCCGGCCGCCACGCCTTCTCCGAAGCCTTCCGCAATGCCAACCCGAAGATTCTTGAACCCGTTTACGACGTAGAGGTGCTGACTCCGGCCGACACTATGGGCGACGTGATGAGCGACCTGCAGGGACGACGCGCCATCATCATGGGTATGGAGAGCGACAACGGTATCGAGAAGCTCAAAGCCCGCGTGCCACTGAAAGAGATGAGCAGCTACTCCACTTCCTTAAGCTCGATTACAGGCGGACGCAGCTCATTCACAATGGAATTCTCCGAGTACGAGCTCGTGCCCGGCGATGTACAGGAGCGTCTGCTCAAAGAATACACTGAAGAAGACGACGAATAAATTCCCTTTCTTTCATCTTTCCTCTCCCCGCCGGCGGTTTCGGCCGCCGGCTGAATCAGAAAATTTGTTTTTCATAATACTACACTTGTTTGACCTCCGACACCGCGTGAGCGATCGTCGGAGGTAATTTATTCTCCATACGCGCCGCACGCTACCCCAATCAATAGCCTTGCTGAAGCGGTGCCGGCGATTCGCAGAACAGCATTAGCAGATTCAAAACACGGCTCTTTCATTTAAACTAAAATAAAGAGCACATCCTCCCTTACCCGCTTCAGTCCGGAGCGGGTAATTTTTCTATGTCTGTATGTCAAAAAGTTATCCTGTTATCAAAATCCTGATTTTTTCAGTTTTGGCTTAAA
>JAGBIJ010000039.1 GCA_017935045.1 Muribaculaceae bacterium
GAATGTGCATAGCGGCACATTCCACCTTTTAAAACGTTATATTAATGACATGTTTTGTACCATTTCAAATCCACAAAATCAAGACTTAAAATGTATTTTGCCCTTTGTCTCAGTCGCATAGCCCGCTATGCTCCTTCGCCTGCATGGCAAAATCCAAGTTGCGCTTTCGACCCCATAATTCACATTTGTTATTAAACAGCCTCTAAACACTATTGTGTCCCGGTTGTTTTGTCTATGCAACCAACCCTGGCAGACATGAATATTGAAATGCAAGATATAGGTTTTCTGTTTGATCTCGACGGCGTGCTCCTCGATTCGGAGCGTAGCTACACACGTATATGGGCTGACATTGAGCGCGATTATCCTACGGGTGTGAAGGATTTTCCCCGTGTAATAAAGGGCTCGACACTGACCGATATACTGAATCGTTATTTCCCCGACCCCGAAGTGAGCGAAGCCGTGGCGCGACGCTGCATTGAGGCTGAGAAGGATCTGGAGTTTCATTATATGCCAGGCGCTGAGGCATTGCTTGCTGAGTTGAAGCGGCGAGGCATACCCCGCGCTCTTGTCACGAGTAGCGATGAAGCGAAGATGGAGACGCTGCGGAAGAAACTGCCCGATATATTCGGATGGTTCAACGCGCTTGTCTACGGAGATATGGTCACGCATGGCAAGCCCGCTCCCGAACCATATCTCAAAGGGGCGGAGCTGCTTGGCGTGGCCCCCAAGCGATGCGTAGTAGTGGAAGACGCGCTCACGGGCATTGCTTCTGGCCACGGCGCAGGCTGCTATGTGATAGGCGTCAGCGACACACTCGGCAGGGAGGCGATAACCGGGAAAGCCGATATTGTAGTGGATACGCTTGACGAGATAAGCGTTGACGCCGTATGTGAAATACTTGAAAAACGCTGAACCTTATGGAAATAATACGTCCTCCATTGGCCGAACGGATGAGGCCGACAAGTCTCGACCACTATATAGGTCAGAAGCATCTTGTAGGTCCCGGAGCCGTCATCCGCCGCATGATAGAGACGGGGCGCATCAACAGCTTCATACTGTGGGGACCGCCGGGGGTGGGCAAGACTACTCTGGCGCGCATTATAGCCGAACAGACTCAAGTGCCGTTTCATACGTTGAGCGCTGTGACAAGCGGTGTGAAGGATGTACGCGAGGTGCTTGACCGCTGTACCGCCGAGAGCCGAAGCCTTTTTGCCAAGGGACGCCCAATACTGTTTATCGATGAGATACACCGCTTCAACAAAAGCCAGCAGGACAGCCTGCTCGGAGCCGTAGAGCGCGGAACGGTAACTCTGATAGGAGCTACAACTGAAAATCCGTCGTTTGAGGTCATCCGGCCTTTGTTGTCGCGCTCTCAGGTCTACGTACTCCAGCCTCTCGACGAGGAGGGGCTGCAGACTCTGCTTGACCGCGCCATAGCCGAGGACAAGGTGCTGTCGGAGCGAACAGTAGAGGTACGGCAGACGGCCGCGTTGTTTCGCTATGCCGGCGGTGACGCACGCAAATTGCTTAACATACTCGATCTTCTGGAGCAGTCGACGCCTGACGACGAACCTATAATAATAGACGACGAGGTAGTGACTGAACGGCTACAGGAAAATCCAGCCGCCTACGACCGTCAGGGGGAGATGCATTACGACATAATATCTGCGTTCATCAAGAGTGTGCGTGGCTCTGATCCCGATGCCGCCATCTACTGGCTGGCGCGCATGGTGGCCGGCGGCGAGGATCCGAAGTTCATAGCGCGCCGTCTGGTAATACTCGCAGCCGAAGACATCGGGCTGGCCAATCCGAACGCGCTGCTGCTGGCCAACGCCACCTTCGATGCTCTGGCCAAGATAGGCTGGCCCGAAGGACGCATCATACTGGCTGAGTGTACTATATATCTTGCTACAAGCCCTAAGAGCAATTCAGCGTATCTGTCCATAGACGCCGCATTAGCCGAGGTGCAGCAGAGCGGCAATCTTCCCGTGCCGCTTCATCTGCGCAATGCGCCGACCTCCCTTATGAAAGACTTGGGATACGGTGTCCAATACAAATATGCTCACGATTACCCCGGACACTATGTCGACCAGCAATATCTGCCTGACGCGCTTGCAGACAGACATTTATGGAATCCGTGTCCCAATGCGGCCGAGCAGCGCCTGGCATCGCATCTTGCGTCACTGAAGAATAAGTAAGCCGGGGTGCTTATTGCGAGTCCCGTTCGAGAAAGAGTTTGACCTCCTGAAACAGTTTTGAGGCAAACACAAAGTCATTGAGCGACTTGGACTTGGATTTGAAAATATTTTTGTCATTGCCGATCCAGTCGCAGTGACCCTTGTTGATGAAGACGATATTCTCGCCGATACCCAATACGGAATTCATATCATGCGTGTTGATGATGGTCGTAATGCCGTATTCGTGGGTAATATCGGAAAGCAATTCGTCGATTAGAATCGATGTCTTCGGATCAAGGCCAGAGTTCGGTTCATCGCAAAACAGGTAACGCGGATTCAGAGCTATGGCCCGCGCGATAGCGACACGCTTCTGCATACCGCCCGATATTTCAGAAGGGTATTTGTCATCGGCATTTTCCAGACCGACGCGCTGTATGCAGAAGTGAGCCCTCTCCAGCTGCTCGGCATGACTCATAGGACTGAACATTTTCAGCGGGAACATCACGTTGCCGAGTACCGTAAGGTTGTCGAACAGGGCCGAGCCCTGAAACAGCATGCCTATTTCCGTACGGAGCATCTTGCGTTGCTCAGCCGTCATTTGGCTGAACTCACGTCCGTCATAGAGTATCTCTCCCTGCTCCGGATGCATCAGACCGATAAGGCATTTCATGAATACCGTCTTGCCCGAACCGCTCTGACCGATAATAAGATTGGTCTTTCCTGTCTCGAAAGTAGCGGAAATGTCGTGCAGAATCTGCACGCCGTCAAACCATTTTGAAATATTCTTAGCTTCGATCATTGTAGCAGAAGTTTAGTGAGAATCACGTCCATAAACAGAATCATAACGCTGCTTACAACCACAGCATTCGTACTCGCCTTGCCTACTTCAAGCGCGCCGCCCTTGACGTAATAGCCGAAGAACGCCGCCACGCTCGTAATGATGAACGCAAAGAAGAATGTCTTGATTATGCCATACCATACGTACCACTCCACAAACATGGTCTGGATACCGTAGATATAATCTTCTACAGGCGTGATGCCCGTGAAGTAAGCTATGCCCCAGCCTCCCAACAGGCCCATGAACATCGATAGCACAGCCAGGACGGGGATAAAAAGTACAAAGCCAATGATTTTGGGCAGCACTATATAATTGGCCGAATTCACGCCCATGATGTCCATGGCGTCGATTTGCTCCGTCACGCGCATGGTGCCGATTTCCGAAGCAATGTTGGAGCCTACCTTACCGGCAAGAATCAGCGACAGAATAGAAGACGAAAATTCCAGCAAAAGAATCTCGCGGGTGGCCAGACCTACGGAATACGAAGGTATCAGCGGACTCATGATATTGAGCTGCATCTGTATGCAGATGACCGCACCGATGAAAACAGATATACTCATGGTAAGCGGAATTGAGTCGACGCCAAGTTTGCTGATTTCCTTTATTATGTTGCGTCCCAGCTCACTCCACTTGTCAGGCGTGCGGAATACCTGAGTGATGAAAAGGCAGTAGCGGCCGAACGATTTGATTGATGATATGATCATGCCGATGAGTTTTTTGTAAAACCGATGCAAAGGTACAAAAAATTTTGCTTAAATTTGCATTTAATATTGCACGAAGCATAGACTGTTTCGGCCAAAAGAAAGATAAGTATCTGATAATATGCTGATAATAGGAATCGCCGGCGGTACAGGCAGCGGAAAATCCACTGTTGTGCGCCGCATAATAGAAAGTCTGCCGCCGGACTCGGTGGCTGTAATGCCGCAGGATTGCTACTATAAGGACAATCACCATATCCCGCTGGAGGTAAGGCTCCAGATGAATTATGACGAGCCTGATTCCATAGAATGGTCTCTGCTATGCCGCCATCTCAATGAACTGAAAGAGGGTAAGTGTGTAGAGATGCCTACATACGATTTTCTTACCTGCGCGCGTATGCCGCAGACAGTGACAGTCAAGCCACACCGGGTCGTAGTGGTGGAAGGCATACTGGTGCTGTCGGATCCGCAGCTGCGAGACATGCTTGATGTAAAAGTCTTTGTCGATGCCGATGCCGACGATCGTCTGATACGAGTCATATCGCGCGACTGCATAGAGCGCGGACGCACTCCGAAAATGGTAATAGACCGCTATGTGGAGACTCTGAAACCAATGCACGAACTGTATATCGAACCGGCTAAAAAATATGCTGACCTGATTGTACCCCAGGGCGGCCACAATACGGTGGCCATACAGCTGCTGACGGACTACATACGTTCACTAATCAATAAGGATAAATGAGGATATTCGCTTTCAAGAAACATACGGCGGCGCCGGCAGACACGACGATGACGGAGAGTCAGAATACAGCAGCTCCCGAAACTGAAAGCCGCGAGGATAACGTACCCGTAAAGGGAGTGCTGCGCACCGACAATCTTGTAAAGAAGTATGGCAAGCGTACCGTAGTCAATCATGTAAGCATCGACGTGACTCAAGGCGAAATCGTAGGGCTGCTCGGGCCTAATGGAGCCGGAAAGACTACCACTTTCTATATGACTGTCGGACTAATATCTCCGAATGAAGGGAATATCTTTCTAAACGATCGTAACATTACCAAATACCCCGTCTATAAGCGTGCCAAACTCGGTATCGGATATCTTGCTCAGGAAGCGTCTGTATTCCGCAAAATGACAGTCGAGAACAACATACGCTCCATTCTTGAGATGACCAATACGTCGCGTGCGTATCAGAAAGAGAAGCTGGAAAGTCTGATAGCTGAATTCCGCCTCCAGAAAGTGCGCAAGAATTACGGCGACCGTCTCTCGGGAGGCGAACGACGCCGTACGGAGATAGCGCGCTGTCTGGCCATTGACCCGAAATTCATTATGCTTGACGAGCCTTTCGCCGGTGTGGACCCCATCGCCGTGGAAGACATTCAGTATATAGTATACAAGCTGAAGGAGAAAAACATAGGCATCCTGATTACCGACCATAATGCTCCGGAGACTCTCTCGATTACGGACAGAGCCTATCTGCTGTTTGAAGGCAAAATACTGTTTCAAGGTACAAGCGAGCAGTTGGCCGAGAATCCTGAGGTACGGGAGAAGTATCTGGGTCAGAACTTCATTTTCCGACGCAAACATTTCGATTGAACATGGCTACAAGGAATATGAAATCTCGTCCGGCGGCCAATGCTTACGGATTCACGCAGCTTACTTACTGGCGCCGGATTCTGCTTATGCTGTGCTTCTTCGTGCTGATGATGGTGCTGGCCGGTTTTGCATCGCAACTTGCGGCACAGTTTACCGCGCACGGTTCGCGTGAATTTTATCTGCTGACATCTGTCTTCCAGAATCTGATCGGCTTTGCCGGCACGGCGTTCGTAACGGCGCTCTTTATGAGTACGCGCCCCCTGTCCATGCTGGGACTCAACGTAGTGTGCCACTGGCGTAGCGTGCTGGGAATCATTCTTGTGTTTGCTGTAGGCCTGCCGTTTCTCAATCAGACAGTCTGGTGGAACCAACAGATGCATTTCCCGGCTGCATTGACAGGTCTCGAGTCAACTATAAGAAGCTGGGAAGAGTCCGCTCTCTCGGCCACCGGCACAATGCTGACCGGCACAAGCGTCAGCACGCTGCTTGTCAATATAGCGGTTATCGGAATATTTACCGGATTCTGTGAGGAACTGCTTTTCCGTGGCACATTTCAGCGTGTCATAGGAAGCGGAGGACTCGGTCCCCACGCGGCCATCTGGATAACTGCCGTTCTGTTCAGCACCCTTCATTTCCAGTTTTTCGGTTTTCTGCCCCGCCTCCTTTTAGGCGCGTTTTTCGGTTATCTGCTCTACTGGACTGGCTCGGTATGGGTGTCTGCCATCGCCCACGCGCTCAACAATTCCATCACGGTGTTTGCCTCATGGCTCATAGCCAACGGCATGGCAGGCCAGGACCTGGATACTGTAGGGGTAACGAAAGCCGGCTTCCCGGCTGTCGCGTGTATCAGTCTCGCGCTGGTATTGTGCGTGCTGATAGGGATGCGCGGATATCTGTTCAGTACCAAACGACTGTGACTTATGGCAAAGAAAGAGTCTCCGGCGGCGGAGTACACACATATTATCTCTGAAATCAGAGCCGGACGCCTCGCTCCGGTCTATCTGCTGTGTGGTCTGGAGTCATACTATATTGACAGAATCGCTGAACTATTGGCTGAAAGGGTAGTGCCCGATGTCGACGCGCGGGATTTCAATGTCTCGGTGTTTTTCGGAGCCGAGACCAACATTAAAGCTGTCGCTGATGCGGCGAGACGTTTTCCGGTCATGTCGGAGCGTCAGCTTATCATGCTCAAGGAAGCGCAGACCATGGATAATGCCAAAGCGCGACTGGAGGAGCTGGCTCCCTATTTCGATCATCTCACTCCGGGCACAGTGCTTCTGATAGTCTACCGTGCGGAACCGCTGAAAGCATCCAGCGCGTTGGTCAAGGCGATAAAAAAGGCCGGAGGAATCATATTCGAGAGTCCTGCAATCAAAGACTGGATGTTGCCGTCACTTATCTCCGACTATTGCAAAGAGAAGAAAGTCACGATTGACAGCAAGAGTGTCGAGATGCTCAGAGACTTCATAGGGGTGGATCTTTCGCGTCTCTTCGGAGAGATTGACAAGCTGCGCGTAGCAGGCAACAACGCGCCTATTACGCCCGAACTGATTGAGAAAAACGTAGGCATAAGCAAAGATTTCAATAATTTTGAACTGCTGAAAGCCATATCGTCGCGCAATTACAGCCGGGCGATGCGCATCGCCGATTACTTTGCCCGCAATCCGAAGCAGAATCCAGTCATAATGACTACCTCCATATTGTTCAAGTATTTTTCCCAACTGATGCTCGCCCATTATTCGCTAGACAAGACTGACAAAGGTCTGATGGCGCAGTTAGGTCTGTATCAATCGTGGCAACTTAATGACATCAAGGACGGTATGCGCAATTTCCGCCCCGCCTCCGTATTGGCGATTATCCACGCCCTCAGGGTACTCGATTGCCGCAGCAAGGGAATAGGCTCCATGCAGAAAGATACGGAATTGCTCAAACAATTCATCTACGAGGCTTTTACGCTATGATATTCTATTATTCCGGTACCGGCAACACGCGCTATGCAGCCACATTCATAGCCCGCGAGTGTGGCGATGCGGAGCCGCGTTTCATACCCGAAGCGCTTCGCTCACTGCGCGAAGGAAGTATAATGACGGAAGCGCTGGCGGCAGATGTCGGCCCATCTCTGGGTATCATGTTTCCTATTTATTCGTGGGGCGTGCCGCCGGTCGTAACTGCTTTTATCAGCAGATTGCTGCCCCACATCGGATCTGATATCTATATATGGGCAGTGTGTACCTGCGGTGACGAAGCCGGTATTGCCATGCGCCTTTTCAGCAAAACGGTAGAGAGATTTACCGGCAAGCGACCTGGCCTTCTGGCCTCGGTCATCATGCCCAATGACTATGTCCTTCTTCCGGGATTCGATGTAGACAGCGAGGAAACGATGCGTCGCAAACTTGAAGCCGCTCCGGAGCGGCTCGCTCAGTTGTCGCGCCTGATAGCGGCTCGCACAAGAGGAGTGTATGATGTGAAAGAAGGTTCGTTTCCGGCGTTGCGCACCCGTCTGACATTCCCTCTGTTCCGGCGATGGGGAGTGAACCCTAAAAAGTGGAAAACCTCTGATGCCTGCATAAGTTGCGGCAGATGTGCGCATGCTTGTCCGGCATCAAATATTATCATTTCAGAAGGGCGGCCTGTCTGGGGTAACGATTGCTACAGCTGCTGTGCATGTTATCATGTCTGCCCGGTCAAGGCCATTTCCTATGGATGTGCCACCAAGGACAAAGGTCAGTATTTCTTCTCAGGCTGAGATAATAAATATAAAACATTTTCCTGCGGATAGCGTTATATTCATACAAGAGTTTTTGTCATGAAGAAGAAAGTTACCCGTAAGAGCGCATTGGAATATCACGAATATCCGATGCCCGGAAAGATTGAAGTTTTACCAACCAAACCTTATTCCACTCAGTATGACCTTTCTCTCGCTTATTCTCCAGGGGTCGCATACCCATGTGAGGCTATAAAGGACAATCCTGACGATGTATGGCTGTACACCGGCAAGGGAAACATGGTGGCCGTAATATCCAACGGCACCGCAGTGTTGGGCCTCGGCAATATCGGGCCTATGGCCAGCAAGCCGGTAATGGAGGGAAAATGCTTCTTGTTCAAGGTATTCAGTGGACTGAACGCTACGGACATAGAAGTGAACACTGAAGATGTAGACACGTTTGTCAATGCCGTCAAAGCGATTGCGCCGACCTTCGGAGGCATCAATCTGGAAGACATAAAGGCGCCTGAATGTTTTGAGATAGAGAAGCGTCTGAAAGAAGAATGTGACATCCCGGTCATGCACGACGATCAGCACGGTACCGCCATAATTGTGGCCGCCGGCATGATAAATGCTCTGGAGATTCAAGGCAAAAAGATAGGAGACGTACGCCTTGTGGTCAATGGCGCCGGTGCGGCCGCGTTGGCCTGTACCGAATTGCTTATATCACTCGGATTGAATCGCAACAATATCGTGATGTGTGACTCCAAGGGAGTAATACGCAAGGATAATCCCCGTCTTACAGACATAAAACGCCGTTACGCGACTGACCTGAACATCCATACTTTGGGTGAGGCCATGGAAGGCGCCGATATTTTCCTCGGACTTTCTGTAAAAGATGTTGTGACACCGCAGATGATACGCTCCATGGCCGACCGCCCCATAGTCTTCGCGTTGGCTAACCCAGACCCGGAAATATCATACGAAGAGGCGGTAGCCTCACGCCCTGATCTGATTTTTGCTACCGGCCGCAGCGATTATCCAAATCAGATAAACAATGTACTCGGATTCCCTTATATCTTCCGCGGCGCACTCGACTGCCGTGCCTGCTGCATAAACGAGCAGATGAAGAAAGCGGCTGTATACGCTATAGCCGGATTGGCCAAGACTCCTGTTCCCGACGAAGTGCGCCACGCTTACGACCGGAACAGAGACATGCGTTTCGGTCCCCGATATATACTTCCCACACCGTTTGACCCGCGACTGCTTACGGCTGTCGCACCGGCCGTGGCTGCCGCGGCTGAAGAGAGCGGAGTAGCACGCTATCCGATCAGAGACAAAGATGAATACGTGAAGAAGCTGGAACGTATGATGGCTGAGGAACACAGAGAATTCCGCGAGATTACTGCGGCAGTCAACCGTTCGGACATACATTCCCTCGCCCGCAAACAATGAAATAAACTAAATTGATAAAGTGAACCCGGACTGGATGATTTCCAGCCCGGGTTTATGTTGCTGATTGCTGACCGATGGCTTATTCGCCCTCTGTCTTTTCGGCGGACGACGGAGCCGGCTCGACGGCAGGCTCAGGAGCGGTGGCGGCGCTTTCAGCGGCAGCATTGCCGGATGAGACAGAATCGGCAGGATTCGACTTCTTCTCGCGTGCTTTTTCCTTTTCTCTTTCGGCGCGTTCCTTGGCAGCCTTTTCGGCAGCCTCTTTATAGCGTTTCGCCTCCTCCTCATATTGAGCCTCAAGTTCCTCACGCCGTTGGCCGGTAAGATCCGTAGTAATAAATGACACATGGTATCCCTCATTCTTGTTGACCTGACTGTCTCTCGTACTGGGATTGATGATGATAGGCATACCCGGAGTCACATATTTTACAAGTTCAAGAATATTCTCGTTCTTCACACGGATACAACCATGACTTACGCGATGACCGATGCTGCCGGGAGATGCGGTACCGTGAATACCGATCTGCGTGGTCACAGGGTTCTTCACGCGGATAAAGCGCGGGCCAAACTGGCCGCGTGCGGGAGAAGTATAGCCGTTGTCGTTGGTAAACAGCCAGTCGGTACTGTCGTAGATGCCTTCGGCGCTGAAGAATCCTTCGGGAGTACGTGAATCCGCTTTTTTATGTTTGGTGCCGTAATTGCGGGCGCAAGCCATACCGTAGCCGAGTACCTCACGTCCATATTTGTCAAACAGGATGACGCGCATTATCTGCTTGTCGACTACAATAAAATAATCATAAGGATTGTTAAGCAGTTTTGTAAGATACGGGAGATTTTCGTCAGCCATGCGATGAAATATGCCAGACGCATATTTACCGGCATCAGGCGAGCTTTCCATATATTTTATAGCATCCTGAGCCGTGGCGAAAGTATGGGTGCCCCATACACGTCCATGTTCGTCTTGTCCCTCCTTTTCGTCATCCTCATTTGTCAATTTATCTTCTTCTTTAACAAAAGCGGTTTCGCCGGTATAGACAGGAGCGCCATTGGCAGTGTTGGAATCGGTGGCAGAGTCAGTTTTTGAGCAGCTTGTGGGAGCTGTCAGAAAGAGTGTACATGTCAACACAGACATGAGACACCGTAATACAGTTCGTTTCACAGAAATGCGGATTAGAGTTTTTGGGGTCTGATTGACCGATGAATAATTTATTTAAAATTTTCGCCGAAATTAGTCAATTTTTATGACATGACCAAATAATGAACCAAAATGAATTAAAAAACGGAGGGACATACTTGTAAACAGTTGTCCCTCCGTCAGTATTACTGCAGGTTTAGCGCAGCAAGCATCGCGGCGTGGGCTGCGGACAGTCCGTCGGAATCCTTGCCGCCTGCCTGAGCGAAGAAAGGCTGACCACCGCCGCCGCCTTTAATCAATTTGGCCGCGTCTCTGATTATCTTGCCTGCGTTATAGCCCTCTTTCACGATATCATCGCTGAGATAAAGGGTAAGCATCGGGCGTCCTTCGGACTGAGTAGATGCGGCGAATACCGTGTGTTCGGGAGCTGACGACTTGATGTTGAAAGCTATAGTCTTCACAATCTCCGGCATTCGGATACCGAAAAGCTCGACCACGCGGACGCCGTTTATCTCACGCGCCCTGTCGAGAACAGCTTTGGTAAGCGTCGCCACGCGTTCCTTCATAAAGTCATCGACCTGATGCTTGAGCGCGTTATTGTCGCTTATTGCTTTCATTACGGCCTGTCGTATATCTCCGGCTCCACCGAACAGTCCGGCCAGATCGCGCATAGTATCTTGTATTTCGTCCATCACTGACTCTACTCTGGCTCCCGTGACCGCCTCTATACGGCGTATGCCGGCTGCAATGGAGCTTTCAGAGAGTATGCGCAGCATACCGATATTGCCTGTATTGGCCACATGCGTGCCGCCGCACAGCTCTATGCTGTTGCCGTATTTTACTACACGGACCTTGTCGCCATATTTCTCGCCGAACAGAGCCATTGCGCCGAGCTCACGCGCTTCAGCTATCGGCATATCGCGGTGTTCCTCAAGAGGCATGGCCATCCTGATACGCTCGTTGACAAGATGCTCCACTTTACGTATTTCCTCGCCGGTCATTTTCTGGAAATGCGAGAAGTCGAACCTGAGGATATCGGGGCTGACATACGAGCCTTTCTGCTCTACATGATTTCCCAGTATCTCACGCAGAGCTTCGTGGAGCAGATGCGTGCCTGAGTGATTGGCCGAAGTGGCGCGACGCGCATCCAGATCAATTACGGCATGGAACGCCTGCGCCGGATTGGCGGGTATTTTTTTGCTCAGATGTACGCCGACATTGTTTTCCTTTTTAGTATCGAAGATGTCGATCTTTTCTCCGTCCGCGCCTATGAGCGCGCCACGGTCTCCGACCTGGCCGCCCATTTCAGCATAGAACGGAGTGTCGGTAAGCATTATCTGGTAATACTCCTTGTTTTTCTGCTTTATCTTACGATAACGCAGAATACGAGTGTCACATTCCGTACAATCGTACCCTACGAAACGCTCTTCGCCATCTGAGACTTCCACCCAGTCGTCGGTCTCGGTGGCAGCTGCGTTTCGGGCGCGGCTCTTCTGTTGCTGCATCTCTTTGTCAAATCCTTCGGTATCGACTGTCATACCGTTTTCACGCAAAATCAGCTCAGTCAGATCGAGCGGGAATCCGAAAGTATCGTAAAGCACGAATGCCTCCTTGCCATCAAGCTGCGACTTTCCCTGGGCTTTGGCAGCCTTTATGTGTTCGTCAAGCATGCCTATGCCCTTGTCGAGAGTGCGGAGGAAGGCTTCTTCTTCTTCTTTGATAACTTTGGTGGCAAGCTCTCTGCTGGCGACCAGTTCCGGATAGGATTCACCCATCTGCGCCTCCAGCGTGGGGATGAGCCGATAAAGGAAGGCTTCTTTCTGATTGAGGAACGTATAGGCGTAACGTACGGCGCGGCGCAGTATGCGGCGTATCACATATCCGGCCTTAGCGTTGGTGGGAAGCTGATTGTCGGCTATAGAGAAGACTATGGTACGGATGTGGTCGGCCACGACGCGCATGGCTACGTCCACTTTTTCCTCCTTGCCGTAGACATGGCCGGACAATTCGGCTATTTTGTCAATAAGGGGGGTAAATACGTCTGTATCGTAATTGGATTTTTTACCCTGCAATGCCATGCAGAGGCGTTCGAAGCCCATACCGGTGTCTATCACTTTGGCAGGCAAAGGCTCAAGACTGCCGTCAGCCTTGCGGTTGTACTGCATGAACACCAGGTTCCAGATTTCTATTACCTGCGGGTTGTCCTTGTTTACCAATTCCTGACCTGGTACAGCTGCACGCTCCTCGTCGCTGCGCAAGTCGATATGAATTTCCGAGCAAGGGCCGCAAGGACCCGTGTCGCCCATTTCCCAAAAGTTGTCGTGGCGGTTGCCGTTGATGATGTGATCGGCAGGCAGATGCTTCTCCCAGATGGCTGCAGCCTCGTTGTCACGCTCCAGACCTTCGGGAGCGTATCCTTCGAATACCGTGGCATACAGGCGGGAGGGATCCAATCCGAGTACGTTTACCAGATATTCCCATGCCCAGTCTATGGCTTCCTGCTTGAAATAATCGCCGAAGCTCCAGTTGCCGAGCATCTCAAACATGGTATGATGGTATGTATCATGGCCTACTTCCTCCAGGTCATTGTGCTTTCCGCTTACACGCAGACATTTCTGCGAGTCTGAAACCCTGCGGCTGTCAGGAATACGGTTGCCTAAGATTATATCTTTGAACTGATTCATACCTGCATTGGTAAACATCAGAGTGGGATCATCTTTTATTACCATCGGTGCCGAGGGTACAATCTTATGGCCCCGGCTGCGAAAAAACTCCTTGAAAGAGTTTCGGATTTCGTTGGCTGTCAACATATCGTCTTATTGTTTTTTCTTTTTCGGACTGCAAAATTAAGAAATTTTGATTACTTTTGCAAGCTGAAAAGTATGTCGCAGCCGACAGTACTATATTTTGATGGCTAAAAAAGCTCAGTATACATATAATCCTTCTACCGACAATTACGAACGGGTATATCCGACACTCAAGACCCGCCTGCTACGTATATGCTACTGCATGCTGTGGGGCGCGCTTGTTTGGGGTATCATACTCGGTGTCTCCTGGCTGTTTTTCGGATTTCACAACGAAACATATATCATCAAGGAGAACGGCACTCTCAAAGGGCAGTACAAGGTACTCGAAAGCCGCCTTAACAGCGCATTGGATATAATGGAAGATATCCGCGACCGTGACGATAATTTCTACCGCGTGATGATGCAGATGGAGCCGGTCAAGGATACCCGCTGTTTCGCGGGACTCGGCAATGAGGACAAGTATAAGAATCTGCAGGGGCTTTCTGATGCCGACTTGCTGACACGATTGTCCCAGAATATTGATTTGCTGGAACGACAGATATACACGCAGTCTAATTCATTTGACGAATTATGCCGTAATGCTGTGGACCAGCGCGATAAACTGAGACATATCCCTTCTATTCTGCCGATAAATATCTCCGACTATTCCATGAGTTCCGGTTACGGTTACCGTAAGGATCCCGTGGAAGGCACCACCGCTTTCCACGCGGGGCTGGATTTTGCCGCGCCTATGGGCACTCCTGTCTATGCCACTGCCGACGGTGTGGTAGAGGCTGCCGAACGGGCCGGAGGATATGGCAATAAGATCGATTTGTCGCACGGTTACAATTACATTACTCGTTACGGCCATCTGTCGAAGATAGATGTCAAGCCGGGACAGAGTGTGAAGCGCGGAGAGAAAATAGGGGAGGTGGGAAGCACCGGCAAGTCTACCGGACCGCATCTGCATTACGAAGTGCGTTTCAAGGACGAGCCTCAGAATCCTGTCAACTATTATTTTCTCGATGTCACTCCCCAGCAATATCAGGCTATAATAGATGCGGCCGAGAATGCCGGACATATCATGGATTAAGCGGAAATTGGCATGGAGGACAATCTGGATAAACAATATTATAAAATCAAAGAAGTAGCCGACCTCCTCGGTGTGCCCCAGAGTACGCTCCGCTTTTGGGAAAAAGAATTTCCCACCATAGTGAAGCCTCGCCGCAGCGCGCATAACATGCGCTATTACAGGGAAGCGGATATCGAAAAGCTTCGTATGATTCATTATCTGATCAAGGACAAGGGGCTTAAGATTGAGGCGGCACGAAGTTATCTTCGCTCCAATCCCGCCAATGTATCGCGGAAAATAGAAGTGATAGACCGCCTTGAGGAAATCAGAGCAGAGCTGGCCGGAATACTCAAGGCTTTGGGAGGAAGGGTGCCGCCACTGAAGAAATAGATTAAACTATTATATACAATATATTGAAAATGAAAGAGAAATCTCTTTTTGAAATAATAGATATAGAGTCGCTGCCGCTTGGTAATGCGCTGATGAAGCTGCGTCCCTGTTCCGGCAAAATGCCCGATATGGAGCCGGGACAGTTTGTGAATATTCTCGTACCCGATACTCCCGGAGCTTTTCTGCGTCGTCCGATTTCTATATGTAATGTGTGCGACGGCCTGCTCTGGCTGTTCATAAAGGCTGCCGGCACCGGCACCCGCCATCTCTGTTCCATGAAGGCGGGCGAGAAACTCGATATCGTGCTGCCGCTCGGCAACGGTTTCACTATGCCTGAAAGCAAGGATGCCAGGATTCTGCTTATAGGCGGAGGTGTGGGTATAGCGCCCCTTCTGTATTTCGGCATCAGGCTACGCGAACAGGGCTATAACCCCCGTTTTCTGCTGGGAGGAGCTACGGCCGACAGCCTTCAGCTGCTTGACGAATTTAAAAAAGCGGGAGAAGTCTATATCACTACAGATGACGGCTCTTGCGGTGTCAGAGGCACCGTTCTTGCCCACGATATCATCCGCAGTCAGACTGACCGCTTCTACTGTTGCGGTCCCACACCCATGATGAAGGGCGTGGCCGCGCTTGCAAGAGAGATGAATGTGGATTGCGAGGTAAGTCTTGAAAACAGAATGGCTTGCGGATTAGGCGCTTGCCTGTGCTGTGTGGAAGATACGATTGAAGGGCACCGGTGTGTATGCAGCTGGGGTCCGGTGTTTAATACCAAAGAACTGAAGTGGCATGAATCTTAAAGTAAAAATAGCTCCGGGACTTGAATTGCGCAATCCCGTGATTACGGCTTCCGGAACCTTCGGTTACGGACCGGAATACGCTGATTTTGTCGATCTTTCCCGCCTTGGCGGAATCATAGTGAAAGGTACTACTCTTGAACCACGGCAGGGCAATCCCTATCCACGTATCGCCGAGACCCCTTCCGGCATGCTTAACGCCGTAGGCTTGCAGAATCCCGGCGTAGATGCTTTCGTAAACATGACATACCGCATAATCAGAGATATTGATACAGCGGTCATAGTCAATATAAGCGGTTCGTCTCCCGAAGACTATGCCGAGGTAAGCCGACGCCTTTCCGGTCTGGACAGAATAGCCGCCATCGAGGTAAATATTTCCTGTCCTAATGTGAAGAGCGGCGGTATGGCGTTTGGCACGTCTACAGATGGCGCTGCGATGGTAACTAAAGCTGTGAGAGAGAATTATGACGGGCCTGTTATAGTAAAACTTTCGCCTAACGTCACTGACATCGTCTCTATAGCCAAAGCTGCGGAAGACGCTGGCGCCGACGCTCTATCGCTTACCAATACCTTCCTGGGCATGGCTGTGGATGTGGAGCGTATGAAGCCGCTTCTGAGTACTGTCACGGGGGGCTTGTCGGGACCTTGCATACGCCCTATAGCGGTGCGTATGGTGTGGCAGGTGGCCAAGGCCGTACAGGTTCCCGTCATCGGGCTCGGCGGCATAATGAACGGACGCGATGCGCTTGAGTTCATTATGGCAGGAGCGACGGCGATACAGGTCGGAACGGCCAATTTCATAGATCCCGCAGTATCCGTCCGGATTGTCGATGAAATCAGGGAATTTTGCGATCGCCACGGCGTTGCTGACCTCTCCGAAATCCGGGGTATAATATAGGCTGTACCCATAGTATGGATGAGATTGTATCAATCATAGCACGAGAACTCGGTATCCCTACCCGGCACGTGGCCAACACCGTCGAATTGCTCGACGGCGGAGCCACTGTGCCGTTTATATCACGATACCGGAAAGAGGCTACCGGCTCGCTGGATGAAGTGAAAGTTGAATCCATACTTGACAGGCTTCTGCAGCTCAGAGAATTAAGCAAACGCAAGGATTATATTCTCAATGTCATAGAATCTCAGGATAAACTGACCCCGGAGCTTCGCATAAGAATCGGACAGACCTGGGACAGCGTCGAGATAGAAGATATCTATCTACCGTTCAAACCGAAGCGCAAGACCAGAGCGGAGGCTGCACGTGCCAAAGGGCTTGAACCGCTCGCCCGCATCATCATGGCGCAACGCGATACGCCTCTCGATGCAGCTAAGTTCGTGACCGGAGAGGTAACTGACGCCGATGATGCGCTGAAAGGAGCCAAGGACATCATTGCCGAATGGATAAACGAAGACAGCCGGGCGCGCAACCGCCTGCGCATGCTCTTTACCAAGACAGCTGTCATCAGCTCAAAGGTGGTAAAAAACAAGATGTCCGAAGGCTCCAAATACCGGGATTATTTCGATTTCTCCGAGCCTTTGCGTCGCTGCTCCTCCCACAGACTGCTGGCTATGCGGCGAGGCGAAGCCGAAGGAATACTCCGCATCGACATATCTCCGGCTGCGGATGCCGTTGCATCTCTGGAGAGGATGTTTGTAAGAGGTCAGGGCGAAAAATCAAGACTCGTAAGCGAGGCTGTGCGAGACGCATACGGGCGCTTGCTTAAACCAAGTATTGAAAACGAATTTGCCGCTCTCAGCAAGCGTGAGGCCGACAAAGAAGCGATAGAGGTGTTCGCCACCAACCTCAAGGGGCTGCTGCTTGCGCCTCCGCTCGGAGCGCGGCGGCTGATGGCCATTGACCCCGGATTCCGCACAGGATGCAAGGTAGTGGTACTCGACAGCAATGGCTCACTGCTGCACCACGATACAATCTTCCCTCACGGCAAAACCGACCAACGAGTCTATGCCGAGATGCAGATGCTCAAGATGCTGGATCGCTATGATCTGCATATCATAGCCATCGGCAGCGGTACGGCCGGGCGCGAGACATGCCAGTTTGCCGAAGAAGTGACTGAGGGTATGGACATGGATATATATATGGTCAATGAAGACGGCGCATCGGTATATTCCGCATCAGAAGTAGCCCGGCGCGAATTTCCCGATTATGATGTCACAGTACGTGGCGCTGTGTCAATCGGACGTCGTCTGATGGATCCATTGTCGGAGCTTGTGAAAATTGACCCTAAAGCCATCGGCGTAGGGCAATATCAGCACGATGTCGACCAGGCTATGCTGCGCCAGAAGCTGAAATCTGTGACCGAAAGCTGCGTGAACCGTGTCGGCGTGAATCTGAATGTGGCCAGCCGCGAGCTGCTCACATACGTCTCCGGACTTGGAGAAGCACTTGCCGGCAATATAATAGACTACCGCAACAGTCACGGAGAGTTCAAAAGCCGCGTCGAGCTAAAAAAGGTGCCACGTCTGGGAGCCAAGGCGTTTGAACAGTGCGCGGGCTTTTTGCGCATACCGGGCGCCGCCAATCCTCTTGATAATTCTGCGGTACACCCCGAGCGTTATGCCCTTGTGGCGCGTATAGCGCGCGATCTGGGGCTGGAGACCGGAGCCTTGATAGGGGACAGCTCGATTAGAGACAGAGTAAAGGACGAGGCATATTTAGATGCCGATATGGGAGTCGAGACACTTTCTGACATCTTCAGTGAGCTTGAAAAGCCCGGACGCGACCCAAGGCCGAAACTGAGCAAATTTGCTTTCGACGAAAGCATAACTGACATTGACGATGTACGCGAAGGGATGGTGCTGCCCGGAATTGTGGCCAATGTTACCAAATTCGGCTGCTTTGTCGAGCTTGGCATAAAGACCAAAGGACTGGTTCATGTGTCCCAGCTGGCTGACAGACGGGTAACCGACCCGTCGGAGATAGTACGCGTACAGCAGCATGTACAGGTCAAAGTCATCGGCGTAGATATGGAACGCGGACGCATAGCCCTGTCAATGAAAGGAATCGCACAAAATTGATGCATCAAGGCATGAATTGTAATACCTGGGGTCGCCCGTGACTTCACGGCCGACAAACGGCGGTATGTCGTAGCTCTCTCCACTCGATTCAAGTTCTATCTCAGCAACGACAAGCCCCTGCAGGCTGCCCGTAAATTCGTCTATCTCCCAAGTCTTGCCATGATACGGCACAAGATAGCGGCGTTTTTCTATTACCGTGCCGTCGCAAAGTCTGAGCATGGCTATAGCGTCGCCGTATGGCACAGGATACTCATATTCAACCCTTGTATCGCCCGATGTGCTGCCCTTTACCGTAATAAACCCACGGTCGCCTTTAGTCCGTACGCGTACGGTGCGGGCCGGGTCTCTGTTGAGGTATCCTTGCCTGATGTCGACCGCGCTATCCGCCAAAGACTTGAAGGAATCGTTTTTTACAAGATATTTATGCTCTATTTCAATAGCCATAATAAAAAATAGGGGTAATAATAGTAATAAATAGGAAATAATGACCAATCGGGAATGACGAAAAATTTGTAATTTTGCACTCTCAAAACAGATGCAAATATATATAATCCACTCTGATTACGCAAATCAATGAAGCTACTGCTACGGATATTTCTGGTCATAACGGCTGTGCTTGCGCTGCAAAACGGGCTTGATGCCAAGGCTCAGGGACGGCTGTATCCGACTACTACTATCAAGGGCGTGGTTACCGACTCCATAACCGGAGAGCCTGTGGCATACGCCAATATCTATCTTAAAGGCAGCAATACGGGTGTTACGACTGATGACGACGGAAGATTCTCCATCAGCACCAATGTCAATTTTTCTGTCCTGCAGGTTAATGCTCTGGGCTACGTCCCGTATGAGCAATACGTGAACAAGGGTGCCGTCAATCAGATTGCAATCAAGCTATCACCGGCAGAACGCACTCTGAACGAAGTCACTGTGAAACCCGGAAAAGTAAAGTATAGCAAAAAGAACAACCCTGCCGTGCAGCTGATGGAGAATATCAGAAAGCATCACAAACAATATGACCCACGCATACATGACTATTATACATACGATAAATATGAGAAAATAGTACTTGCTCTCAATGACTTCTCTCCCGCTCAAAACCAAAGCTGGTTTACTAAGAAATTTAAATTTGTATACGAGTTTCTTGATACGAGCGAGGTTTCCGGCAAACCGATACTGCCAATCTCCGTGAAAGAGAAAAGCAGCAAAAAGCTGTATCGTAAGCACCCCGGTGCAGACAAGGAGGTAACTGAGGGATACAAGACATCAGGTCTGGATGAAATAGCTGACGAGGAAAGCATACGACGCTTCCTTGAAGATGTATTCAGAGAGGTAGACATATATGATAATGATATCACTCTGATGCAGAACCGCTTTGTAAGCCCTCTCTCTCATATCGCGGCCAATTATTATAAATTCTATCTCGATACAGTCAAGATTATGGGAAAACCCATGCTTGAATTGACGTTTTATCCGCACAATCGAGAATCATTCGGTTTCTACGGACGTATGTTTCTGGAGCCTGGCGACACCACCTATTTTGTCAACAAGGTCATCATGAATGTGCCTAAAGCTATCAATCTGAACTATGTGAAGAATATGTACATAGTGCAGAACTACGAGCGTGCGGCCGACGGTACACGTAATAAGGTCAACGACGATATGACTGTGGAGTTTGAGATAATACCCGGAACTCAGGGTCTGTACGCACGCCGTCAGACAGGCAATCGTAATTTCAGCTATGATCCGCCAAATGATGAATACGCCCGTTATCTTGACAAAGAAGGCCGACAATTCGAGACAGACTATGCCCGCGTACAGCCTGAACAATTCTGGCGTGACAACAGGCAGATGCCGGTCAAGGAAAATGAACAGGCCATGAAGAAACTGCTTGCGAGATTGCGTGAGGTCCCATTGTTCTATTGGACTGAAAAGGTGGTCACGGTCCTTGTCTCCGGATATATTCCGACCGGAACGGATTCCAAGTTTGATTTCGGTCCGATGAATACCACTATCTCTGCCAATACAGCCGAGGGCGCAAGATTCAGAATCGGAGGACTGACTACCGCCAATCTGAGCAAGCACCTGTTTATGCGCGGCTATCTCGCTTACGGCGTAAGGGATAAAAAATTCAAATACGGCGCTGAGCTTGAGTACTCATTCAATGAGAAGAAATATCATTCCCGCGAATTTCCCATACACTCCATAAAACTGGAGCATCAGTATGATCTCGACCACCTCGGTCAGCATTACCTCTTTACCAATTCCGACAATATCTTTTTGTCGCTCAAGCGTCAGCCGGACGACAAGGTAACCTACCGGAGACTCACACGCCTCGACTACAAGATGGAGCGCAAAGGCGGTTTCTCTTTCGATATAAGCCTGAAGCACGAGATACAGGAACCCACACGCTGGCTCCCGTTTGAAAACGGCTACGGCGATGTATTTCGCCGCTACACCCAGAGCGCGTTCACTCTGACGCTGCGCTACGCTCCCGGCGAGACGTTTTACCAAAGCAAGACCAATCGCTATCCCATCAATATGGATGCACCTGTATTCATACTTACCCATGAATACGGGCCCAAAGGCATGTTTGGCAGCGACTTTACCACCAACAAGACTGAATTCTCAGTGCAGAAGCGTTTTTGGTTTTCGGCCTTCGGCTACGCCGACGTGATACTGAAAGCCGGCAAAATATGGAGCCAGGTGCAGTATCCGGCGCTGATGTGGCCTAACGCCAACCTCTCCTACACCATCCAGCCCGAAAGCTATGCGCTTATGAACGCCATGGAGTTTGCCAACGACCAGTATCTGTCCTGGGATCTGACGTATTGGGCCAATGGCGCTCTATTCAACCGCATACCCTTGATTAAGTACCTGCGTCTGCGCGAAGTAGTGTCGTTCCGGGGATTGTACGGCAAGCTCAGTGACCGCAATAATCCGGAGCTGCACAACAACCTGTACCGTTTCCCATTCGACGCGTTTACCATGCCTATGCGCAATCAGCCATATATGGAGCTTGGTGTCGGAATAGACAATATACTGACCATACTTCGTGTAGACTATGTGTGGAGGCTTACATACAGAGACACTCCGAACGTAGACAAGGGTGGCGTCAGGGTACAGCTGCACTTTACTTTCTGATAAACCAAATGCCCCGCCGGACGTTTAAGTATAAAAGTACGATTATACTATGAACGACATTATGACAGCCACTCTGGAATTTGGCGCTACCTCTCCGTCCATATCTCCCGCTGATAAACATATATCGACCGAACGGCTTGACTTCCGACGTATCACACCTTATGACATGGAAACCATCATGCCATATCTGAAGCGTGACAAAGGCCGTACAACCGATTTTTCGTACGGAGGTCTGCTCATGTGGGTGGATGTGTTCCACTATGAGTCAGCCATAGTCCACGATACCCTTTTTGTGAAAGGAAGACTTGAAAATAATCTTGATATTCCGGCTTATTCGCTTCCTTTAGGCAGTCTGCCTATTGCACAAAGCGTGACACTGTTGCGCAGACATTCGCGCGAAAACGAGCTGCCCCTGATGTTCTCAGCCATACCGGAGTACGCCCTTTCGCAATTTATGGAATTAAATCCCAGACGCATCACATTGCTTGATGGCTGGGGAGACTATCTCTATGAAGCTGAAAAGCTTGCGACTCTCTCCGGCAAAAAAATGGCCAAGAAGCGCAATCATGTGAACCAATATGTGAATATGTACGGCGTCGATACATTTGAGCCTATCGACACTGCTAATATTGGCGATGTCATAGCTTTCATGACCCGCCTGAAGGCGCAGTCTCCCGACTATGGACTGAGCCCGATGGCAATCGCAGAGCGCAATGCAGCGGAGAAGACTCTGCATATTATGGCTCAAGGCGGCTTGAAGTATGAAGGCGGACTCTTAAGAATCGATGGTAGAGTTGTAGCTTATACCATAGGCGATACCAAGGGAGACACGCTTTATATACATATAGAGAAAGCTGACCGTGAGATTGCAGGCGCGTATGAAGCTATAAACAAATACTTTGCGGCATATATGCTTGAGCGTTATCCTCATATCGCATATATCAACCGAGAGGACGACGCCGGCGATGCCGGACTGCGCCGGGCCAAGGAGTCGTATCATCCGGTAAGTGTGTTGAAAAAATATAATGTGATTTTTTAATAAGCCGATTGTTGCAATTACGGCATATTTTCCGTAACTTTGTCGGATGAAAATGGTTCCGGCAAATGTCGGCAACATCCGAAAATATGGCAGACGCATTAGTTATCATTCCCACATATAACGAGATAGAGAACATCTCAAAAATCCTACAGGCCGTCATGGAGCTGCGTGATGGTTTCGATGTGCTTGTCATTGACGATGGCTCTCCCGACGGCACTGCCGATTGCGTACGTCGCATAGCCGAGGAGTATCCTGAACGTATATATCTTGAGGAGCGCCGCGGTAAACTCGGACTCGGCACAGCCTATATACATGGCTTCAAATGGGCCTTGAAGCGGGGCTACGAATATATTACCGAGATGGACGCCGATTTCTCCCATAATCCCGACGACCTGCCTAAATTGCTGTCTGCATGCCGTGATCAGGGCGGCGATGTAGCGATAGGGTCACGATATATATCCGGCGTGAATGTCGTCAACTGGCCTATGGGACGTGTGCTGATGTCTTACTATGCGTCCGCATACGTAAGGATGGTAACCAGACTCAAAGTGCGCGATACTACAGCCGGATTCGTATGTTGGCGCAGACGAGTGCTGGAGACTATTGACCTGAACGCTATCGAATTCAAAGGTTATGCCTTTCAGATAGAAATGAAGTTCAAGGCATTTAAATATGGATTCAAAATCATCGAGGTGCCCATTATTTTTGTCAACAGAGTCCTCGGCACAAGCAAGATGAACGGCAGTATTTTCGGCGAAGCGGTTTTTGGAGTCATAAAATTGCGTCTGAAATCACTGTTTAAGAAGTACCCGAAAGTCGGCGCTGACCGGCAGTAAAATTCCTGAAAACAGATGACCCCGTATACCTTATTCTTACAGATACCTGCTGAAGTGACTGACTCATTGGCTGCCAAAACAGGAGATGTAGCTCGCGAGCTTGAGTCACTTGTGTCTTCCGATACACTGCAAAGCATATCATCGTCGATAGTCAATTTCGCTTTCAAGCTTGGAATAGCCGTATTGGTATTCGTAATCGGCAAATTCATCATCAAGCGGCTATACAAGTGGGTACATGGAGTGATGACTCACAAAGGGACTGATCCCTCACTTACCACCTTTGTCCTGAGTCTGATACGCATAACGCTGTATTTCATCTTGATAGTAACGGTAGTCGGACTGCTCGGCATAGAGACGAGCTCGTTTCTGGCATTGTTCGCATCTGCCGGCGTAGCAATAGGTATGGCGCTCAGCGGCACGCTTCAGAATTTTGCCGGAGGCGTACTTATATTGCTGTTGAAGCCATATAAGGTAGGCGACTTCATCGAAGCCCAAGGTTACTCCGGTACGGTCAAGGAAATACAGATATTCAACACGATTATCAACACTCCGGACAACAAGGCTATCATTGTTCCCAACGGCGGTCTGTCGACGTCTACTATCAACAATTACTCTCTTGAAAGCCGACGACGCATCGACTGGACCATCGGTGTGGCATACGGCACCGATTTCGAGATTGCCCAAAAAGCTATTCTTGATATTCTTTCCGCAGACAGTAGGGTACACCTCGATCCAGCTCCCGCAGTCTATATCAATGAACTGGCCGACTCAAGTGTCAATCTTACCGTACGCGCCTGGTGTGCAAGCGCTGATTATTGGAATCTGTTCTTCGCCATGAACGAAATATTCTATAAACGCTTGCCGGAGTCCGGAATAGAATTTCCCTTCCCGCAGCTTGATGTACATCTGACCAAATGAACAATCCGCCGACTGCAATATCATCCACTATGCCGGCCTTCCGGGTCTCAGGCCGGATACCGATGCAGGCGGCTCAACAATAATATACCATATCTGAAGAACCGGACGTTATGAATAAAGAGAAACTCATCATATACCAGCTCTTTCCCCGTTTGCTGACCAATACATGCGACAACTGTGTGCCCGGCGGTACTCTGGAGCAGAACGGATCCGGCAAAATGAAAGATATAGACACAAGGGTATTGCGCTCTATACGCGACCTCGGTGTCAACTGCGTATGGTACACCGGAATCATAGAGCATGCCACCAAGAGCGCTTTTCCGGGCATACCGGCTGACAACAAGTATGTCGTGAAAGGGGAGGCCGGCTCGCCTTATGCGATAAAAGATTATTATGATGTGTCGCCGGAGATAGCTGTAGATGTGCCGGCTCGCATGAAGGAGTTTACCGAGCTTGTGGAGCGTACTCACGAGGCTGGGATGAAAGTCCTGATAGATTTTGTACCTAATCATACAGCGCGCGTATATCATTCCGACTGCGCTCCGACAGGGATACATGATTTCGGCGCCGACGATGACTCCACGCTCTTTTTCTCGCCGCGCAACAATTATTACTATCTTACCAATCAGCAGTTTTCCCCTTCATTCCCGGTAGGAGACTATGTGGAATTCCCCGCCAAAGCCACAGGAAACGATGCCTTTACCGCCTTTCCCGGAGAATATGACTGGTATGAGACTGTCAAACTGAATTATGGCTACGACCCGGGCAACGGTCAGAGAGCGTTTGACCCCGTGCCCGACACATGGATAAAAATGCTCGCCATATTGCGCTTCTGGGCCGCGAAAGGCATAGACGGCTTCCGATGCGATATGGTGTTCATGGTGCCATTGGAATTCTGGCATTGGGTCATTCCGCAAGTCAAGAAAGATTATCCGAGTATCATTTTCATAGGAGAAATATATGATGTGGGGCAGTACAGACCTTTTTTGGATTTCGGGCAGTTCGACTATCTGTATGACAAAGTAAACCTCTACGATACCCTTGTAGATATCCAGACCCACAATCATAGCGCCGCCCGTCTTACTGACGCATGGCAGACCGTAGACGGGATAGCTCCACGTCTGCTCAATTTTCTGGAGAATCACGATGAAGTGCGTTTCGGATCCAAAGCATACGCCGGCGATCCCTCGCTCGTGCTTCCATCGCTTGTCGTCAGTTCCATGATAAATACCGGACCGTTCATGCTCTATTTCGGGCAGGAACTCGGCGAGAGCGCTACCGACAATGAAGGCTTTGCCGGCAACAACAACCGCACGAGCATCTTCGATTATTGGAGTTACGATACGCTGCGCCGCTGGTACAACGGCGGCAAGCCCGGCATTAGCCGCCTGAATCAGAAAGAAAAATGGCTGCGTGCGCTTTACTCCAGAATCCTGCACCTATGCAACAGCGAGAAAGCCATCAGCCGCGGCCAGTTCTTCGACCTTATGTACGTCAACCTCAAGAATCCCGACCTCTCGCCGCACAGAGTATTTACCTTTATCCGCCATTATGAGGGGGAGACATTGCTGATAGCTGTCAATTTTGCAGATACCCGTGCCCGTCTGAAGATAAATATCCCGGACGAGGCCTATTCCTGTCTTAATCTCAAAGAAGGAAAATATGATGCTGTGGAACTGCTGACCGGTATAAAATGCCGTAAGACACTATTGCGCGGCCATAGCTTCGAGACTTCTGTAGATGCCTATGGAGCTGTAATATGGAAGCTCGACACTTCGGCCATGTGTAAGGAAACCGGCTCTGACGGCTCCGGCACTTGATTCTGTAGAAATTTTTTGTTAATTTTGCATGGCTCTAATAAGGCCTTCCTTCAGAGGAAAGTCTTAGAATAAAAAATTGAAAAACGAACTTTATTTATATTATAAATTGTTGGTATGAGTACTAATCATCCGCCTATCAAGGTGTTTGCCGGAACCAAGTCCAAATATCTTGGCGAGTCAATCTGCAAAGAGCTCGGAATCGAGCTTGGAAAAATGAAAACTGAATATTTCGCCGATGGCGAATTTGAAGTAGGTTTTGAGGAATCAATCCGCGGTGCCGAGGTTTATCTCGTGCAGTCTACTTTCCCCACAGCAGACAATCTCATGGAGCTGTTGCTTATGATCGATGCCGCCAAGCGTGCCTCTGCCGCCACTATTGTAGCTGTTATTCCCTATTTCGGCTGGGCGCGTCAGGACCGCAAGGACAAACCCCGTGTTTCCATCGCAGCCAAACTCGTGGCTGACCTGCTCACAGTGGCCGGCATTGACCGCCTTATTACCATGGATTTGCACGCCGACCAGATTCAAGGATTCTTTGACGTGCCTGTAGACCACCTCTACGCTTCGTCCATATTCATACCCTATATCCAGAGTCTGCACCTGAAGGATATGGTAATCGCCTCCCCGGACGTCGGCGGCGCCAAGAGAGCAAACTCGTATGCAAAGTATTTCGATGTACCCTTAGTACTGTGCCACAAGCAGCGTGCCAAAGCCAATGTTGTGGCCAAGATGACCGTAATCGGCGATGTCGTGAACAAGAACGTCATTCTTGTGGATGACATAGTGGACACAGCCGGCACTATTACCAAGGCAGCCGACCTTCTGCTGCAGCAGGGCGCCGCATCTGTACGCGCTCTCTGCTCTCATGCTGTCATGAGCGATCCTGCGACTGAGCGTGTAGAGGCTTCCGGTTTGATGGAAATTATTTTCACTAACTCCATCCCTTATGAGAAAGCGGACACCAAAGCAACCGTACTGCCTGTAGCCAAGCTTTTCGCAGACACCATCCGTCGTATTCACAACAACGAGAGCATTTCGTCGCAGTATTTGTTTAAATAATCAGACATGGTCATACAACGCTGGCAATCGGTTTTCCTTCTTATCGCTGTAATTCTTACAGGCATTTTCTCTGTCTGCTCACTCGGGCAGATACATGGCGCCACGATAGATGTAGACGTGACGGCCATGGGTCTTTACGAACTGGGAGAAGGAGGAAAATTGTTGCATGGTACCATATATGTGGCAATCGTAGCGTGGCTTACCGCTCTGCTCGCGTTAATCGCCATATTCCTGTACAAGAATACGCGTCTTCAGAAGAAAGTATGCTGGCTGAGCATAGTGCTTCTGCTCGCCGCCTGCGGCAGCGAGTGGCTGGCGGCAGGTTCGCTTGAAGTAGCGGGTGCAGCCGGTATCTCGTGGGGTGCCGTAGTTTTTGCTCCTTTTGTGGCATTGATATGCCTGCTGATGGCAGTAAGGTGTATCAAATCCGATGAGAAGAAACTCTCGTCATACGACCGTCTCAGATAATAATAAGAAGGTGTCTCTGCAGAGACATCCTCTTATACATATAGCCGCCTGTCAGCGTCGGGGAGTGAGAATTCGCTCCCCGATACTTTTTGCCACCTGGCAACGTAAGTCGGCAATCTCTTTCAACGATTCCATCAGCGGACGCAGCTTGTCACTGTCGCCTGCGCGCGCCGCATCATTGAGCTGAATCTGGACAGTCCGGTAGCGGCGTGCGAGCAAAGCGTCTTTCCATTCGCATAAAGCTCGCGGCACAAGATCAAGCAACCTTTCTGACTCACTCTCTATATGTACATTCTTTGAGTGGTATTTGCTTAAGGTATATCGTGGCGTGATTACCGTCAGCACGAGCCTTCTGATTTCGTCATCGGGATCGGAGCCGAGAGTCTTGCCGACATAAGCCGCAGCGAAATCGGAAAGCATCAGCTTCTCCTTTTCTTCCTGCTGACGACGGAAATCAGTCTCGGCCGCCTCAAGCTCCTGCATGGTGGCCGAGCGGGACAACTGACTTTCAATCCACCGGTCATGCTCCGACCGACTCAAAGCGGCTATACGGCTTTTCTCATGCTCCAGCTCTGCATTGAATGGCTCAATAAGCTCTAAAATTCTGTCAAATACCTTTCTGAACAACGGATTGGCAAACTCCATAGAGTCATACGCCAATTCCTCCCTTACGAACTCAGCTACATTAATCCATTCCTCTTTACCTCCCTCAACGGTATTCTGGCAGAAAGATACCATGCCGTATTTTATGACGTAACTGATTACGTTCTTTTCCACCTGTGCCAACAGCGGGTCTCCCGCAGCAAGCGCATTGGCAGGAGCCTTGGCAGCAGACCGTCGCTTCTCAGCATCGGGACTGCCCGCATCCGGTTTTGCCTCTGCCGGCCGAGCGGCCTGTGAAGCCGTAGCCGGCGACCCGGCCGTGTCAAGACGCGCACGCTCTCTCTGCTGACGCAGACGGGCAGTGACCTGCTCACGCGCTTTGGCCACCTCTGATGTCAGCATCTGTTCCGGCAGACGCATCATACGGGCGCACTGCTGTATGTACATCGTGCGCTTAATCAGCTGCGAGATGCATGCAAGCGACTCCACTATACTGCTGACGGCCTCTGCGCGGGCCGCAGGATTATCGGCATTGTCACGCAGCAGCATATCCGTCTTGAACGTGATGAAATCCGTCTCATGTTCATCCACATAACGGCGAAACTCTTCGGGGGTATGCTTTCGGGCGAACGAATCAGGATCATCGCCATCCGGCAACAGCAGAACCTTGATGTTCAGATTATGACTAAGCAGCAAATCTATGCCTCGCAGCGAAGCCTTGATGCCGGCCGCATCGCCGTCGTATATCAATGTCACGTTTTCGGTAAACCGGTGAAGCAACGCTATCTGGCCGTCTGTCAGTGAAGTGCCGGACGAAGCCACTACATTCTCCATGCCGCTCTGCCACATGCCGATGACATCCATATATCCTTCCACAAGAAAGCATTTCTTATGACGCACAATAGCGTTTTTGGCCTGATATATGCCATATAGCTCGTTGCTTTTGGAATATATGGCGCTCTCCGGCGAATTGATATATTTCGCAGCTTCTCCTTTTATGCCTCGACCGCCGAAAGCTATTACCTTGCCGGCAGAATTGAGTATAGGGAACATCACGCGCCCCTTGAAGCGATCATACGGGCGGTTGTTCTGACTGCCGATACCACACAGACCCACACTCCGCAGCACCTCCACATCAAATCCCTGACGGAGCGCGGCGTCATACAGATCAGTCGAACGGTCCATGGCGTAACCGAGGCGAAATCGCTCTATGGCCTCTTTCGTTATTCCTCGTTGAAAGAAATATTGCAGTCCGACATTGCGCCCCTCGTCCGTGGCACGCATATTTTCCTGAAAGCGCTTCATGGCCCATTCGTTGGCCACCAGCATGCTCTCCCGCAGACTCTGTCGCTCCCGTTCCTCGTCGGTCAGCTCCCGTTCCTCGACCTTAATGCCGTATTTCGCAGCTAAATGGAGCAGGGCGTCATGGAAGTTTATTCCCTCTTTCTCCATGATAAAGTTTACAGGACTTCCGCCTTTGCCGCAAGAGAAGCAGTGGCAGATTCCACGCGAAGGACTTACCGAAAAAGAAGGGGTGCGCTCATTGTGAAACGGACACAAGCCCATATAGTTGGCGCCACGGCGGGTAAGGCTTACATAATCGCTTACAACTTCTACAATGTCCGCGGCATCGAGTATCTGCTTTACGGTCGCTTTGTCAATCATCCGCCAGACTCTGCGTTACGGCAGCCATCTGCCGCCTCGTTTCCTCGTTGACAGCTACAAGCGGCAACCGCAGGTTTCCGGGCATGCCGTACTTCAGGTTAAGAGCGCATTTTATGCCCGCCGGATTGCCGTCTGCAAAAAGCAGCCGATAAAACTCAGAAAATCCGCGATCCGTCTCCCGGCATGTCTCGTCTCCGTCGAGCGCCATGCGCACCATGCGGCTGAAACGGCGAGGATAACAGTTGGCGGCAACCGATATGACACCCGCAGCCCCTTTGTCGATGAACGCGAGCGTAAGGCCGTCATCGCCACTGACCACATCGAAACCCTCCGGTTTGCTTTTTACTATTTCCTCGACCTGCTCCGTCTTGCCCGAAGCTTCCTTTATACCTATGACCTGCGGGAACTCGCGGGCGATACGCAAGACGGTGGAAGGGAGCATATTGACCCCGGTGCGGCCAGGTATATTATACAGTATGACGGGCAGGGGGGAGGCCTCCGCTATAGCCTTGAAATGGCGATACATGCCTTCCTGGGTAGGTTTGTTGTAGTACGGTACTACCGAAAGTATTGCGGAAAAACCGCTGAAATCTTCTGTCTTTAGTCTGCCGACAAGAGCATCGGTACAGTTGCCGCCTACACCTAATACAAGCGGGACACGCCCTGCAGCCGCCCGGATCACACATTGTTTTACCGTTTCACTCTCCTTCAGAGCAAGAGTCGGCGTCTCGGCAGTCGTACCGAGGACTACAAGATAGTCTACACCGCCACTGACAAGTCGCTCTACGTGACTGGCAAGTGCCTCTGTATCTATGGAATTATCTGAATTAAAAGGGGTAACCAGCGCGACGCCGGTACCTCTGAGATTAAAATGCTTCATATTCAGGAGTAGCCGCTTATATCCGGCTATGCTTTCGCAAAGTTACGAAAAAAACTCTGCTTTTCAAAATTTCAAAGACATCCAAATAAATAGATTTTGCAATTATCTGATTATCATGTTAATAAAATTTATTTGAAAAATGCAACTTAAAAAGGGGTTGTTTTTATGCTTTTTTTCATCTAAATTTGTAGTCCTTTTCGGCTTCAAAGGAAGCGCGTTTCCGTAGCTTCCCTACCGCCACCTATCTGATTACAATGGAGAATGATCACAAAATATTATGGCAAAATTGCCTCAAGGTAATCAGCGACAGCATAGCGTCGCCTGAAATATTCGATGTATGGTTTCGCGGTACCGAATCCATTGGTTTTAAGGACGGCAAAGTGACCCTCAGTGTTCCTTCCGAATATTTTGTGACTCAATACGAGCATCGTTTTTATAACGTGATGCGCAGCGCTTTCCGCAAAGTGTACGGCTCCGGTGTCAAGATTGAATACACATACAATGTAGTAGGCAACGACCCGACCACTGCCGTCACAATGGAGAGCTCGGCTCCGAGCGCTTCGGTCAACAATCCGATCAGCAAGCAGACAGCCCGCCCAGCCAATCCCTTGAAAGACGGAGTGGTATATGAAGAAATAGACTCTCAGCTGAACCCGGTCTACAATTTTGAAAACTATTGTATCGGCAACAGCAACAAACTCCCTTTCACAATAGCTGAATTCATAGGCAACAATCCCAAAAAGACCGATTTTAACCCGTTTTTTCTGTACGGAAGCACCGGAGTAGGCAAGACACATCTGATTCAGGCTATAGGTATCAGAGTGAAGGAGCGCATGCCCAATGCCAGAGTCCTGTACATCACATCGCGCATATTTGAAAACCAATATGGTACGGCTGTACGGGAAAAACGTATAAATGATTTTGTCAACTTTTACCAGAGCATAGATGTCCTGCTGATAGACGATATACAGGAACTATCCGGCAAGACTGGTACGCAGAACGCATTTTTCCCGATATTCAACTACCTGCACCAGAAAGGCCGTCTTCTCGTGATGACAAGCGACCGTCCTCCGGTAGACCTCGACGGCTTTATGGACAGATTGTTGAGCCGCTTCAAGTGGGGTGTTACCGAGGTCCTGCCCGGACCTGACCGTGAGTTGCGCAAGCAGATATTGCGTCAGAAGTCAGCTAAAAACGGTCTGGCGCTATCCGAAGAAGTAATAGATGTGATTGCCGGCCACGTGACCGATTCCGTACGCGAGCTTGAAGGCGTCGTCATGTCGCTTATTACAAGAGCCACACTGCTCAATCTGCCTATTACTCCGGAGCTGGCCAAAGTAGTCATGCAGAGCGCCGTGAAGATTCAGAAACGCAAGATCAATTTTGACATGATAGTCGAAGCCACAGCCTCACACTACAATCTGGATGCCGACGTCATATTCTCCCGCTCGCGGGTAAGGGACATCTCCGACGCCCGTCAGGTCATCATGTATCTTGCAAGCAAGCTTACCGATCTTTCAAGCACCTCTATCGGCTACAAGCTATCTCGCACCCACGTCACTGTGCTTCACGGCATAAAGACCGTAGAAAACCGCATGGGCGTGGAGCCTGTCTTCCAGGAGTCGATTGAGGCTATCGAAAAGAGCCTACGTTCGTAATACCCCCGCCGCAAAGCAATAATACCGTATTTTCAGCGTTATATAGCGAAGGAGAGGTGCCATGAAGGCACCCCTCGGTATAGCGTTTTTATGATAAACAGATACTTATATATTTTACTGTTTTCGTTGGCGGCGATTGCGGCCGTACCGTCTTTTGCGGCCCGGTCCGTCAGCTTCAGCGGAAGCAGCCTGAAAGTTATAGAGATAACGCCTGAAAAGAATACCGGTCTGGACAGAATTTTTGTCATTTACGATACTCAGGGTGTCTCGGCAACGTACCAGGCCTCGGGCAGTCAGCCCGTAACATGGTATCGCTACAGCAGTCTGGGCGGCGGATATGCGGAAGAGTTGACCGGAGTAATACGCGATGGCCAGACTTATACTTTGCCCCAGATAGAGGGAGAGATGGGATATATTGTAGAAGAGGGAACCGACCGATATTATTTTTGGGTAGTGGATTACGCGCCACACCGCCTTTGGCTAAGGGGGCTTCAGGCCGCGCCCGAACAGGAGTGCGGTATGACACGCCTTCTGGCCGATGGCGAAGGAGAGCCCATACATTTTTATTCCATCAACGGCCGGCGCTTCACTCTGTCGCAGGAGATAGAAGTGGATTTCTACACCATGCAGTGGAACGATGACGAAAAACGGTATGATCAGGTTCCGGGACGACAGGTGCTGGAGTCATTTTCCAATACAATCGTACTCAATCCGCCGGCACTGTCCGACACCCGCTTTACCATTACCGGCGACCGCTTCCTCAAAGAGTGGCGTTGGGAGCAAAGCGCGGAAAGCGACTACGTGAAAGCCCATTCAGTCGAAGTCCAGACCTATGCCGAGCAAGTGCCGGAAAGTACAGACGAGGATTACCGGTCTAATCAGGTATCTGACGGCACCGACGGCCTGGGCGGCTCCGCACCGGCCGACATTACCTTTTATTCCCAAGGCACTGATGCCGTCGTTCATCACGAATGGCAGATGGCTTCGGACCCGGATTTCGAAAACCTTATCAATCGCTTCAACGACAAAGACCTGAATTACGTATTCCGTACCGAAGGTGTGACTTATCTGCGTTATATCGGCTCCAACAGCGACGGCTCATGCCAGGCATACAGCGAGACCTATACCGTAAATATCGGCAATTCGATTCTCAAGTGTCCCAATGCGTTCTCTCCCGGCGCTACCGAAGGCGTTAACGACGAGTGGAAAGTATCATACCGCTCTTTGATAGAATTTGAATGTTGGATATTCAATCGCCACGGCAAACAGCTGTTTCATTTTACCGACCCGTCGAAAGGATGGGACGGCAAGGTGCATGGCAAAGTGGTGTCTCCGGGCGTCTATTACTACGTGATTCAGGCCACTGGAGCCGACGGGAAAAAATATAAGAAAAGCGGAGACATCAACATCATCAATTACCGTGGCTCCCGTTCGTCTGCCGGAACCGGCGGCGATGAACCCGACGTTACGGAATAAAATGTTCTTAACAGACTCAGACTATGAAATACGATATATCCGCGCAGGGCGCCGTAGAGGTTGCCGGCGCGCGTGTACATAACCTTAAGAATGTAAATGTGACCATTCCCCACGGGGAGCTGGCTGTCATTACCGGCCTGAGCGGTTCAGGCAAGTCTTCGCTGGCGTTTGATACTATCTACGCCGAGGGTCAGCGCCGCTACATAGAGACATTTTCCGCTTATGCCCGCAATCTGCTCGGAAATCTTGAGAGACCCGATGTGGATAGCATAACCGGACTCAGCCCCGTCATCAGCATCGAGCAAAAGACCACCAACAAGAATCCGCGCTCTACCATAGGCACCACTACCGAGATATACGACTTCCTGAGACTTCTGTACGCAAGGATAGGGGAGGCCCGCAGCTATATTTCGGGCAAGCCGATGGTAAAATACACTCCTGACCAAATTGTACGACTGATACTCAGCGAATACGAAGGCCGGAAGATATATTTACTTGCGCCCTTGGTAAAAAACCGTAAAGGACATTATCAGGATCTGTTTGAGTCGGTAATGCGCAAAGGATATCTTAATGTCCGCGTAGATGGCGAACTGCAGGAAATAAAGCCGGGAATGAAATTGACACGATACAAGAATCACAGCATAGAACTGGTAATTGACCGTCTGCGCGCCGGCTCCGACGATGTGGAGCGCCTTTCAGCCTCCGTAAGCCAGGCGCTCAAGCAGGGCGGCAAGCAGATGATGGTCTATACTCCTGACGACGATAAGATACGCCACTTCAGCCAGATGCTGATGGATGCCGAAAACGGCATTTCCTACGCCGAGCCGGCCCCTCACAATTTCTCTTTCAATTCCCCTCAAGGAGCCTGTCATGTGTGCAAGGGTCTCGGTTATGTCAATCTGATTGACCGGGAAAAACTGATTCCCAATCCCGCGAAAAATATATATGAAGGGGGCATCGAGCCATTAGGGAGATATAAGTCCTCATTGCTGTTTCTCCAGATAGAAGCGATATGCAAGCTTTACGGAGCCACACTTAAAACGCCGATAGCAGAATTGCCGGACGAGTGCGTCGCAGACATACTGGAAGGAACCGATGCCCGCCTCACGCTCGATGACAAGACCATGTCTATGTCCCGCTATGCCATGCGCTACGACGGCATACTCAAGTATATAGAGATGCAGCAGAGCGACGAGGCCGGCTCCAAGGCTAATAAATGGAGCGGACAATATTACTCTCGCCAGACCTGTCCCGAATGTGGCGGCGATCGCCTCAACCGCGAGGCATTGCATTTCTTCATCGATGGCAAGACTATCGCTCAGGTCGCCTCGATGGATATCAAGGATCTGCTTGAATGGACCGAATCACTGCCTGCCAGACTTGATAGCCGGCAGCTTACAATCGCATCTGAAATTCTCAAGGAGATAAACACCCGTCTGCATTTCCTCATGGATGTAGGGCTGAATTATCTCAATCTCAACAGGGCTTCCGCCTCGTTGAGCGGAGGAGAGAGTCAACGTATACGCCTGGCCACACAGATAGGCTCGCAGCTTGTCAATGTCCTTTACATACTCGACGAACCCTCTATCGGACTGCACCAGCGCGACAACATGCGCCTCATACGCTCGCTCAAGAGTCTGAGAGACTGCGGCAACACGGTCATAGTGGTAGAACACGACAAAGACATGATGCTTCACGCCGACTATATAGTGGACGTCGGTCCGGCGGCCGGCGACGCCGGCGGCCGGATTATGTATCAGGGCACTCCCGCCGATATGCTCCACACACGCACACTTACATCCGACTATCTTACCGGACGCCGTCAGATAGAAGTGCCGCGTGACCGCCGTAAAGGCAACGGCAAGGAAATCGTGCTGCGTGGCGCGGTCGGCCATAATCTGAAAAACGTGGATTTAAGATTGCCGCTTGGCAAGATAGTCTGTGTGACAGGTGTCAGCGGTTCCGGTAAATCCTCGCTTATTTCCGGCACACTCCAGCCCGTCATCTCGCAAAAGCTGTATCGCTCGGCCACTCCGCCCCTGCCGTATAGAGAGGTAACCGGGCTGGAGAATATAGACAAGCTTGTAAGTGTAGACCAGTCGCCGCTGGGCCGCACACCCCGCTCCAATCCGGCGACATACACCGGTTTGTTCGCAGACATACGCAAACTGTTTGTGGCTCTCCCTGAGGCTCAGATACGCGGATACAAGCCGGGACGCTTTTCTTTCAATGTCTCCGGAGGAAGATGCGAGACATGTAAAGGCAACGGATACCGTACTATTGAAATGAATTTTTTGCCCGACGTCCTTGTTCCGTGCGAGGACTGCCACGGCAAACGCTATAACCGCGAGACACTGGAGGTACGCTTCAAAGGCAAATCCATAGCCGATGTGTTGGAGATGACCGTCGACGAAGCCCTCGACTTTTTTTCCGCCCAGTCCGTCATTGTGCGCAAACTCACAGCTCTAAAAGAAGTGGGTCTCGGTTATCTGAAGCTCGGACAGCCTTCCTCCACTCTCAGCGGCGGCGAGAATCAGCGTGTGAAACTCGCCTCGGAGCTGGCCAAAAAAGATACCGGCAAAACCCTTTTTCTGCTTGACGAGCCTACCACCGGGCTGCATTTCGACGACATACGCATGCTGCTTCAGGTGCTTGAGCATTTGGCTGATAAGGGCAACACTCTGCTGATAATCGAACATAACATGGATGTCATAAAGATAGCGGACCACATCATAGATATGGGCCCTGAAGGCGGTAAGGACGGCGGTAAGATAATCGGAGAGGGTACGCCTGAACAGATAGCTGACCTTGACACTCCGACAGGTCGCTTTCTCCGTGCCGAACTGGCCGGTATGGCTTCTCCGGAAGAATAACTGAACCATTTGACACCCCACGCGGTTATTTTAATATGACATTAAAATACTAAAGATATGGAACAGTTTAATGAGATTATCAATAGCGACCAGCCGGTACTTGTAGACTTCTTCGCCACCTGGTGCGGGCCGTGCAAAATGATGCATCCTGTCCTTGAGGAGCTGCACGGCATGATAGGCGACAAGGCAAGAATCATCAAGGTCGACATCGACAAAAATCAGATGCTTGCGGCTCAATACAATGTGCGCTCGGTACCTACACTTATGATTTTCAAGAAAGGAGAGCTTAAATTCAGGACTTCAGGCGTACAGAGCGCGGCCTCACTGAAAGATGAAATAGATAAATACGTCTGATCGGCAGTTGCTATATAAAGAAGGCGGATACCACACAGTACCCGCCTTATTCGTATATTGTATCGTCTGTTACTTGCTGAGTCCGCAGTTTTCGCACCGGGGCTTGATCTGCTTGAAGAAATCGTTGCCCTTATTGTCCACGAGAATGAAAGCGGGGAAATCCTCGACATCGATTTTCCAGATAGCCTCCATTCCTAATTCGGGATACTCAAGCAGCTCCACATTTTTTATGGAGTTCTTGGCCAGGACAGCGGCAGGACCGCCGATAGAGCCGAGATAGAAGCCGCCATGCTTGTGGCAGGCATCAGTTACCTGCTGCGAACGGTTGCCCTTGGCTATCATTATCATAGAGCCGCCGGCAGCCTGGAACTGGTCCACGTAGGGGTCCATACGTCCAGCCGTAGTCGGGCCGAAGGAGCCGGAGGGCATGCCTTCGGGCTTCTTGGCAGGGCCGGCGTAATAGATGGGATGGTTCTTCAGATATTCGGGCATAGGCTCTCCGGCGTCAAGGCGCTCCTTGATTTTGGCGTGAGCTATGTCGCGGCCTACGATGATAGTGCCGTTGAGCGACAGGCGGGTTGACACAGGATACTTGTCAAGTTCGGCCAGCACTTCGCTCATCGGGCGATTGAGATCGATTTTCACTACTTCGCCCTCGCCGGCGTTGCGATATTCCTCGGGAATCAGTTCGGCGGGGAACTCATCGAGCTTCTCCAGGAATATGCCGTCGCGGGTAATCTTGCCCTTGATATTGCGGTCGGCCGAGCAGCTTACTCCCATGCCTACAGGGCAGGAAGCGCCGTGACGCGGCAGACGTATCACGCGTATGTCGTGTGCGAAATACTTTCCACCGAACTGTGCGCCCAGACCCAGATCGCAAGCCGCTTCCCACAGCTGCTTCTCCAGCTCTACGTCACGGAAAGCGCGGCCATACTTGTTGCCGGTCACCGGCAGCTCGTCAAGATACTTCACGGAAGCTTTCTTCACTACTTCCAGATTCTTCTCGGCGCTGGTGCCTCCGATTACAAAAGCGATGTGATATGGCGGACACGCTGCCGTGCCAAGGGACTTCATTTTTTCAATCAGGAAGGGTACGAGCGTCTTAGGATTAAGGATGGCCTTGGTCTCCTGATAGAGATAAGTCTTATTGGCAGAGCCGCCTCCTTTGGCCACGAACAGGAATTTGTATTCCATACCTTCGGTGGCATGTATGTCAATCTGAGCCGGGAGATTGCAACCGGTGTTTACCTCCTCATACATGGTCAGCGGTGCGTTCTGCGAATACCGCAGATTGTTCTCCGTATAAGTCTTATACACACCGAGCGAGATTTTCTCCTCGTCGTTGCATCCGGTCCATACCTGCTGACCCTTGTAAGCAGCGCAGATAGCCGTGCCGGTATCCTGGCAGAAAGGGAGTACGCCCTTAGCGGCCACCTCGGCGTTACGCAGCATTGTGAGAGCCACAAATTTGTCATTTTCCGACGCTTCGGGGTCGTTGAGAATCTTGGCGACCATAGCATTGTGCTCACGGCGCAGCATAAAAGCATTGTCGTGTGTGGCGGCATTGGCCAGCATAGTGATGGCTTCAGGGTCTACCACAAGCATCTCGTGGCCATTCCAGTTTTCCACCTTTACGCCCTCCTTGGAGAGCAGACGGTATTCTGTCTTGTCCGGTCCCAGAGGGAACGGCTCCTGATAATGGAATTCAGGTGTTGGCATAGTTATAGGTATTATTTAGGTTGATATTCAGAGCTTTCAGGTGTATGGACAGCCTCCGCCGAGGAAAGCAATCCAACCGCAAAATTACGAAAAAAATCCGGTTGATATAACACCTATTAACATTTTTTGCGTTTTTTAGGGGCAGCCCCGTTTGCCAACCACTCCAAAAATTTGTAATTTTGCGAAACAAACCGCCTGATGGTTTCAGCTCACCTTATGTGTGAACCGGATAATTGATTGAATGACAATGAAGTTAAGAACTAAGATATCTCGATTTTTTATTATTCTTGTAGCTTTGGCAGCCACGGCTGCCATTACCGTAGATACTGATGCTGCGTCATCGGCTAAACGTAAAAGCCATACTTCCCAGACTACGCGAAACAGTAAAAACGGTAAAAGCGGTAAAAGCGGTAAAAGCGGTAAAAACAGTAAATCTTCTAAAAACAGCAAAACATCCAAATCCGGTTCGTCCGCTTCCAAATCTAAGGGGCGTTATGGGTCGTCTGCCTCAGCAGGCAGTGCGAAACGCCGCTCCGGCACTTCGCGCAGCTCCCGTACTTCACGCTGGACCAATCACTCTGAAGCGCCTAAAGAATCTGCAAGCAGCGACTCTCTTACACTGTCGGTAAATGCCGAAGTCCTGAAGAGCGTCCCCGCCAACCTTAATCCGGGCGGTCTGCGGGTAAATATTGTCAAACCGGACCACCAGAACAAGACAGTGGCCGTCCACCTCAATGACAATTTCACTTATCTGCCCGTTACCAACGAATTTATTACCGGCCTGCAGAATACTGTACGGCGTTCGCTGCCCGACTCGATGCGTAATTATCGTCCTACGCTTACCGTGGGTGGCAAGCAACTTAGCTATTACATAAGCCGTATCGACAAATTGCCCCCACAGCACCGTAAGAATCCTCCGTTCGTGCGCGAGATGAAACCGGATATAACACCGGCCAAAGGTATGCCCGGCGATATTCTCGCCATGTGGCACAGCCACGGCCGATATTATAAGCAGGGCTCCTGGCAGTGGCAGCGCCCCCTGCTGTTTGAGACAGTAGAGGACGTATATACCATGAGCTATGTGCTTCCTTTCATAGTGCCTATGATAGAAAACGCCGGCGGATATGTCATGCTTCCTCGTGAGCGCGACGTAAACGTCAACGAGGTAATAGTGGATAATGACAAAAATCCGGATGGAGAGATATACTCTCAGTCTGATTATCGAGAGATTCAGGGCACAAAAAAATGGGACAACGGCGAATTTGACGGTTTCATCTATGACCTGCCTGATTTCCGCGATACGGAAAACCCGTTTGAGGTCGGCACCTACCGCCAGACAAGGACCATAAAGTCTGGCAAACCGAGTATAGCGGCCTGGTACGCCGATATTCCGGAAGACGGAGAGTATGCCGTCTATGTCAGCTACAAATCCCTTCCCAACTCCACCACCGATGCCCACTATACCGTAAATTACTCCGGCGGTTCCAAAGATTTTCTCGTAAACCAGACAATGGGCGGCAGCACCTGGATATATCTCGGCACATTTCCGCTTGAACAAGGATACAGCGATGTCGAGCCTGTAGTCACTCTTACCAACGTGAGCGGCACAGCTGCCGACAAGATACTGACGGCCGACGCCGTGAAGATAGGCGGCGGCATGGGCAACATAGCACGCAGTCCGCGCCGGGCTGACATATATTATGATCCCTCTACCCCAGAGTCGGGATATGACTCTCAATCATCGCAGACTGACACTGAAGACGAGGACGAAGCGCTTCCCGACGATGACGGAGAATCGTCGGTAGACCCGGAACAGAATAATCCGGCTGAGAAAAACTCAGGCGAAGCCAGCAAGAGTCCTGTAGCCAAGTCCGGCCACGCCCCGCAGTTCCGTACATCCGGACTGCCCAGATTCCTTGAGGGCGCCCGCTACTGGCTACATTGGGCCGGTATCCCGGAGGAAGTCTATTCCCCGTATCACGGCCGTGATGACTATAAAGACGATTATACCGGCCGCTCTCTGTGGGTCAATTATCTGGCTGGCGGAAGCCGGGTTCTTCCGGATGAGCAGGGACTCAATATCCCTATCGATGCAGCTATGGCCCTGCACAGCGATGCCGGCAAGCGTTCCGACGATTCCACTGTCGGCACTCTGGGCATCTATTATACAAATGGCGGCCGCAACTACGAGGACGGTACTCCGCGTATCAATTCGCGTATGCTTACCGACTATCTGATGCGTCAGATTTCTTCCGATATACGGCAGACATTCAATTCTGACTGGACACGCCGCTCCATGTGGGACAAAAGCTATGTAGAAGCCCGAGTGCCGGAAGTGCCTACGTCGCTTATCGAGCTGATGAGCCACCAGAATTTCGGCGACATGCAGTATGGTCTGGACCCGGCCTTCCGCTTTACTGTAGGACGCTCCATATACAAGGCTATGGCCCGCTTCCTCTCCGAACGCAAAGACCGCGAGCTCGTCATACAGCCTCTGCCTGTCAGGGATTTCGCCATCAAGCGTCTCGGCAAAGGCCACTATCGTCTGCAATGGAAGCCTACCCCCGACAGACTGGAGCCTACCGCCATGCCCAAAGAATACATCATCCTGGAGCGCAGGGAAGGAGATCTCGGATTCCACAATATCGGTATTACCAAAGCTACACACTTTGAGGTAAAAGTCAAAGATACAGAGGTACACAGCTTTAAGATTATTGCTGCCAACGAAGGCGGAAAAGCATTTCCCTCCGAGGTGCTCGCCTTCCGTGAGGCGCCTAACAACAGCAAGCCGATATTGATTATAAACGGATTCACACGTGTGAGCGCTCCCGGCATCATAAACGAAAGCGGACGCGCCGGATTCGATTCTGAAAATGATTTCGGAGTGCCTTATATCCGCGACATATCGTTTACCGGCCATCAGCGAGAATTCCGTCGGGGCGCGTCTCAGCACGGTTTGAGTGACAGTAATTATGTGACGACTGTCATTGCCGGCAATACTTTCGATTTCGCTGCTTTGCACGGCGATGCTATCGCCGACGCAGGCTATGGATTTGTGTCCTCAAGCGCCGGAGCCGTGGAAGACGGTACCATACTGCTTAAGAATTACGACGTGGTCGATTATATTCTTGGCAAACAGAAAGAGGGCAAAGTCGGCTCAGGCAAAAGCGGCTGGCATTACAAGACGTTCTCGCCCGAAATGCAGAAACTGCTGCGTGCCTTTGTCAACAGGGGTGGCGACCTTCTGGTCTCAGGACAGTATGTAGCCTCCGACCTGCACAACCCGAGATCGACGGATGCCGACAAGGATTTCGCCATCCAGATATTAGGAGTACAGCCTGGAGAGACAGACAAGATACGCAATCCGCGTTTCGTGGTAAGCCGCAACAATGATCTCAATGCCGGACTGAAAAACCGCTCATACACCTACAACAATACTCTCAATGACAAGACATATATAGTTGAGAGGCCCGATATGCTGGAGCCTATGGGCGAGGCTGAGATACTGATGGAATTCGACGACAATTCCCGTGGCGCGGCTGTAGGTCGACGTTCCGGCAAGAGCCGCGTAGTCACGATGTCTATTCCGTTTGAGAGCATCGACGGGGAGGCGGACCGCTCCCAGCTTATGCAAGAAATACTTAACTTCCTTGTCAAATAATCATGTTGCGTTTCAAGAATATAAATCAGCTGCTTGAAGCTGCGGAGGGTGCCGGATGTATTCCGGTAGCGCTCGCAGACCGCGAGCTCACTTTCGCTCCGGGCGCCGAAAGGCGGCTTTGCCAGGTATTGACCGAGTGTGGAGCATCTATGGTTTATTCCCATTATTACGATCGTCTGCCGGACGGTTCTTCTGAAGCACACCCATGCATAGAATATCAGGCGGGAAGCCTGCGCGATGATTTCGACTTCGGCCCCTGCGTGATTCTTTCCGGCAAAGCCGTCAGAAAAGCCGCCTCTATGATACCTGAACGCGAATATGCCGATGGCGGCTGGTATGCGCTCCGCCTTGCGCTCAGCGAACTGGAGAACGGAATAATGCTGTGCCGCGAATACCTGTACACCGCCGAGCGCACCGACCACCGTGCTTCCGGTGCAAAGCAGCATGATTACGTCAATCCCAGGCAGCGCAGTTACCAGATCTGCATGGAGCAGGTATGTACCGATTTTCTGAGGCGTACAGGGCGGCTTGCCCCCTCAGACAAAATGAGTGTGAAGATAGACGAAGGTACCTTCTCGGTCGAGGCTTCAGTAATCATACCGGTCAGAAACCGCGTACGCACCATAGGCGATGCAGTGCGTTCCGCGCTCGGACAGTCTACTGATTTCCCGTTTAATGTAATAGTAGTGGACAATGGCAGCACCGACGGTACCGGTCAGGTATTGGCCGAGATAGATAGCCCGGCGCTGCACGCCATCACACTCAACGGGAGCGAAGGGCTGAATATCGGAGGATGCTGGAACAAAGCTGTCTGCAGCGCTATATGCGGCAGATATGCCGTACAGCTTGATTCCGACGACATATATAGCTCCGAGCATACGCTTCAGGCCATCGTCAATAAGTTCAGGAGCGAACACTGCGCCATGGTCATAGGCAGCTATATGCTTACAGACTTCGCTCTCAATGAGCTGCCTCCGGGCAAAATAGATCACTCCGAGTGGACCGACGACAATGGCGCCAACAACGCACTGCGTATCAACGGGCTTGGCGCGCCACGCGCTTTCTTTACACCTTTGCTCAGGCAGATACTTTTCCCGAATACCTCTTACGGCGAAGATTATGCAGTGGGCATCCGCCTAAGCCGTGACTACCGTATAGGCCGTATCTACGATGTGCTTTATCTGTGCCGCCGCTGGGAAGGCAATTCCGATGCCGCGCTGTCGGTAGAGCGAACGAATCTCAACAATGCCTATAAGGATTTTCTGCGCACATGCGAGCTGAATGCACGCAGACGCCTTAATAAAGAGTAAAGATATGTCCGACGCAGCCGTACTCCACCGTTTTTTTACCGACCAACTTGGTGTCTGGCCGGAAGCAAAAGCCCGATATGATGCTTTGGACAACGTGTGTACCCGTACCGTTATGGTCGACGACTATCCAGTCCTGCTCCAGCATAATCCGGCGCGGGCTGTCTCCACGGCTGCAAAAGTGGACAGCGAGTCAATAAGGCAAAGAAAATGCTTTTTATGCCCCGATGCCCGGCCGCCTCAGCAGACTTCACTGTCGCTTGTTGATGGATATGACGTGTTGGTCAATCCCTTCCCCATATTTCCGGAGCATTTCACGATAGTCTCGCATAAGCATGAACCTCAGTCCGCGGTCGACCTGAATGTGGCGGCGGAGCTGGCCATGCGTCTGCCGGGATATGTAGTGTTTTTCAATGGAGCGAAAAGCGGAGCGTCTGCTCCCGACCATCTGCACCTGCAGGCAGGTAACGAAGACTTCCTGCCGCTGACCCGCTACAGTGAACTGAATCCGGGCCAGGTCATAGCTGCAGACGGCCCGACCACCGTTTACGCAATGAACGAACTCCCTATGTCGGCTCTTCACATAGTGACTCCCGTCCTTTCGGATTACGCGCTCAGATGGCTCGACATGCTGCTTCCGGACAATGCTGACGGGCTTCCGGACCGCGATATGCGCAATATCGTGTTCCGCAGAGGTGCAGATGACAATCTGCACATTCTCTTTTTCCCTCGCCTTGCCCACCGTCCGTCATGCTATTACGACAAGGAGAGAATGTTCATGGTAAGTCCGGGAGCAGTAGATATGTGCGGAGTCTTGATTCTGCCGCGTAAAGATGACTTCGACAGCATCGAGCGCTCCGACATACGCGGCATCTACGCCGAGGTAAGTTATCGTTATTGCGAATCAGAACGATTTAAAACCTTGCTGCTGTCATGACTCCGGCCTCTCTTTTCCCGTTTGAACCTACAGTCCGGATAGGGCTCTGTGAGAATGAGCCTTTCGGCCTCGCGCCTCATGGGAAATACAGTGTCGAGGCAGCTGAAAACCAAGTGTTTTATCTCCCGCTTCACGCGGACTCCTTTATGGAGGTAAAGGGCTTGGAGATAGGACGGGGGTTTCATTGGAGTCAGCGGCGGGATTTGCGTTTTCCCGGTGTCATAAGGCTTGAGCGCGACAATGACCGATCGCGTTTGCTGAACATAGTGAAGGCGGAAGAATATCTGAAAATGGTGGTCGGCAGCGAAATGAATCCGCTGGCTCCTCCGGAACTCATCAAAGCACATGCCATAATCTCCCGCTCATGGCTTATGCGCCAGCTTATGCGCGGCGGCAAAAGCCAGAGACAAGCCGCGGACACCAATCCCTTCATCAGATACACAGAGTCTGATGCGCATATCGGCTACGATGTCTGCAACGATGACCATTGCCAGCGCTATCAAGGGCTGGACGCCGTGACAGAAACTTCTTCGGCTGCCGTTGAGGCTACGCGCGGCATTGTGCTGACCGATGTTTCCAGCGGAAGTATTACCGATGCTCGCTTCTCTAAATGCTGCGGCGGCAAAAGCGAGATATATTCCACTTGCTGGGGAGACAAGGACTTCGATTCGCTTCAGTCCGTAGATGACCCTTACTGCGCGCCTGACAGACTGCATCGCCACGATGTTTCCCGACTCCTGAAAGATTATGACGCGCTGACAGACGACTATTACCGCTGGCGCCGCGTTGTACCCGCCGCACTGATTGCCGCCAATATCCGCAATATGTTCGGCGTAGACGTGGGCGGCGTAATTTCTATGAAAGCACTCAGACGCGGCCCGTCGGGACGCATATCTCTGCTGAAAATCAGTGGCACTGACTCCGAGATTGAAATTGGCAAGGAGCTTACCATACGCCGTGTGCTTTCCGACTCGCATCTTTATTCTTCCGCTTTCGATATAGAGAAGACCGATGACGGATTTACTCTGACCGGCCACGGCTGGGGCCACGGCGTGGGCCTCTGCCAGATAGGTGCGGCAGTCATGGCCGCCGAGGGCTACAGCCATGAGCAGATACTGAGCCACTATTACCGAAATACTCAACTATCCAAACTATATGACTAAGAAACTGTCTCGATATCCTATCAGCTGGATTCCGACCCTATACATTGCCGAGGGACTCCCGTATTTCGCCGTCAACGTATTGGCGGTCATACTATATACCCGTATGGGCATATCAGTGCAGGACACGGCTTTCTACACCGGATGGCTATACCTGCCGTGGGTCATCAAACCATTCTGGAGTCCCTTTATCGACATATTCGGCACCAAGCGCGGATGGACATTGGCCATGCAGCTGTTTATAGGCTTGAGTATGGCTGCGATCGCATTTTTATTGCCATTCTCCTTCTTCTTCGCGGCCACGCTTGCCGTATTCTGGCTGATGGCATTTTTCTCAGCCACCCACGACATAGCGGCCGACGGCTACTACATGCTTGCCCTCACGCATCACGAGCAGGCGGCTTACGTAGGTCTGCGAAATACCTTCTACCGCATAGCGAGCCTCATAGGGCAGGGCGGCCTTGTCTGGCTGGCCGGAGAGATGGAGGAGCGCACGGGAGGAGACATACCTATGGCCTGGATGATGGTATTCGGTGTCATGTCAGCCATGTTGCTGTGCATCGCCCTCTGGAACTACAACGCCATGCCGGTAGCGCACGACGACAGACCGGTAGCAGACCGGACTTCGGCTGACATAGCTAAGGAGTTTGCTTCTGCATTCGTGACTTTTTTCAAAAAGCGGCATATCGTCAGCGCCCTGATATTCATGCTATGCTATCGCTTACCTGAAGCCTTGATGCTCAAGGTCGCGCCGCCTTTTATGCTCGCTGCGAAGGCTGACGGAGGTCTCGGCCTTACCACAAAGGAGGTAGGCATAGCCAACGGCACAGTAGGCGTGATAGCGTTGCTGGCCGGAGGCATAGTGGGCGGTCTATGCATAGCCCGCAAGGGTCTGCGTTTCTGGCTGTGGCCAATGGCTCTCGCCCTGACACTGCCATGTGGAGTATATTGCTGGATGGCGCTGGCGCAACCGGACAATTTTATGTGGGTAAATATTGCTATAGGATTCGAGCAGTTCGGCTATGGATTCGGTTTCACAGCCTTTATGCTTTATCTTATATATTTCGCTACCGGTCCGTTCAAGACGAGCCACTATGCTTTCTGCACGGCGTTCATGGCACTCGGCATGATGCTGCCGGGTATGTGCGCCGGATGGATTTATGATTTGGCCTGCTCCGTATCGTGGTTCTCCGAAAGTCCGACGCCGGGCTACACAAACTTCTTCTTCATTGTGATGGTTACGTGTCTGATCACTTATACGGCGTGCGCGCTTGTAAAGATAGACCCCGCCTTCGGACTGAAACATAAAAGCGACCTCAAGAAATCATAACGGCGACGGTGTCTCTGTCTGATGATTTTTTGTTAATTTTGTGGAAAATTTGAGTTATGAACGCATTTGAAATACTTGACGGAATATACTATGCCGGTGTCAACGACCGGGTTACCTCTCTCTTCGAAGGCCTTTGGCCTCTGCCTTACGGTGTGTCGTACAATGCATACGTGGTAAAAGGTGACAAGACTGCCCTGATGGACAGCGTCAACATCTCGATGGTCAATCATCTGCTTACGCTTCTGGGTACCGAGAGAATAGACTACCTCGTGGTACATCACATGGAACCTGATCATTCCGGAGCCATACCGGAGTTATGCCACAAATTTCCGGAGATGAAGATAGTGTGCAATGCCAAGGCCGCGCAAATGATACGCGGATTCTACGGGGTGGACTGTCCTGACCGCTTCATTACAGTCAAAGAGGGGGATACTCTCGACCTTGGCGGCGGCAAACTGCTGCGGTTCTATATGACTCCTATGGTGCATTGGCCCGAGACGATGATGACATGGATGGAAGACCAACGTCTGCTTTTCTCCGGCGATGCTTTCGGATCTTTCGGAGCCGTAGACGGCAACCCGCTGGACACTATCTCTACCGACTGGTCCATACGCAAGATGGAGATGCGTCGCTATTATGCGGCTATTGTCGCCAAGTATTCGCGTCCCGTCCAGGCGGCTTTGGCCAAACTCAAAGGGCTGCCGGTGGAGTATATCGCCTCGACCCACGGTCCGGTATGGCATGAACGTGCGTCACAAGTCGTAAAGATTTACGACGAGATGAGTTCAGGCAAGACCCGGCAAGGAGTAGTCATAGCCTATGGCTCGATGTATGGCAACACTTCGGCTGTGGCCGAAATAGCCGCCCGAAGGCTTGAAGAACGCGGTATCAGGGAGATACGCGTGTACGATGCAGGACGTGCCGATCTCAGCCGCATACTCGCGGATATATGGAAATACAAGGGTCTGCTGATCGCTTCGCCCACTTACTCGATGAATATTTTCCCGCCGGTCGAGGCTCTTGTCAAAGCTCTGGAAGTAAGAGAACTCAAAGACAGGGTAACCGGTGTATTCGGTTCATACGCCTGGGCATCGGCAGCCGCGCGTCTGCTGACCGAGCGGCTTACAGCTATGGGATTGCCTCCCGTAAGCACTGTCTCCATGCAGCTGGCCATGAACGACGAGACAGCCGCAGAGGTCAAGAACCTTGCCGACATGATGGCTGACAAAATACTTTCCTCAGAAGCATGACAGAGCTGCTCCCTCTTGAGGTCCATCCGTGGCCTCCATTTATCCCTGCTGACGCACGTGTCCTGATTATGGGGACATTTCCGCCCGGCCGCAACCGCTGGAGCATGAACTTCTATTATCCCAACCGCACCAATGACTTCTGGTATATGATGGGACTGATATTTTTCGGTGACCGTCACTACCTCTGCAATCCTGACGGCAAGAGCTTCAATCTCGATGCCATAAAGCAGTTGCTTACTGAAAAGAAAATAGCGCTGAACGACACAGGCCATAAAGTACGCCGCCTGCATGGCAACGCCTCGGATAAATATCTTGAGATAGTAGAACCGGTAGACCTCTACGGGCTGCTGTCGCAAATGCCCGGCTGCCGGGCTGTGGCTACCACCGGCGAGAAGGCAGCCAAAGTCATAGCAGACATAACATGTACCGATGTTCCGCGAAAAGGGGAGATGACCGTAGCTGCCGACGGACTGGAAATATGGCGGATGCCTTCGACAAGCCGCGCATATCCGCTGCCGTTGAAGGATAAAGCGGAATACTATGCCGCCATGTTCCGACACCTCGGTATCCTCTGACTGCCATCAGTTGGTCAGCATGTCGCGGTAATTCTTTACAGCGCTCTCCGATACGGCGATAAAGACATTGTTGCAGAAAGCGAGATCAGTGATTTTATTGTCACGGACATACTTAACTATATTCTTGGGGAAGTAGCGGAAGTCTACGACATGCACCTCTTCAAATGACCCGAACAGATTGGACGGCACGGCGTTGCCGTAGCTGTCCTTCATTATCACAAGGCGGCGGCCGTTTTTCACTCCGGTACGCACCTTTACTATCATGGCGTCCCCACCCATAAAGACGCTGTAAGCCTGACTGCTTCCGTCCTTGAAATTATGGAAGAACTGCCCCCGGCACGCAGGCATCTCGCCGGTTATCCTGAAGTCCTTGTCGAGCTTGAACTGCGTGACCGTAGTGACATAGCTGTCGTCTTTCGGCACATAATAGACAAAATCTTCGGGCGACTGCTGGACCGACGCGTCTTTGGAATAGCCGAACATCGTCCCCACAAAGTCATGTATAGTCTTTTGATTGTAATCAGACAGCGGACGAAATGGCACGCCGGCCACGCTTGCGAGCGCTCCGGCTGCATAATGGGCTCCAAGCGGCGCCCAATGGTGGTCAGTACGGAGATAGATAGGTTCGTTCACATGCTTGCCAAGCACAGTGTAGACATCCACAGCCTTAACATCATCGCGCAGCTTGCCATATACATTCTTTATGGTCGGCAGCTCCTGCTTTATCCTCTTGGAGCCGGCTCTCACTTTCGGCGGGCAATAAAACTCTATAGCGGTCGGGATAATCATGCAGTAGACGTTTACCTCTTTACCCAGTTTCGCCTTATATTCATTTACCATCGCAGCATAAGAGCTTCCACCCTGCGGTGATCCGCCATAATTTATGAGCGCCCTGATTTTGGGCACACTTCCCACTATCAGTATTCCGGCCTCGGCCGTATGGGTCTTTTCGTCGGCTATCTCTCCGTCGAAAGCCTTTATGTCGCGCTGGTCGCCCGGCTCGGCCTGAGCCGCGTCGGCAGGAATCAGGCTGTTGCCCGGTGTGGATTCGTGGAAAGTAATCTGTTCTTCATCATCCTGCCACTTCAGCCCCATATTCTCCTTAAGCATCATGCTGAGCTGCATCAGCTCGTCACGATACGGCTCACTGTCGCTGAACCATGATGATACCTCTGTGGCGTACTCTCCAGAGCGAAGTTTCTCATGACTGTACGATGGGAAAGTCTTCAGCTCCCTGCGTTCCACTTTGGAAAATGTACTGCGCGGAAATGTAAGAAATACGACTGCAATGGTAACGAATATCAGTCCGAATACGATTAAAAACAGATGCTCCTTTTTCATTGCGTTTACTGTACAAGGTATTTTTTGTACATGGCGGTCGTGCGATCCATGAAGGCATGACCGAGATTATTGGCGAAAACGATGTCGGTAATTGCGTTGTTATTGACGTAATCCACCATATTTTCAGTAAAATAACGGCAATCTACGACATGAATCTGCTCAAACGAACCGAACAGATAGCCCGGAATGGCATTGCCGAAACTGTCTTTGAGGATAAGGATGCGGCGCGAATTGTGTACGGGAGTCTCCACCTTTACTACCTTGGCGTCGCCGCCCATGAAGGTGCAGTAAGTGTTCGCGCCCTTGAACGAAGTTATGAAGAAGTCTCCCTGTCTCGGTTCTTCTGCTCCGACCACATTTTTGCGTGCCCGGTCAAGACGATAATTGACGTAAGTAGTGGTGTAATCCTTATTCTTGGGTGTGTAGTAGACAAATGTCTCGGGCGACTGCTTCAGCGTCGGGTCGCCGGAGAAGGAGGGCATCGTGCCTACATAATTCTCAATCTCAACCTTGTCATAATCCGAGAGGGGCATAAACGGCACTCCGGCTGCGTCAGCCAGCTGCGCCGCGGCGTAGTAGCCGCCGAGCGGAGCCCAGTGATGGTCGGTGCGCGAGTAGATGGCCTCGGAGGCATGCTCGCCGAGGATAGGGTAGATGTCTACCGGCGTCACTCCTTCGTCCAGCTTGGCGAACACGCTTTTCAGTGCCTCGTGCTGGCGTCCGGACAGGCTCTGCGCTCCATCAGGGCAATAGAACGCGCTTGCCAGAGGCACAGGCATACAGTAGACATGCACCTTTCCGCCGAAAGTCTTATTGTAGAGATTGGCGATGTCGGCATATCGGGTAGCGGCGGCCTCACTCCAGCTGAACGGTGCCATTGCCCTGACTTCGCCCGGCTTGCCGGTCATAAGTATGCCCTTGCGGCTCTTGTGCCAGGCGTCGTCGGGATTGATTTTGTTCTCGTACACGTAGTCGGCGCATTTGTCGGCCGGATACGCTATATTCTGCGCGGCTGCGCTGCCGGCGCATACCGCTGCGATTGAGGCTATAATAAGAAATTTCTTCATTTTATTGTTGAGAGTTAGAATCGGGTATAGAGGAATGCATTGTTCGTAGCGCCTACGAGCAGGGCGACACTGGCAGTCAGAAGCACAGCCGACACCACAATCTGGGTGGTCACGGATATGGTGGCGTGGACTGCCTTATGCCGGCCGGTCAGCTTGCTGTGTGCGCGTGTTACCCAGCCGCGCACAGGCATGCAGAAAAGTATGGCGGCGGTCCAGAGCCAGAAATTGTCGAATATCGCGCTGGCCACAGTAAAGTCAGTCGGATGCTCCGTATGTCCGAACAGCGCCGCGAAAAATACTTTCATGGCACTCATGTCCTCAAAATAAAATATGCCCCAGCCCAAAACTATCAGCAGAAGGCTATAAACATACAGCAGCGGCCGGGGTATATGTTTGCTCCATGGGAGGATGGTAAACTTTTCGACCATAACTATCAGGCCGAAATATAGGCCCCAGATGATGAAATTCCAGCTTGCTCCGTGCCACATACCGGTCAGAAACCATACTATCAGTATATTGAGTACCTGTCTGCGTCGATTGCCTCCCAAGGGGATGTAGACATAATCGCGGAAAAAGCTGCCGAGCGATATATGCCACCTGCGCCAGAACTCGGTAATCGATCGGCTGCAGTAGGGATGGTTGAAGTTTTCAGGAAAGTGGAAGCCAAGGCAGCGTCCCATGCCGATGGCCATGTCGGAATAACCGGAAAAATCGAAATATATCTGAAACGTGAACGCTATGATGCCGACCCACGCCCCACCCGTAGAAAGCGAGGGCAGACCGTTGGCCAGAAACTGATCGGCTATTTCCGAGAACTGATTGGCCAGAATCACTTTCTTGCCCAGACCGATGACGAATCTGAAAATACCGTCCGACATATCCTCCACGCTGACGCGTCGGTCATTGATTTCCCGTGCGATACTGCCGTATCTTACTATCGGACCGGCTATCAGCTGAGGAAACATGGATATGTAGAGCAACAGATCCACATACCGTTTCTGAGCCGGCGATTCCTCCCGATAGACATCTGCAAGATAGGATATACTCTGAAATATATAGAAACTGATACCTATAGGCAGCCCTATCTGCGGCACTGCAAGCGGTACATGCAGGTCAACAAGAATCCGGGCGAAGAAACCGAGATATTTGAACGAGCCCAGAATAAGCAGATTGGCGACCAGACCGGTAACGAAAGCCATCTTCCTGTGATGACGGGAGCTTACCATCCATCTTGCCGACAAATAGTTGAGCAAGACTGTGATAACCATCAATATCACGTACACAGGCTCTCCCCACGCATAAAATATAAGTGAGAACAGCACCAACGCCATATTCTTGAAAGTATGGCGGGGTCTGCCGTCCTGTCTTTTGAGAGCCTTGTCGGCCAGCGATGCCAGCGAATACAGCAGTATGAACGCCGGGAGAAATACGAACAGAAAAAACAAATCAGAGAATACCATTGCCTGAAATTCCTTTTATAGTCCGTCGATGATGTTTTTTATGATTGCCGACAGACGATTGCCATTGGCTTTGGCGCCGGCCACTGAGGTGTGGATTCCATCGTAGGTGTTTACCCTGCGGCGCAGTTCATCCTCGCGCCGGACGCATCCTACCTGGTCCATGCGTATTATCCAGTAGCCGGCATCGACAGCCAACGCCTCCATTCGCTCGGAAAAATCATTTAACACCTCGTTACTGATTCTGGTAGACTCAATGGGGGAGAGCAATATGATTTGAGCGTCGGGATAATCCCTATGCAGCAAAGAGCAATCATACATGATAGCCCCCTGGGCACTGACCGTACCTGCACCTCTGTCGGCAAGTGCGTCAGGTCTTTTGTCCGGAAACAGCAAATCATTGGTGCCCGCGGCTACTATTATGACGTTGGGCTTCTGTTGCTGTCCGCCGGCTACCGCATTGTTCAGGCGGAGAATCTGATTATAGATTACATTGTCATCGCCTATCACGCCTATATTTTCCGTTATATTATCCTTAGTATCGGCCGTATGGCTCCATGTGGCGCCACTACGCGCATAGCTTCGGCAGGAGCGCGGAGCAAATGATTTAGCGAACCAGTAATTCCATCCTTTGGGTCCGGAGCAATCATCGCCCCCAATCCATGTGTTGGAATCTCCTAAAATCACTACATCGGCTTCAGCCGGGGCGAATGCCTGCAACGAACATATAGCCAACATAGCCAATAATGAGCAAAACAGTCTTTTCATGCTGCGAAATTACGAAAAATATCCGGACAAGCCAAATAGTAAGGACGTTAGTTTGCATTAACAGACCTGTGCCAGACCGACACAGCGCCCTTGCGGATTTTCATAATAGAAATATTGTGAGACAGACCGTTATACACCGACACGCCATAATTATAGCATTTGAGGCGGAGTATTTGACAAAAAAGTGTTAACTTCGCAATCTGAACTTTCTTATCGGATATGAGTACAATACATAAGTTTTTACTTGTGGTTTTCGCATTGCTGTGGCTCGGTCTGGCATACCTTATGCTGGACTTAGGCGGTGTCACGCTTTACAACATATTAGTGGCGTTGCTTGCCGGAGCATTGATTTTCGTACCTTTATGGAAACGATGGAAAGGTCAGTAATGTATTGAAGTTGTAATAATGTCAGAAAGCAAAGACAATAGTTCTGTTTCTCCGGATTTACTTGAAGGCATCTATACTCCTGATGACCTGCGCCAGCTGTCTCCCGACGATTTGCCTGCTGTCTGTGCTGCACTCAGACAGCAGATCATCAGCACCCTCAGTGTCAATCCCGGCCATTTCGCCTCGTCCATGGGCGCTGTGGAGCTGACCGTAGCGCTTCACTACGTCTACGATACTCCGCAAGACAGGATAGTATGGGACGTAGGACATCAGGCATACGCCCATAAACTGCTCACAGGACGGCGTGACAGATTTTCTACCCTGCGCAAGAAAGGCGGCCTGAGTGGTTTTCCTAATCCATCGGAAAGCGAATATGATACTTTTATGGCTGGACATGCCTCCAACAGTATTTCAGCTGCCCTCGGCATGGCTATAGCCGACCGACTGACCCCAGGGCATGAGAGGCGACGCACAGTAGCCGTTACAGGCGATGCCAGCATTTCCGGCGGCCTGGCTTTCGAAGGGCTGAACAATGCCTCCAACAATGACAACAATCTGCTGATAATCCTCAATGACAACGATATGTCGATAGACGACAATGTCGGTGCCCTTCACAGATATTTGTCACGCCTGTCTACCTCAGCCGGCTACAACCGCATGCGGTACCGTGCCTACCGCTTTCTCAAGCGCCATAATTTCGTAAGCGAGAAGGGCAGGGGCATCCTCATACGCTTTACCAATGCCGTCAAAAGCCTTGTATCGCGTCGTCAGAACATTTTCGATGGCTTGAATATCAGATATTTCGGTCCGATAGACGGCCATGATGTCAAGAACCTGGTCAAAGTGCTTAATGAAATAAAGGATATGCAGGGCCCCCGTCTGCTGCATATCTGCACAGTAAAAGGCAAAGGTTATGCCCCGGCCGAGCAGAATCCTACTGTCTGGCACGCCCCCGGCAAATTCGATCCACAGACTGGCAAGCGGATTGTATCCGACAGCAAAATACCGAAATGGCAGCAAATATTCGGGCACACGCTTGTAGAGCTGGCAGACAACGATGACCGTATTACAGGCATTACCGCGGCAATGCCCTCCGGCACATCTATGAATTGCATGATGGAAAAATATCCACTCCGCACTTTCGACGTAGGCATATCCGAGGGACACGCTGTTACCTTTGCCGGCGGACTTGCCGCCGCCGGCAAGCGGCCGTTTGTCGCCATATATTCATCGTTTCTCCAAAGAGCATACGACAATATAATTCACGATGTAGCCATTCAGGGGCTACCGGTCACGTTCTGCATCGACCGCGCCGGCATTGTCGGCGATGACGGAGTGACACACCACGGCCTGTTTGATCTGGCATATATGAGTGTGATTCCCGGCCTCAAGGTCTGCTCGCCGATGGATGAGGCATCGCTCCGTAATATGATGTACACCGCGCTGCATCAGGATGGCCCCATGGCGATACGCTATCCGCGCGGAGAGGCTTTCAGCAATGACTGGCGGAAGCCGTTCCGGCTCATTGAGATAGGCAAGGCACGCAGACTCATGGAAGGCAGGCCGGGTGGCGTGGCTGTGATGACAATCGGTCCGGTCGGTCACGAAATTGCGGAAATCGCCGAGACACTGAAAAACGACAATATAGAAATAGCGCATTACGATATGCGATGGCTGCGGCCCTTGGATCGCACTGCCGTATGCGAGGCGGCCGCACGCTATTCAGCCATCATTACTGTAGAAGACGGCACTGTGAACGGCGGACTGGGCAGCGCAATCGTAGACACAATAGCGGAGTGCGGACTGCGTACTCCCGTCAGAAAATTAGGTACACCTGACAATCAATGGGTACACCATGGCTCAGTCAGCGAACTTCGCGCGGACTGCGGCTATGACCGTGGCGGTATCATCACGGCTATACGGGATATGGACTCCTATTGCCGGGAAAAAGAGGCAGACAGATGAAGATAGTGATTGCAGGAGCTGGCGAAGTAGGCAGCCACTTGGCCAAAATGCTCTCTAACGAAGATCAGGATATTATTTTGCTCGACAATGACCAGGAGAAGCTGGATCTTATCGACAGCAATTATAACCTGATGACATACAACGGATCCACATCCTCTTTCCGCTCTCTGAAAGATGTCGGTATTCAGGATACGGATTTGTTTATCGCCGTCACGCCATACGAATCGTCCAATATCCTCTCCTGCGCGATAGCCAAGCAATTAGGTGCGCGCTGTACCGTAGCCCGAATCGACAATTTTGAATTTCTGAAGACAAGTAACAAAAAGACCTTAGCCGATATCGGTGTAGACCGGCTCATATATCCGGAGCACCTCGCGGCTCAGGAGCTGATTACCGCCCTCGAGCACAACTGGGCACGACACTGGGCCGAGCTGGCTCAGGGCCAGCTGCTACTTATAGGTGTCAAGCTCCGGGGTAACAGTCCTTTGATTGACAGGTGTCTGAAAGACTTGCCCGTATCTCAGCATACATTCCACGTAGCTGCCATAAAGCGCAATCACGAGACTATCATCCCTAATGGCAACGATGCTGTCAGAGATGGAGATATTGTATTTTTCGTGACATTTGAGAAAGACGTGGACGATATCAGGCGGCTCTGCGGCAAAACTGCGTTCCCGATTAAAAAAGTCCTGATAATGGGAGGCACCCGTATAGCCATGCGCTTCGCATTGGAAAGCGAGGGGCGCTTCGATATAAAGATAATTGAGCCAAACAGAGCTGTCTGCGAACGCCTCGCCACACGTCTGCCCGACTGCGAGATAGAACATGGAGATGCCCGTGATGTAGACACACTCAAAGCCAACCATATAGGGCAGTACGATGCTTTTGTCGCTCTGTCAGAGTCGTCTGAGACCAACATCCTGTCATGCCTTACGGCCAAAGAGTTCGGATTACGCAAGACGGTGGCCGATGTCGAAAACATCCAGCTCATCGGACAGGCCGAAAGCCTGAACATAGGCACCATACTCAACAAGAAACTTATAGCCTCGTCACGCATCTTCAAGCTTCTGCTTGACGCCGACGAAAGCAATGCCAAATGCTTTGCCCTGGCCGATGCCGAAGTAGCTGAGCTGCAGGTCAAAGAAAAAGCCCGTATCACACGCGGCATGATCAAAGACCTGCGGCTGCCTTACGGTATGACACTGGCTGCCGTAATCCATGACGGAGTCTGCTCGCTCGTGACCGGCACAACACGCATTATGCCCGGTGATGGCGTAGTCGTATTCTGTCTGAACGGCACAATACACAAAGTAGAGAAATGGTTTAACTGACCTCACGCGATATGTTCTCAGGACGAAGGTACATCAACATCATAATGCTGCTGCGCGTCATAGGCTGGCTGCTGCTGATTGAGGCGGGATTCATGCTTGTGCCGTTGATTACTTCGATTATATACCATGAGAGCAGCTGTCTGCACTTCCTTATAGGATTGGGCGCGACCCTCCTGTCAGGACTGATTATGATGAGTCTCAAGCCTAAAAGCAGGGAAATGGGCAAAAGGGAAGCTATTTTGCTTACCTCTATGGTATGGATTGTGTTCTCACTGTTCGGCATGATACCGTTTCTTACCTCCCATATTCATTTCAGCTTTACCGACGCATTCTTTGAGACCATAAGCGGATTTACCACTACGGGTCTGTCAGTCTTGCCAAGCATAGACAATCTGCCCAAAAGCTTCGTGATATGGCGGTGTGTGATGCAATGGATAGGCGGTATGGGAATCATACTCTTTACATTGGCAGTCCTTCCCATGCTCAATTATCAGGGAGGCATGCAGCTGTTCAATGCGGAAGTGAGCGGTATTACCCACAGTAAGCTACGCCCCAGAGTCAGTTCTACGGCCAAAGGCCTGTGGGCTGTCTACTTCTGTCTGACGGCAGCCATCATAGTGCTGCTTTCGTTGTCTGAGATGGACATCTTCGATGCGATATGCTACGGATTGTCTACCGTCAGCACTGGTGGTTTCGCCACTTCTGATGCCGGCATGGGAGCCTGGGATTCGGTTTACATAAAGACCGTATTCAGCGTTTTCATGTTTCTTGGCGGAGTAAATTTCGCACTGATGTTTCAGGCCGGAACCGGAAATTTCAAACCTTTACGCCACAATACGGCTTTCCGCTGGTACATCTGGATGACCCTTATTGCTACAGCTGTAATGGCAATCAGCCTCTCGTTACAGGGCCTCGCCGAAAATGTGGAAGATGTCACTATCGACCCGCTTTTCCAGGCTATATCCGTCATGTCTTCCACCGGACTTACAGAGCCTGATTTCGCCAGATGGGGCAGTCCGGCCGCCTGTCTGCTGGTCATAATGATGTTTGTAGGAGCATGTGCCGGCAGCACATGCGGCGGCGCCAAAATTGATCGTTTTATGGTATGCCTGAAGAACATCAAGAACGAATTTTTCAGAATCATGCACCCGAACGCTGTCCTGACAGTCCGGGTAAACGGTAAAGGCACCTCATCCGATATTGTGGAAAAAGCGATAATGTTTCTTATCGTATACGTCATGGTCATCGGTCTGGCCGGAACCATATTCGTCTGTATGGGAATGAACATGATGGATGCTTACTTTTCAGCCCTTGAAGCCATCTCCAATACCGGCATATCCGTAAGCCTTGATGGAATACCTACTGATTACTCGGCTTTCCCGACATTGGGGAAATGGGTCCTGTCGCTTGTAATGCTCACAGGTCGTCTGGAATTATATACCGTGTTGCTGCTGTTTACCCCTACATTCTGGACCAGATAGCAAGCGCAGGGCACGATGCTGACGGCAACACCAATTTAGCATATATGTGCAACTTATATTTCATATTTTCTTGAATATTAATGGATAATGACGCAATATAATTTATTGCTGAATAAAATAGCGGAATTGGCCGGTTTTCTCACTTATTTTTTGTAACTTTGCACGATAATTACATCACGCCCAAGCCGCGTCTCGGCCGCATCTTCTGCTATATTCCTTCGCATTTACCGGATTATGGCCGAAGATCAGACGCCCTTGATTATATTTTTAAACAGCCGCTAAGCATACGCCATCTGTAAATGAATGATTTTGAAACATATAATCCTGCGATAGAAGATAATGCCGGGGCTTTGTCATCGCGGACATATTCCGATATAGATTCCTCTGACATCAATTTTGGAAACGACCAGCCGGTATCGGGCGGTCCCAGAGAGCAAAAAGGGAAAAAGAGAGCAGGCGCCCGCAAGCCCCGGAAACAACGTTCGCGCAAAGCGGAACCCGGGGTCTCACTCAAAGAAGTGATTTCCACTTTTTTCGCCGACGGGCGCACAAGAGCCATCATAGGCATTGCCGCTCTGCTATTCGGCATATATCTGCTGTTGGCTTTCATTTCTTATATATCCGTTGGATTCCATGATCAGAGCGAAGTCCAGAATCTCGCTACCGGAGCAGCCTCGCACATCAGAAATACTGCCGGAGAAGGCGGCGCAAGACTCTCCGATATACTGATAAACGACTCTTTCGGGCTTGGATCAGGTGTGATTATCCTGTGGCTCGTTGGCATTGCGCTGAAGCAATTCGGCCTTTTGCGCTTTAAGATTGTCAATTTTACCATCAAATGCCTGGTGGCTCTCATCACGATTTCGCTAATCATAGGTTTGCTGACCATAGGTCTTGACGCAGACTTCTTATGGGGAGGGGCGCACGGCTACTATGTTAACTCTCAGATTATCCACTACCTCGGCTGGGCAGGCGCCGCTCTGCTTTGCATTTTACTTGTCGCTCTGTTCTTCGTATTATGCCTCTATGACATTTACAAATTCTTTGCCCGCATAGCCGCCAAACGCAAGGAAGAGCGGGAAGCCAGAAAGGCCGAAGCAGAGAAGCGAGCTGAGCTTGAGCGCAAGATTGCCGACCTGCGGGCTCTCGAAGAGGAAGCCGAAATACCGGACCAGGTATCTGCCGAGACTCAAGACGAATACCTTACTTTTACGGCTGCTGATTCCAATGAAGATTCAGCTGCCTCCAGTGAGGATAATGCCGTGTCTGACAATCCGGATGTTGCTGACCATACGGATCGGAACCATGACACAGAGCCGGATTTTGACAGTGAAGATGACAATCTCCCCGCTCAGACATCGGCTCTTCAAGTAGTCGAAAAAACATACACTGAAGAAAACGACTCTGCGGCCGGGAATATGGAAATAGAGACATCGACAGGCACCATGACCGTGACTACCAACGAAATAGGCAAAGCTGTAGATGACAATTCCAATCCGAACGTATTTGATCCTACGGCAGAGCTGTCGCACTATCAGTTCCCGAGTTACAGCCTGCTCCGTGAATCCAGGACACGCATCAGCGTAGACCAGGACGAGCAGCTCGAGAATCAGGAAAAGATTCGCTCCACATTGGCCGATTTCGGCATAGGCATCACAGACATACGCGCTACCGTGGGTCCCACCGTCACACTCTACGAGATACGTCCTGACAAAGGAGTGAAGATAGCCAAGATTCGCAACCTCGGCGATGACATAGCTCTCAGTCTTGCCGCCCTCGGGGTGCGCATCATCGCGCCTATTCCGGGTAAAGGCACAGTAGGCATCGAAGTAGCCAACAAGGATCCGCAGACCGTATCCATGCGTACCATAATAACCTCGGCAAAATATCAGGAGTGCAAATATGAGCTGCCGCTGGCTATAGGCTCTACCATCAACAATCAGGTCTACATAGCTGACCTGACCAAAATGCCACACTTGCTCGTAGCCGGCGCCACCGGTCAGGGTAAATCGGTGGGATTGAATTCCATGATTACGTCGTTGCTGTACAGCAAGCATCCGGCAGAGCTGAAATTCGTCCTGATCGACCCCAAAATGGTAGAGTTCAGCCTCTATCGCGCTTTGGAACGACATTATCTCGCCAAGCTCCCGGACGAAGAGGAGCCGGTAATCACCGTTCCGGAAAAAGTGGTTGCCACACTCTCCAGTCTATGTGTGGAAATGGGTATGCGCTACGATCTGCTAAAGTCGGCAGGCGTGAGAAATATCAAGGAATATAACGCGAAATTCATAGCCAAATCACTCAATCCGGAGAAAGGCCACCGCTTCATGCCGTACATAGTCGTGATCGTCGATGAGTTTGCCGACCTGATTATGACCGTCGGCAAAGAAGTGGAGACTCCTATAGCGCGACTGGCACAGAAAGCGCGTGCGGTAGGCATACATGTCATACTCGCCACACAGCGCCCCAGCGCCAACGTGATTACCGGCGTCATTAAAGCCAACTTCCCGGCGCGCATAGCCTTCAAAGTAGCGTCCGGCATTGACTCCCGCACCGTACTCGACACAATGGGCGCGCAGCAGCTGATAGGCCGCGGTGACATGCTTATCAGCAACAATTCCGAAATGGAACGTGTACAATGCGCATTCATAGACACCCCTGAAGTCACTGCGATATGCGAACATATCAAGAACCAGGTCGGATACGCATCGGCATATCTGTTGCCCGAACCCGTAAATACCAACGGAGGCGACACCTCTGGCGGAGATACGGGATACGGTGACCGTGACCCCTTGTTCGAAGAGATAGCGCGGTGGGTCGTAACTGCCAATACGGCCTCTACAAGTTCGCTGCAGCGGCGTTACCGTATCGGTTTCAACAGAGCGGGCAGCATAATGGACCAGCTTGAGGCGGCAGGCATAGTAAGCCCGGCCTCCGGAGGCAAGCCAAGGCAAGTGCTTGTAGACGCACAGACGTTGGAAGCTATACTTGCCGGACTCTGATATCGACAGTGACAAATATTTTCATCGAGAAAGCATGAGACAACCGAACACATATCACAAACTGCTTTTTTTAGCGATAGCTCTTTTTATCAGTACCGTCACGACATCAGCCGCGCCCACAGCGGCCAGTGTCCTTGACAAAGCCGCATCAGCCTTACTCAAGGCAAAGACAGTCACAGCTTCTTATACTGTAAAGTCAGGCGGAGCAGTACAGAAAGGCTCAATCAGCGTAAAAGGCAAAAAATTCTGCATCGCATGCGGAGGATTCGGAACCTGGTACGACGGGCGTACATTATGGAATTACAACAAAGCTGACAACGAAGTGACAATATCCGCGCCTACCGCTCAAGAGATAGTCACTGTCAATCCATACGCGCTGCTCAGTTCTTACAAGACATTGTTTACAGCCAAATTGCAGAACAGCTCGATTGCCGGCACGTATGCCATAACGCTTACTCCGAAAAGCGCACAGAATATGGTTCGTCATGCCGTGCTGTATATCCGTTCATCCGACAGCCAGCCTGTGCGGCTTGACGTGACAGACCGCACCGGAGCAAAATCCATTGTCGTGATTACCGACATCAGGCGCGGGAGCAAACTGACCGATTCGGCATTCGTATTCCCGTCTTCACGATATAAGAATGTCTCCACCATAGATTTGAGATAACATTATAAAACCTGAATATAACAATCATGGAAACAATCAAAACAAAATGTCTGATTATCGGCTCCGGCCCGGCCGGATATACCGCTGCTATTTATACCTCACGCGCCAATCTCGGCCCTGTACTGTACGAGGGTATGCAGCCCGGAGGGCAGCTTACGATAACCACTGACATAGAAAACTTCCCCGGTTATCCGCAAGGTATCAACGGTACGGAAATGATGGCTCAGTTCAAGGAGCAGGCCATGCGCTTCGGCGCCGACGTACGCCCCAACATCATAACCAAAATTGACTTTTCATCACGCCCCTTCCGTTGCGAGGCCGATAACGGCGACAAAATAGAGGCTGACACTATAATCATAGCCACCGGTGCCAGCGCAAAGTATCTCGGTCTGCCCGACGAGGAAAAATACCGTGGTATGGGCGTAAGCGCGTGCGCTACATGCGACGGCTTCTTCTATCGCAAGAAGAAAGTCGCTGTCGTAGGCGGCGGCGACACGGCATGTGAGGAAGCCCTGTATCTCAGCACGCTGGCCAAACAGGTGTACCTCATTGTACGCAAAGATTATCTGCGCGCATCCAAAGTGATGCAGCAGCGTGTGTTTGACCGCGAAAATATCACGATACTCTTCAACACCAACACCGTCGGCCTCTTCGGCGAAGACGGCGTGGAGGGCGCCCATCTCATCCGCCACAAGGGCACTCCCGAAGAAGAGAAGTTTGATCTTGAGATTGACGGATTCTTCCTGGCCATAGGCCACCGCCCGAATACCGACATATTCACAGCCATCGAGGTAGATGAAGCCGGCTATATCAAGACCTTCAACAATACCTCCGCCACCAACGTGGAAGGGGTCTTTGCTGCCGGCGATGTGGCCGATCCCCGCTACCGTCAGGCCGTGACAGCAGCTGGAGCAGGCTGCAAGGCGGCTATCGATGTTGAGCGCTTCCTCCTCGAACACTGATATAATATTACGGTGCCGGATTTTACCGGCACCGTAAATATAATTTCAATATATGACAAAATCCCATAACGACAAGCAGACCTTGATTGACAGCCGCTATCTGCGCATGGCACGCATCTGGGCTGAAAATTCATATTGCACGCGTCGCCAGGTCGGCGCACTTATGGTCAAGGGCAACACTATTATTTCCGACGGTTACAACGGCACGCCATCGGGCTTCGACAACATCTGTGAGGATGAGTCCGGAGTTACATATCCCTACGTGCTGCATGCCGAGGCAAACGCCATAACCAAGGTGGCGCGTTCCAATAATTCAAGCGAGGGCAGCACACTGTATATTACCGCATCTCCATGTCTTGAGTGTGCAAAACTTATAATTCAGGCTGGTATCAGACGAGTCGTATTTCACGAATTATACCGTATAACAGATGGCATCGACCTGCTTCGCAAGGCAGGTATCGAAGTTATACATCTGGAAGAAAATTAACATTATGAACCGCAAAACCCTTTACGCCATTCTGCTTCCGATAGCAGGTGTGTTACTGTTGCTGCTCGGAATAGCAATAGGACATTTTATGTTCGGAGGAAAGGCCCGCGATGTCGCCGGCATGGACAAGATTCACGAAGTAATGTCTCTGATTGACCAGCAGTACGTCGATACTCTCGACAGCAAGACCTTGACTGATATGGCGCTCACATCATTGCTGGCAAGTCTCGACCCACACTCCGAATATATCCCTAAGGAGGACCTGCAGGCTGTAAACGAAGACCTGGACGGTACTTTCTCTGGAGTAGGTATCAGTTTTCAGATTGTCAATGACACAGTGACAATAGTCGAAGCCATCACAGGCGGGCCGGCCGAAAAACTCGGTATTATGGCCGGCGACCGTATTATCTCGGCCAATGGCAAGAGCCTTACCGGCAGCGACGTCAGCAACGAAGATGTCTTCTCCACCCTCAGAGGCAAAAAGGGCACCAAGGTAACATTGGAAATCAAGAGGCTAAACTCTCCCCATACGTTTAAATACGAAGTAATCCGCAATGATATTCCTGTAAATTCCGTAGATGCCGCCTATATCATAGACGGCACCGACACCGGCTACATCAAGCTCTCTAAGTTTACCCGCAACACATATATGGAATTTCTCAACGCCTTGGTAGACCTGGATTCCAAAGGGCTTAAAAAGCTGATTATAGACCTGCGGGGAAATCCGGGTGGCTATATGGAGCAAGCTATATTGATTGCCAACGAGTTTCTACATCCCGGACAAAAGATTGTATTTACCAAATCCCGTACGGAAGAAAACAAACTCGATGCAGTCGCCGACGGCACCGGTTCGCATCAGAATATTCCTTTGGCCATAATCATCAATGAATATTCCGCATCTGCATCGGAAATCATAGCAGGAGCCATCCAGGACAACGACCGCGGGATTGTGGTAGGACGCCGGTCTTTCGGCAAAGGGCTGGTACAGAATCAGACAATGCTTCCCGACTCATCGGCCATACGTCTGACCGTCGCGCGTTATTATACCCCTTCCGGGCGCAGCATACAGAAAGAATACAAGATAGGGGAGGCCATCGATTACGACCGCGACATACTTGACCGGTACAACCGTGGAGAATTTTTCCACATCGACTCCGTAAGCCTGGACCGCACGAAGAAATTCAGAACCATCGGCGGCAGAACCGTCTATGGAGGCGGCGGTATCATGCCTGATGTTTTTGTGCCTGAAGATACTGTCGGCGTGACCACATATTATCTTAACGTAAGCAATGGCGGTCTTATACAGCAGTTCGCGTTCGGTATGGCGGATCGCTACCGTCCTTTGATGAAGGGAGTAAAAAAAGCCGGGCACGCACTTGAAATCATTCCGGAAGATGATCCCCTGATTGAAGAATTTGCTGAATTTGCCGAAGAAAGAGGTGTGCCGGCACGCTGGTATTATATCAATATATCGGCAGAGCTGATAGCCAACCAAATCAAATCGTTTGTCATACGGGATTTGCTCGGGTACAACGATTTTTATGAGATTTTCAATCGCACGGACCGAACTATTCAGGCCGCTGTCGAGTTTTTAAATGAAGGGAAAATCCCCGAACGACCTATTTCAAGATAACCATGACTGACAAGAAAGAAATAAGAAGAAAAATCAAGAACATGCGACTGATGCTTACTGAAGCTGAAAAGTCGCTCGCCGCCGAAGTCGTATTCAGCCGTCTGGAAAAGACAGCCGCGTTTCTTATGGCCAAGAGAATCCTGCTGTACCATTCCCTCCCCGACGAACTTTCAACACACGCGTTCCTCAACAAATGGGCAGGCCGCAAATCATTCTTTCTGCCTCGAGTCAACGGTGTGAATCTCGATATCCTGCCTTACGATAAATCCCGGCTGGAATTAGGTTCGTTCCATATCGAGGAGCCCACCGGCGATGACCTGACGGATCCCGATACCATGGAGCTGATTATTATACCTGCCGTGGCTTACGACCGTAAAGGCAACCGTCTGGGGCGAGGCAAAGGCTATTACGACCGTCTGCTTCAGTCTACACGTGCCACTAAAATCGGTGTGGCATACCATTTCCAGCTGCTCGACGAATTACCGGCCGAGCCCCATGACATCCCTGTAGACATGGTTATTACAGAGCATACACTTCTGATTACAGGCTGATGAAAATTGCTTTAGTCGGTCTTTCGCCTCTTGCCGCGCTCGGCATGTGCGCGCTCGTAGACAAGATATTCGGCAATAGCGATGTAAGCACTGTTACCGCAGACTGCGGCATGCCCTCCGCAGAATCCCCCGGAACCCCTCCGGCATGGCAACAGGCAGACTGCCATATTGTCTCAGCCCGGGCTTTGGCTAACAATGCCCGCTTCTTCATGCCTCGGCTGGATCGCATCCTGCTGCTGACCGAGTCGGCCATCACAGACGGCAACGCACGCTGCGGCATCCCCATGATTTCCCCCTCCGCTCCACATAAAGACCTGGTCATAGCCATCGAGCGCCTCATAGCCATAAGCAACGCCAGCCGGAATGAGAGTCATCCGGCCTCACTTACTCCGCGCGAGACCGATGTTCTGCGGCTTACGGCACTCGGGCTAACCTCCAAGGAGATAGCATCACAGCTGTATATATCCGTCAATACCGTCCTTACACACCGTAAAAATATATCGGCCAAGTTAGGATTACGCACAGCTTCTGCTCTTACACACTATGCCATGGTACACGGTCTGACCCACTGATCCGGCCCGATTTCCGAAGGCTTTTCGCAGATTTTCATCGGACACGTACGGCTTTTCGTCGAATACAGATAGCCTGATGTCGAAAATGTTAAAAAATTCCCTCTACATAAGGAAAATTTTATTAACTTTGTCGTTGTGGAAAAGGCTGTCATAGTCTTTGCATCTATCCAGATGCGCATACACTGTATGCCTCGCTGCCTGTCTCCGTCCAATGGAAATTATGTTTAACTAAAATAACCGCACTATGGTAAAACGATTTATCAGCCTTTTGATGCTCTTTTGCTGCGTCATAGGCATTAAAGCGCAAATGGACCAGCAGTTGCCGCTTAATTCCAAGATTATCCACGGCAAGCTGGCCAACGGCCTGAACTACTATGTTCTGAGCAATCAGGAGCCGAAAGGCCGCGCCAACTTCTACATCGCTCAGAAGGTAGGATCCACCCTTGAGACCAAGCAGCAGCTCGGCCTTGCTCACTTCCTTGAGCACATGGCCTTCAACGGCACCAAGAATTTCCCGGGCAAGAACATGCTCGAGTATCTCCAGCACAACGGCATCCGCTTCGGCGCCGACATCAACGCATACACCGGTTTCGACGAGACTGTGTACCGTATCAACAATGTCCCCACCAACAATGAAGCCCTCATGGACTCTGTCCTGCTGATGCTCCACGACTGGAGCGGCAGCCTGCTTCTAGAAGAAGCCGAGATTGACGCCGAGCGAGGCGTAATCCAGGAAGAATGGCGCCAGCGCAACGATGCGCAGACCCGTACGATGATGGCTCTCGCTCCCCAGCTTTACGACGAATACCAGTACACCCAGACTCCTATAGGTACCATGGAGGTAGTAATGAACTTCCCCTATCAGGATCTGCGCGACTATTACCACAAGTGGTATCGTCCCGACCAGCAGGGCATTGTAGTTGTCGGCGACTTCGACGCTAAAAAGATGGCAGAGAAAATCGAGAAACTCTTCGCCGAGATTCCTATGCCCGAAAATGCGGCCGAGCGCACTTATCCGACTATCAGCGACAACAAGGAACTCCGCTTCGCCTCTTACGAGGACCCCGAAGTACAGCAGGCATATATCGTCTACTCCCTGAAGATGGAAAAGACTCCGTTCGAGCAGCGCAACACTCTCGGCTACTATCTTGAGGAGTACCTGATCAATAATCTGGTATGCTCGATGATCAACAACCGTCTGGGAGAGATGACGCAGAAGCCCGACTGCCCGTTCATGATGGCTCAGGTCAACATAGGCGACTACTGGTATTCCAAGACCAAAGGCGCTCTCAATCTGTACGTTTATTCCAAAGACAACAGCAAGGCTGCTTTCGACACCGCTTTCGGTGAACTCGTAAGGGCATGCCGCACCGGTTTTACCGATTCCGAGCTTGCACGCGCCAAGGAGTCGTTTATGTCCAATCTTGAGAAGCAGTACAACGAGCGTGACAAGACCAATTCCCACGCTCTCGGCCAGGAAATAATCCGTACATTCATCGACAACGAGCCTGCTCCCGGTATCGAGGCTGAGTACAACATGTGCAAGCAGTTCCTCCCGATGATCAACGTCCAGATGCTGAACGAAGGCGTGAAGCAGATACTCAAAGACGAAAATCAGGTGGTAGCCGTAGTGCAGCCCAAGAAAGAGGGCAACGTGCTGCCTACACGCGACGAGATGGCTCTGATTATCTCCAACAATCTCAATAAGCAATTTGAGGCATACGTAGACGATGTACTCGACGAGCCCCTCATCTCCAAGATGCCTAAGAAGGGTTCTGTAAAATCCACAAAGGAACTGCCTGCCTTCGGAGCTACCGAGATGATACTCTCCAACGGCGCCAAGGTCATAGTCAAGACCACTGATTTCGCCAGCGACGAGATTCTCTTCACAGCAGTGGCTCCCTTCGGTTCTCTGGCTCTTGACGGTGCAAATGCTTCCAACATCAAGATTCTGCCTACCGCCTTCGAGGTCAGCAAACTCGGCAACTTCAATATCAACCAGCTTGAAAAGGCTCTCTCCGGCAAGAACATAGGTTCCTCTTATGCCCTCAACATGTACTCCAACGGTATTTCCGGCGTATCCACACGCAAAGACCTGGAGTCTCTCATGCAGATAATCTATCTCCAGTTTACCAACGTCAATCCCGACGAGGAGACATACAGCGCGATAGCAAGCCAGTATGCCGCCATGCTCGCCAACCAGGAGAAGAATCCTGAGAAAGTATTCAGCAAAGAGCTGTACAAGACATGGTACGACGGCAACATCCTCGTCCAGCCCCTTGAGGCAGCAGACTTCAAGAGCGCCGACTACAAGAAGATGCTTGAGATAGCCCGCCAGAATCTCTCCAACGCCGCCGATTTCACTTTCATATTCGTAGGTAACGTCGATGCTGCCACTCTCAAGCCGCTGCTTGAGCAGTACATTGCCAGCCTGCCCGGTTCACTCAAGAAGAAGGGCAAATATGAGAACAAAAATCTCTATCAGGCCAAAGGCAAGGTCGACAACTTCTTCAACTTCCCCATGGAGTCGCCGCAAATCAAGGAATTTGTCATCATCAGCGGCAACAATGTACCCTATACTGTCGACAATTCCATCAAACTCGACATCATGGGGCAGATACTCGACATGATCTATATCCGCACTCTGCGTGAGGAGATAGGAGGCACATACGGAGCCGCTGTTGACGGAAGCGTGAACAGCCGCACCGGCGAGTGGACGCTGCTCTATCAGTATGATACGGGCGCCGACACCAAGAAGCAGCTCGAGGAGCGTGCCATATCGGATCTGAACGACCTGATGACCAACGGAGCCACTGTAGAGGATTTCAACAAATGCAAGGAAGCCACATTGGCTCAGTATGAGCTCGGTATTAAGAAAAACAAATACTGGCTCAACACCCTCCGCACCTTCGCCACACAGGGTATTGACGACTACTCAGAGTATTACAACGCATTGAGCAAACTGACCCGCGAGGATCTGAACGCCTTTATGAAGAAACTGTACGACGGTAAGAACCGTATCCACGTCACTCTGACCGGCGTAAAGGAATAATCACAGTTCTTTGAAATACATTGATTGCAGGATGTTTCCCGAACAGGAAGCATCCTGTAATTTCAATCAGTTTCCACATTTGCAAATACCGCAAATTTTCCGTAACTTTGTACTTACAATCTAATTCCAACCCTTAATGAAAAGAATAATAGGTGGCTGTCTGGCCACAATAGCATTTATGACAGCGACATCCGCCCAGGCACGCGTGAATCCGTTTCTGGATACCAACACATTGCCTCACGCAGCCGTGCCTTTTGACAAGATTCAGATTTCTGATTACGAGGACGCCATAAAGGCGGCCATGCAGCAGCAGAATCAGGCCATCGACGCCATAGTGAACCAGCGCTCGGTTCCTACGTTTGAAAACACTATAGTGGCTTACGAACACAGCGGGGACCTGCTCGGCTCCATTTTGCTGACCATGAGCAATCTCGAAAGCGCCGTCGGAGACCCGGCTCTGCAGGAAGTAGTAAGCAAAGTCACTCCCATGCTATCCGAGCACTCTACCAATATCATGCTCAACGAGAAGCTTTGGGAGCGGGTAAAAGCCGTATACGACAACTTAGACAAAGATACAAGCCTTACCCCCGAAGACCGCAGACTGACAGAGGAAATATATAAGGATTTCGTAGAAAACGGAGCGAATCTTCAAGGTGCGAATCGTGAAAAATTCCGTAAGTTGTCGGCCGAACTGTCGAATCTGACTGTTAAATTCGGACAGAATATCTCCAATGACATGAAGAATCCTGAACGCCGTCTCTGGCTTACCGCTGATCAGCTGGCAGGGCTGCCCGAAAGCGCCATAGCCGCCGCCCGTCAGGAAGCTGCCGAAGTTCTGGCTGCTGAAGGCAAGACCGATGACGGCACCCAGTATCTGTTCACTGTATTCTTCCCTTCGTACAGTCCGTTTATCAAGTATGCCGACAACCGCGAACTGCGCAAGAAGATGTATTATCTGTACAATACGCGCAATTCTGCCGGAGAATATGATAATACTCAGATTCTTAAGGATATAGCCAATGTCCGCCTGGAGATTGCAAATCTGTTTGGCTACAAGAGCTATGCCGACTATGCTCTGAACCGCCGTATGGCTAAAAACGCAGCAAATGTCGACAAACTGCTTGGCGACCTGCAGAATGCCTACATGGAACCGATGAAAGGCGAACTTGCCGAAATTACCGAGTTCGCACGCAAGACGGAAGGCCCGGACTTCAACCTTGAGGCATGGGACTACTCATATTGGAACGATAAGCTGAAAAACGCCAAATACGCTTTCAACGACGAGGATATGCGACCCTACTTTGAGCTTGGCAATACGGTCAAGGGCGTCTTCGGACTCGCCAACTCGCTGTATGGCTATACGTTCAAGGAGAACAAGGACGTACCTGTTTATCATCCCGATGTCAAGGCTTACGATGTCTTTGAAAAAGACGGCAGCTATCTGGGTATGCTCTATACCGACTTCTACTACCGTCCCGGCAAAGCTCCCGGTGCTTGGATGACCGAGTACAGGGGCGAATACGTAGGCGAAGACGGCAAACGCGTAGAGCCTCTCATCTCTATCGTGATGAATTTCTCCAAGCCTACCGGCTCCGATCCTGTGCTGCTTACCCCTTACGAGGTAGAGACATTCCTGCATGAATTCGGTCATGCTATCCATGGATTGTCCGGCAAAGCCAAATATCAGAGTCAGGGTGGCACAAATGTCTACCGAGACTTTGTGGAACTGTTCTCACAGTTCAATGAAAATTACCTTACGCAGAAGAAATTCCTCGACACCTTCGCACGCCACTATAAGACAGGCAAGAAGATGCCGCAGTCTCTGATTGACAAATTCATAAAGGCCAGCCAGTATGGCGCTGCATACGCCTGCGTGCGTCAGCTGAACTTCGGTAATCTCGACATGGCTTATCACAGCATTACCGAGCCTATGCGCGCCAGTGCCGACGTAGCCGCCTTCGAGGCCGAGGCGATAGCTCCAGTCAAAATCTTCGATGTGCTTCCCGGCACGATGATCAGCCCCTCGTTCGGCCATATTTTCTCCGGTGGCTATGCAGCCGGATACTATGGCTACAAATGGGCTGAGGTGCTGGATGCCGACGCTTTTGCCGCCTTCCTTGAGACAGGCAATATTTATGACAAGAAGACTGCTGCCAAATTCCTTAAGATGCTTCAGAGCGGCAACACCGTAGATCCCGAAGCGCTTTACGAGGAGTTCCGCGGCCGTCCCGCCACCATCGACGCGCTCCTGATACGCGATGGTATAAAGAAATAATCATCTACCGATTCCTATCCATAAAATCCGGGGCTGTGCGTCATACAGATGCCGGCTCCGGTTTCATATTACCTCACTCTGTTCCCCCATGACACCTGTACTGTTATACAACGCTATAATCATCAACGAGTCCCGACGCTTCAAAGGCTATCTGTCGATAGATTCCGATGGTATCATATCGCACATAGGGGAGGGCGATGTGCCCGCGGAAGCAATGCAAACCTTCTTTGGCGAAAAGCATGACCTGCACGAGCGCTGGCTCCTTCCGGGCGCTATCGACTCCCATGTCCATTTCCGCGAGCCTGGACTCACACACAAGGCCGACATCCATTCCGAAAGCCGCGCCGCCGTAGCCGGAGGCGTTACCTCGTATATGGAAATGCCGAATACCAATCCCGCTACTGTTTCTATTGAAGCCCTCCGCCAGAAAGCGGAAACTGCAGCCGCGCACTCTCTGGCAAACTACAGCTTCTACATAGGCGCTACCAACAATAATGCCGATGCACTGAAAGCGGCAGACTACTCGGCCGTGCCCGGCATAAAAGTATTCATGGGTTCATCAACGGGCGGAATGCTCGTGGACGGCAACGATGCTCTTGACGAAATATTCTCTTTGCCCGAGCTGATAGCCGTTCATTGCGAAGACGAAGGCATAATACGCTCCAACGTGGCGAAAATACGCGAACTGTATCCGCAAGGCGCCGTTCCCATAGAGTGGCATCCCGAAATCCGCCCGGCCTTAGCCTGCTATTCCTCGTCGCGCCGCGCTGTGGACTATGCTCTGCGCCACAATTCGCGCCTGCACATTCTGCATATTACCACCGCAGAGGAGGTTGCGCTGCTTCGGGAAACGCCTGACAATATTTCCGGCGAGGCTTGTGTGGCCCATCTGCTTTTCTGCGATGAAGACTACGCGTCGCTTGGCACGCGTATCAAGTGCAATCCGTCTGTCAAAAGCCGCATACATCGGGACGCGTTGCGAAAAGCAGTAGCCGACGGCACTATCTCTACCATAAGCACCGACCATGCGCCTCACGCCCTTGACGAAAAACAGGGCGACGCGCTCACGGCGCCTTCGGGCATGCCTATGATTCAGTTTTCCCTTACCGCTATGCTGGATCTCGCATCCCGAGGTGTATTTACTCCGGAAAGGGTAGTGGAGGCTATGTGTCACAGGCAGGCAGACCTTTACCACGTGGAAAAAAGAGGATACATCCGGCCAGGCTATCATGCTGATATAGTAGAAATCGATCCTATGGCCGAAACGCATGTAAATGCGAAATCAGTCATAAGCAAATGCGGATGGAGTCCGCTGGAGGGACGCACGCTGCGCACACGGGTACTCCGCACATGGGTCAACGGTCAGTGTGTGTATTCCGCGCAAGAAGGTATTCTCGACGTATCTTCTCCCGCCAGGCCACTCGTTTTCTACAAGTAGACTTCACGAAGACTTCAGAATTATAATCTGATTCTGATTCCTCACGCCTTTCCATATTTCATTTTTTTGTTGTAACTTTGTACCCTCAAATCCCGACGCAAATTGAACAATACACACAACAATAAAGGAAAGGAAGGCGAAAAGGTCGTTACGACTCCCGCACAAGACAAAGCAAAGAAATCCGTCGCTCCCGTTTTGAGATTTTTATATCTTCTGATAGCTCCGGTAGAAGGATGGAAACGGCTGAAAAACGAGCATTATCCCAACGATTACTTCGCCCGCACGCTGTTCTATCCCCTGCTGGCGCTGATGGCGGTCTCCTGCTTTGCAAGTAAATTCTATCAGCCCGAAATCTCCATAAGCACTCTGCTGCAGCAAGCTGTCGCTGAATTCGTAGCTATGTTTGCCGGTTATTTCGCCATAGGCGTGGTAGCGCGGAGCTTCATGCAGCATACAGCACGCGAAAAGATACGCACGCGTTTCGGATGCAATTTTATTATGACGGCTCTTTCGGCACTGTCTTTGGCCGCCACGCTCTATTCGCTTTTCCCGAACCTCGGCGCACTGCTGATTGTGATACCGATTTATGTGGCATACATCATAGCCAAAGGCACCAGATTCCTTCGATTGCCCGACAATGAGCAAATGCCGACTATAGCTGTGCTTATAGTCCTTATTCTCGGCATACCGACAGGCATATATGCGCTTTTAAAATCTTTAATGCCCTCTGTAGGCTGAAACTATGAAACAATCACAAGTAAATATTAAAAATCGCCGTGCTTCATTTGATTATGAAATAACGGAGACATATACGGCAGGCATAGTCCTGACCGGCACCGAAATCAAATCCATACGTGCAGGTAAGGCGAGTCTGGCCGATACTTACTGCCTTATCGAGAATGGCGAGGTATGGGTAAAGAACATGTATATAGCCGAATATTTCTACGGTTCATACAACAATCACTCCGCGCGGCGCGACCGGAAACTGCTCCTCTCACGTAAGGAAATCAACAAGCTCTCCAAACAGGGGGCCGAAACAGGATTTACCATTGTGCCTCTACGCATGTTTATCTCGGAACGGGGATATGCAAAACTTGTGATAGGGGTGGCACGCGGCAAAAAATCATACGACAAACGCCAGAGCATAAAGGAACGCGAAGACAAACGTCAGCTCGACAGGATATTTAAGAATAAATGATGGAACTCATTAAGCACGAGTGTGGTGTGGCGATGATCAGGCTGCTGAAGCCGCTGGAGTATTATCGCAAAAAATATGGTACGGAATCATACGGCCTCAATAAGCTGTATCTTCTGATGGAGAAACAGCATAACCGAGGTCAGGAAGGCGCCGGCATAGGCTGTGTGAAACTCGATGTGCCGCCAGGCAACGAATATATCTTCCGAGAGCGTGCGGAAGGAAGCGACGCCATCCGCACAATCTTCGACAATGCCCATACGGCTATGGAGCGCGCACGCAGAGAGAACGCCGCCGCTGTGCCTTTCATTGGCGAGGCATACATGGGACACTTGCGCTACAGTACCACCGGCCGCTCCGGTCTCAGCTACGTGCATCCGTTTTTGCGACGCAATAACTGGAGCGCGCGCAACATGCTGCTGTGCGGCAATTTCAATATGACCAATGTCGATGAGATATTCGCAGGTATCACAGCTACCGGACAGCATCCACGACTGTATGCCGATACATTTCTGCTGCTCGAACAGCTCGGACATGCCCTTGACCGCGAGAACGAGCGACTGTATGAACTGCATCGTGATTCAGGAGAGAAAGGGCTCACGCTGGCAGCATCCATAGCCCGCGACCTTAATGTGGCCAACATGCTGAGGCGTTGTGCCCCGACGTGGGACGGCGGCTACGTAATCTGCGGTATAGTCGGCAACGGAGACCTGTGGTCTATGCGTGACCCCAAAGGCATACGTCCCGCTTTCTGGTATGCCGATGATGAAGTCGTAGTCATAGCTTCCGAACGCCCGGTAATCCAGACGGTCTTTGACCTGACTGAAAACGACGTGAAGGAGCTTGCTCCCGGCGAAGCCCTCATAGTCGACCGCGATTCCACATGGCGCCTTGAGCGCATATTGCCTGAAGGAGACAATAGCCGATGCTCGTTTGAACGCATATATTTCTCGCGCGGTTCCGATGCCGACATATATAAAGAGCGCAAGGAGCTGGGATGCCAGCTCGTGCCACAAGTACTTGAAGCGGTGGATTATGATACCGACAACACCGTCTTTTCTTTCATACCCAATACCGCTGAGGTAGCCTTCTACGGCATGATACAGGGCCTTGAGGAACACCTCATACAGAAAAAGGTAGATCTGCTGGCGGCTTTGACTCAGGATAGCGACGGGCGTCGCCGCGCCGAGGAGATTTTACGCAAACGCATACGGCAGGAGAAAGTGACAATCAAGGACATAAAGTTGCGCACTTTCATAGCCGAAGGAGCGAGCCGCGATGACCTTGCCTCGCATGTCTACGATGTGACTTACGGCATAGTCCGCCCTTATACAGACTCCCTCGTGGTCATCGACGACTCTATAGTGCGTGGCACAACACTCCGGCAGAGTATAATACGCATACTCGACCGACTGCATCCACGCAGAATAGTGATTGTGAGCAGCGCTCCTCAAGTGCGGTATCCGGACTGTTATGGCATCGATATGAGCCGCATGGGAGAGTTCATAGCTTTCCGCGCAGCCATAGAGTTGCTCCGCGAGCGTGGCAGACAGGACATCATCGACTCGGTCTATGCCCGGTGCAAGGCTCAGGAGGGGCTGCCTAAAGAGGAGTGCGTGAACTATGTCAAAGAGATTTACGCGCCTTTCAGCGATGAGGAGATTTCCGCCAAAATCGCCGAGATGCTCACACCGGACGGTACTCAGGCAGAGGTAAGAATCGTATACCAGAAGCTTGCCGACATGCACCGGGCCATTCCCGGACATCCGGGAGACTGGTACTTCAGCGGAGACTATCCCACACCCGGTGGCACACGTCTGGTAAGCCATGCATTCATCAATTACTACGAGGGAAATGTCGAAGCAAGGTAAACGCCGGCTTGAACTCCTGGCGCCCGCACGCGATGCCCGCACGGGTATCGCGGCGATTACCCATGGAGCCGATGCTGTATATATCGGGCCGGCTATGTTCGGCGCCAGGGCCTCGGCGGCGAATACGACCGACGACATCCGTATGCTTACGGACTATGCACACCGCTTTCGCTCAAAGGTATATGCTACAGTCAATACCATAATCTACGACAGTGAGCTGAAACAGGTAGAAAAGCTGATAACTGAGCTGTATCATGCCGGAGTCGACGCGCTTATAGTGCAGGATATGGGTATTCTGCGGCTTGACATACCTCCCATTGAGCTTCATGCCAGCACCCAGTGTGACACTCGCACGCCTGAGAAAGCCAGATTTCTGGAAGAAGCAGGCTTTTCTCAGATTGTACTTGCGCGTGAGCTGACGCTGGAGCAAATTAAAGATATACACCGGGCCGTGCGTACTCCTCTTGAATGTTTCATACATGGAGCTTTATGTGTATGCTATTCCGGACGATGCCAGGCGTCATACGCCGTCTGCGGACGAAGCGCCAACCGGGGTAACTGCGCGCAACTCTGCCGTCTGCCTTACACTCTGACTGACCGGAACGGTAAAGTGATAGTCAAAGACAAACACTTGCTCTCGCTACGTGACTTCAACGCCACATCGCTGCTCGGGGAGCTGGCGGAGGCAGGCGCGTCATCATTCAAAATCGAAGGCAGGCTGAAAAACGAGGCGTATGTGAAAAATGTGACCGCATGGTATCGCCGACAACTGGATGCTGTCATTGCTTCGGCTCCCGACAAGTACGAGCGAGCGTCATGCGGTTCAGTCGACCTGAGATTCGACCCGAATCCATACAAAAGTTTCAATCGCGGGTTTACTACATATTTCCTGTCGGAACGCCGTCCTCGCTCCATAACGTCTCCCGACACACCCAAATCGCTTGGCGAACCGGTATGCGCTGACACAGAGCTGCATGCGGGCGACGGGCTTTCCTTCTTTTCCAAAGGAGAATACATCGGGGTGCGCGTCAACAAAGTGGAGCAGGGCAGACCGATAGCAGCCAAAAACATACGTATACCCTCCGGCACGCAGCTTTACCGTACGTATGACTATCATCACGAGAAAGAGATGCTGTCGCCGGAAAGCGCGCAACGCACAGTTCGAGTGGATATTGAGCTTTATCACAACCGCGTGACTGCTACTGACGAGCGCGGATGCCGCGTGACAGTGCCTTTTAACGGTACTGTTGACAAAGCACGCAAACCGATGGACTGCCGTCCGGTCTTTGAGAAATTAGGCGGAACCATCTATCGGCTCGGCGACTTTAAGCAACATATCCCGGAAGACATGTTTATCCCCCGGTCCGAGCTTACTGCCTTGCGGCGCAAACTGATTGAGGCGCTTGACTGCAATGCGCAGACAACTTGTCCGCGACCGCTGCGCCGTGAAGAGAACAGAGACTATCCCTATCCGATGCAATATCTTGAAAGCTCGGATAATGTCAGTAACCGCGTGGCCGAAGAATTTTACAAATCCCACGGAGTAATAGAGACCGGGCAGGCTCTGGAGAAAACTGCGGCAGGCATACGTGAAAAAGCGGCAGACACAGTCGTGATGCAGACGCGTCACTGCGTGCTGCGCGAGCTCGGATTATGCCGCAGAGAGGGACACCGGCCGGCTGAACCGCTTACACTACGCAACAGCGGAGGCGCAGTCTTCCGCCTCAGTTTCGACTGTGAGGCTTGCGAAATGCGACTGATAATGCCCGACAAACCATCGGTACTGACTGACGATTATCGGAAATAGGGATTATGATGCTTTTCACTGCCTATTGTAGATGATGGGCCGTGGCCTGGGAGTACCACAGTATCGTCCGGAAGTGTCAGGAGTTTGCTGCGGATGGCATAGACCAGCGTGTCGAAGTCTCCGCCAGGCAGGTCGGTGCGTCCTATGCTCCCCTGAAACAGTGCGTCGCCTGTGATGAGATAGCCGCCTTCCTGATCATACAGAGCTATTGACCCGGGACTGTGACCCGGGACTGCCAAAACCTGAAGCCTGCCATTGCCGACTCTGACTTCATCGCCATCCTCAAGATAAGTGCTTATTTCCACTATCTCAGGCGCATGCCGCATACCGAACGCCGCGGCCTGCTCTCTTACACGCTGGCCGAGAAATTCATCCTTGCGGCTGCCTTCGGGAGACAAGCCATAGAGCTGGCGGATGAAGCCGTTGCCCATCACGTGGTCCACGTGCTGATGGGTATTTATCAGATGGACAGGCTGAAGTCCCTTGGAGTCAATGAACCGCACTATATGCGCGACATCAGTATTGTCTACCATACCTGGGTCGATTATCGCACATTGCGAGGTAGCGGAATCGTAGACTACATACGTATTCTCCCCAAAATCATTAAATGTAAATACGGCTACTTTCATTTTACCGGAGTATAGGTTATACATTTGGTAGCGAAGAATTCCTCATCAGGAAAAAAGCCTGACAGGGGGATAATCTCCGTCATCTTCTTATAACGTCCGAGTTCCTGCTCAAGTTCGCCCCCTTTCAGGGTTATGACTCCGTTGGGAATACCATTGCGCTCCTCTGCGGAGATATTCTTACGACTCAGCTTAATCAAGTCGGGCAGGGGCATTACGGCCCGGCTGACCACAAAATCCACTTTTTCTTTACATTCGGCGATGTCGCCATGCTGGAAGCTGACATTTACCAGTCCGAGCGCACCGGCTATCTCGGTAGCTACCCGTATTTTTTTGCCGATACGGTCTATCAGATGAAAATGCGCTTCCGGAAACAATACCGCCAGCGGAAGACCAGGCAGTCCGCCCCCACAGCCGAAGTCAAGTACACGTGTGCCGGGAGTAAAGCGCACGAAGCGACCGATAGCGAGCGAATGAAGCAGATGCCGCACCTCCAGATTGTCGATATCTTTGCGCGAAATGACATTGATTTTACTGTTCCACTCCGGATACAGGGTCGTCATCGCCTCAAACTGCTCTTTCTGCTCAGCGGTAAGCTCCGGGAAATATTCGGTAATTTTGTCTATCATATAGAAGTGCTTATCATACTGAACAGCATAAGCGCCAGAGTCACGGCAGGCATGGCGAAAAGCATTGAGTCGATTCTATCAAGAATACCGCCGTGGCCGGGAATCAGTTTGCCGGAATCCTTGACACCCACGCTGCGTTTAATCATGGATTCAAGCAGATCTCCGAGCGTGGAGAAAACGCAGACCGTGACGGGCACGACCACTCCCAGCCCGAATGTGCCGAGGTGCAGAGGTCCGCACATGGCGCCGCTCAGCCCCGTGTAGGCAAGTATTATTCCCGTCAGAGTGCTGACAGCCAGACCTCCGAAGAAGCCCTCCCACGATTTCTTGGGCGACAGACGCTCAAACAATCTATGCTTTCCTATAGCGCTGCCTACCAGGAAGGCTCCTGTGTCATTAAGCCATATCAGTATAAATGTGAGCAATACCAGACCCGTCGAAATCATACACAGATATTGGGCTGTCAACAGACCGATGCCTATGTACATTTGTCCGAACATCGAGTAAGCCAGTTCCCGTGTGGCGTTTCCCTCTTTCATATACAGCGCGGCACACATACGCGCCAGCATATATATCAGATAGCATACGCCCACCACAATACCCGAAGCGACGGGCGGTATGGTCGCCGCATTGTCAAGCAAAAGCATGAACGACAACAGACACATTATGCCGTATATATCCAAAGCGCAGACAGGGGAGGGCTGGCCTCCTCTGTCTGATGTCACGGCACTCAGCTCTATCACTCCGAATATGCCGAAAGCCATGCACAAAAACATGAACGCCGCATCGGTGTACAGCAGCGTGCCGACTATCAGCGCGACATAAAGCAGTCCGGAAACAGAGCGCAACGCGATATTCTTCATCTGTCAATAATCTTCATTATAATTCTGAGGCGCAGCTGCGATATTCATACTGTGATCCCTGATGAATGTCAGGATAGCGTCACGCTCTTTCGTAGGGCTTACATCTTCCTGAATACGCCTCATCGCATTAAACAGCGACGTACCGCACTGGTAAATATGACGATAACACTTGGCTATGTCATCTATACGGTCTTCGCTGAAATGCCCCTTGCGCAAAATGAAGGCATTGACACCGTAATAGGAAATGGGGTTGTGGGCCATTATGGCATAAGGAGGCACATTACTGTTCACACGACAGCCCCCCTTTATCAACACCCACTCACCCACATGACATTTCTCATGCACGATGACGCCTGACGACAGTATCGCATAGTTGGAGATACGGCAGTCGCCGGCAACCTTCACGCCATTGCCCAGCACACAATAGTCGCCTATATGGGAATCGTGGCCGATATGGCTCTGTGCCATGACAAAAGAGTTGCTGCCGACCGATGTCTCTCCCCCCTCATGGATGGAGCGATTGATAATGACATGCTGATATATTTTGGTGTTGTCAGCTATCGTACAGCGGCCTTTCTCTCCTTTCCAGCGGAAATCCTGCGGATCGGCGCCAATCACGCATCCGTCATATATCATCACATTCTTACCCAGTGTAGTGCCGCCTATGATACTGGCGTGAGACATTATGTGGCAGCCAGAGCCTATTTCCACATCCTTGTCAATGAAGACAAAAGCATCCACTTTTACGTCTTCTGCAAGACGGGCGTCAGGGTGGACATACGCAAGAGGACTTATCATGGCCATAATCGTAATATTTAAGGGTTACACAATTTTCAAACAATATACAAAATTAGCTAAAAAAATCAATAATACAAGCGCCAGCCCCAATTTTTTTACGTGCTAAAGTATGGTTATGAAGATAAATATAAGATTTATACGAATATCATTGTAGCCGATTATGGCGGCCTGTAAACGCAAACTTACAGAACCGATGGAGGTTGGGAAGAGCTGACCAAGCTCTTCATACATTATTTTTCTCTTTAGTATCTTTGGCGCCAGGGCTTTTGCGGCCTTTCCGGCTGCGGTGCCAACGGCGCTGCGGCGTTTTCCGACGTGTGTTCCTGGCCTGATTCCGGTCTGGAGGCGTCTGGCTTTCGGGCATGCGGATAGCGGCCGCCTCCTGAGGATGATATTCACTCACAAGCCTCTCGAACTCCTGACGGCTGCGCAGCGGATTGATGAAGGCCATGTCGAGCATGTAGCGCAATGTGTCTTCTACAAGCGGCCCGGGAGTAATATGCAGCAACTTCTTTATGCGCCGCTCCGCAAATGGCAGATGGTATGTGTACATGTCTGTGCCTGCACGATGCAGTTCTTCCAGCCGGATTCTGATGGCTTCGGTCTGACGTGGCATATCGTGCTTGTTGATGGCCTCAATCAATGTAAGCAGGGCATCCAGCCGTTCGGGCTTGCCACAGGCATATTGCAGCTTGCGCAGATCGGCATCCTTCATATTCTCGGCGAGCGCTCCCCATGACCGAGTGTCGAGAGCGTGCTCGGCAAGCAAAAGCACCTCCTTGATGAATGGATTGTGGTATTTCAGACTGAGCATGGCCTGAATCATGACATGCCGGCCTCTCTGATGCAATTTGCCCGGTAACTGCAGCATATTATACAGCAGCGCCGCCATACGCAGTGTCATACTCTTGTCGGAAAGCGCGGAGAGGACAGATAAGGTCTTGTTCCACAATGGACTGCCATCTGATTGACGGCCACACAGCAGCTCAAGTTGCGGCATGATATATGGCAGCACGCCACATTCGCGCAGCAGGCGCAGGGCCTGGTCAACATTTCGGGAAGCCAGAATCTTCTCAAATTCTCCGCGCATACGCTCCGGCTTGATGATTGACAGCCTGCTGACATTGCGCTTCATTGAATCAAAAATATCTGCCGGCAATTCCCAACCCAGACGGGTGGCAAACCGGATAGTGCGGAGTATGCGTATGGGGTCATCATCATAAGTGCTGTCCGGATCGCTCGGTGTACATATTATCCGGTTCCTGATGTCACTGAGACCGCGACCGGTAAGATCAATGATTTTACCGTTGGAGATATCGTAATAAAGCGAGTTGATGGTAAGGTCGCGACGAAAACAGTCGTCTTTGAGCGAGCCGAATGCCGTCTCGGGATTCCGGGAATTACGATCGGTGTACTTTTCAGCACGGGTCTGCACCATCTCTATGTCATCATGCGGAAACGCCTTTAGTCTTGTCATGGCAGTCCCGTATTTTTCAAATTTTACGGGAGAGCCTATAGTCAGACGTTTGGAACGCAGCCAGTCGGCAAACTCTATGCCACCGCCCGGCAGATCTATAGCAAGGTCTACATCTGTGATGTCTCCGCCCAGAACCATATCGCGGCAGCATCCACCCACTGTAAACAGATGACCTTCCCATTTGGTCCCGGCTATTTTGTCACGCAAATAAGCGCATATTTTTCGATATAACTTTGTATTCATCGCAATAAAAGATGGCACAAAATAATATGCAAAAATAATAATTCTCCGAAAACTATACAATACTGTGCGGCATGCCATGCGTCCGGTGCGGTCCGGGCAGGGGAGTGCTGCTTACAAAACAAGCCTTGTGAATGTCGAATAAATCATAAATCTAACATCCGGAATATCAACATTTTAAAGGAGATATTTTTTGTATCCGGTAAAAAATCCTGAAAAAATTTTGCCAGATTAAAAAAATGTCGTAACTTTGCACTCGCAAAACGGAAAGAGATTCATTCTACAATCCGGACGAGGCGGGATAGCTCAGTTGGTTAGAGCGTCGGATTCATAACCCGGAGGTCTCGAGTTCAATTCTCGATCCCGCTACTTTAAGCTCCCTGAAATTCTATAATTTCAAGGAGCTTTTTTCATGCACTTTTTTATATGTTACACTTTATGATGGCTGTCTCAATATGAACGGCGTCGCAGTACCTTGTAAACCCGTCGCACAGCATCGAGACCAGATTGTCTATATCCACCGTATCCTCGTCAAACGCATGGAAACAAACACTTATCCTGGATGTTGAGGCGCCGACTTTAGTTCTCTCATTGTCACTCGTAGGCGTACCTATGCCTCCGGCTGCATCGCGTACTACCGGAATCCCCTCAATATTCAGAGGACCGCGCCCGATGCCTTCATACGGCTCTCCAGCACGCCCGACACCCACCGTAAGCACCTCTCCTTGAATCTTGTCACGGTCAAATACACCGATAGAACACCCGCTACGCAACGAAATCATGTTTCCTGTATCGACAAGCGCATCAATATAATAAAGTCCAAGTCCGCGTACGATGCGGCGCATAAGCTGTTCCTGTGAAGGCCGGTAGCGGTTCGGATCCTTTTTAAACTTCTTATAGACCTGCCGCGTAGCGAAAATAGGCGGAATCTTATTTATATCCGCAAGCTGTGTTTTTTCACAGATTTCCCGCTCAATGCGCGCCAGCTCATCCTTAAGATTACACGGAGTAGAAGCATTTGAGACATCAGCCTCCATATAAACCATCACATAGCGCGGTGCCGCACTATACAAAATATCTTCGACTTGAATCGTTTTATCCATATATCTATTAAAATTATTCTATCATCAAGCAGCTCTCGGCGAACCGGTTTTCAGCAGCAAAATTACCAAAATATTCCCGAACAGGAGAGAGAAGCCGCAATAAATCCGAAAAGAGCAGCCGCGCAGCTGTCTATTTAACATAACAGTGATTATATCGAATACCGGGGCGGATAAACTATCGAGACAGACGTTATTAAAGCTTATGGATTTGTCCGGATGTAATAATTCGGTTATCTTTGCAGGTGTTTTTGAAAAAAATATAATATGATTCACAAAGAATTATCGGTACATACATACCTGCGGGGCGAACGATTGCCGGACGATTTCATAAGATTGTACACCGAGGCATTTCCTCAGGAAGAACGCCGCGACTGGACTGTCAACGCCGACGCCGAGCGCTGGGCCGGCAATCACAAGGACTTCAACATACTGTTGCTGTACTACGGTTCTCGCTTTATCGGCTTTCTCAATTACTGGACACTTCATTATAAAAATGCAGACTGCAGTGATGCGTCAATCAATTATATCGAACACCTCGCTGTCAATCCGGATGTGAGAAATCTGGGTGCCGGCTCTTACGTAATAAGAGAATTTTTCAATTTATCTCCAGGTAGCGTAATTCTTGAGGTAGAACCGCCTGACACTGAGCTCGCTGCGCGGCGCATCAACCTATACCGCAGGCTTGGATGCGTCTTGCATAAAGATATCGAATACATCCAACCGCCTTATTTCCAGGGGAATAAACCAATATCTCTATTGCTTATGACATCTCCGGATATCCAATCGGAGCTTATATCCAATAATATAGTTCCTGTGCTAAAATGGACTGTTTACGGACAATAATCAGATAGCGCGCCAGAACCGATTCGTTCCGACGCGCTCACTAATTTATAATTGATGAAGTTCGCTTAAATATCCAGTTCGCCCGCTCCCCTCACCATAGTCAGGGATGTGCATCCTTCTGCCTCAAGGTTGGTAAAGTTATAGTTGCCGGCAAGATTCAGATAGCGCAACATCTGGTCAAATGTGACATCTACAGTCATCAGCTGATTATTGGCCAGATTCAGACGCTGCAGGAAATTCTGGTCACTCAGATCCACGTAGGTCAAATCATTCCAGGCAAGATTTACGAAAGCGAGGTTCGGGCAATCGGCCACAGAGATAGTAGACAAATCATTGTATGAAGCATCGAGGTCACTCAGATTCCGGCAATTCTGTACGGACAAAGCCGTCATGTGGTTGTCAGAGACAAGGAGTGTAAATAGGTTCGGAAGATTGTCTATGTACAGTTTTTGCAGATTATTGTTGTCAAGATCCAGATCCTGAAGCGCTGGAAGTCCTCCCACCAGATCCACACTGTTGAGACTATTGTACGAGGCAAGAAGCGTCTTTAGCTTCAGGCATCCATTGACAGAGATTACCTCAAGATGATTATTGCGGCAGTTAAGATAAGTGAGATTGGCAGAATTGTCCACATTCAGCTCCGCCAGCGCATTGCTTGACACATTAAGGCGAGTGAGTAACGGTGTGCCGGAAATGTCGATATCCGTAAGCATGTTGCGGTATACACGCAAATCCTGCAGCTGCGGGCAGCCGGCCAGATTCAGATTCTTGATTCTGTTACGCCCGATATTAAGGTAAGTGAGCGCGGGATTGTTGTCTACAGCGACCGCAGTGAGACGATTGTTGGAAAGATTAGCTTTCTCAAGAGCGGCAAATCCGGTAAGATTGAGAGAACCGGCCAGTTTCTTACCGCTCCAGTCAATCGCAGTGACATGACCGTTCTCAATAGTGACGCCTTCCCACCCCGAGGGATTGGATATATCGGATATATGCAAAGCCGCCGCATTGGTGGACTCAGTCATAGCAGGCTGGTTGAGGAAAGCCTGGAGCTGCTTCAATTCATTTTTAGAGAGCTTCTGTGCGAAAGATGCCATGCATACCAATAACGCACACAATAAGATTACATGTCTTTTCATAGCTTCATTTGTTAAATATATCTTTCTAACAAGGAGGCGTATTAAAATGTTTAACAGTCGGTGTATGTTTTTAGAAACATACGCAATATCAACAAAATCATATCTGCAGACGTTATAAATGTATGGTAATTGCAGGCATTATGGCCGACATAGGACAACTGATGGTCGTGACTTTGGTAATATGCGGAGTTCTGGGGATTCTGCTTGCCATTCATTGCTTTTCGGAATACATGAAGCGGGGTAAAGATAAAATATCTTCCACGGACTCGCTTGATGAATTACGGCGTGAATATAAAAGCCGAGGCGGTATTACTCCCCATAATATATTATATCGCTTCTTTTTCCGTTAAGTAAATGCTAACAATTCCGTCCAATGCGTTTTGACACTGATTTTCTGGAAGAAAGATTCCATTACTTCAATCATCAGATTTTCAATGGCAAGCTCTCCCCTATTCCTTTCCATATAAACCATGGCGTATCGCGTGCAGCCTACATACGCTCGCTCCGGATTCAGACCATGCGGGGTGCAAAATACTGTAAATTTCAGTTTCACGCGAGCGATGCTTTAGATCTTCCTAAAAGCCAGCTTGAAGACATAATTCTGCATGAAATGATTCATTATTACATATTGAGTCATGGAATTGAGGATACATCGCCCCATGGGCAGATATTCCGAAAGATGATGAAAAGTATCAATGAATCTTACAAGCGGCATATTACAATTTCCATCAGGCGGGACAAAACAATGAATCCACAGAGGGGTTCAGACAAGAAATGCTGCACAGCGTTTTTAGTAACAGCGGAAATAGAGAATCATGGCATTGGATTGACATTCTGCGCCAGCACACGGGTCAGGAATATACACCATGCCTTGCGTACAGACCACCGGCTGAAAAACATACAATGGTACGCTTATCGCGGCTCCTCGCTATATGGGCTGCCACGCGTCAGAAAGCCTAAACTATACAACGTTACCGAAACACTGTTCTCCAAGATAATGGAAAATAGCACTCCCCTCGATCCTGATACCGGCTGGCACCAGTTTTTGGCTTGATTTTTGTTGTAAAAATAGCGGTGGCTAAATACCTCATTAAAACATAGATTAATTATGACAGAAAAGGAAATACGATTTCGTCACAACTATATATCGGATTTAATATCCAAAGGGCATCTTAAAGAAGCGTTTGACGAATTAAACGCATCAGGGCTGAAGGGAGACTCCCTTGCAGAACTGCAGTCCGCCATAGACACATATAAATATATGGTGGCATACTTTCTGCGTTCAGTCCCCGGCAGCGTCGACCCTTCCCGGAACGATATGTATGTCCGGCTTCGTGAGACTGCCTTCCGTCTTAACGACATCCTTCTTATCCAGGCATTGAAGCCCGGTTCATCCAATCTCTATTTCTCCTATATGCGCAACAGCGAAATGGATAAATCCGCATCGCTGGTCAGTCAGCTGGCTTCTGTCCGCAGCATGTCCATGAACGTAGACCTTCATGATGAGGTCAGCGGGTATGATATGGCTATGCACCGCGAACTTGAGGCCGCCGCCGACAACCTGTTCAACAAACTGTGGACTACTCCCCTGCTTTCCAAAGAAGAAGAGGAAGCCCTCCGTTCTTTCATGCTTGACGAGGATACGGGAGATATGAACAGAGTGATACGCGCTTTACTCATCAGCGCGCTACTGCTCGGTGCGTTGGAGTGTTACGACCGCACAAAGCTACTGCTTCTTGTGACACTCGCCATGCAGTCCGACGAGACGCGCATTGCGGCCCGATGCCTGACAGCCGCCCTGCTGCTGATCTGGAAATATCGCGGACATGTAGCCTCTGACAAAGAAATTTCCGCTGCCATAGCGGCTCTGAGCGAAACAGATGATTTCGGAAGACTGATGCGCTCGTTTGTGCAAAGTATGCTGCGTACCATTGATACAGACCGCATCAACAAGCAGATGAAAGAAGAACTGCTTCCCGAAATAATGCGGCTCAAGCCGGATATAGAAAAGCATATCAGAGCTATGGGCGACGCTTCTGACATCCACGACATGGAGGAAAACCCGGCGTGGCAGAAGCTGCTTGACAAATCCGGTATTACCGACAAATTGAAAAATTTCACCGAACTCCAGATGGATGGCGGAGATGTCTTCATGTCCGCGTTCTCACAAATGAAGATGTTTCCATTCTTCAGAAAAATATCCAACTGGTTCCTGCCCTTCACTCTTCGGCATACAGTCGCTGCAGAACTCAAGGATTCGATGCCGTCGGAACTGATAAACCTGCTTATCTGCGGTCCGCATTTCTGCGCTTCAGACAAATATTCCATGGCTCAGGCTCTGATGCGTATGCCTCGCGCCCAATTTGACATGATGACCTCCCAGCTTTCATCGCAACTCGGCGCTTTGGAGGAGGAGCGCAAGACGAGTCTTGGCGAGAATATGAAGCTGCCGGCAGAGGCGGAAATCAATCTGTATCTGAAAGATTTGTTCCGGTTTTTCAGGCTTTCTCCCGTCAAAGACGAAATCGCAGATCTGTTCGGAACCACATTCGATCTCCCAGACGTCGCGCCGTTCTCAATATTGAAAGATGACCATGAGCTGCTGCGCTCCATGGCGGAGTTCTACTTCAAATACGGCTATTGGGACAAGGCTGGCGCGCTTTTCAGCCTTTTGGCCGACACAGACGCCTTGCAGGAGGATATACTTCAGAAACTCGGTTACTGCCTGCAGATGAAAGGCGAATACACCCGAGCCATAGCCGCCTACCGGAAAGCAGAGTTGCTCAATGCCTCAAGCGTGTGGCTGATGAGGCATATCGGCGCATGTCTCAGACTGACCGGGCATTTTGAAGAAGCCGCTGCCTGCTATGCCCGTGCCGCCGAACACCGCCCGGATAACAAAGGCATTGAGCTGGCCCTGGCCCGCATATATGTGGAGAACGGGCAGATAGCCGATGCACTGAAGTTGTATTACAAATGGGACTACATGCAGGAAGGTAATCCCAAAATCATCAGAGCCATTGCCTGGTGTGAGTTTCTCAACGGCAACTACGCCAAAAGCGTGTCCCGCTACCGCTCGCTCGGCGACCAACGCACTCCTACGGACTACATCAATACCGGACATGCGCTGCTTGCCGGAGAAGATGTGGAGAACGCCGCCGTCGAATACCGGCATGCCATGCGAATGTTGGGCTCCGATTCGGCCCGCTTCTTCACTCTGATGGAGGAAGACGCGCCACAACTTATCAAAGCCGGAGTTCCTGAAATCAATGTCAGTCTCATCATCGACGGCCTGCGCTACTGACACGCCCCCTTGCGCATCTCGATTATTTTTATTACTTTTGCATAAAAGTACACATTAAACTCAGCATATATATCTATGGCTCAGAAACCTTCCATTCCCAAGGGCACACGCGACTTTTCGCCGATAGAGATGGCGCGCCGCGATTACATTTTCGAGACAATAACAGAGCAATTCCGCCTGTTCGGCTTCCATCGTATCGAGACTCCGGCTATGGAGAACCTGAGTACCCTTATGGGTAAATATGGCGACGAAGGCGACAAATTGCTGTTCAAGATACTCAACTCCGGCGATTTTCTTAAAGGAGTAAGCGATGAATCTCTACTGGAGCGCAACATCCCTCGGTTAAACAATGCACTATGTGAGAAAGGCTTGCGCTACGACCTTACGGTGCCGTTCGCACGCTACGTGGTACAGCATCGCTCCGATCTGCAGATGCCTTTCAAGCGCTTCCAGATTCAGCCCGTATGGCGTGCTGACCGGCCGCAGAAAGGTCGTTATCGTGAGTTTTACCAATGTGATGCCGATATCGTAGGCTCCGACTCGCTTTTCAACGAAACAGACCTGCTGCAACTTATTGATACGGTTTTCTCCCGCCTTAATATCCGGGTGGCCATCAAGATAAACAATCGCAAAGTGCTGAGCGGAATAGCTGAAGTACTTGGCTGCCCTGACCGGCTCGTGGACATAACCGTGGCCATAGATAAAATAGACAAAATCGGTCTTGAGGCCGTCAACGCCGAATTGAAGGAAAAGGGACTGAGCGACTCGCAGATAGAGAAACTGCGGCCTATCCTCACTCTGGACGGCGACAATTCGGCCAAGATGGCAAAAATGGAGGAAGTGCTGGCCGCCTCCGAGACCGGTATGCTCGGCATCAACGAGTTGAAATTCGTCACAGAGTCCTTCGACGCACTCGGTCATACAGCAACGCTCGACCTCGATTTTTCGTTGGCCCGCGGCCTGAATTACTATACAGGCACTATCATAGAGGTAAAGGCTCTGGATGTGGAAATCGGAAGCATCACAGGAGGCGGCCGTTATGACAATCTGACCGGTGTATTCGGCATGCCCGGGCTCTCGGGCGTAGGCATCAGTTTCGGCGCAGACCGTATCTACGATGTTCTCAACGCCCTTGATCTCTTCCCCTCCTCACTGAGCGGCGGAGCAAAGGTCTTGTTTGTAAACTTCGGAGAAAAAGAGGCTATGCATTCGCTCAGAGTAATAAAGAGATTGCGCGAGAACGGCATATCGGCCCAGCTCTACCCCGACTCCTCAAAAATGAAGAAACAGATGGGATATGCCAATGCCGAGAAAACCCCTTACGTGGCCATTATAGGCGAGAGTGAATGTGAAAACAACACGGTAAACCTGAAAAACATGCAGACTGGCGAGCAAAAAGAGCTTACAGTCGACATGTTGATAGAGGAACTCCGCTAACCTGATTATCAGATTACGCCATGGACGACATCACAATGCGCCAATACCTCTTTACCCAACCCAACGGCGAGGTAGAGCAGCCTACTGACAAGAGATATCTTAGACTGGCCAACCGTATGCTGCACGTCTGGGACAAAAAAGGCCTGATGCAGGAAGTCCCCGATGACCTGAAGAAAGTAGTATGCATCGGTCTGACCGGGTATTACCAGGACATCATTTCCGACGCCGGCGTCTGGCGCTCGTTTATTGACGAATGTAAGCGCATGTATGGCAACTATGTGCCATTTCACTCAGACTCCGAGGATTATATCCTATATGAGCTGAATCTGTCCGATGTCGAATTTGTCGTATGGTATCTGCTGTCTTTCAATTCAATGCAGTTCAGGTATATGTATCCGCTTGATTCCAGCCTTCTGAAGCTCGCGGAATGTCTGTACCGCGTGCTTGAGGCCGAATATGACGACATACCGGCGCCGCATGACTATAAAGCCCTGTTCGACTGCGAGCTGCATGACCCCGAAACCGCCGAGACCCTATATGACCTCGGCCAATGGCTTTTCTGGAAAAACTGGCTTATGCTCGCTCCCTTCCAGCTGACATATTCCCAGATATATTCACAGTTGGTGGAGATTCAGCATACGGCTCCTTCGGCCGAAGCGGCAGCCCGCCAGATTGCTGAAATGCGCGACGAAGTGATGACGTCATTCCCGACCGGGCCGCTCGCCCTGTATTTGCGCGAATGGATGACTCTAATTCTTGAAGGCCACTTGCCTGCTGAAAAAAAGAAAAAGAGCGAGGATGCTCCTCAGGGGGAACATCCTTACTATACAGCGTTTATAAAAGCCAACGGCGGGAAAACTATACGTTTCATTCACACTTACGACGAACTCAACCATTTCTTCATAGAGGGTATGGGCTGGGCCGACGGAGAAGAACATCTGCCTGGCTTCAAGAATCATAAGGACTTCGTACTTATGGTCACTCCTGACAAGGGGCTGATGGTGGCCAAGAATATAGCCCGCTGTATATGTCATCCTGACAATCCCCTTTATGACAAGGAACATGCGTCGCGGTTTGCTTTCAATCTGTTGAGCCAGCGCGCCGTATGCCCCGGCGACATGCTACGCTACGTCTGCAGCAACGGCTGGCTTCCTGATGCCCGCTTTCCGGAATCGGCTACGGCCGCCGGAGCCGCTCACAACGATGCTGCCGACACCGCGCTCGTAGCCGCCAACTGGGACTTCATCGCCCGCGTCTATCTGCAGGAATACTATCGCGGCGACTGATAACGAATCAACAGCAATCTGTATACCAATCAATTATGAGACGAATCTTAACTCTGCTCTCCGCTGCCGCGCTCAGTCTCAGCAGCGTATGGGCACAGACCACCCGTGAAGAGGTGCTTGCAGACCTCAACCGTACCGGCGGCGTGTATTACGCTTACCCGGTGGACAACAGCAAGAATACTCCGGCGCCCAAAGGGTACGAGCCTGTGTACATCAGCCACTACGGGCGCCATGGCTCGCGTTATCTTATCTCCGACAAAGATTATACCTCGGTAGCAGACATCTTCCACAAGGCCGACAAAGCCGGCGCACTGACGGAGCTTGGAAAAAATGTGATGCAACGCATCGACTCACTTATGGAAGAGACAGGCGGACGCGGCGGCGACCTTACTCCGCTCGGAGTACGCCAGCACAAGGCAATCGCCTCGCGTATGGCTCAGGCCTATCCGCAGGTATTCGGCAAAAACGCCCGTCTGACAGCCCGCAGTACGCTGGTACCACGCTGCATACTCTCTATGGCCGCTTTCTGCGAAAGTCTCAAAGAGAAGAATCCGTCGCTGCAGATAGACCGTGAGTCCTCAAACCGATATATGCCCTATCTCTGCTATCACAGTCCCGACCACGGAAAATATACAATAGACGGCAAATGGAAAGAACAATACCGGAAATTCAAGACTTCACATACCAATTCCAACCGGCTCGCTGCCACTCTCTTCAGTGACAAGGATTATGTCGAGGTCAACGTAAACCCCGATGACCTTATGTGGGGTCTGTACTGGATAGCCTCGGATATGCAGAACGTGGAGACTCCCGGAAGTTTTTACGACATATTCACACCCGATGAATTGTTTGACCTCTGGCAATGCTTCAACTACGTTTTCTATGTCAACGACGGCGCTTTCGGTGGCAATGGCAGCAAAGTGGTAGAAAACGCTTATCCCCTTGTCCGCAACATAATAGACAGTGCTGACCGCGCTCTGACCGAGGGCAGCCCTGCCGCTGACCTGCGCTTCGGACATGACGGCAACCTTATTCCGCTCGCCGCAGCTCTGCATCTGAAAGACTGTGACCTTGTGACGGAAAAACCGGATTCATTTTATCGTAAATTTTCGGATTGGAAAATTGCTCCCATGGCCGGCAACATTCAGCTCATATTTTTCCGCAACAAGAAAAAACCGCAAGACATATTGGTAAAGTTTATGCTCAACGAGCGCGAGATAGCAATACCGATTGAGACCGAACGATTTCCCTTCTATGCGTGGGAGGATGTAAAACGTTACTACAACACTATGATGGCCGAGAAATCAGCCTTTTAATCATTGTGTAAAAGCCGCCGGCGGTGTCTTGGCTCCCAACCATGGCATCGCCGCCGGCCAAAACTTCAGTATGACCTTATACAGCGCCAGCGCCACAAACAGGTCTGCCGCAAATATAAATAGATAGTCAGCGAAAGCCGTCGGCGTATGTGCGGGTGGAACCATATATACCACTATATGCCTTACGACCGTACAATATAGCCCATGGCAGGCGTATACAAAAAATGTGGATGCCGTAAGGCCAGCCGGCAAACCGAGCCCCATGCGGCAGAAACGGATAGCCAGACAGATAAAAGAAGCTATTCCGGACAGTATAGTCACATAATAAAGTATGACCGCAGCCGCCCCCTCGTCCTGAATAACGGGGAAGCAAAGCTGCAGCAGGCAGCACAGGACATAGACAGGAACAAGTATGCGGCGCATCACAGCAAGCGTCGCTGCCTCCGGCAGTCCGGCCAGCGGCACAGCCGCGCCTACAGCAAACCACAACACTGACTTGAGCATACTTTGGATGTCCGGCATTGACTGGGCCGCGTAAATATTCCAGAATATAAGCAAGACAAACAGCAGAGGCACCGCCATCCCCCACGTCTTCTTTATGATAAAAGCTATAAGTGGGGTAACGGCCACACATATTATCAGGTCCCGCAGAAACCATAAAACATAATCAAACGGATAATCCCCGATACTCAGATACCCGTCTACGATGACAGTCAGACTGAAGTCTCTGCCGGCATATTGCGGGAAATACGCCGACAAGGGCGGCAACGCCTTTATCGCCAATATTATTAAGGCCATCGTATTCCAGATAAGATACGGGATGACAAGCGACTTGAGCCTACGCCGGAATTTTTGGCCGTAAGCCCTGGCCGTCGGACTGCCGTCTCGGAAAAAGAGAAAGCCCGAGATGGCGAAAAACAGAGGAACACACACTTTGAGAATACTTCGGTCCCACCATCCGAGAAAACACGTAAATCCCTCGGCATCTCCGGCACTGATATCCCCGGAGATATCACAATGGATAAGAATAACTCCTAAAATCAGAGGGAAGCGCAACAGTGTGAACGCCGAAGTCATATTTTGGTATCGCTGACTCATTTGCAGCCGCAAAGATAGGCAAAATAATCTATATTTTCGGCTTAATCCCGAAGAGGGGGCAAAAGTTTTTGCATAAAAAGATTGTAGTTCGGTTTTTTTGTTGTAATTTCGCGGATGAATTGCGGAGCGGACAGCCGTGAAAGCAATCCATAGAACCTGAAAAATAATATTAACCGTTTCACATAAATACCATAATTCATGAAGAAACACAATTTCTATGCCGGCCCCAGTATTCTGAGCCAGTACACCATCAAGAACACAGCAGACGCTATTATCAATTTCGCTGACATGGGTCTCTCTATTCTCGAGATTTCCCACCGCAGCAAGCAGTTTCAGGCAGTAGTAGACGAAGCCGTAGCTCTCGTCAAGGAGCTTCTGGAAGTACCCGAAGGATATTCCGTACTCTTCCTCGGCGGCGGAGCAAGCCTCCAGTTCGCTATGGCGCCTATGAACTTCCTCAACAAAAAAGCCGCTTACCTTGACACCGGTGTATGGGCTTCCAAGGCCATCAAAGAGGCCAAGCTCTTCGGCGAAGTCGACGTTGTCGCTTCCGGCAAGGACTCCCACTATACTGTAATCCCCAAGGATTGGACAGTACCCGCTGACGTAGATTACTTCCACTATACTTCCAACAACACCATCTACGGAACCGAGATCCGCAAAGACCCCGATGTACCCGTACGCATGATTTGCGATATGAGCTCCGACATCTTCTCCCGTCCCGTAGACGTATCCAAGTATGATATGATATACGCCGGCGCCCAGAAGAATCTGGCTCCTTCAGGCGTGACCATCATCATCGTCAAGGACAGCGCGCTGGGTCACGTAGACCGCGTCATCCCGACAATGCTGAAATATCAGACTCACGTAGACAAGGGTTCCATGTTCAATACTCCTCCGGTACTTCCCATCTACGCCGCACTCCAGACGCTGAAATATTACAAGAGCCTGGGCGGTGTGCGTGAAATCGAGAAAATGGACATCGCTAAAGCAGAAAAACTGTATGAGGCCATCGACAACAGTAAGATGTTTGTCGCTACCGTACCCGGCAAGGAGGATCGCTCCATTATGAACGTATGCTTCGTAATGAAGCCTGAATACAAGGAGCTGGAGAAGACATTCGTCGAGTTCGCAACCGAGCGCGGCATGATGGGTATCAAGGGCCATCGTGACGTAGGCGGCTTCCGCGCCTCCCTGTATAACGCGCTTCCCATGGAAAGCGTAGAGGCTCTGATAGCCTGCATGAATGAGTTCGAAGGCATTTACGCAAAATAAAAAGCGACACACAAGGTTATGAAGATTCTCGTTTTTACTGAAAAGCCTTTCGCCGCTGCAGCCGTAAAGGCCATAGAGAACGCAATCAATGCCGCAGGCGCCGACCTGGAACTGGTAGAGCGCGGCACCCGTGAGGATCTGCTGAAAGCAGTAGAGACTGCCGACGGCCTGATCGTACGTTCTGACAAGATTGACGCAGAGGTTATGGACCACGCCAAGAACCTCAAGGTAATAGTACGCGCCGGAGCCGGATATGACAATATCGATCTGGCCGCCGCCACCGCCCACGGCATCTGCGTGATGAACACTCCCGGACAGAACTCCAACGCTGTAGCCGAGCTCGTATTCGGTATGGTCATCATGATGTGCCGCAACCAGTACAACGGTACTTCCGGCTCTGAGCTGAAGGAGAAAACTCTCGGTATATATGCTTTCGGTCAGGTAGGACGCAACGTAGCCCGTATAGCCAAGGGCTTCGGCATGAAGGTTTCTGCGCTTGACGTATTTGTGAAAGACGAGGTAATAGAAGCTGAAGGCGTACGACCGCTGCATGCCCCTGAAGAACTCTTCAGCGAGAACCAGTACGTATCCCTGCACATCCCCGCCACTCCCCAGACCCGTGGCAGCATAGGATATGATCTGGTCATGAAGATGCCCAAGAATGGTGTCCTGATCAATACCGCCCGCAAGGAAGTAATTGACGAGGAAGGTCTTATCAAGGCTCTCCGCGAGCGTGAGGACATCCGTTATGTCAGCGACATCAAGCCTGACCGCGCCGATGAATTTGAAAAGGAATTTGCCGCCCGCGTATTCTTCACACCCAAGAAAATGGGCGCACAGACCGCCGAGGCCAATTTCAACGCAGGCGTTGCCGCTGCCGAGCAGTCTATAGCTTACCTGCGTGACGGCTGGAACAAATACCAGGTCAACAAGTAATCTGACAGGAACATTGCACTGAATATAATTGCTATGGCGGCGCGCACTTCGTATAGTTGCGCGCCGCCAATGCATAGAATAATCATATTTATCGTTCAAGATTTCCGGACTACATTCATTCCATTAATCTTTTCAAAGAGTCTTTTTTATTATGATTCTTTACGCTCTGATAGGCAAAACGCTCCACCACTCTTTCTCGGCATCCTTTTTTACCAATGAGTTCGCCGACAAACATATCTGCGCCAGCTACATAAATTGCGAAATGCCATCTGTAGAAGGAGTCGGTCAGATGCTTGCAGAGCGACCCGCGCTACGAGGATTTAACGTAACTATTCCATATAAACGAGACATAATCCCGCTTCTCGACACTGTGTCGCCGAGAGCGGCACGCATCGGCGCGGTCAACACAGTAGTAGTGGAACGCACAGGGAACAGCATCAAGCTACACGGATACAATACTGACGCTCCCGGGTTCAGAGACAGTCTGCTGCCGATACTGCCTGAGAACCGCAGCGGACTCAAGGCCCTCATACTCGGTACAGGGGGGGCATCGGCGGCAGTTGCCGATGCCTTGGACGAGCTGGACATAACCTATACGTTCGTATCACGTAACTGCCAGGGGAAAAATAATTGCATAGCGTATTCAGACATTACAGAAGAAGAAATGGAAACACACAGAATCATAATCAACACAACACCACTCGGCACGACCCCGGACACAGCCTTAGCTCCGCCTATTCCATACGGGATGATATCCAAAGAGCATATATGCCATGATTTGGTATATAACCCCGCCATGACACGATTTATGCGATTGTGCGCCGACCGGTGGGCAACAGTCAAAAACGGCCTTGAAATGCTGCATAATCAAGCGCTGCTTTCATATATTCTTTGGACCGGCACAGACCTGCGGACAATAAAATAAAAATTTTTCTGAAATATGCTTATAATAAAATATCAGTAAAACCGTTATACAGATGTGTTTACTTTAAATTCTATGCAATACCGGAATTTGAGGGAATACCGGAGCATTGCGTTGCTGACTTGGCATCCTGCTGCTCCTGAAATACAGTTTCCAATTATTAAAACCGTGCGTGCCTATGCGTAATTTCTACTCGACAACCATTATTACTTCATCTTCTGATGACAAATTTATGACAACGCCCCGCAAATCCACTGTATCGTTTTTGCGCAATTTCGCCAGAGCCTATACCTATATGCCGGAAACCGGCTCACTGATATACAACTGAACCTTACCGACTGGCAAAAAAGTACAACCGTCGCATTTTATCCTTCTCAGGACAGATGCGACGGATATTTTTTCTACATACTCGTCTAAGACAAGTCTGAATATCAGTAGGGATGATGGCGCCCCTTGTACGCGCCATCGGGATGGCGAGGGCATTTGTTGGATGTCAGTGATGAAATTGACGATGCCGAAGCGCCGCAGTATTCACATTGGTAATGCTTGCTTTCTCCACCGGAATATGGCAAATGGCGACCCTTATACGCACCGTCGGGGTGGCGAGGGCATTTGTTGGATGTCAGTGACGAGATGGATGACGCTGAAGCGCCGCAATATTCACATTCATACTTGCTTCGTTCAGATACACACCGGCCGCTGCCCGTAGGTGCGTGCCGCCCCTTGTAAGCTCCGGAAGGATGGCGCGGACACTTGTTGGCCGTCAGGGAAGAAATGGATGATGCCCGATTGCCGCAATATTTGCAATATACATCCTCAGCCGAGAGTAGTGACGGCAGGGACAACAGCAGGAATACGGCAAACATTCGCAGCAAATCGGATAACGATAACATAGAAGCAGTTTTCATATAGCAGTTGTTTTAATACATAGTTCTATCGGCATAATAGAGATATTTTACAGTCAGATACCCGAAGGGGAGGCAGAGCGACTACATACCGTATATCTCTGCGTGCAAAGTTACAAAAAGAATCTGAAAAACAAAGGTTTCAACCAAGAATTATTATGTTAAAATATTTTGACACGGCGTTTTTTTTTTGTAATTTTGCAGTGTTGTTTATGTATATGGCTATGATATATCCGGCGTGACGTCTGAAAATGGCGGAATTCCTGATATATCAGTCGTGTACGATTGGTAATCAATACTCTTTGAGAGTATAGCGTAACCAAGAGTCTGACAAGACCGGTCTGCGGTTCAACAGCCCGAGAATAGCTTCCAGGACTGTTATGCACACTGGATTCGGTCTGTGTTCTCTTTGGGAGAAGAGTCGACTCGGCATAGGCTGCGTAATATTGTAGAGTAAAATGGCTAAAGAACTAAAGAATCTTACAAAACGAAGTGAGAATTATTCTCAATGGTATAATGAATTGGTAACCAAGGCTGATCTCGCCGAGCAGTCGGCTGTGCGCGGCTGCATGGTCATCAAGCCATACGGGTATGCTATCTGGGAGAAGATGCAGCAGACGCTGGACGCCATGTTTAAGAAAACCGGCGTGAAGAACGCTTATTTCCCCCTTTTGATTCCCAAATCATTTCTATGCCGTGAGGCGGAGCATGTCGAGGGTTTTGCCAAAGAGTGTGCTGTGGTCACTCACTACAGGCTCAAAAATGACCCTGACGGCAACGGTGTCATTGTAGACCCTGAAGCCCGTCTGGAGGAGGAGCTGATAGTGCGTCCCACTTCCGAGACCATAATCTGGGGTACATACAAGAATTGGATCCATTCGTACCGCGACCTTCCCATTGTCTGCAACCAGTGGGCCAACGTGATGCGTTGGGAGATGCGTACCCGCATGTTTCTGCGTACGGCAGAATTTCTGTGGCAGGAAGGCCATACGGCCCACGCCACAGCCGAAGAAGCCGAGGAACGCACAGTACAGATGATTAACATCTATGCGGATTTCGCGCGTAAATATATGGCTATGCCCGTCATCGTAGGCGTAAAATCTGCCAACGAGCGCTTCGCAGGCGCACTCAATACATATACTATCGAAGCCATGATGCAGGACGGCAAAGCGCTCCAGAGCGGCACATCTCACTTCCTCGGACAGAATTTTGCCAAGGCTTTCGACGTGACTTTCGTAAACAAAGACAATCAGCCTGAGTACGTCTGGGCTTCTTCATGGGGTGTCTCCACCCGTCTGATGGGCGCGCTCATTATGACCCACTCTGATGACAATGGCCTTGTGCTGCCCCCTCATCTCGCCCCTATCCAGGTAGTAATCGTGCCTATATACAAGAACGACGAACAGCTTTCAGCCATCAGCGAGCGAGTGAAACCCATAATCGCTAAGCTGGAAGAAATGGGTATCAGTGTTAAATATGACGATGCCGACAACCGCCGCCCCGGCTTCAAATTCGCCGATTACGAAGTGAAGGGTGTGCCGGTACGTCTTGCCATAGGAGCGCGAGACCTGGAAAACGGCACTGTGGAGCTGATGCGCCGCGATACGCTTGAAAAAGAGACTCTGCCTCTGGAGGGAATTGAGGCGCATATAGCCGGCTTGCTTGAGAAGATTCAGGAGAATATCTACAACAAAGCGCTTGCCTATCGTGAAAAGATGACTTACACGGCTGATACGTACGAAGAATTCAAAGAGAAAATAGAGAATGGCGGCTTCATCCTCGCTCATTGGGACGGAACACCCGAAACCGAGGAAAAAATCAAAAACGAAACAAAAGCCACCATACGCTGTATTCCTCTGGACGGCGACGACACTCCCGGAGTCTGCATGGTTACCGGCAAACCGTCGGCACGCCGCGTGATTTTCGCGCGTGCATACTGATATATCAGTCCTTACGGCCGAAAACAGAACCTATAAATCTCAATTACCAAACACAACTTATCTGGAATATGAAGTCGACACTTATATACACTACCATAGCTGCAGCATCCGTACTGACTGTACGGGCTGCGGCTACCCCGCTGACAGCAGAAGATTTCTGCGACATACACGTCAATGCTCCAGCCTCGGTCAAGGAGATGAAGCCGATGCCCGATGGCGAGAGCTATCTCTGCATCGGAGACGACGGCAAGACGATAGAGAAATTCAGCTATAAGACCGGCAAGAAGGTAGCCACGATTTTCGATGTCGCCACGCTTAAAGGAGATGTGAAGATAAGTGATTTCGACGGTTATGAGATTTCGGCCAACGGGCGCACATTGTTGCTATGGAATGACACCGAGGGTATATATCGCTATTCGTTTCGCGCCAACCACTATGTATTTGACATTGACCGCAATACGCTGAAAAGGGTCAGCAACGGCGGCAAGCAGCGCGGCGCAGCCATCAGCCATGACGGCACCATGGTAGCCTTCATGCGTGACAACAATATCTATATCTCGAAATTGGATTTCGGCACCGAGCTGCAGATTACCAAAGACGGCGCCGAGGGCAAAATAATCAACGGCACGCCGGACTGGGGCTACGAAGAGGAATTCGGCATACTCAACACTATGCGCTGGGCTCCGGACGACAGCTCTCTGTCTTTTGTGACGTTTGACGAAAGCCAGGTGCCGACTTATCATTTCGACATCTATTCCGGATACTGCGACCCGGTGGAAGAATATGAGAAATATCCCGGCGAATTTGTATATAAATATCCCCTCGCCGGCGACAACAACTCAAAAGTCAAAGTCAGCACCTACAATGTGGACACACGCATTACGAAAGTAATGGATCTGCCTATCAATGATACGGATTACGTGCCCTCAATGGAATATGGCGGCAGTCCCGACCGCCTGATGGTAATGATACTCAACCGTGACCAGAACAATCTGCGTCTATATGCTGTAAACACAGGCTCTACCGTCGCCCGCATGATACTTGAAGAAAAAAGCAGCGCCTGGCTGAGTCCGGCAGCATATCAGATGGTGGACTACGGTAAAAACGGATTTGTCATTGGCTCCGACCGCAGTGGCTACAGACATCTGTACGAATATGATTATTCCGGTTCGCTCAAGCGCCAGATTACGTCCGGCAACTACTATGTGACTGCATATTATGGACAGAATCCCGTGACCCGCGAGTATTACTTCCAGACCACACAGGAAGGCAGCACCGAACGCAATGTCGCACACAGCAACGCCAAAGGAGGCGTGACCATGCTTCATCCGGGTAAAGGTTGGGAAAGTGCGTCATTCAGCTCCAACATGCAGTATTATGTACGTACTTACAGCAATGCTGTGACACCTCCGCAATACACGCTGCACAGTCTGAAAGCCAAAATAGCCGATTTGGAACTCAATGAAGAATATGCGGCCAAATATGCCGGAGCTCCCAAGCGTGAGATACTCAGCGTACCCAACGCCGACGGCCAGATGATGGATGCCTATATCATAAAACCGGCCGGATTTGACCAGAGCAAGAAGTATCCGGTCCTCACATACCAGTACAATGGCCCTGAATCGCAAGAGGTACAGAACCGCTGGAAAATCGACGGTCTGTACTATTTTGCCCAGCAGGGCTATGTGATTGGATGCGTGGACGGCCGTGGCACAGGCTATCGTTCGCGTGCCTGGAGTGACTGCGTATATAAAGACCTCGGCCGCTATGAAACGCTGGATCAGATAGCCGGCGCACGCTATTTTGCGTCACTGCCCTATTGCGATGCCGACAGGCTCGCATGCTTCGGCTGGAGTTATGGCGGCTATATGACACTCATGGAGCTTACAGCCAATGATACCCCGTTCAAGGCCGGAGTATCGATGGCTCCGGTAACCGACTGGCGTTACTATGATTCCATTTATACTGAACGATATATGCAGAGTCCGCAACAGAACGCTGCTGGTTACGACAGTTCATCCACTTTGCCGCGCACAGGCAATCTCAATGTGCCTCTGCTCATAATGAGCGGCACGAGTGATGACAATGTACATTTCTATAATACTCTTAAATATACATCTAAACTTACCTCTGAAGGAAAGCTGTTCGACATGATGGCATGGACCGGATTTGAACATTCCCTCCGTATGTGCAATGCCCGCGTACAGCTCTACCGCAAGGTTCTCGACTTCCTCGATACAAGGCTGAAGTAATTCGGCAAGACGCATCTTCAACAGTAAAACAGCGTGAATAATGCAGAATCTGTTTAAGGTAAATAGCGAACAAATATTCCTTTTGTGGAGAAATACCGCCATCAGCCTCCTGGCTCTGATGGCCAACCACGCCATAGCGCGTATCCTGCCCGTATATATGACACCTATCGTGTCGACGATCATCGCGGCTTTCATGTATTTCTTCATATACAGCAACTCTTATTCCAAGTCTGAATCTTGCATGGCGGTGCCGTACACCGTATTTCTCATACTTGTAAGCTACACCTTAGCTCTGATAACAATAAATCTTATCAATATCTGGACAATCTGGGATTTGCCGGCCGAAATGGTATTCTTCGACGGAATCTATATACCCAATCTCATAATGGCGCCTACAGGGCTTTTGGTAGCTATTATTGTATATTTGCGACGCAGGCAGCTGAGTATATGTGTGGACTGCAGGCTGACCAACGGCAGCCCGCTTGACCGCGGACGGCTGGGTATCATATACAGCAACGAGAGTACGCTCCAGATGAAAAATATGATTCTCATTTTCTCTATCTTTACGATTCTGGCATGGAGCTACTATCTTTTCGGATATACGGATACCAATATCTCTAACCGCGACACATATGTGTTCACATGGATAGCGATGCTTATCTATATCATGGATATAGTATATTTCGGCATCCGCTACTATAACCTATATCTTGACCTCAGAGAGCGAAACGAACTTATTTCTCCGGACGAAATAGACAGTGTCGGCGTACGCACTTATGTACGTTTCTACGTGATATGCAGCGATTGCATGTATGTGACTGACCATTCTATCGACAACCTGCGCGATGATGATGACGGAGACCTTCTTGGCACACCGTTTATGACCAAACGCAATATGTCCGTAATAGCTTTATCCGAACTCAAGGAGATAGTGTCACGCATGACTGGTGTAGCAAATGGTAAATTACAGTTCTTTTTCGGCCGCAGGCGTGCTGACGCTGCCGAACGCCGTGTCTTGAGATATTTCTATTTTCTTCCCGGCGATGTCAAGGATTATCCCTCTCTCGCTCTCAAAGGAAAATGGATAAGCTCGGAAAAGCTTAAAACGATTTACAATCAGATGCCCGACCGTCTGACCACCTCTTTCCTGGCTGATATGTCGCGCCTTGCGACCATTCTGATAACAATGAAGACATTCAACGAGAATGGCGACCGTCGCATGAAACTGGCGCACTATAAGCCTACATTCACATTTCAGGAACTGCAGGATTCCGACGTTGACTTCCAGGATGACACATGGATACGGGTATCAATGTTCAATTCAGATACGAAGTTTTTCAAATTCAGACGCTGGCTAAGATCACTGTGGCGCCGCTCTTCCACACAGCCGAGCCAGACCCCATTAAAATGAGAGAGCATAATCCATGCTTGACCGCGAATATATATCCCGCTATCTAAATATTGAGGCTAAATCGGACTTGCCGTTGATAGCAGTAGTCGGCCCCACGGCGTCCGGCAAGACGGCAAAAGCTGTAGAATTGGCTCGTATGGTCAATGCCGAGATTATCAGTGCCGATTCACGCCAGGTGTACCGCGGCATGGATATAGGCACAGGTAAGGATATTTCTGAATATGGGGATATACAGGTGCATCTGATTGATATCCGGCCTGCCGGATACAAATACAATCTTCACGAATTTCTCTCGGATTATTATCAGGCTCATGCCGAAATAAGGGCACGCGGCAAGAATGTGATTTTATGCGGCGGCACGGGCATGTATGCCGAAGCTGTTTTATCAGGCCTGCGGCTGCCTGAAGTCCCCGAAAACCCTGCATTGCGTCAGCAACTGCAATCGAAGTCTCTACCCGAACTGACAGCAATTCTCGCAGGAATGAAAACCCTGCACAATACTACAGATGTCGATACCCGCGCCCGCGCCATACGTGCCATAGAGATAGAGACATGGTACATTGACCATCCGGATGTGGCAAAGATAGCGGACCGGAGTACTTCCGTGCGTCCTGAATCGGTAATCTTCATGGTGGATATAAGCCGCGACGAGCGTCGCCGCCGTATTACCGAGAGGCTGCACCGACGTCTTGATGAAGGCATGATTGAGGAGGTACAGCGACTGCTCGATTCCGGTATCCCCGCAGATGATTTAATATATTACGGGCTGGAATACAAATATGTGACCAATTATCTGCTTGGTCGCCTCTCGCGCGAAGCAATGGTCTCCGGTCTTGAAACGGCCATACATCAGTTTGCAAAACGCCAGATGACCTGGTACCGCGGCATGGAGCGGCGCGGCTTCAATCTTATCCCGTTACCCTGATAAATAAAGAACAGCCCCGGCTAACATGTTGTAACCGGAGCTGCCGTAGTGTGATCTCAGAGCCGTCGTTATTTCGCTTTGAGAAATACCAGTATATCGCGCGGCGTGAACTTCTTGCCTTTAAGCAGCAATGCCGAAGTATATATCTTGCCGGCCAAAATAGTGCTGAAAATGCCGCTGCCATATAGAACCAGCAGGCTTATCAGAGTCTGCCACCAGGGAATTATGCCTCCGATGGTCTGCACCGCGCCTACCGAGGTGCTTGTAAAGGGCAGATACAGACACACGACCGCCAATGGCTCGCCAGGGGCGTCGGTAGCGTATATGCCAATATAGAAACTGACCATCAGTATCATTATCAGCAGAGACAGATAACCCTGATTCTCATTGTTCCGGTCAGTCAGAGCGCCTGCTGCGGCAAACAGCGATGCGTAGAACAGATAACCGCCGATGAAATACAGCATCGCTATTATCAAAGCCGACACCACTTTCCATTGAAACAAATCTCCAATCGGAACCGGCACAGGCAGAAATGTTAAAACAATGACCACGACACCGATTATCAGCACAAGCCAGATGAGAATCTGGGTAAGCCCTGTCATAGCTACACTGATAACCTTGGAAAGCATGATGGTACGTCCCGGCACACATGACGCCAGCACCTCGACTATACGATTGCATTTCTCAGTCTTAACTTTATTGAAAATCTGGGAACCGTAGACCATCACAAACATAATCAGAAATATCCCGGCCAACATTCCCAGAGCCTGCATGCCGGTAATGTCCTCGTCAGGCGTGGGCGCAGTATTGCGGCTGAACATCTTCATGGCATCGCTGTCGTCGGCAAGAAACCCTATCAGCGCGCCGAAACCGACCATAAACACGGGAACAAGCAATGTGGAAATCCAAAACGATTTCGTACGGATATCCATGCTGTATTCCATCTTTATCATATCTTTCAATCTGCTCATAATCAATCATTTTTAGTGTATGACAGAAACAGGTCGGTAAGCGATGGCAATACTTCCTCAAACCTTATGATATTGGCCTGGATGGTCAGAGCCGAGATGATATCATTGTTGGCCACGCCATCTTTGGGGAGTATCTTATAGGTATGTCCCCGCTTCTGTCCCGTTACATCTACTTTCGCAATACTATCCGTAAGTCCGGAATCTTTAAGCAAGCTTTCCGAAATAGGGGCAGCTACCGTCACACTCAGTTCGCCGGTCTTGTGGGCATACTTGATGTCCTCCATATTGCCGTTCAGCAGAACGCGGCCCTTGTTTATCAAGGCAATGTCGGAAGCCATTTCCTCGATAGCCGGCATATTGTGGCTCGACAGCATAATCGTACAGTTTCTCTCGCGCAGACGCGCTATAAGATTAGTCAGGAGCTGGCCGTTGATGGGATCGAAACCTGAAAACGGCTCGTCGAGAATAATCAGAGCCGGCTCGTGGACTATTGTAGCAAGTATCTGCACTTTCTGCTGATTGCCTTTCGAGAGCTCCTCGACACGACGGTGGCGGTCCGTCTCGGCAATATTGAATATGTCCATATACTCATTCATGTTGCGCACGAGCGTCGACTTGTCCACACCCTTGAGGCGTCCGAAGTAGAGTATCTGGTCATCCACTCTCATTTTAGGATACAGCCCTCTCTCCTCGGGCATATAGCCAAGCATACGCGAGGTCTTTCCCAGGACTGCCGGCTCGCCTGCAATTTTCACTGAGCCTGTCTCGCTGACCAAAATCGAGTTTATTATGCGAAGCAAAGTGGTTTTACCGGCGCCGTTGGGTCCGAGCAAGCCGAATACGGCGCCTTCTCCCACATCAAGAGACACGTCATCCAGTGCCTTATGATTGCCATAGGTCTTGGTCAGATTGCGGATTTCAAGAATATTCATCAGTCAGAAAGGGCTTTAAGTTCCAGTATAGTCTGAGCCGGATCAGCCGAGCCAAAAACGTAGCTTCCGGCTACAAGCATGTCAGCGCCGGCCTCCGCCAGCTGTCGGCCGGTGGCTCCATTGACTCCACCGTCTACCTCTATGATGGCTTTCGAAGCAGTAGTATCGACAAGCTGGCGCAACTCCCTGACTTTCTTCAGAGCGTTAGGTATGAATTTCTGTCCTCCGAAACCGGGATTTACGGACATGACGAGGACAAGCTCCACATCCTCTATGATGTCGACCAAAGTATTGACCGGTGTGGCGGGATTAATAGTGACTCCGGCTTTCATGCCGGCCTGATGGATGCGCTGCACCACCGAATGAAGCTGCGGACAGGCCTCCTGATGTACATTCATAATCTCGGCGCCGAGATCACGTACCTGTGAAATCCATTTGTCCGGCTGCACAATCATCAGGTGTACATCCAGCGGCTTGACACATCGTGCGGCCACAGCCTTCATCACCGGAAATCCGAATGAGATATTCGGTACGAAAACGCCGTCCATGACGTCGAGATGCAGATAGTCGGCCTGTGAGGAATTAATCATTTCCAGATCAGGCGCGAGGTTGCCGAAATCGGCTGACAATAGCGAGGGGGATACGAGCATGATTTTATTCTGTTATTGTTTTTTAGCTTTCATCACGTTGCGGACTATGACGAGGACACAAATCAGTCCCAGCGCAAGCCCCGCCCACGTAAGATAAGAATTGTATTTCTCTATCTGGGGCAACAACTGATCATAAGGTACAGTCTCGGCCAGCCACCAGCCAAGAAGGCCAAGTATTATATTCCATGTCAATGCGCCCAATGTGGTAAACAAAGCAAACATACCGACATTCATTCGCGCTATGCCGGCCGGTATGGAAATAAGCTGGCGTATGGCAGGAATCAGACGGCCGAAAAAGGTAGAGGCCGCGCCATGCTTGTCAAAATATGCCTCGGCTTTGTTTACCTTAGCGCTGTCAAGAAGGCAGGCATGTCCAAGCCTGCTGTCGGCAAAGCGGTAAACGAGCGGACGCCCTACCCATAGAGCGATGTAATAGTTGATAAACGCGCCTACCAAGGCCCCGGCTGTGGCAAACACCACTACCATGACAGGATCCATGGCGGCTCCCGCTCCGGAGTTAGTGCATGCCAGATATACTGCAGGAGGTACCACTACTTCGGAAGGGAATGGAATAAAGGAACTCTCGATTACCATAAAAAGAAATACAAACCAGTAATCGGCGTGTTCTACGAACCAAGAGAAAATGTCTGATGCCGTAGGCATCAACGTAAGAATCATATCCAGCATAACTGTCTCAAATTGGAGAATGAAAATAATGACTCAATATATAACGTGTAAAACAATATTAAAATTGCTTTCAGCATATAAAAAAACTGCAGTCCGGCGCATACGATTATAATTGTCACAATATTGCCTTTATATTGACCCGACAGGTTGCGAGACTCGATATTTTTATTTAATTTTGCAGAGTAATGAGGCACTCGGCATCATGACCGCGTGTATATAACCATCCTGAAATACCCTAAGTGAAACCAGCAGTCGCCGCCATCGGCCTATTCAACGACAGCTACCCTCCGATATTCGACGGAGTGACTACGGCAGTGGTCAGTTATGCCCGATACCTCTATGAGCATGGCCAGAACCCCTGTGTCGTGGCTCCAGCCAACCCGGCGCCCGCGCCGGCGGCTCCATATCCGGTAATGCGCTATTTTTCATTGCCTATACACGGCCGCAAGCCATACCGCTATGGTTATCCCAAACTGGGCCTCACAATCAAGTCCCGCCTCAGGCATACGCCGTTCCGTCTGGTTCACAGCCATAGCCCCTTTTCTGCCGGGAGGCTTGCCGTCTACGCGGCACGTAAACATAACATACCGCTTATCGGCACTTTTCACTCAAAATACCGTGTGGATCTTGAACACTCGCTCCACCGTCTGCCCTGGCTGATTAAGAAAACCATGAAGCGCCTGCTGGAGTTTTACAACTCTTGCGATTATGTCTGGATTCCGCAAAAATCAGTGGAAGACACTATCAGGGAATACGGTTACCGCGGACAGATTGAGGTGGTGGAAAACGGCAATGACCTCGCCACTGTCCCGATAGCGGAACTGGCGTCTTATAAAAGACAGACGCGCAAGTCGCTCGGAATAGCTGACGACACGGTCACTCTGCTCTTTGTCGGACAGCATATCTGGGAAAAGGGTATCGGCGTTATACTCGATACCATAAGCATGCTGCACTCACGGGGCGTAAAGATACGGATGGACTTTGTAGGCTCCGGATATGCCTCGGAGGAAGTCAGACGCCGGATATGCGCCTGCAATTTGCAGGAAGTAGCCGCAATGCACGGAGTGATTACTGACCGCAGCCGTCTGGCCGATATGTACGCGGCCGCTGACCTGTTCCTGTTTCCATCTTGCTACGACAACGCTCCTATAGTGGTAAAAGAGGCTGCCGCCATGGGAACGGCTTCGATTCTGCCTGCCGGATGTACCGCAGCCGAGGTCATAACTGACGGAAACAATGGATTTCTCTGCCGGCGTGATGCCCAAAGCTATACGGAGATAATCGAGTCCCTGGCCGCAGACCGGCACAGGATGCACAATGTCGGCCTGGGTGCGCGGCGCACTCTGGCCCGCAGTTGGGAAAACGTAATGGAGGAAGTAGTCGAACGGTATAACGAGATATTGGCTTATGGCGGAAAACAGTATAGATAAAAGCAAAACGGGATTCAGCCTGTGGAAAGTATTGCTGCCCGTAGGCATCGGTCTCGGCGTGGTAGCCTGGATGTTCTGGAAAGATGCAAAGTCGCATGATGTGGGAGCCGAGCTGTCCGCCATCAGTTTCACACCATACGTCATAGGATGCATCGCGCTCGCGTGGCTGTTCATGCTCGGCCGCGACTTCGGATTGAGCTGGCGCTTCAGGGCTCTTACCGATCGTGACTTGACATGGGGGCAGGCCATCAGGGTTAATTGCCTTTGCGAGTTTACCTCTGCCATTACGCCTACGGCCGTAGGCGGCAGTTCGCTGGGCATGATATTCCTAAATCGTGAGGGCATTGAGATAGGGAGAGCCACGACACTGATGCTCACGACGCTTTTTCTTGATGAATTGTTTTTCGTCGTGTCATGTCCGCTTGTAGTGCTGTTTACCCCGGCCGGCGAGCTCTTTGCTACCGGCGGCGGATTCGGGACCGGTCTGGAAGTCACATTCTGGCTGATCTACTCCGGTATAGTACTTTGGACTCTGTTTCTCTTCCTCGGCATCATCGTATGGCCGTCCGGCATCCGGCGCGCTCTGAAAGCACTGTTTTCAATAGGTTTTCTGCGCAGATGGCAACCCCAGGTCATAGCTATGGGTGACAATATGGCCGCTACGTCCGCCAGTCTGCGCGGCAAGCCGCTCAGTTTTTGGCTGGAGATATTCGGCGGAACAGCTCTGTCGTGGTCATCACGCTACCTCGTGGTCAACGCGCTGTTTCTGGCTTTCGTACCTTCGGCCGACGGCCAGCAATGGCTGATATTCGCACGGCAGCTGGTAGTCTGGGTGGTGCTGATGGTAAGCCCGACCCCCGGAGGCGCAGGTCTTAGCGAATGGCTCTTTACTGAGTTCTACGGCGCACTTATACCTACGGCGGCTCTGGCACTGCTTATGGCCATCTGCTGGCGCATAATATCATATTATGTCTACCTTGTCATAGGCGCCATATTGGTGCCAGGATGGCTGAAAAACAGTTTTACCAAAAAGAAAAAGAGCAATAAAAATGAAAAATAAATATCTGGCAATAATTCCCGCACGGTATGCTTCATCGCGCTTTCCAGGCAAGCCTCTGGCCAGACTGGGAGGGCGCGAAGTGATACTGCGCGTTACCGACCGCGTGGCGGAAGCTGGCATAGAGCCTATAGTCGCTACCGATGACGAGCGAATCCTGAACTGCGTGCTTGATGCCGGGAGAAAAGCCGTGATGACCCGAAGCGACCATGTATGCGGCACCGACCGCGTACGCGAAGCATACGACATCTGCACAGCCGGGCGCGACAGCGCGGAGACGGACAAGGATATTATCATCAACGTGCAAGGCGACGAACCGTTTATCCGTCCCGCGCAACTCGGCGCTCTCATAGACCTGTTTGAACGTTACGACGACACCGACATCGCCACTCTGGCCAGACGGGTACAGCCGGGTACACCCTACCGGACGCTTGCCGATCCCAACGTCGTGAAGGTGGTAGCCGGCACACAGGGACGCGCCCTATACTTCTCGCGCAGCGTGATACCCTATCTGCGTAATGCCGACAAGGAGGAATGGAGCAACCGCCACGCCTATCTGTTTCATATCGGCATATATGCCTATAAGGCTTCAGTGCTTCGCGCTATAACACGCATGTCTGTCTCCCCTCTTGAAAAGGCCGAGAGCCTTGAGCAGCTTCGCTGGCTTGAAGCCGGGCTGTCTATCCGTATTGCCGAAACAGAGACAGCCACAATAGGCATCGACACCCCTGAAGACCTGCGTGCGGCTGAGGAATACCTCGCGTCCGGACTGCGGTAAAGGTTGCGCGGGCCGAACATCGGCGAAAATTTATCCCGACAGTAAAAATGGAATAATTATCCTCTTTCTGATTTCGCCATATCATATTTTTTTTGTAATTCTCCGCGATATAAAACGGGAAAAACGGGGATAAAATTAAATGCAAGCAAATAAACGGATTAGCAAGAGGCTGGTTTTCCGCGATTTGCCTGCAAATGGGGCGATTTTCTCAAAAAGTACACCTTTTGTACCC
>JAGBIJ010000040.1 GCA_017935045.1 Muribaculaceae bacterium
GGTACTATTGGTCACGTCGACCACGGTAAGACTACCCTGACTGCCGCCATCACTAAGGTACTCGCAGAAAAAGGTCTTTCCGAGGCACGTTCGTTCGACTCTATCGACAACGCTCCCGAGGAGAAGGAGCGCGGTATCACTATTAATACTGCTCACGTAGAGTATCAGACAGCTAACCGTCACTATGCTCACGTTGACTGTCCAGGCCACGCCGATTATGTTAAAAACATGGTTACTGGTGCTGCTCAGATGGATGGTGCTATTCTTGTTTGTGCTGCAACTGATGGTCCTATGCCTCAGACTCGTGAGCACATCCTTCTTGCTCGTCAGGTAAACGTTCCCCGTTTGGTTGTCTTCATGAACAAGTGCGACATGGTAGACGACGAGGAGATGCTCGAGCTCGTGGAGATGGATATGCGTGACCTGCTCTCTCAGTATGAGTATGACGGTGACGAGACTCCTATCATCCGTGGTTCTGCTCTCGGCGCTCTCAACGGCGAACCTCAGTGGGTAGAGAAGGTTATGGAGCTTATGGATGCTGTCGACACCTGGATTCCCCTGCCTCCCCGTGACATCGACAAACCCTTCCTTATGCCTGTAGAGGACGTATTCTCTATCACAGGTCGTGGTACAGTTGCTACTGGCCGTATCGAGGCTGGTGTTGTCAAGGTAGGCGACGAGGTTCAGATTCTCGGTCTGGGCGCTAATATGAAGTCTGTCGTTACCGGTGTCGAGATGTTCCGCAAACTGCTTGACCAGGGCGAGGCTGGCGACAACGTAGGTCTGCTGCTCCGCGGTATCGATAAGAACGAGATCAAGCGTGGTATGGTAATCTGCCACCCGGGTATGGTTAAGCCTCACGATCACTTCAAGGCTCAGGTTTATATCCTGAAGAAAGAGGAAGGTGGCCGCCACACTCCGTTCCACAACCACTATCGTCCCCAGTTCTACATCCGTACTCTCGACGTGACTGGCGAGATTAAGCTCCCCGAGGGTGTAGAGATGGTAATGCCCGGCGATAACGTTGAGATCGACGTTAAGCTCATCACTCCGGTAGCTTGCGATCCCGGTCTGCGTTTCGCAATCCGTGAGGGTGGCCGCACAGTTGGTTCCGGTCAGATCACTCAGATTGTAGAGGACTAATCCGAGACTCAGTCGAAAGACAGTAAAATATAAACGGGGCTTGTCGCCTTTAGCGATAAGCCCCTATACACGGGAATAGCTCAGTCGGTAGAGCACTGGTCTCCAAAACCAGGTGTCGGGAGTTCGAGCCTCTCTTCCCGTGCTAATTTTTTTAAAGAAGATATGAAACTGCTTAGTGCAATCAAGGCGTCTTATGACGAACTTGTCTACAAGGTGTCTTGGCCTACTCAAAAACAACTTGTCAATAGCGCAGTGCTGGTGTTGATAGCTTCCATCATCATCGCTTTGTTCATTTGGGTTGTTGACAAGATATTCGACCTGTTGATGGAATTCATTTACGGACTAAGTTTCTAATCTTAAGAATCGATGGCTGAGAACAACGAGAAAAGCTGGTACGTACTGCGTGCCATCTCTGGCAAGGAGGCGAAAGTGAAAGAAGTTCTTGATTCCGCTATCAAGAACGGCACGCTTGGCAATTACGTTTCGCAGGTATTGATTCCTACAGAGAAGGTTTACGCTACCCGTAACGGCAAGAAGGTAATCAAGGAGCGCACGCTGTATTCCGGCTACGTTTTCATTGAGGCCACGCTTACCGGCGAGGTGGAGTATGAACTCCGTAATACGACCAACGTTATAGACTTCCTGCGCGGCAGGGCCAAGGGCAGTAAGCCCGAGGTGCTGCGGGAGCAGGACGTATTGCGTATGCTCGGTAAGGCCGATGACCTTCAGGAAGCGTCTTTGGAAGACAGCTTTGAGTATATCGAGGGTGAGCCTGTAAAGGTTATCTTCGGTCCGTTCAGCGGATTTACCGGAGTCGTCAAGGAAGTCAACAGCGAGAAGAAGAAGCTCAAAGTGGTGGTTACGGTCTTCGGCCGTCCCACCGATCTGGAGCTGGAGAGCACTCAAGTAGAAAAAGTGTGAGCGGGAGGTGTTACGCCCCGCAGGCGCTTGCGTGTTAACAAATAAATATTAAAGAAATGGCAAAAGAAATTGCTGGACAGATCAAATTGCAGATTAAGGGCGGAGCGGCTAATCCGTCGCCTCCGGTAGGTCCCGCGTTGGGCTCCAAGGGTATCAACATCATGGAGTTTTGCAAGCAATTCAATGCCCGCACTCAGGACAAGGCAGGAAAAGTGCTTCCTGTAGTCATTACCTACTATACTGACAAGAGTTTCGATTTTATCGTCAAGACTCCGCCGGTAGCGGTACAGCTGAAGGAGACTGCCAAGCTCAAGAGCGGCAGCGCTCAGCCTAACCGTACGAAGGTAGCGGAAATAACCTGGGAGCAGGTGAAGGCAATCGCGGAAGACAAGATGCCAGATTTGAACTGTTTTACATTGGACTCGGCTATGCGTATGGTAGCCGGCACAGCCAGAAGCATGGGTATTACCGTGAAAGGGGCATTCCCTGAACTTAACTAATAAACTTCAATTGAAATGAGTAAACTAACTAAGAATCAAAAGTTGGCTTTGTCGAAGATTGAAGCTGGGAAGGCTTACACGCTGGCAGAAGCAGCCGAAAAGGTAAAGGAGATTACCTTTACGAAATTCGATGCTTCGCTGGATATCGACGTGCGTCTGGGCGTAGACCCGCGCAAGGCCAATCAGATGGTGCGTGGCGTGGTATCGCTGCCCCACGGTACAGGCAAGCAGGTACGTGTACTCGTACTTTGCAACCCCGATGCCGAGGCTGCTGCCAAAGAAGCCGGCGCCGACTATGTGGGTCTCGACGAATATATACAGAAAATCAAGGGTGGCTGGACTGACGTTGACGTCATCATCACGCAGCCTGCCATCATGGGTAAGATAGGTGCCCTGGGCCGTATTCTCGGTCCGCGCGGCCTGATGCCTAACCCCAAGAGCGGTACAGTGACCATGGATGTGGCCAAGGCTGTCAAGGAGGTTAAGCAGGGTAAGATCGACTTCAAGGTTGACAAGAACGGTATCGTTCACGCTTCCATCGGTAAGGTAAGCTTTACTGCTGACCAGATGCGTGACAACGCCCGTGAGTTTATCAACACGCTGATCAAGCTCAAGCCCGCTACAGCAAAGGGTACCTATATCAAGAGCATATATCTTTCCAGTACCATGAGTCCCGGTGTCAAGGTCGAGACTAAGGGTGTAACCGATTAATTGAACTATTGAACGATGAAAAAGGAAGATAAGGCTCAAGTAATAGAGATGATAGGCAATACACTTGCCGAGTATGCATGTGTATATCTTACCCAGACTTCGGGTATGAACGCCGAGAAGACCAGCGAGCTCCGTCGCGCCTGCTTCAAGGGCGATGTTAAAATGCTTTGCGTGAAGAATACGCTTCTTAAGGAAGCTATGAAGGCAAGCGAAGTAGACTACAGCGGTCTTTTTGATCTCCTCCATGGAGAAACTTCTCTGCTTCTCAGCAACGTGGGCAACGCTCCCGCAAAGCTGATAAAGGCATTCCGTAAGAAAGATGATACACTCCCTGTCCTGAAGGGTGCCTACGTAGAGGAAACTGTATATGTCGGTGAGGAGAATCTGGAGACACTCGCCCACATCAAGAGCAAGAACGAACTTATCGCCGACGTTGTGGCTCTGCTGCAGTCGCCTGCGAAGAATGTCATCAGCGCTCTCAACAGCGGTGCCGGCAAACTGCATGGCATCTTAGAAACACTCTCCAAAAAAGAAAACTAATTTGTAAAATAATAAAAACAAAATACGACAATGGCAGATTTGAAAGCATTTGCAGAACAACTGGTTAACCTGACCGTAAAGGAAGTAAACGAACTCGCTCAGATTCTGAAAGACGAGTATGGCATCGAGCCCGCTGCTGCTGCAGTAGCAGTAGCTGCCGGTCCCGCAGCTGGCGGTGAGGCCGCTGAGGAGAAGAGCTCTTTTGACGTAGTACTCAAGGCTGCCGGCGCAAGCAAGCTGGCTGTAGTTAAGCTCGTGAAGGAGCTGACTGGTCTTGGTCTGAAGGAGGCTAAGGCTCTGGTAGACAACGCTCCCGGTAACATCAAGGAAGGTCTTCCCAAGGCTGAGGCCGAGGGCCTGAAGAAGCAGCTTGAGGAAGCTGGTGCCGAGGTAGAGCTGAAATAAGTTTATCTTAATAGACACAAATCGGTTAAGAACATCCTGGATGTTCTTAACCTTTTTGCGTCTTATCGGCTTACGTATTTTGGTATTTTTATGAAATCTTAGCGAAGAATAAGGTTTTTTAAGATTATTTAGCATATCTACGGGGAGTAGGTGGGATATTATTAGACTAATAGGACTAATGGGGCTAATAGGACTAATTAGACTTATTGGACTAATTGGGCCAATAGCATCAGATTGATTGGGCTTTTTAGGCTTAGATTGATTGGGCTGATTGGTTTAAGAATCAGGTTTGGGCCGTTGAGTCGGCTTTTGCCTACAATGGATTGATTGTCCTGCAATGGATGAATTGTCCTACATGAAATTGATTATTAGGTAAATATTATATACAGAAGACAAGATGTCAGTAAACGTAACTGAAAAGACTGCTGAAAAGCGAGAGGCTATGCAGAAGCCCCGCGTTAATTTCGGCACTGTGAAGAATCCGCTGCCGTATCCTGATTTTCTGGAAATTCAGTTGAAGTCGTTCCGCGATTTCCTTCAGCTTGACACTCCGCCGGAGTCGCGCAAGAATGAGGGACTTTACAAGGTGTTCGCAGAGAACTTCCCTATTGCGGACACCCGCAATAACTTCGTTCTGGAGTTTCTGGACTACTACATCGATCCGCCGAGATATTCGATCGCCGAATGTCTGGAGCGCGGTCTGACTTACAGTGTACCCCTCAAGGCAAAGCTGAAGTTGTATTGCACCGACCCGGATCATGAGGACTTCGCTACTGTGATACAGGATGTCTATCTCGGCCCTATCCCGTATATGACGGATCAGGGTACATTCATCATCAATGGCGCGGAGCGTGTGGTAGTAAGCCAGCTGCACCGTTCGCCCGGTGTATTCTTCGGTCAGAGCATCCACGCCAACGGCACGAAGCTGTATTCGGCCCGTATCATCCCGTTCCGTGGTTCCTGGATAGAGTTTGCAACTGACATCAACAATGTCATGTACGCTTATATCGACCGTAAAAAGAAGCTGCCGGTGACGACGCTTCTGCGTGCCATCGGTCTGGAAAGCGACAAGGATATAATCGAAATCTTCGATTTGGCGGAAGAGGTTGCGGTCAACGAGACTAATTTGCGCAAAGCCGTTGGCCGCCGTCTGGCTGCCCGCGTGCTTAACTCCTGGGTCGAGGACTTCGTGGACGAGGATACCGGCGAGGTAGTGTCCATCGAGCGTAACGACGTAATAGTGGACCGCGAGACGGAACTGAGCGCCGAGGATATTCCCGCCATCATCGAGAGCGGCGCCAAAACCATTCTGCTTCAGAAGGAGAATGTGAGCGCGGTCGACTATTCGATTATCTTCAATACTCTGCAGAAAGATACCTCCAACTCAGAGAAGGAGGCCATACAATACATCTACCGGCAGCTCCGCAACGCCGAGCCGCCAGACGATGCGAGCGCCCGCGAGGTAATCCAGAACCTGTTCTTCTCCGAGAAGCGCTATGATCTGGGTGAGGTGGGTCGTTTCCGCATCAACAAGAAGCTTGATCTGGATACATCGATGGATGTGCGCGTGCTTACCCGCGAGGATATCATCGCCATCATCAAGTATCTGATAGAGCTTATCAACGCCAAGAGCGACGTCGATGATATCGACCACCTGTCGAACCGTCGCGTGCGCACCGTGGGCGAGCAGCTGTACAACCAGTTTGGCGTGGGTCTGGCCCGCATGAGCCGCACCATCCGCGAGCGTATGAACGTACGTGACAACGAGGTGTTTACTCCTATCGATCTGATCAATGCCAAGACCATCTCGTCGGTAATCAATACGTTCTTCGGCACCAACGCTCTGAGTCAGTTCATGGACCAGACCAATCCGCTTGCCGAGATTACCCACAAGCGCCGTATGTCTGCCCTGGGTCCCGGCGGTCTGAGCCGCGAGCGCGCCGGCTTTGAGGTGCGAGACGTACACTATACGCACTACGGCCGTCTGTGTCCTATCGAGACACCTGAAGGCCCGAACATCGGTCTGATTTCCTCGTTGTGCGTGTATGCCAAAATCAATAACCTCGGTTTCATCGAGACTCCGTACCGCAAGGTAGCCGGCGGCAAGGTAGACCTCAACAATGACGATGTCATCTATCTGACCGCTGAAAACGAGGAGGGCAAACTGATAGCGCAGGGCAATGCCCCGCTGAATGATGACGGTACTTTCATCAACAATAAGGTAAAGGCCCGTCAGGATGCCGATTTCCCGATCATCACTCCCGAGCAGGTGGAGCTGATGGACGTCGCTCCTATTCAGATTGCCTCTATCGCTGCATCGCTGATCCCGTTCCTGGAGCATGACGACGCCAACCGCGCGCTGATGGGCTCCAACATGATGCGTCAGGCCGTACCTCTGTTGCGCAGCGAGGCTCCTATCGTGGGCACCGGTATCGAGGGTCAGCTGATACGCGACTCCCGCACGCAAATCATGGCCGAGGGTCCCGGTCTGATAGAATATGTAGACGCCAATGTAATCCGCATACGCTATGACCGCACGGAGGACGAGGAGTATGTATCGTTTGAGTCTGCTGTCAAGGAATACAAGCTGCCTAAGTTCCGCCGTACGAATCAGGGCACTACCATAGACCTGCGTCCCATCTGCGATGCCGGACAGCGTGTGGAGAAGGGCGACATACTGACCGAGGGTTACTCTACCGAGAAGGGCGAGCTGGCTCTGGGCCGCAATCTGAAAGTGGCCTTCATGCCCTGGAAAGGATACAACTATGAGGATGCCATCGTGCTGAACGAGCGTATGGTCCGCGAGGATATACTGACTTCGGTGCATGTGGATGAGTACACGCTGGAGGTACGCGAGACCAAGCGCGGCATGGAGGAGCTGACTTCCGACATTCCCAATGTAAGCGAGGATGCCACCAAGGACCTTGACGAGCGCGGCATAATCCGTGTGGGCGCCTATGTGGTACCGGGTGACATAATGATAGGCAAAATCACGCCTAAGGGAGAGAGCGATCCGACGCCTGAGGAGAAGCTGCTGCGTGCCATCTTCGGCGACAAGGCAGGCGACGTCAAGGATGCCTCGCTGAAGGCAAGCCCGTCGCTGAAAGGTGTGGTAATAGGCACTAACCTGTTCTCTCGCGCCATGAAGAAGAAGAAGTCGAAGACCAACTCTCTTCTGCCCCAGCTGGACGAGGAATACGAGAAGAAGCAGACGAAGCTTAAGGCCGTGCTTCTGGAGAAGCTTAAGACCATCACAGCAGGCAAGGTGTCTTCCGGCGTAAAGGACTTTATCGGTGTCGACATCGTGCCTAAGAACACTCCGTTTGCCGACGTGAACTTCGGTATCATCGATTACGAGACAGTCAATCTGTCGGGTTGGACTACCGACGCCCGTGTCAACGGCATGGTCAGCGCCGTGATTACCAATTATCTGCGCAAGAGCAAGGAGATAGACTCCGAGCTGCGCCGCAAGAAGTTTGACATCACGATAGGCGACGAGCTGCCCAGCGGCATCATGCAGATGGCCAAGGTGTACATCGCCAAGAAGCGTAAGATAGGCGTAGGAGACAAGATGGCCGGCCGCCACGGTAACAAGGGTATCGTATCGCGCGTGGTACGTCAGGAGGATATGCCGTTCCTCGAGGACGGTACTCCCGTCGACATCGTGCTCAACCCTCTGGGTGTGCCTTCGCGTATGAACTTAGGTCAGATTTTTGAGACGGTATTGGGCTGGGCCGGCCGTGAGCTTGGTGAGAAATTTGCCACTCCCATTTTCGACGGCGCCTCGCTCGACGACCTGAACGAGTGGACCGACAAGGCCGGTCTTCCGCGCTACGGCAAGACTTATCTGTATGACGGCGGCACCGGCGACCGCTTCGACCAGCCGGCTACAGTAGGCGTCATCTACATGCTGAAACTGGGTCACATGGTCGAGGACAAGATGCACGCCCGCTCCATCGGCCCCTACTCGCTGATCACGCAGCAGCCTCTGGGCGGTAAGGCTCAGTTCGGCGGCCAGCGTTTCGGTGAGATGGAGGTATGGGCGCTCGAGGCTTTCGGCGCCGCCCACATCCTTCAGGAGATTCTTACCATCAAGAGTGACGACGTGATGGGCCGCAGCAAGGCTTACGAGGCCATAGTCAAGGGCGAACCCATGCCTACTCCCGGTATCCCCGAGTCTCTCAACGTACTTCTGCACGAACTCCGCGGTCTTGGTCTGAGCATCACTCTGGACTAAGCCCCCACAGGCCGGCGTGGCATCCGCAGGGATGTCACGGCCGCCACAATAATTACGGTCTGAAAACCGTTATAAGTTACTAATAACGATAAGGAAACAACAATATATGGCTTTTAGAAGAGACAACAAAATAAAGAGCAACTTCTCCAAGATTACCATCGGTCTGGCCTCGCCTGACGAAATCAAGGAGAAGAGCTCCGGCGAAGTGCTGAAGCCTGAGACCATAAACTACCGTACGTACAAGCCTGAGCGCGACGGCCTGTTCTGCGAGAAAATATTCGGTCCTGTCAAGGACTATGAGTGCCACTGCGGAAAATACAAGCGCATACGCTACAAGGGTATCGTTTGCGACCGCTGCGGTGTGGAGGTAACGGAGAAGAAGGTACGCCGCGAGCGCACCGGTCACATAGAGCTGGTAGTGCCGGTGGCCCACATCTGGTATTTCCGCTCCCTGCCCAACAAGATAGGCTATCTGCTCGGACTTCCCTCCAAGAAGCTCGACGCCGTAATCTACTACGAGCGTTATGTAGTCATCAATCCGGGTCCTGTAGAGGAGGTGGCAAAGCTTGATCTGCTGGCCGAGGAAGATTATCTCCAGATTCTGGAGAATCTGCCCGAAGGCAATCAGGCTCTTCCGGACGACGATCCCAACAAATTCGTGGCCAAGATGGGCGCAGAGGCAATCTTCGATCTGCTGAAGGATATCGATCTGGACGCTCTGTCATACGAGCTGCGCCACCGTGCCAACACCGACGGCAGCCAGCAGCGCAAGACAGAGGCTCTGAAGCGCCTGCAGGTAGTGGAGAGCTTCCGCGCGAGCCGCGGCCGCAATAAGCCGGAGTGGATGATTCTGAAGACCGTGCCGGTCATTCCGCCCGAGCTGCGCCCGCTGGTGCCTCTGGATGGCGGCCGTTTCGCCACCTCCGATCTCAACGATCTGTATCGCCGCGTCATAATCCGCAACAACCGACTCAAGCGCCTGATCGAAATCCAGGCTCCCGAAGTCATCCTGCGCAACGAGAAGCGTCTGCTTCAGGAGGCTGTGGACTCACTGCTTGACAACTCCCGCAAGTCGAGCGCGGTCAAGAGCGATGTCAACCGTCCGCTCAAGTCGCTGTCCGACTCGCTGAAAGGCAAGCAGGGCCGCTTCCGTCAGAACCTTCTGGGTAAGCGTGTGGACTATTCGGCCCGTTCGGTAATCGTCGTAGGCCCTGAGCTGAAGATGCACGAGTGCGGTATTCCGAAGCTGATGGCGGCCGAGCTGTATAAGCCTTTCATCATCCGCAAGCTCATAGAGCGCGGTATCGTGAAGACTGTGAAGAGCGCCAAGAAGATAGTGGACCGCAAGGAGCCTGTGGTATGGGATATCCTTGAATACGTGATGAAGGGTCATCCGGTGCTGCTGAACCGAGCCCCGACACTTCACCGTCTGGGTATCCAGGCTTTCCAGCCCAAGATGATAGAGGGCAAGGCCATACAGCTGCATCCGCTGGCCTGTACGGCGTTCAACGCCGACTTCGACGGCGACCAGATGGCCGTACACCTTCCTTTGGGCAATGAGGCCGTGCTTGAGGCGCAGATGCTGATGCTCGGCGCCCACAACATCCTCAATCCTGCCAATGGCGCGCCTATCACGGTGCCCTCGCAGGACATGGTACTCGGTCTGTACTATATTACCAAGCTGCGCAAGGGCGACAAGGGAGAAGGCTCCGTCTTCTATGGTCCCGAGGAGGCCGAGATAGCCTACAACGAGGGCAAGGTCACTCTGCACGCTCCCGTTACCATCATGGTAGAGGACATGGATGCCGAGGGCAAGCCCTGCAAGGTGCTGAAGAAAGATACATCGGTGGGCCGCATATTGTTCAACCAGTATGTGCCTAAAGAGATAGGTTACGTCAACGAAATCATATCCAAGAAGAGTCTGCGTACCATCATCGGCAAGGTCATCAAGACCTGCGGTGTGACCCGTTCGGCCCAGTTCCTGGACGACATCAAGAATCTCGGTTACCGCATGGCCTTCCGCGGCGGTCTGAGCTTCAACCTCGGCGACGTCATCATACCTAAGGAGAAAGCCCAGTATGTGGCCGAGGGCAACGCCCAGGTCGAGGAAGTGATGATGAACTACCAGATGGGTATCATTACCGGCAACGAGCGCTACAATCAGGTCATCGATATCTGGACACATGTCAACTCGCGTCTGGCCTCTACGCTGATGGACCAGATGAAGGCCGACCAGCAGGGCTTCAACTCCGTCTACATGATGCTTGACTCGGGCGCGCGAGGCAGCAAGGACCAGATCCGTCAGCTTTCCGGTATGCGTGGCCTTATGGCCAAGCCTCAGAAAGCGGGCGCCGAGGGCGGCCAGATCATCGAGAACCCTATTCTTGCGAACTTCAAGGAGGGTCTGTCGGTGCTGGAGTACTTCATCTCGACCCACGGCGCGCGCAAGGGTCTTGCCGACACCGCGCTGAAGACCGCCGACGCCGGATACCTGACACGCCGACTCGTAGACGTGGCTCACGACGTGATCATCACTGAGGAGGACTGCGGCACGCTGCGCGGTCTGGTATGCACGGAGATAAAGAACAATGAGGAGGTCGTGGCCACTCTGAGCGAGCGCATCCTGGGCCGTGTGTCGGTCCACGATGTAGTAGACCCGCTGACCGGCGAGATATATGTGCATGCCGGCGAGGAGATTACCGAGGCTGCCGCCGACAAGATAGAGAAGTCGCCCATCGAGCAGGTAGAGATACGCTCGGTACTTACCTGCGAGAGCAAGAAGGGTGTCTGCGCCAAGTGCTACGGCCGCAACCTGTCGAACCACCGTATGGTGCAGAAGGGCGAGGCTGTCGGCGTGATAGCCGCCCAGTCCATCGGCGAGCCCGGTACACAGCTGACACTGCGTACATTCCACGTCGGCGGTGTCGCCGGAAACGTGGCTGCCGTGAAGGATGTAACTTCGCGCTATGACGGCCGTCTGGAAATCGACGAGCTGCGTACCGTAAAGGATGTCAACGGCAACACAATCGTGGTCGGACGTATGGCCGAGCTGCGCATCGTGGAGCCGACTACCGGCATGGTGCTGACCGCCGCCAATATCCCCTACGGCTCTCGTCTCTATTTCGAGCCTGACTCCATGGTCAAGAAGGGCGATATGATATGCGAATGGGACCCCTTCAATGCCGTGATTGTCAGTGAGGATGCCGGTAAGATGCGATTTGAGAACGTAGTCGAGGGCGTCACTTACCGTGTCGAGGCTGACGAGGCCACCGGTCTGCGTGAGAAAATCATCATAGAGAGCAAGGACCGTACCAAGGCTCCCGAGGCGCACCTGATAGACAGCAACGGCGAGATTATCCGTACCTACACTCTGCCTATGGGCGCTCATCTGCTCATAGACGACGGCGCTGAGCTGACGCCGGGCCAGGTGTTTGTAAAGATACCGCGTGCTTCCAACTCTGCCGGCGACATCACGGGCGGTCTGCCCCGTGTGACCGAGCTGTTTGAGGCCCGTAATCCGTCGAATCCCGCCATTGTCAGCGAGATAGACGGCGAGGTCACTTTCGGTAAGATCAAGCGTGGTAACCGCGAGATTTCCGTCACGTCGAAACTCGGCGAGGAGAAGAAGTACCTTGTGCCTCTGACCAAGCAGCTGCTTGTGCAGGAGAACGACTATGTGCGTGCCGGCACACCGCTGTCGGACGGCGCCGTCACTCCGGCCGACATATTGAATATCAAGGGCCCCACTGCCGTTCAGGAGTATATCGTGAACGAGGTGCAGGATGTGTACCGCATGCAGGGTGTGAAAATCAATGACAAGCACTATGAGGTAATCGTGCGCCAGATGATGCGTAAGGTCAATATCCTCGATCCGGGCGACACACGCTTCCTGGAGCAGCAGGTGGTGGACAAGCAGGACTTCGCTGAGGAGAACGACCGCATCTGGGGCAAGAAGGTAATCGTGGACGCCGGCGACAGCACAACGCTTTCTCCGGGTCAGATTATCACGGCCCGCAAGCTGCGTGACGAGAATTCCGCCCTCAAGCGCAAGGATATGCGCGAGATAGTGGTGCGCGACGCTGTGCCTGCCACTTCGGAGCAGATACTCCAGGGTATTACCCGTGCCGCCCTCCAGACCAAGAGCTTCATCTCGGCCGCTTCGTTCCAGGAGACGACCAAGGTGCTCAACGAGGCTGCCATCAATGGCAAGACCGATACGCTGGAAGGCATGAAGGAGAATGTAATCTGCGGTCATCTGATTCCTGCCGGTACCGGTCTGCGCGAGTATGACCGCCTGATCGTGGCCAGCAAGGAGGATTATGCCGCTCTGCTTGACAAGGAGAATGCTCCGGAAAGCGGAGAAGTACTTGAAGTGACAGCGGAAGAAGTGAAATAATCCCAAAGATTAGACCATCTTAATATAAGAAAGGCGTGCCGGATATTCCGGCGCGCCTTTCTTATTTCATGCGGATAACGGTCACGGCATCTTGGCCGTGCTGACTTGCCGTGGATGTCAGTCCAGAATGAAAAAATGGCCTGCACGGCAATCCGCCGCACAGGCCCATAGGCAGTTAAGTAGAGTATAGTAGTCCGTCTGGATACAGACGTTGCTTATCAGAAGTCGTCCATGGCATCGGCGGCTTCGTCGATGGCATCGTGTACGTCAGAGGCTGATTTCTTATACAGATGCTTGGCAGCTTTGCCAGCGACTCCGTGCTTGTCCAGTTCCTCTTCAATCATGGCCTCGGCCTTGTCCGTGGCGTCGTGAGCCGCGTTGCGGGCATCCTCCACGTAGTCAGAGCTGGATGAAGATGACGAGGAGGAGTAGTCATCGGATGAAGATGATGAAGAAGAAGCGTCTGAAGAAGAGGAGCCGATTGTATTGTCATCCTCAGATACGGATTCTTCCGTCATTACCATTTCTTCTTCATTATCAGCAGAAGATGATTTGTTCTCTTTGTCAGAGCCGCACGCGGTAAAACCTATCATAGCGGCTGCGGCCATGACCGCGATAAAGTATTTTTTCATTTTGACAGTATTATTAATGATGTTTGTTGTCAGATGTATGGGCGCTGTTTCTCAGAATTTGTAGGCTTTTGCCCAGTCTTTGATTTCGTCCTTGGAATAGTTCTTGTTGAGTTTTTCAGCTTCTTCGTTTACGACCGCGACGAATTCCTTCGCACCGCACATGTTTTTGAAAGCCAGATAGTGAGCGTATCCTTCTGATTGCTCTTTATTGCTGAGTTCGCGGACATTGCCTGTGGTAAACACGATGAATACGTTCTTCTTTTTGCGATAGCAACCTAAGACATCTTTCATGTCTACCTTCATGCTCATAGAGAGTGTCGGATCTTTCGATTCTTTGTCGATTTCAAGATCCTGGTCGCTGGGTCGGATTATCATTCCTTTTGGCGAATAGTCGATGTAGCCGTATTTCTTACGTGACCAGAGGGAGAAGATACCCAATAGTTTGAATTGATTGATTATGCGCTTGCCCGTATATTCTTTTGTCGCGTTCTCGCAACTTGCCATGAGAGCTTTGCGGGCTTCAGAACTGAATTTGCATTTGGAGAGGATGTTTTGCTTGCCGAACACCCGGAGTCTGGAGCCTTTGTTGGCAACCGAGGTTATATCGGCTACGGGCAGGAAGATGGATTCGGTTTTCTTGCCTTTGGAGTATTCGAAGATTATGCTGTCAGATGTCAGGGTCAGCTTCTCGTCGCGTACCCAGAATTTAAGTCCGAACCAGGGCTTGTTTCCTTCGAAAGTACGTCCTTTTTCTGTAGAGCCAATCGGCGCGCCGAGCTTGATGAACTCTTGCTTGAGGGCGGCTGCGGCCTCTTGTGAGAGTTTGGGTACCTCGTATCTGATGTCATACCCGAACAATGCTCCCTCCTTGGTTGTCTTGAAAAAGCGTATGTCCTTGATTACAGCTAAGTCTTTGAGTTCACCGCTGCCGGCTATGATGGCGCAGTCGTCGTAGCACCATACGGAGCCTTGTTTGGGCAGGGTGCCGGGGCGCAAAGAGTCTATCTGCACCGGGCGCAGAATCTGGTTGCCGCCGACTACAAGTTTCAGTCTGTCGGAGAAGATGGGCGCCGTGCCGCAATCTCTGACAGCCTGAAATAGATCTGGAATCTGGGCTGCCGGCACTTTGCAGTCAAATTCAGTGACAGACTTGATGATAAGGTTGTTTTTCTGTTCCGTAAGTCCCATAATCTTGACTTGCTGGGACTTTATCGGGAATATCACAGCTATGTCATTGACGGGTATGGACCTACGTCCGCAGTAGAGTACGCCGTCGCGTATCTCGATGTCGCCGGCCTTGAAGGAAGGGTTGCCGTTGGTTGTTGCCATAATTAAGTTATTAGTTGGTTTGTCATTATTGTACAGAGGCGCGGAACCGACTGTTTTCTTGTGGAGGCATCGGCAAACGCCTTTGGAGAAAAACAGTCAGTCCCGCGCCTGTATAGCTGGCGCAGACGCCGTGGGGCGGCTGCGTGCGTGGCTATGATTGACACGAGCGTTTGTACTGTCTGTCTTCTCCTGATAAAATTTTGCCGATTTTCCACAAGAGACATCAAGTCTTTACGCTAACGAAACGGATCAATTCCTGAAATCGGAATTGGGACATACGGCCTCTGCCTATATGTGCCACAAAGTTACGGAAAATATTCGGTAATTGCAAAGCATACGCGCGATATTTGTCACTTTGTTTGCGTTCGCCGGACTGGCTGACGATGCAAAGTTAACATATAAAGAGCAATCGGGTCAGGTTCTTTTAAGTCCTTTTGCGGCGGCGCGGGGATGCAGTCGTATTTGTGGTGTCTGTGCGCTTTTCGGGGCATGATGGCGGAATGTGGCGCGAATCGGTATTTTTTCGTATATTTGCGGCGTGAAGCAAGAAGACGAGGACATATCGGAGATATTCGACCGGGAGGTTGCGGAGAGTGCGGGGACGTTCAGCTGCTACGTGCAGACAGGCGTCAATGGAGTCCACCGTCTCGGCACCATCCAGCGCTACGACCGCCGTTTTTTTGTGAAAAGCCTTATGCCGGAGTATGCTGCCGATCATCTGTGCCGCCTGCGGCTGCGCAAAGAGTTCAAACTGCTGCTGGAGCTGAATCATCCCGGTGTCATCCGGGTCTATGAGCTTGCCGAGGTGCCTGGGCTGGGACTGTCGTTGCTGATGGAATATGTATCGGGGGTTACGCTTGCCGAGTGGGCGCGCCAAGGGCATAGCAGGAAAGAGCGGCGCAGAGTGGCCGACGCTTTGATCGATGCGGCAGGCTATCTGCACGGGCGCGGTGTGGTGCATGGCGACCTTAAACCGGCCAATGTGATGGTCAGTCCGGACGGCGGGTTGAAACTGATAGATTTCGGATTGGGCGATACGGCGGACTACGCTCTGCTTAAGGGGGCGGGCGGCACGCGCGGATATTCGGCGCCGGAGCAGTTTGAGCCAGGATATGAGCCGTCGCCGTCAGCCGATATTTATGCTTTGGGACGCATGTTGGCGGAGTTGCGCCTGGGCTTTCTGTGGCGTGGAGCTGTCGGCAGGGCTGTCTCGCCGCATCCGGGGCAGCGTCCCCGTACTGCGGAGAAGATAAGGGCAATGATGCGCCGGCGGCGTAACGTAGCGATATGCTGTGTGGCTCTGGCCGCTGTGTCGGGGGTATATGCGGGTGTCAGCCGTATGTGGCCGTCCGGCGGTCAGACGGCAGCGGCGCCGGCGGTCGTCGCCGTGCCGAAGGATACGGTGGTAAAGGTGGTCAGAGATACCGTGCTTTCACCGGCTGAGGCGATTGCTCCGGCTGTGGAGGCTTCGGTGCCGGAGACCGTGACAGTGGTGGACCTGAGCCGGCTTAAAGTGCCTGACGAGGCAGTCTGGGTCGAGCGGCGTGCCGCAATGGATCGTAAGCTGCTGGCTCTGGCTCAGGAGTGCGACCGGGAGATGAAGCGCGAGCTTGAGGGCGTTGAGCCGGGAAGCTATGAATATCATGCGGCCATAACATCGTATTATAACAGGATTGTCAGTGAGTATTCGCGTCTGGTGGCGCCATTCATGAATGAGATGCCGCACGAGATGCTGAACAAGTATGGCGTGAACTGGGTGGCGCTGAGGTCTTTGAAGTGTTATCCGATCGTGGCGGAGATGGAGGCTCTTAATCAACGATAGCGAAAGTGATTCCGTGGCTTTTCCCGGCCAGGTATGGACGCGGCTCGGGAGTCGCCGGGCCAGAGATGGAGGCGTACAGCGGTTCGCCGCTGACGAAGCAGGCCGCTGTCAGGGTCCAGCCTTCACGCAGTTTGGAACCGATGCTGGAGATTACGGTATATGTGCCGCTCCCTTCGTGGCGGAGTCTGACTGTGCGGTCGGGCATCCATCGCAGTTCGACTATGGCTCCGGCGGGAATGTCGGCCGAATGAAGGGTGCGGGATTCCGGGAAGCCCGACTCCGTGCCACTCATCGCGCTGCATCTGTCGGCGAACGCTTTGAAAGAGGCATGGCCGATGTAGCGGGCCAGCAGGTCGAGAGTGGACCGGCGCGGGTTTTGCCAGCCCTCTACGTAGCCCCAGAAGCGCTTGAGCGTGGACAGGGAGATGGTCTCGCGTGTGGCGGCTATGATATCGTCGCGGAGCAGATCGAAGTCATTGGTTGTGAGCAGCGGAGCACCGTAGCGGGTCTCCACTTCTCTCTTTAGTTGCAGGATATAGGGGTCGTTGTCTGTCATGTGAAGAAGATATATGCTATAGCTACGGCGGCCACCGCTCCTACGGCATCGCAGAGCAGGGCGTAGCCGGCGGCATAGCGTGTGCGGCGTATGCCTACGGAGCCGAAGTAGACGGCCAGAATGTAGAAAGTAGTATCGGTGCTGCCGCGCACGCAGGCGGCCAGGCGGCTTACGAAGGCATCGGCGCCGTTGGCCTGCATCACGTCGAGCATCATGGCGCACGAGCCGCTTCCGCTCAACGGCTTCATCAGCATGGTCGGCAGGGCGCCTACCCATCGGGTGTCGCAACCGAGCATGGCCACGAAGTCCTCCACTCCGCCTACTATCAGGCCGAGCGCGCCGGAGGCCCGGAACATGCCGATGGCCACCAGAATAGCCACCAGATAGGGTATTATCATCACGGCGGTCTTGAAGCCTTCTTTGGCTCCGGTTATGAAAGTGTCGTAGACGTTGATGCGCTTTCGCATGCCGGCAATAAGGAATATAATGATTACGCCGAACAGAAGGAAGTTGGCGCCGAACGACGAGTAGCGTTCCACTTTGTCGGCGGGCAGCGAGGCGAAGAACCACACGATGCCTCCGATTACGGCTACGGCTCCGGCCAGAAAGCTGAGAAGCACTCTGTCAGGACGTATGCGCTGTCGGGCGCACAAGGCTATGAGTCCGGTCAGAGTGGCTATGGCCGTGGCCAGAAGTATGGGGATGAAGACATCGGTAGGGGAGGAGGCGCCGCCTTGCGCGCGGTACATCATTATGCTGATGGGTATCAGGCACAATCCGGAGGCGTTGAGCACCAGAAACATAATCATGGCGTCAGTGGCGGTGTCCTTCTTCGGGTTAAGGGTCTGCATCGCCTGCATTGCCTTGAGACCCATAGGGGTGGCGGCGTTGTCCAGCCCCAGCATGTTGGCCGAGATATTCATGAAAATCGCTCCGAAGGCGGGGTGTCCGGCGGGAATACCCGGAAACAGACGCGTGAACAATGGGGAGATGCGGCGCGACATCCAGCCGGTAACGCCGGCTTCCTCGCCTATCTTCATTATGCCGAGCCACAGAGCCAGCACGCCGGTCAGTCCGATGGAAATCTGGAAGGCGAAGGCGGCCTGATCGAATGAAGCAGTCATTATAGCGCTCCAGATAGAGGTGTCGCCGGTGGTCAGAGAGGTCACGCAGGCGGCCAGAAAGGCTATGACGAGGAATGATATCCAGATGTAGTTGAGTACCATAGGTCAGTCGCAGGGGGAGATATAGTGATGATGGTGGGAGGGGCAGGTATGCACTGTGCGGTCTACTATGAGGTGGCGTGTGGCCATCCCTGAGATGACGGTCATCTCGTGGCTTACGAGTATGATTGTCTTGGTGTGTGACAGCTCCTCTACTATGCCGTAGATTTGCTCTTCGAAGCTCTTGTCAACGTATGAGAGCGGTTCGTCGAGTACTATGATGTCAGGGTCGGAGATGAGGGCGCGCCCCAGCAGTGTGCGCTGCAGCTGTCCGCCTGACAGTGTGCCGATGGTGCGTCCTGCAAATTCCGCGGCGCCCGTCAGTCTCATGATTTCGTCCAGCCGCTCAAGGTCGGAGGCCGATGGCCGCGACCACAGGCCTTTAAGCAGCCCGGACAGCACTGTCTCGCGTACCGTGATGGGGAAACGGCTGTCTATCATGCTTTTCTGCGGCAGATAGCCGATGGACAGACGCTTTGTCTCCGCTCCGGCGGCAGTGCGGTAGATCACTTTCCCCGAAGTCGGTTTAAGCAGTTTCAGTATGACGCGCAGCAGCGTAGTCTTGCCGCCTCCGTTGGGGCCGGTAATGGCCAGGAAGTCGCCGGCGTCCACAGAGAGATTGACGCCTGACAGGGCGTCTCCCTGGCGGTGGTCGCCGTAACGCACGGTCACGTCAGTGAGTTGGATTATGGGTAATGTCATGTGTTATCTGTCTTATCTGTGCGGCAATGTCGGGTTGCATCACTGAGAGCGGGGCGGTGCGCAGTCCGAGTTCGCGTGCCATAGCCTCGCCCTGACGGCTGTCAAACTCACTTTGCAGAAAGAATACCGCCGGTCTCTCGCGTGAGGCCAGATCGAGTTGCCGGCGGTATTGCGCCGCCGACGCCTCCTTGCCCTCGTTCTCCACGCTTATCTGCTTCAGACCGTAGTCTCTGACGAAATATGACAGCGAGGGATGCCACACTATTATCGAGCGGCCTTGCCACGGAGCGAGCGCCGCGGCCACCGAGTCGTCGAGGTTTTTCAGATTAGCCGCCAGGGTCTCGTAGCGCTTGCGGTAGTACTCTTTGCCGGCCGGGTCGAGCTTAGAGACGCGTTCATACATGTCGCGGGCCATGAGCGAGGCGTTGCGCAGCGAAGTCCAGATATGCGGGTCGCCGTCGTGATGATGGCCGCCGTGGCCCTCTTCGTGCCCTTCGACGCCGCAATGCGTGCCTTCGATGCGCTCTATGTATGTGTCGCTGGGGAGAGTCTGCATCTGCGGGAAGTTCTCCCTGATTTTAGGAAGCATGCCCTGCTCGAACGGCAGACCCCCGACCGTAAATATAGCGCGTGCGTTCTCCAGGTCTTTCAGCTGGCGCATGGAGGGCTCGAATGTCTCCGGATTGCTCCCGTCCGTGAGCATGGCCACAACCTCGAAGCGGCCGCCGACAATGCTGTCCAGCAGCCACTTCTGGGCCGGAATACTCACGGCCAGTTTCGGCTTCTCCTGGTCGCGGTTTTCGGTGCAGCCGGCGCAGAGGAGCAGGGTGGCAGCGGCTATGGAGGTAATAAGACGGCGCATCCGCGTGGTCAGAATTTGCGGATACCCATTATCTCGCGTACGTCGCGCAGCGTATCGGCGGCTATGTCGCGTGCCTGCTCCGCGCCGCGTCTTACCACCCGGCTCAGATAGTCATCGTCCTCGCGTATCTCCAGCACGCGCTCCCTGATGGGCAGCGTTACCTTCAGTATGTCTTCGGCAAGCTGCTTCTTCATGTCGCCGTAGCGTATGGAGCAGTCGGCGTATGCTTTCTTGAAGAAGTCCACTGTAGAGGGTTCGCTTACCAGCTCCATGAGCGTGAACAGGTTGGCTATCGGCTCTGTCGGGGTGGAGCCGGGCTCTGTCGGGCCGGCGTCGGTAACGGCGCGCATCACTTTCTTGCGCAGCGTCTTCTCGTCGTCAATGAGGTAGATGCAGTTGCCTTCGCTCTTGCCCATCTTGCCGGAGCCGTCCAGACCGGGTACCTTTACGGGCTGACCGCCGAAATTGAAGTTCACGGGGTCATGGAAATATTCGGTGCCGTAGAAGGAGTTGAAGCGGCGGCCAAAGCGGCGGGTCAGCTCCAGGTGCTGCTCCTGGTCCTTGCCTACCGGCACGAAGTCAGCTTTGTGGATGAGTATGTCGACGGCCATAAGAGTAGGGTAGGTCAGCAGACCGGCGTTCACACTCTTGCCGCTTTGGTTGCCGATGATTTCTTTCTCTATCTCCTCTTCGCCGGCGGCCGGCCCTGCCGATATGCCCAGAGCCTTGCGGGCTTTGTCCTTGAACGAGGCCGTACGCATCAGTTCGCCTATGCCGGCGTGCATGTTCATCAGCAGATACATTTCCGAAATTTCCGGCACATCGCTCTGCACATACAGTATGTTCTTCTCCGGGTCAAGGCCGGCGGCCAGATATTCAGCCAGAATATGCTTCACGTTTTCGTGCAGCGCCTTGGGGTCGGGATGGGTGGTCAGCGCGTGGAGGTCGGCGATGAAGAAGCGGCAGTCGAAGTCGTCCTGCATGCGTACAAACTTGCTCAAGGCACCGTAGTAGTTGCCTAAGTGAAGATTGCCCGTAGCGCGTATGCCGCTGAGTACTATCTTTTTATCGTTGCTCATAGTTATGTCGTGATATATATCTTGTGATTGATTCTACATTTTTGCCTTTATGCGGCGGAGCGCCTGGGTGGCCTCTCCTAAGTTGTTGATGTCGTGTGCTTCGGCCCGGCCGTACCAATATGCCGCCTGCTGCAAGTCACGAGGGACGCTCACTCCGTTCTCGTAGCATTTGCCCATCTCCCATTCAGCTCTGTACAGTCCGGCTTCCGCAGCTTTGCGAAACCATTTTACAGCTTCAGCTTTGTCTTCAGACACTCCTTCGCCTTCGTAGTACAGGTAGCCGACATGAAGCGTAGCATGCAGATGCCCTCCTTCCGAGGCGCGTAGCGCGTAATCAAAATTCCTGTCTGTCCGGGGGGATCTGAGCGACTCGTAATACATGCCGGGCAGATAGCCGGCTTCTGCTGCGAGCCTGCGGTATCGCCGGCTCTCCGTAGAATCGGAAGTCAGACATGAATAATGATACATGGCGGGCGCGTAGCCTGCTTCTGCAGATTTGCGAAGCATTTTAAGCCCTGCGGATTTTTTGCCGGCTATGTATGTGGCCACGCCGTTGTAGAAGTCTTTTTCGCCGGGAATGTCGAAATCTGTATTTTTCAGCAGGGGCAGCATATTGCGTGCCGTCTCGCGTGCCGCTGCCGCGTCTTCGGGCGTACCATCGCCGTCAAACAGACAGAGGGCGGTATAGACTCCGGCACGTGCGTGACCGTCATCGGCCAGGGTCTGGAAAGTAGAGTATGCTGCCGGATAGCGGCCTGTCTCATAATTGTGCAAAGCCGTAGCGAACCGCTCGGCCACTATCTGCTTTATCGGCCTGGTGTCGGGTTGATAGGCCTGCAGCGCGCGGCTGACTACGGCGTCCGGCACCTCTACATCCATCCGGTATACCGTCTTCGCCTCCACTGTCTCGGGGCCTATGTCGGCGAAGTCCACCATGACCGACGGCGCGCCCGGGCACTGTATCTTAAGCATGCGTTGTCCGGCTTCTATCCATACCCAGTATTCGTTAGTCTTGAATTGCGGGTCGCCTATGAGCGAGCCATCGAAGACCACACCCTCCACCGGTATCTGTACCTGTATCATAGCGGCGGTTATGCCGTTCAGGTCATAGCGTAGCATCCTGCCGTGCATTATCTCGCCGGTAGCCTCCAGCCTAAGCGGCTTAATATCAGCAGCTATGGAGCATAACTGCGTAAATAAAAACAGGTATGTCAATAAAATCCGTATCTTGCGCATAAATTAATCACAAATTTACGATTTTTTTTCGTCATAGGCTGCATCAGGCGCATAAAAAATCCGGATTCGGGCGTTACGCGAATCCGGAGGGTACTCTTGCGGGAGGGTCAGGAGGGGTCTTCGTCAGGCAGCTCGTCAAAGTCCTCTTTGCCTACGCCGCACACCGGGCATACCCAGGTGTCGGGAATATCCTCAAACGCTGTTCCGGGAGCGATGCCTCCCTGCGGATCGCCTTCTGCGGGGTCATATACCCAGTCGCATACTCTGCAGATGTATTTTTTCATAGTGGTGTTAAGTTAATGGGTTAAACATCTTGTCACTATGTTCAACGCTATTTCCCCCTGTTTGGTTCAGTCCAGTCCGTACCTCTCGCGCAGTCTCCGGACGCTGCCTCTGCCGGCGGCGCGTTCGAGCCAGCTGTTGACGCGCCGGACTGTGGCCGAGTCGCCCGGCGCGGCCACTATGCCTTGGAACTGCGTGAAGCTGATGGGGCTGCCGATGTCGAGATTGCCGAATTTGCCGGTCAGCGGGCGCGCTATGCGCTCGTTGACTACGGCGAACCGTATCTTGCCGCTCTGCACGGCCAGTACCAGCAGCTCGCTCGACATGTCGGTATGTTCGCATACATATATGGTGTCGCCTATTTCATGGGAGAGATTGCGGAGCCTGGCCGCTATCGGGCTGCCGGCTTCGATGTGGACCGTGTCGCCGGCCAGGTCGAGCGCCGAGCGGACCGGATTGCCCGCGCCTGACTGCTGCACCAGCACCTGGCGGTCCAGAAATACAGGAGTAGAGTAGGTGGCCATCTGCTTGTAGGCGGCGTCTTCGGGCAGTGTGGCCAGAATATCGTATTTGCCCTGACGCAGCAGACGCAGCGCGTCGGTCAGGCTGTTGACTGGCCAGAACTTCATGACGACCCCCTCGTGGGCTGCTATGTCGCGCAGCAGGTCGTAGTTGTAGCCGCCCAGTGTGTCGGCATAGATATAATAGCTCATAGGCGCATATACCAGAGCTACGTCTATGGTGTCGCCGTGGGAGCCTCCCTTGTCACGCAGTGGGGTCACGGAGGTCATGTCGCACGTGCGCAGACTCAGCATAGCCAATATAGCTGCGGCAAGCAATGCCACGTACAGCAGCATGGTTTTCTTTTTCGGAGCTGGAAGCGGGTGTCTCATATCAGTTAGCGAAATCTACCGATAGTCCTATCTGAAAGCGGCGAGGATTCAGCGGATATAGCGGCGAGGAGAAATAGTCGTGAGAGAACCATCCCTGGTTGATGTGGCTCCACATCACATAGAAGCGTACCTTGTAGAGCTTGCAGGTAGCGTAGACGTTCATAAACGGATAGTTGCCGATCTTTGTGTCCTGCTGTACGCAGAAACTCATGGTGGCCGGCTGGTACTTGGGCGCGTAGTAGCGGGTATAGTAGTCACAGTCCACTCCGAGCTGCACGTCCAGCACGCGGAAAGCGCGGAAGTGGAGATACATGTTGGAGTACCACGCCAGTGTGGGCAGCGGCAGCACTTCCGATTTAGAGGTGGTCTGCAGGGTCAGGCGGTTGTCCCAGTTCCAGATGCCGAAGCGTAGCCGCTGGGTGGCCGAGGCTGTGAACACCTGCACGCTGCCCCCCTCCTGCGCCGGCAGTCCGGCAGAGTCGAAATAGACGTAGTTCTGTATGTTTTCGAATCCCGCCGACACCAGGGTGCGTGTCCAGGGTATCTCGATTTCGCCTTCGGCTCTGAAAGAGCGCGTCTTGCCGAAATCGTTGTTCCAGATAAAATGGTTGGATACGTAATGCTGCATCAGATATGGCTGTGCGGTGTTGCGGAAATGCCCCTTGGCGGCCACGCGCACCGTGTCGCCGAAAAGAGGTATACGCGTGTCGATGCGTCCGGTCAGGTCAATGTCTGCCGCCACGTCGCCGACAAGACCCATGCGGAAGTCAGCTTCGTAGGTCAGTATAGAGCCACGCTGCTTGGTCAGCTGGGCGCCCGCCCACAGCAGATTCTGTGAGTCTTTGTGCCTCGGTATGAAGCCTTCGGGCAGCGGTGTGAAGCCCGATTCCTCCGGATTTTCCTGGTCGGGCACGGGATAGTCCGGTTGCGTAAATCGTCGCAGCGAGTAAGTGGCGTATGCCGACAGTCCGAACTTAGCCCACTTGCGGAAACCCTCTATCATGCTGATACCCATCGTATTGGTAAAATCAGAATAGCGCGTCTGGTCGCGTGTCTGATCATTGTCGAAATATCGGTTGGCCCAAAATTTGGCTCCTTCCTCCGGATTGGTGTTGAGGAAGAGATGACGACCGGACTTGTATTCCAGAGTCCATATAAACTTGGTTACCGGTACGTATATCTGCCTCGTCGTCGTGTCGTTGACCACCTGGTCGCGCCAGTATCCTACGTTATAAGCCTGGTTCAGATACAGATGCTGTCCCGTTATTCTGTTGTGCGCCGCATTGAGATTGACAGGGATACTCCTTGGCTCGATTTTGCTTACTCCGCCCTGCAGCTGCGCCGGGTCAGTGATGTACAGGGCATCGGTAATGCCGCCGTTCTCCTTGTTGAGCAGGTTCCAGTGGTTGTAATATGCCTGCATCTGATAGCGGTCGCCTCTGTAATAGCCTGAAAAACCGAAGATGAAGTCCTTGGTACTCTGGCCGGTATAGGAACCTTTGGAATACAGATAGTCCATCTTGGCTCCGATGCCCACCCGCCGGCCGGCATTGGCTGCGAAATCTATGCGCAGGCGGTCTTGCGCCGTCTGCTTGCTGCCTCCGGTATTATAGCTTACCTGGGTAAACGGGATATAGACGTTGTAAAACTTCTGGGCGTCGGCATGGGGCATCCATGCGTACAGCGCGTCGGCGAAAAAGAAATCGCTGCGCTTGCGGCGATGAAAGAAAATCTCGTTCTGTCCCTCGCCGCCGAGATTGCCCGTAGTGCAGTATGCGTCGCTTACCAGAGATGGGACGGCCTGACGCTGATAGTTGTATGGCAACGTATCGAACTGCGCCTCTTTGTGCAGTCCTAACGGACTTATCAGTGTCCAGCAGCTCGGTTTGCGCTCCACCTTGAGCGTGTCCGGAGTGTCGTCATCGGCCTGCGGAGCGTGGCCGGAAGCCGGCGACACGCAGCATAGAGCCGCGGCAATAAATATGAAAAGCCTGCAAAGGCAGTTGACTCGCAATGAATACATGCCGCAAAATTAGTCAAAATCCATCATACACACAAACATTCCCGCAGCTATGATAGTCATCTGGGCCCAGGCAGCGAAAGCCTACTCTCAACTGGCAAGTGCAAAATTAGCGATTTTTCGGAAAAATACATTTTTAGGGGATTCAAAATTGAGTTTTTTTCGAGGTCTACTGTTAATCTTATGCTGGATTTTGCGTATGAACCCATCCGTCAAGGTTGAA
>JAGBIJ010000041.1 GCA_017935045.1 Muribaculaceae bacterium
ACAACGGCCAGGGAGCTGCCGCCGAGCTGACTGCCTCGCCCGACTTCTCGCCCCGTCTTACTATAGATCTCTCAGATAATCCTGACCTGACACCGGCAATCGCCGTAACCTGCGCTCTTATCGGCATACCGTTCCGTCTGACAGGTCTCGACACTCTCCGTATCAAGGAATGTGACCGATTTGAGGCAATAAGCCGCGAGCTCGCCAAACTCGGAGTGGTTGTCGACGAGCCTGCGCCCGGAGTGATGGAATGGCTCGGACGCCGCAATCCTCTGCAGGCTCTCCCTGAATTCGATACCTACGGTGACCATCGTATGGCTATGGCATTCGCTCCGGTAGCTATCTATATACCGGGCATAAAAATCCGTGATGTGGAGGTGGTTTCCAAGTCGTATCCCGGATTCTGGAGCGACCTTCAGTCGGCCGGATTCAATCTTGTTGACGGCGACGCCAGTCCTGAACAGCTTTTTGACGCGCAAGAAGAAACAGAATGATAGTAGCCCTGTATATATTGCTTGCCCTTGTCGCGGTAGGAACAGTACTTTATATCCTTCACCGCCGCGATCTTAGAAAACACGGCATCAATCCCGCCGACGATGAGCCTGTGGAACCGCAGGAGGAGTGCTGCGGCATGCATGTAACCTGCGAACGCGATTCGCTGCTCGCTTCAGTAAGCACTGAAATAGAGTATTACGACGACGAGGAACTTGACCGCTATGCGGGAACTCCCGCCGACGGGTACTCCGACGAGGCAATTGACGAATTCCGCAACGTGCTGTTGACCTTGCTGCCCGACGATATAGCCGGGTGGGCGCGCTCCATACAGTTGCGCGGCATAACGCTTCCCTCGGCTGTGCGCGATGAACTTCTGATGATTGTATCGGAGGCGCGGGCAGCCAGGACCAACTCTGCAAAATCCTGAAAAGTGTTAGATATATTCTCATATACGTTTTTTCAACACGCACTGGCCGGTGTTGTCATCATCAGCATAGCTGCTGCTCTGATTGGCACTTATATGGTGACGCGGCGGCTTGTAGCTATTTCAGGCGGCATTACCCACGCATGTTTCGGCGGACTCGGTCTGGGTTATTTTCTCGGTGTCAACCCGCTTATAACAGCCGGTCTGTTTGCCGTTGGTTCAGCTGCTGGTGTAGAGTGGCTTTCCGCCCGAGGACGAATGCGTGAGGACTCGGCCATCGCTGTTGTATGGGCACTCGGCATGGCTGTCGGCATAATGTTTGTGTTCCTGACCCCTGGATATGTTCCCGAACTCAATACTTTCCTTTTCGGAAATGTGCTGACCATATCAACGGCCGACCTCTGGGCTTTCGGGATTTTCACGCTGTTTCTCATAGCTTTTTTTGCCTGCTTCTACCGGCAGATTATAGCCTGTGCGTTCGACAGCGACTCGGCACGTGTGCTCCATATCCCGGTAAGATTCATATCCTACACTATGACCGTGCTGGTGGCCCTCTGCATAGTGCTTACCATCAGGCTCGTGGGAGTGATGCTGCTTATGTCGATGCTGGCACTCCCT
>JAGBIJ010000042.1 GCA_017935045.1 Muribaculaceae bacterium
ATTTTTGTTAAGGCACATAAAAAAGGTGAGCCACTTTCAGAATCATCTTCATGTGCAGCCTCACCACAAGGCTCAATAAGCAGATAACACGAAATAGCAACTCACCGTAAGCTGTATATCGTGTTAGATGGATATGCAGATACGTGAGAAGCATTCTCGGCAATCTCTGACTTATTGATGTTTGCAAGGTGGTGATTTGCACATGTCAGAGGAAGCGAAAACCTTCCTATATATGTCTTGTCATTGGATAATGGCCGAAGCCCTCTCACCAAAGACGCTGCAAATATAGCAAGAATTTTCTTATCACGCAAAGTTGAGCTGCTATTTCATCGCAAAATTAACGCAAAACATCAAGAATCGGGAATCCGAAGCCGATTTTAACTTTAGTCCAGAGTTGGAGCTATATAATTTTTTAGATTAGAATCACACATGAAAAAGGAGTGTATCAATACCTCCACAGAGATTAAACTGATACACTCCCGACATTGATACATTCTGACCTCAGAACGGCAAGTTGTCTTCGTCATCATCGAGCGGATGGAATTCTTGCCCCTCTTGTCGCTTCGGTTTAGGTTTCAGCTCATCGGGTATCTCCCAGCCATACGCCTCAAAGGTTGCTCTTAAATCTGCGTTGGGGTCTTCCTCTTCTTCCCTCTTAGGTTGAGGTTGAACTACATTCTGTTTGCTGTCTTTCCCAAGCCATACACAGCCATACTCTTTGTAAAAGTCATCGTAGAATGAATTATAAGGTTCTTTGGAGATTTTACTCTTGAGAAACTTAACCTTACCCTCTTCAATACTCTTGTATCGCTTCTTCGCCTTCTCTGCAATCTTATCAGAATCAGCAGTTGAGATAAGTTCATTGATTTGCTTTCTGAATGTTTTGAAGTCAGTCCATGTTGAAACGTTATACAACTTATCCATAAGATAATTTTCTCGCTTCTTATACTCATCAAATTGATTAGACTTTACTTCAACATGCTTAGACCCTTCAAAGAGTATATTATCTTTATTTTCTATATTATTTATATTGTCCTCACTTTGTAGTGGTGTTGGTAATGGAGTTGGTAAAGATTTCGTAACTTCAACAGGATTATTTTCAGTCGTCATTTCTAATTTTTCAAGATATGACGCTCTCCATCCCGAAGCCTTGTAGTTATCAGTTTCAATTAGTAGATCGGGATGCTTTATACAATCTTCAAGACTATACTTCTCCCAATCATTGAACCTCTCAACATTCAACTTAAACTCGTTAGGAGTTTTACTCTTGCCTTGTCCGACCGTCCGAACATCTATAATTCCAATCTTATAAAATGTACTAAGGGTTGCCCTCACCAAGTTTTCACTTAAACGAGTTTGCGCTCTCAAATCATCATTAGAACGGTAAAACCAACCATCTTCTTTGGCATAATAGCTCGACAACTGTACCAGCGTCCATAACATACTTCTGCAATTATTGTCACAACAAGCCATCAAATTTGTCGGGTCAGCATTAAACTGATACCTAATTTCATTTTCTACATTTTTAATCATTTCATAATAGTGTGCTTCACAGCACAAAATAATTTTATATTCACTGGGCAGGATTTCGCCTTACCCCTCTTAGTTTTATAATGTCTTCTCGACATCAATTCCAAACATACCTTAAATCGCTCAAACCACAAAACGCCACCTTATAAAAATCACCAAAATTTTCTGGACAAAAAATTTCAGAATTGCCCACGACCATCCGATAGACAAAGACCTCCTCCCTACGTTTTAGGAGCCAGTGGGCGATTACGCAGCCCCCATCTACGCCACCCCTCCCTATGTTAATCAATCACTTACCCGTATTAAACCTTAGTAAACTCTACTGAAAGTATTTCCTACGATCAATGATAAAGCCAACAGCCCTTACAAATTCACTTACACTCCTATTAATAAATCACTTATCCTATTGCAATGGTCGCAAAAATCACGTAACTTTGCAGAAAAAACAAGATACTATGGATAATTTAGAAAGTTCCATGATACTCAATCAAATAAAAGCTGCCATTAATCAACGTGAGGACGCTATCGCTTCTCAAATTGGGGCAAAAATATATAGGTCTGAAAACGGATTCTCACAAGAGCAAATTTACGTCTATGGAGGGCGAACAGATAGTGTTTTTACACTGACATTAAGGAAAGATTCACCTTCTCATCAGAAATATGGAGAGTTAGTGACTGGATGTATTGTTTACAGTCTCAAAGAACGTCAATTATTAGAAAAAGATGTCTGTGCATTAAATGCCATTCCATTTGTCAAAGTAAAATCTCTTCTTCCTGAACACAATGATTTCGCAGATAAACTATTAGAGGAGGGTATCTCTACTTGTGATATAGAGGAAATGTTAGTGATACCAAATACCACAGAAGCCAATACCTTCATTAGCAAAGAGAAGAGAGATGTAAAAGTTTTAGATGTACCTTTTGAGGTCTATGAAAACGGAGATGATATCGGTTGGATATATGGTTTTTTAAAGAAACTTAAATCAGAAGGTGTCGGACTAATGCCAGAAGACGAGGCTCAGTATTTAGCATACAAACTGATAATAGAGAAGGAGGAGTTAACAGAGAAAGAAAAGAAGAATATATTTGATAATGAGGGCAGAATATTCAACAATTCGGTCTCATATTACTATCTTATATGGAGAAAAGTTGCTGGACTATTGAACGAAAAGCAGCAACGACAGCTGAGCCTTTTAAAGCAGAACCTATTCGTTGAAAGATTGGCATTATCAGACCACGCACTAAAACACATTGGGTTAAACCTAAAGAAATTCGCCAGTGACTATCCAACACAAGCTGCATTCCTACTTGAAAAGATACTGTCTTTTAAAGATATAAATTTTAATACAGATGGAAAATATCCGCTTTACTTAAATTTCAACTCGTTTTTACACATATATTTACGTCACACCGAGGAATTAAATATATGCAATCAATTCGCTGATAGGGATAAATTTCAGCTTGAAGAAAAAGATATTATGACTGTCATCGGTCACGTAATGAGAGCATTAAACAGTGAATATCAAGAATATAAACAGAGGAATCCCAATGGGAGATTCTATAGGAGAGGTGCAATGGCCTACTATTTCAATGGTGATTACTATAATGTTGATGTAAACCCCGATGGAAGTATCAGTACTTTCTATAAAGGGTCGGGAAAGAAAAAACTGATATAGAAAACTTAGGGGGTATCTAAATTTATGATAGAGTAATTGATTCGCAAAACTCCCCATAATCGTTATTTTGGCGTGAGTGGCCGCTAAATTTGCGAATCAACTTGTTGGGATTGAAAACGTAAATCATTGAATATCAGCAATGACTATTTCCTCATGGCCACTTCAACGAGGAGGAGTATTGAAGCATAAATTGTAACGTAAATACCTGCTAATTAATGGCCAAACAATATTCATTTGTTTGGCCATTGGTATTTTATGGCTTCAAACGGCGCGGTTTGTTTGGCTAAAATTCCTCTTTCCGCAAGAATACTTATATTTGTTTGGCTAAATTATGACAATTTCAATATGATTTGTGTATATAGTAATGAATTCTCCTGACGACTATATCTCTATATATTTGGGTAATTGTATCTTCGTAGCGAATATCATGGTAATGTTTCAAGATTCCATAATCGCCATTCAGGTTTAATGTCCTCAATTAACGATGTGGCTTCTTGCCGAAAATCTTTTAGTCCTCAATCGATTTTATTGAATATCGAAAGTCTTTGTATTGGTATATTGCTTAATTACACCACGTTGTGTCGTAATTTATCTCAATTTGAGATAAATTGAGATAATGCTTTATCTTATTTTACTCACCATGTCTTCAAATTTGGAAGAACGGACATAGCCTTTTGTTCTGCCGTTCAAGCTGATTTCACTCAGATAACCTTTTTCGGTAAGGCTTCTTAAGTCTGATTTCGCGGTATTGTGTGTTACCCCAAATTTTCCTACAATATCAGTTGAGACAAGCACGATATCAGAATTTTCTATACAAAGACTCAAGATTTCAGCCTGACGTGCTGTAATGTTGCCAAGATGTAAAAGTTTCTTAGATTTCTTTTTCTCGTTATTTTTACGTTTGATATATCTGCTTAGCGCATCAAAAGATTTGAGGAGTACGTCTAAATTATACTGTACGAAATATCCTATATCATTGCCATCAGCTTCAGAATAGATAAAAGCCTTCTCATAAGATTTCTTGGAACCCTTAATAATGCGCGATATAGATAAATATTGCACGAGCCAATAATTTGATTTCATCATATACCAATAAAACAGGGCTCTTGCGGTACGGCCATTCCCATCAGCAAAAGGGTGGTAATATCCTACAAGGAAGTGTATTGTGATAGCTTTAATTATCGGATGAATAAAAATTTCAGTATTCTCATTATTGAAAAATGCGCATAAGCTGTTCAAGAACTCACTCAAACACTCTGCGGCTGGTGGTGTATGTACGATTTCCCCTGTTATGCCGTTACCTACCACAATATTTTCATCATCCCGCCTCAGACGACCGGCTGCATCTGGAATGTCAAGCGCATTTTCAGTCATCATACCATGGACTTGCATTATAAATGCAGGGGTCAACGATTCTTTTGCATGGTCTCTAATGAAATTGATAGTATTATAGTTATTTAAAATCATGCGCTGACTTTTATCTTTGGGAGAAATCTTTTTACGGAGCATCTCTTTTGCAGCCTCACGTGTTGTTGCGGCTCCCTCCATTTGGCTTGAGGCAATGGCCTCCTCCATAATAGAACTGATGAGATACAATTCCTGTGTGGCCTTATCGTCTGGAAAAATCTTGGAAGCACCCCACGAGCCGCCAAAATTCATATCAAACTCATGGCACAGTCTCTGCATTGTATTTGTCAGAGAGAAATGGATATTATTCTGAGTCCAAATCTTGACATCCGTTAGATTTCTCACTGATTTAACTTTGCACCATAATTCAATATCCGTCATGCCTTCAGGCATGCGATACTTGACATCACTCCAATATAGATATCTGCTGTTGATTGAGGAAATAAGATTCTTCAATTCTTCCGAATCATTAGAAGTGTCTATCGGAGCTGTTGTAATATGAGGGGGCTGTTCAATCATAAAATCAAATTTTGTTGCAAATATATCAATTTATCGCAGTTTATCCAAATTTGCGATAAATAAAATCGCATCTATTTGATATACATATATTTGCAACTTGAATTACATACAGATTCAATACAGTCTGTTATTGTGTTCCGTCATTAGTCAATAAGGTTTTGCTTCTGTGTTGCCGTGACCCCAATCAACGATTACATTTAAGGAAAATGTAAGCTGTGCCTTTTACATTTGCCCAATCAATGGCTGGTCATTTGCTTGACTATCGCCTAAGACAGTCTCAAATGGTGCGGTTTGTTTTGCCAAATACAAACATGACATATATAACTCATTCATATAGAGTAGTCTTCTCGCTCTTCAACGAGGAGGAGTATTGAAGCATAAATTGTAACGTAAACACCTGATAATTAATGGTCAAACAATATTCATTTGTTTGGCCATTGGTATTTATATAATTATGCTTCGCATAAGGTACACGTAAGGATGTTCGGCCTTTATCGGATACGGAGCTCTCCGGGAATACGCTGTTGTCTTTGTTCTTCGGTCATGTTGTTATAGTTTTCCAAAATCGGAGTCAGGTATCTTTTTGATTTGGTAGTGATAAAGACGACTCCGCCTAATCTCGGACTAAAAATTCGCGTAATTGCCGGGTCTTTTGTGACATCGACTTTTATAATGTCATCAGGCGTGATGTCATTCAGATTCTGAACTTCCACTCCGTCCACGATGTATACCGGAATATTGATTGAATCGCATTGCACGGGGGTGCAGCAAGCGTTATTTGCGCAGCACTCCTGTCTGGATTCCATGGCATAAACGGATGTGGCTGCAAATATTGCGACTATAATTAGCAACTTCTTCATGTCTGTTATTTCTTTTTTGTTTTTGGATATGGCAGAGCTTGCCAAAGTATTGAGATAACTTCACGCGCTTTTTGTCGGTCTGAAAAGTCAAGTATATATCCCTCTTTGGCTCCTTCATAAGCGCAACCTGTTTCGGCTCCGGCCATCAGTGGCTCGATGCAATCCAGCTTTTTGATAAAAGCTGTGTTGTCACATGCCGTGATGACACATTTTTCATTTACGTATATGATATATTCGCCCATCATTTTGCGTGGGCGCACTTCGCCAAGAGGCGTGAGGACTTCGCAGATGAACTCAATAAATTCAGTAGTACATGCCATAACGCAAAATTACGTATATTATGCGTTATGGCAAAGAAATAAATCAAGAAATATCGGCATCAAAAATTCCAATACTCTCTTAGAGCAACGGCTTTTGGGGTCTGTTTGTCTTGAGCAGGTGGCAGTGCGTCAGATTGCCATGTGCGTCTCGCAGGTGCATGCCGTTGCCTTCGCAATAGCGCCAGAACGAACACGAGGCGCATGTGCCGGTCTTCATCCAGTCTCGGTCTCGGTATTGTCTGTAGCGGTTTTGCCATACGTCCCAGAAGTCATCCTGATAGATATTGCCCTGGCGATAGTCGGCGCGTATGCTGGGGCAGGCGCCGATACCTCCGTCCAGCAGTACGGAGGCCACGCTTACGCCAGCCTGACATTCAAAGTAGTAATCCCGGATTTGCCCTTCATAGCCGGCCATGAACCCTTCGCAGCAGAATGAAGCGTGTATGCAGCCTTCCTGCCTGGTGTCGGCTATGAAACGCATCAGGCTCTCTATCTGCTCTTCGTCCAGATCGAATTCGGGATACGCTGCTGCGCGGCCCGCAGGAAAGATGGTAAACAGACGCCACTTCTTTACGGCGCCCTGGACGAGCAACTGCTTCAGTTCTCCGAGCTCGGCAAGCGAGCGGCGGTTGACGCATGTCACGACATCGAAATTCAGGTCTTCGGCTTTTGCGGCGCGGCGTATGGCCGCAAGGGCGCGTCTGAAGGAGGAGGGATGGTTGCGCATCCAGTTGTGCGTCGGCTCCAGACCGTCGAGGCTTATGGTCAGATTATGCAGACCTGCGGCACGCAGGCTTTCAAGCCGTCGTTCGTCGAGCAGAAGTCCATTGGTCACTATGCCCCAGGGGAAGCCTCGGTCATACAATTCGCGTCCTACATATTCCAGGTCGTGACGTACCAGCGGTTCGCCTCCGGTAATCACTATGTTGACCTGATGCGGATTCACATGGGGCAGTAACGAATCGATGACTCGTAAAAAGTCTGCGGCAGGCATGTCAGGTTGCACCGACGAGCTCTTGCAGTCGCTGCCGCAATGTCGACACCCTAAGTTGCACCGCCACGTACATTCCCAGAACAGCTGCCGGAGCCTGTGTCCCCTGCGTCTTTCGAGCTTGCGGCTCCGGTTGAGTTCCAGCGCTATCCTCTGCTTCAGAGTGAGCGGCTTCATTTGTCGCTTCGCTTCTTTTTCAGAGTGAAGTCCACGGTCTGCTCGGCATGACCGAGATTCCAGCCTTTGGCGTCGCCCTTGAAGTCGAGAGTGACAACTACGGAGTCCGGCTCAAGCGATCGGTCAGCCGGCGTGCAGACCACCATAATCATACGGTTGTCTCCTGAGCGGGCCATCGAGTAAGAACCGTCGGAGCCGGTAACAGTTTTGATATGGGCAAATTCGCCGCTGTGGTCGTGTGGGTCGGTGGCGCGAATGGAGGCGCCGCTGACGGGGTCGCCGTTTTCATTGGAAACTTTGCCCTTGATTTCATAGTCGCCCGTGGGCGTGCCGTACATACAGAGTACATCGGGATCTTTGTCGTCTGATGAACAGCCGAAACCTAACAGAGCCAGGCAGGCGGCGCACATACGCGCCAGAATAGCGGAAAGAGAGAAGTGTTTCATACAGTGATGGGTGTTTGGATTACGCTGTAAAATTAACTAAAATTTTTTGCATAACCAAACGAATTGTGATTTTTTTAGCAAATCAACGGAAATAACGGCATACGTTGTTGATTTGCGTTGGGAAATCGGTACCGAAGCGATGGTTGAAGAAGGCGCTGCCTATGGTAAAGAACCGTGGAGCGGCTTCGCGTATTTCGTCCAGACGGCTATAGCTGTCTACGCTTCCGGCTATGCAGACATCGGCCTTGATGTCGCGGGTAACGGCTTTGTTGAGGGCTACGGCATCTCCTTCGTAGCGGTATCCAAGCAGGTCTATGCCGTCGGCGCCTCCTTCGAGGGCAGCCCTGGCTTCGGCTATAATGGAGTCTATGGCGCCGGTAAGTACCGACGGACGGCCTGTTATGGTTCCGACAAATGGAAGGTATCGCAGTCCGTGGTCACGGCAGAAGCGGGCTATGGAGGGGAAGAAGCGTGTGCCCATCAGCATGTCGCAGCCGCAGCGGGCGGCCAGCCGCGCCCCGTTCAGTCCGGCGGCTTCGTCGTAGCCCACTACTTCAAGCACAGTCGTCTTGCCGCACTCTTTCATCCGTCGGTACAGGTCTTTCATGCGTGTTTCCGGAAGAGGTAGTTCCTTGAAGCCCCAGTAGAGGGCTTCCGTGTCGCGGCATTGTTCAAAGATTTCTTCGGCATTGTCTGCCGTATAGTCATTGTGCGTCAGCATCACTATTAGCGACGGCGCGGGTCTGGTGTCATTGTCAGGCATGGTATTCGTCAAGTAGGTTTGCAGTCATATTTTGTCGGAGTAAGCGACATGCAAAGTTAGCAAAAATTTTTCAGAGTGCGGATATCTCTCTGAGAAGGTGCGCGCGTAGTCTGCTCCACGGGATAATAAGGCGCCGGTCGCCGGGAAGCGCCGGTACCGGCGTCTCGTTGAGCGATACACGGGCATATATCTCTCCGGAGGGGGCGCGGAAGCAGACAATCTGTATGTTGGCGGCCAGGGGGGCGACATGCCAGTCGTGCCACTTTCCCGCCACTTCTGCGGGGCTGTCGCCGCTGTAATCGCATCCGGGAAGCCGCATGAGCGAAAGTAGCGGCATGATGGTCTCGGCGTGGGCGAAGCGCAGTGTGACGCGCACCGGTGTCTGCATGGCCAGCGCTGAGTCAGTCTGCTCTATCATTTGCCGCAGAAGGGGAATGGCGGCTCGTGCGGCTGGCGAAGAAGGCAGGGAGGCAGTACGCTTGAGCCAGTGGTCGGCATTGGCGACGCGCCAGCATGCTTCCATCTCGGCGGCGGAGAAATAAGACGAGGCTTCGGGCTGTTGTCCGGCGGCCGGAAGAGAGGAGACAATGCCGTAGAGAGCTGCCGTTGCCTCGCGCAGCTGACCGTCGGAGGCCGGGTAGCGGTCGCCCAGCAGACGTCGTGCCGGTGCAGTGGGGAGAGTGATGCGGTCATATTCGCGCTCCAGTGTGCGCCAGGCTCCCGAATCGAGATAAGCGACGTAGGCCCGATCGGTGGTGAAGAATCGCAGCAGGGGATCGAAGCGCCGTCCTTCGGCCGCATACGATTCCATGTCTTTCTGTCTTTCGGTCAGGGCATGGATAAAGGAGTACATACTCATTACCGCGCGAGGCACATAGGTGGCTATGCCTGACACGTAGCCGCGGAAAAGACCGGGATAATTGTCATACATCCGCGCTGCTATGGCAGCCTGCTCGGCTATGCCGAGCGAGTCGAGCGCGCCCCAGCGGCCACGGGTGTAGTCGCGTATGCGCGCTATCATAGCAAGAGCGTCGGCGCCACGTCTGGTAAGGGTGCCGAGCGAATCGGCCCGGAGCAGCATTTTTTCTAATTTGCCGACCTTCTTTTCCGATGACAGGAAGCGTGCGCCATGTCGGCCGAGATGCGTGATGCAGACCGGGGTAAGCGAATCGGGATAAGCGGAAAGAGCCGGGTCGACAGCGGGGTAGGGCATCATTGTGCCGCACAGGCGCGGGTCGTCGGCGCCGGTGTATCGGATGGCAGTCCCGGCTGCGGGATGCAGCGCCGCCATGCAGAAAATAAGAGTCAGGAGTATCATTCTCATATCCTCTCAACGCTCTGGCGCTTCACTCGGTTCTCAAATCTTTGGCCGGATGGATTTTTTTCGCTATTTTTGCAAAAAAGAAATCATAAAATGATACTCAAAAGACTTCTTCCCGCCGTCGGCGCGTTGCTTACGGTAATGTGTGCCGGCGCCGTCACACTCAGATATTATCCCTACGAACTGAAGCTGTGCCACACATTCAATCTGGCCACCATGTCGCGTACCTCCACGCCTGGCGTACAGGTGGAGCTTACAGTGGATTCTGTGACCGGCTACGGCGAGGCTTCCATGCCGCCCTATTTGGGCGAATCGGTGGAGTCGGTAACGGCTTTTCTGTCGAAGATTGATCCCGAAAGACTCTCAGATCCGTTTGCGCTGGAAGACATACACCGGTATCTTGATTCCTTAGCTCCCGGCAACCATGCCGCCAAGGCGGCCGTGGACATAGCCCTGCACGACCTCACTGGCAAGATGATGGGCCGCCCCTGGTATCAGATCTACGGCCTGAACCCGGCGAAGGCGCCCTGCACGTCGTTCACTATCTCCAATGACACACCCGAGGAGCTGGAGCGCAAGATCGCCGAGGCCGAGCCGTACAAGATAATCAAGGTCAAGATGGGTGTGCCCGGCGACCGCGAGCTGATAGAGACTATCCGCCGCCACACCGACAAGCCGCTCTGCGTCGACGTCAACCAGGGCTGGAAGACGCCGCAGGAGGCTCTGGACAATATTCTCTGGCTCGCCGACCGCGGTGTGGTCTTCGTGGAGCAGCCGCTGAGCAAGTATGACATGGATGGGCACGCTTGGCTTAAGGAGCGCTCGCCGCTCCCCATCATAGCCGACGAGGCGGTGCAGACTTCGGCCGATGTGCCGGAGCTGGCGCGCTGCTACGACGGCATCAACATCAAGTTGATGAAATGCGGCGGTCTGCACGACGCCTATAAGATGGCGGTGCTTGCGCGCGCTTTGGGTATGAAAGTGATGATCGGCTGCATGACCGAGACTTCGTGCGCCGTTTCGGCGGCGGCTCAGCTCGCGCCGATGGCTGAATGGGTGGACCTGGATGGCAATCTGTTGATTGCCAATGATCTGTTTGACGGTATGAAGATAGTCAATGGCCGCGTGACTCTGTCGTCGCAGCCCGGCATAGGCGTGAGGCCGCGTAGAGAAGAAGTAGCCCATTAGAGAACGAATCTTTCTCTCTCATACTGACAGTTTTAGTTGTCGTATAACAGTTATTAACATATTTTGTGCAGAAGTGTAAAAATTGTAATTTTTTACATTTTCTCAAAATATTTTTATAACTTGCGGCCGTTTTAACGTGTAGATTGTGTATTTATAAAATTGTGTAGTATGATAGGGAAATTCCTTAGGAAGACAAAATTTTCCTCTTATGCGGACTTTTGCGATAATTTTCAGATAGAGGTCCCCGAACAGTTCAATTTCGCATACGATGTAGTCGACGCTATAGCTCAGTCAGACCCGGACAGGGCTGCTCTCCTCTGGACTGATGAGCATGGCGCCGAACGTCGCTTCTCGTTCTCCGACCTCTCACGCATTTCCGACGCTACGGCTTCTTTTTTAGGCTCGCTCGGCATACAGCGCGGCGACCGCGTGATGCTCATTCTCAAGCGCCACTGGCAATTCTGGACAGTGATGATGGCTCTCCACAAGCTCGGAGCCGCAGCAATTCCGGCTACCCATCTCCTTACCGCGAAGGACATAATATACCGCTGCCGCAAAGCCGGCGTGAAAATGATTGTCGCCGCCGGCGACGCTCAGATAGTGGCCCACGTCCAGGAAGCCGCGCCCCGCTGCCCATCTCTCAAGGCTCTCGTGAGTACAGGCCCGGTCGTCCCACGAAGATGGCATGACCTTGACGCCGGTGTCGAAGCCGCCCCGGCTTTCGTCCGCCCGACCCTGGTCAACAGCAATACGGACACTATGCTCATCTACTTTACCTCCGGTACCTCCGGCGAGCCGAAGATGGTGGCTCACGATTTCACATATCCCCTCGGCCATATCGTTACAGCAGCCGTCTGGCACAATCTCCACCCCGGCTCGCGCCATCTGACCGTAGCCGACACCGGATGGGGCAAAGCCGTCTGGGGCAAGCTCTACGGCCAGTGGATAGCAGGCGCCGAGGTCTTCGTCTACGATTTCGACAAATTTGTCCCCGCCGACCTCCTGCGGCAGATGCAGGATTACCGCATTACCTCCTTCTGCGCGCCTCCTACGGTCTACCGCTTCCTTATCCGCGAAGACATGCGCGCCTACGACCTCTCGGCTCTCGAATGGTGTACTACCGCCGGCGAAGCCATGAATCCCTCTGTAGCCAGCGAGTGGGAAAAGATTACCGGGCTGATGCCCCGCGAAGCCTTCGGACAGACGGAGACTACCCTTACCATCGGCACCTTCCCCTGGCTTGAGCCGCGCCCCGGCTCAATGGGTCTGCCCAACCCGCAGTACGACATACGGCTGGTGGATGCGGATATGAACGAAGTAGCTCCGGGCGAGCAGGGAGAGATTGTGATTAAAGCAGACGGAGCGCACCGTCCGGTCGGCCTCTTCAGGGGCTATCTCGGCGATGATGCGCTTACACGCGCGGCATGGCACGACGGTTTCTACCACACCGGCGACATAGCCTGGCGCGACGCCGACGGCTATTTCCGCTTCGTCGGACGCAAGGACGACGTCATCAAGTCCTCCGGCTACCGTATCGGTCCCTTTGAGGTGGAAAGCGCATGTATGACGCATCCCGCCGTCATCGAGTGCGCCGTTACCGCTGTTCCCGATGCCATCCGCGGACAGGTGGTCAAGGCTACCATCGTCCTCGCGCGCGACTACGTGGCCAAGGCCGGAGCCGACCTTATAAAAGAGATTCAGAATCACGTGAAGCGCATCACGGCGCCGTACAAATATCCGCGCATCGTCGAGTTCGTCAAAGAGCTTCCTAAAACTATTTCAGGAAAGATACGCCACGCAGCCATACGCGAAGCCAACGCCGCCGGCAGCTCCGCGCACCCCCTTTCCCACGCTTAACTTACCGCCGGCAGGATAGCATCAATAAATCCACCAGGGCGACTGATGCTGAAGCATTTCGGCATCTGTTCTGGTCACACGCCATCCTGCCGGCTCATTCTCATCCCGCACAGCCGTTCCCACCTCAAGCCACGAGCTCCCGTCGTACGTACATTTCCCGTTCATGTAACTCGCGTCCGGCACCTCCCACGCCAGGCGGTAAAGCTTTGCGGTCGGAGTATCTCCGGCAAGCTCCACCAACAGCAGCTCCTCTCCATGCTCCCACCAGTCCGGATAAGTCCCCGCGCTGACGGGCGTGCCGATTACCTCTCCCGACTCATTATCTACCATATCCCCCTCTTTCGTGTTCATCTTAATCTGATAATTGCCCGTAGGGTGCGGAAACAGAGCCACCGTATTCGTCTGCTTGACCCCATCCCAGTTCTTGCACCATGTCCCTGTGACTTTCAGTTTGTTATAATCCTCGGGCCACATAGCCGCGCACTGCGCGAAATCCATATAATACGGCGTAACGGGCGGAGTGACGGTCCATTGGCCGTCGCGTAGCAGATACGTATAGCACTTAGATATGGTCGACCCCTCCGGATGAACATTGACCAGCACCCCGTCGCGCTTCGGCTCCCCTTTTTCAAACGTCTCATTCAGCAGTTCAATACCTATGTCATCCATCTGCACATCATCGAATCCGAACCCCATGCACTCTTCATTTTTCTCTTTTTCGATAATCAGATCGGGCACAGTGCCTTTCTCGCTCTTTACCAGCATCTTGCCGTAAGCCTTCATATCTTCCGATTCTGTCAGGCTGCTCTCCACGGGGAAAATAGTCAGCCGGTCCTCGTCCGCTCCATTGAAGCGCCCGGTAATGCTCACTTTGGGATAATTGTATTCACTGGTATCATTAAGCGCCTTCTGCATCTTGGGAGAGCTGTAATACTTGTTCATCAGACTGCTGTAAGTCCTGTCCTGTGCCTGAGCAGCCGTCACGCATGCGCACACCGCGATCGCCGCAAATATCTTTTTCAGTGCCATATCATATTAATATTTGAGGTCGTAAAGATAGTGAAAAAATTGCGACCTACAAAAAAATCCACGGCTCAACCATATTTGGCTGAGCCGTGCAATGCGTATTGGGATTCTTATATTGTTGTAATTTATAAATTCCTGTTGAGGCTTCGTATGCGGAAGGCGAGGGCGATACGCCAGATACCGAAGAGAAGCAGAGATATTCCGACCCAAAGCCAGCCTACGACGCCGCCGAACAGCGGATCCATAAGGAAGTAGAAGCCGAAAAATACGGTTGCTATGAGCAGCAGGATGGTCCATACGGTCCAGCCTACGCTATAGCGGGAGAACCAGGCTGCCTCGCAGATGGAATTGATGGCAGCTACCAGCACCCAGATGCCTACGGCCCAGGCGAAGGCTACGGTCAGCGTCTGCTCAGGGAGTGTGAACATCCAGATTCCGCAGAAAACCTCAAGCAGACCGAGCGCCAGACTCCAGCCCCAGTTGGTGTGCAGCCGGGCGTTGACGATGGCGTAAAAGAGGTTGAGCGCGCCGGCTATGGTTATGCCCGCGGCGAAAACGAGTGCGAAGACCGGCAGAGATGTCTGCGGCGAGAAGAAGCACCAGATGCTGAATCCTATGGCAATCAGTCCGGTAAGCAGGGGTATCCACCACACGCGGTGGATGCCGTTGGTCAGGATTGTGTCTTTCATAATTTCTAATGTTAAATTATCTGAATTTATATGGAAAACAAATCCCGTACCGGATGGTTCACGGCTTTACGCTGAGCCGCCTGCCGAGCCGTTCGGCGGCAAGGGCAAGATTGCGGCGCGCAGTGGCGGCAAGCATGGCTTCGTCGAGCGGCTGTCCCTCAGGCGTGATGGCTTCGAGATAAGCGAAGCCTGCCTCCCGGAGCTGCTCGCGGTCGCTTATCTGCCCGGCCAGAGCTGCTACGGGTATGCCCCGGCGCGAAGCGTGGCGCAGTATGCCGGCGGCTGTCTTACCGTGTAGTGTCTGGCTGTCCATGCGCCCCTCGCCCGTTATCACGAGGTCGGTGCTGCGCAGTAGCTTGTCGAATCGTAGGATGTCGAGCGTTTCCTCTATGCCTTGGCAGAGTCTGGCGCCGATGGAGGCCAAAGCCGCTGCGGCGCCTCCGGCGGCTCCAGTGCCGGGCAGAGCTGACATATCCGTTCCCGTTGCCTCGCTCAGGGCGCGGGCATAGATGGCGAGTCCGCGTGCCAACCGCTCTGTCTGTTCCGGCGTCGCCCCCTTCTGCGGGGCGAAGGTATGCGCGGCTCCCTCAGGGCCGAGCAGAGGGTTGTCTACGTCACACAGTGCCCGGATGCGCGTCTCGCGCAACCGCCAGTCGAGCCCCGACATATCGGCGCGCGCCACTCGCTCCAAAGCTTCTCCGCAGGCTTTCAGCTGTTGGCCTTCGCTGTCGGTAAACCGAGCGCCCAGGGCCGCGAGCAGCCCCATGCCGCCGTCTACGGTTGCACTGCCCCTAAGCCGATGTAGATACGGCGGCAGCCGGTGTCGATGATGGCTTTCAGCAGCTCGCCGCAGCCGTAGGTGGAGGCTGTCATAGGGTCGCGTAGCGCGGCCGGAACCAGCGTCAGTCCGCTTGCCTCGGCCAGTTCGGTAAGCGTCGTGCGCCCGTCGCCGCTTGCCGCGAAGCGGGCCGCCACCTCTTCGCCTAAAGGACCGCGCACCCGCGCAGTGTGCCAACAGTAGCCCGTCGAGGCGGCGAGCGCGTCAAGGGTGCCCTCGCCCCCGTCGCCTACGCTGACTATACGTATCTCAGCTCCCGGCAACGCGCGGCGCAGCCCCTCGGCGCAAGCTTGGCCTGCGTCGGCCGAGGATATGCACCCCTTGAACGAGTCGAACGCTATCACTATCTTCATGCTTCGCCGGATATTGCGTGAAAGTCTCTTACTTGGCGTCGAAAAGCGAACGGATAGAGCCGATGGATGAGAGAACGGAGCTGGCCTCGTAGGGTATGTAGACCGTCTTGTTGTCCTGACCCGAGGTCATCTCACGCAGAGTCTCGATATACTTCATGGCCAGCATATAGGTAGCCGGATCCGTCTTGCCGCTCTTTACGGCTTCCGCCACGCGCATGATGGCGTCGGCCTCGGCCTTGGCGTTGAGGATGATGGCCTGAGCCTCGCCTTCGGCTTTAAGAATCTCCGACTGCTTGTGGGCCTCGGCCTCGTTGATGCGCGACGCCTTCTCTCCCTCGGAGCGCAGAATCAGCGACTGCTTCTCTCCCTCTGCGTTCAGGATTTCCGCACGGCGGTTGCGTTCGGCCTGCATCTGCTTCTCCATGGCTACGCGCACGCTTTCCGGGGGCGTGATGTCCTGCAGCTCTACGCGGTTTACCTTCACGCCCCACTTATTGGTGGCGTCGTCCAGGATAGCCTGAAGCTTGGTGTTGATGGTGTCGCGCGAGGTCAGGGTCTCGTCCAGCTCCAGCTCGCCTATGACGTTGCGCAGCGAGGTCTGCGTCAGCTTCTCGATGGCGTTAGGCAGATTGTCTATCTCGTAGACGGCTTTCTTGGGGTCGGTAATCTGGAAGTAGAGTAGGGCATTTATTTCGGTGGTCACGTTGTCGCGCGTGATGACCTGCTGCGAGGGAAAATCGTAGACCTGTTCGCGCAGGTCTATTACCTTTGTGGCTACCGTGCGCACATAGTGGCGGCCGCCGGGACCCGATTCCACACGGCGTGTGTAGATAGTCTTCGGTTTGTCGACAAACGGGATTATGAAGTTCAGTCCCGGAGAGAGGACGCTGTGAAAGCGGCCCAGGCGCTCTATTACACGAGTCTCGGACTGCGGCACTACTTTTACGCCGGCCGAAATGACGATCACAAGAAGCAGGACTATTATGCCTGCGATAATGTAAATATCCATAAATAACTAAGTTTTTTAATTCTTGGTGGGGAGGGCTACGGTCAGGATGATGCTGTCGTAGGCGGTGACTATGACCTCGGTGCCGGCGGGTATCTCCACGTCAGTGTCAGGCATGCGTACCTGCCAGTTGTCGCCATCGATGCGCGCCCTGCCGAGCTTGCCCGGATGGATGGCGTGAGTCACGTAGGCACGGCGTCCTAACAGGGCATCCATGCCTGTACGGTTCTCCTTGGATTGCATACGCCCGTGGCGGCGCCGGAACCAGGGAAGCAGGGCTATATATGCTGCCAATGCTCCGCATATCAGGGTCGTGAACTGCCACAGGGGAGCGAGTCCGAGCAGGGCGCAGACCAGAGCGATAAGCGAGCCGATGGCCAGGCAGAGCGCCCACATCATCTGAGTGAGTACCTCAGTTATCAGCAGCGCGGCTGCCACAATAATCCAGATTGTCCAAGCATCCATAGATAAGTAGGTTATCAGATTTTTTATTGCACAAATATAATTAAAAAATCGGAGACATACAAATATTCAACATATTTTTTATTTTAGTTGTCACAAAAAGCGGTGTTGCTCCGTTGTATAGACAGTAAATATATATATTTTGAATATGAGAAAGATCTTCTTGTCTATGATTGCGCTCGCGCTTATCGGAGCGGGGAGCGTCGGCTGCACCAAGGCGGCCGCTTCAGTGGCCGCCTCGGAGGTGGTCGTGACCAACTCCGGAGTGGATGACAACGGAAATGTCAACTGCGTGAACTGCAAGGGTTGCACAGGCTGCGTGAACTGCACCAACTGCACTAATTGCAACGGCTGTGTAGGCTGCTCCAACTGCCGGGGCTGCAGCGGCTGTGTCGATTCAAAGAATTGCAACAACTCCGACGGCTCGGTAAACTGCACCAACTGCAATGGCTGCGACGGTTGCGCCAAATGTAATAACTGTACTAACTGCAGCAGCTGTGCTGACTGCAAAAACTGCAACGGCTGCGCTGCATGTGAGAAATGCAAGAATTGCAATAACTGTACCCACTGCAAGAAATGCTCCAACCAGCGCGGAGCCTCTCACGTCCGCAATAAGAGTAAATGATATATCTTTTAATCAGTGACATACCGGGTGTTGCGACTAACTGCAATACCCGGTATGTTGTTTTTTTGGGGGGGATGCCAGACGAATCCGGCAAGCCCGAAATAATACTGACAGGTCAGAGCATTGAGGCTATGTCGGCTACGTTACCGGTACTCTGTATCAGCTCGCCGGCTCCGTTGTAGATGAAAAATGCCGGGATGGAGCCTACATTATAATGCAGCGCGGCCTGGCTGCGGGTCGCATCGGGATCGTAGACTACGGTCCAGGGCAGAGCCTTCGCCGCCTGCTTCCATGCGTATTGGTCGGCATCGAGACATACCTCATAGATATTCGTCAGTCCTTGTTCATAAAGTTCCGCCAGTCTTTTGTTGATGGCCGGCACCCCCTCCATAGTCAGGGCCGTGAAAGCCACGACGACGGGTTTGCCTTTGCCTAAAAGCGAGGATAGAGCTACCGGTTTGCCGTCCTTGCCCGGCAGACTTATCTCTATCATCGCCGTCTGCGAGGCTTCGATTACCTGAGTCCGGCCCGCCTGCTTGCGGCGCTCGGCCTGTCCCTGACGGGCGCGCTTGGCCAGCGCCCGGGTGTGAGGGTCGTCGGGACGATGGGTAGTGAAGGCTGTGGCCACCGCCGCATAGAAGGGATGGGTAAAGTCTATCAGATATCCGTCGCCAAACTTTCGGGTAAGTATATAATAACTCAGAATATTGCCCTTGGCATTCTGTAGATAACGCGCATATACGCGGCGGCGGAACGCCTCGGTGGAGTCCGTATTCTGCATGGCCGCCACCTTGCGGGCTTCGCGCTCAAAGAGAGTGAGCTGTTCGGCCTGAGAGGTGCCCCCTAATGCGAACGAGCCGGCGAAGTCTGCGGCATCAGCCTTAAGTGTGAAGCGGTCGATGCTGTCTACGGGCAGATAGACATACGAGCCGTCCAGGCCGAGGCGGTATAGTTCGGGAGTCTCCGGGGCGGCTGACGATATGTCGAAAGAGCCGTCAGAGCCGGCAGTTACGGAGTCGATAGCCACCCATCCGGCATCGGCATCGAGCCGCTCGAGTACCAAGGTCTTTCCTCCGCCTCCCTTCACGTCGCCCTCTACAGAGAACGAAGGATTGCGGTCGCAGCCGATGGCGGCGGAAAGAAGAACCAGAGAGAGCGGCGCGGCAAGCGCGAAGCGGCGTAAAGCCGGTAATCTGTCAGTAAACATTGTGGAAAGCATAAAGTATCGGATAGAAAAGCCGGTGGGGAAGAGAGGCTCCCGGCATGCAATCTGCTGCAAAGTTAGCGATTTTGCGCCAATACAGCAAATCCGAAATGAAAAAGGACGAATCGGCAACACCGGTCGAGAGCAGGGAGGGTACATTTCCGCCGGGAAAAGAAAAAAGAGTGGAGGGGAAAGTTGGGTATCTCACAAAAGTTTCGTATCTTTGCACGAATTTTGGAAAGATAAAAAATAAGAAAAAGAAGAATAACTTATGTTGAAACCGGTAAAGAAGACCATCAAGCTCGCCGACGGCAGAGAGATTACCATCGAGACGGGCAAGCTTGCTAAGCAGGCTGATGGCGCAGTAGAGGTCCGCATGGGCGATACCATGCTCCTCGCCACTGTATGCTCGGCCAAGGAGGCTGGCGAGGGGGTAGACTTCATGCCCCTGACAGTGGAGTATAAAGAAAAATATGCCTCCATAGGCCGTTACCCCGGCGGATTCCTCAAACGCGAGGGCCGCGCAAGCGATTATGAAATTCTTACCTCGCGTCTTGTAGACCGCGTGCTGCGTCCGCTCTTTCCGGATAACTATCACGCCGAGACCTTCGTAAACGTAACTCTTTACTCCGCATCCGAGCAGGATGCTCCTGACGCTTTGGCCGGTATAGCCGCTTCGGCCGCTCTGGCATGTTCCGACATACCTTTCAATGGCCCTATCTCCGAGGTGCGCGTCGCCCGTGTGGATGGCGAGTGGGTAATCAATCCTACGTTCGCCCAGATGGAGAAGGCCGACATCGAGCTGATGGTCGGCGCGACCTACGACAATATAATGATGGTCGAGGGCGAGATGAACGAAGTCTCCGAGGCTGAGCTGCTGGAGGCTCTCAAGGTGGCCCATGAGGAAATCAAGAAGCACTGCCTGGCTCAGATCGAACTGATGAAGGAAAGCGGCCACGAGCAGAAGCGTGAGTACTGTCACGAAGTCAATGACGAGGCTCTGCGCGCCGATGTACGCGAGAAGTGCTATGACAAGGCTTACGCCATAGCCCGCGCCGGCAACCCCGACAAGCACTGGCGCTCGGATTCGTTCAAGGCTATCTGCGACGAGTATATCGCCGCTCTGCCGGAGATGACCGAGGAGCAGCTCGCTCTCTATACGCCGGAGCAGCGCGAAGCCATGGTAAAGCGCTATTACCATGATGTAGAGAAAGAGGCCATGCGCCGCTGTGTGCTCGACGAGGGCATCCGCCTTGACGGCCGCGACACCACTACGGTGCGCCCCATCTGGATTGAGACCGACTATCTGCCCGGACCTCACGGATCAGCTGTGTTTACCCGCGGCGAGACTCAGGCTCTGGTAACAGTGACGTTGGGCACCACGCTGGACGAAAAAATAGTGGACGACGTGCTGAACCGCAGCAAGGAGCGCTTCCTGCTTCACTATAACTTCCCGCCCTTCTCCACCGGCGAAGCCCGTCCGCAGCGCGGCGTAGGCCGTCGTGAGATAGGTCACGGCAATCTGGCGCACCGCGCCCTGAAGCGCATGTTCCCCGACGCCTTCCCCTATACCTGCCGTATAGTCAGCGATATTCTGGAGTCCAACGGCTCATCGTCTATGGCTACCGTATGCGGCGGCACCCTGGCTCTGCTTGACGCCGGTGTGAAGATGAAGCGTCCTGTGGCCGGCGTGGCTATGGGTCTGATATCTGACGGAGAGAAATATGCCGTGCTGACCGACATACTCGGCGACGAGGACCACCTGGGCGACATGGACTTCAAGGTAACAGGCACCGCCGACGGCATTACCGCCACACAGATGGATATCAAGTGCGACGGCCTGAGCTACGAGATTCTGGCCAAGGCGCTGGAGCAGGCCCGTCAGGGACGACTGCATATCTTAGGCCTTATCAACGAGGCGATACCTGAGGCTCGTGATGAGTACAAGGCTCACGTACCCCGTCTGATAACCTTCGAGATACCCAAAGATCTGATCGGCGCCGTAATCGGTCCCGGCGGAAAGGTAATCCAGGGCATACAGGAGGAGACTGGCGCCGCCATCTCTATCGACGAGGATACCGAACTCGGTATCGGCAAGGTGGAGATAGCTTCCGCCAACAAGGAGAGCCTGGACGCCGCCTACGCCCGCATAAAGGCTATCGTGGCCATGCCGGAAGTGGGAGAAACCTATACCGGCAAGGTGCGTTCGATACTGGATTTCGGCGCGTTTGTGGAGTTTATGCCCGGCAAGGACGGTCTGCTCCATATCTCCGAGATTTCCTGGGATCGTCTGCCCGACATGGAGGCAAGCGGTCTGAAAGAGGGCGACGAGGTAACTGTCAAACTGCTTGAGATAGATCCGAAGACTGGCAAATACCGTCTGTCGATGCGCGCGCTTCAGGAGAAGCCCGAAGGCTGGAAAGAACCTGAGCGCCGTCCGCGCCGCGAAGACCGTCCGCGCCGTGAGGGCGACCGTCCCCGCGGTCCGCGTCGTGACGGCGGCGAGGGACGTGGCGACCGCGGTCCGCGTCGATAAGCATAGACCCATATAAGGTAACTGTATATGGACCGGACGCTCCCGCAGCCGTCCGGTCCTTTTTTAAACAGCTCCAAATAGCTTCCGTATGTTGAGAAATATTGCTCGCGCTCTTTGGCGGCATCTGCCGCTTGTCGTACTGTATATGTTGTTCATGGGCTTGCCTTGTCTGTTGAAGTTGGATATGGACGGCAGTTTTCATTTTGCAAAATTCAATTTGATTACAGGACTTGCCGCATCGTTTGCACTGGCGGCGGTATTGTCGCTGTGCGCTGTCAGGAGGTGGATAAGGTTTGTATTAGGAATAATACTGTGGTACCTGTGTTTTCAGGAGTTCTTTGTCTTTCTGCATTTCGGCACCCGCTTCTCATCAAGGATATTATTCTTTATCGGCCAGACCAATCCGGCGGAGGCATCGGGATTTTTCAGCCAGTATATACCGACTTCAGCCACACTGTGGGCTCTGTTGAGTTCGTTGCTGCCGCTGGCCGTATGGTGGCCGTTGCAACGGTGGTGGAGGAGTCGCAGGCCAGCGTTGCCGCCGCTTCTGCAGAGAGTGGCGCCCGCGGTTCTGGTTGTCTGCTTTGCCGGTTCCGCCGCTTTATGTGTACTCGGCGCCTTTACTACAGTCTGGTTTGATAAGCTGAGCCTGCCTTCCGTAAGTCAATTTGTCTACGCCGTCAAGTCGGTGGGAAACAGCCGCAAATGTAAGCCTGAGCTGGAGCATGCCATGCAAAACTGCGCCGCGATGCGTGCCTCAGACAGCGTACCGGCGCCTGCGGTAGTCTATGTCATAGGCGAATCGCTGAATAAACACCATACGCCGATATACGGCTATCCGCTTCCTACCACCCCTCGTCTCTCCCGTGAGCTGGAGCGCGGCAATCTGATTGTCTTCAGCAATGCCGACACTCCCTTCCCGGCTACGCAAGAGGTAATGGACGTCGTTTACTCTCTCTATCAGCCCGGCGATACGGTGCCTTGGCAGCGTCAGCCTTTCTTCCCGGCGTTGTTTCGCAAGGCCGGATACAAGGTGAGTTTTCACGACAATCAGGCGACGCGACTGCAGGCTTCGGCGCGTTGGGACTCCGACTTCATGTGGTATTTCAATTCAGATATTATCAGCAGGGCGTGTTTTGACTACAGCAATCTGACCAAAGAAAATTATGATGTCCCGTTCATGCATCGGGAATTGCCGCATATCGCCTTGGATTCGGCTACACTCTGCATAGTCCATCTGGTCGGGCAGCATATCCCCGCCGAGATACGCCTTGAACCCGAAAAGAAGCGTCGTTTTTCTGTACGCGATTATGCCGCGCGTACAGATTTGAATGAAGAGCAGAAGCAGGCGGTGGCTGATTATGACGAGGCCGTGCTGACTACAGACAGCGTGCTGTCGCTGCTGTTTGACCGCATGCGCGGCAAGGATGCGGTGCTGCTGTTTCATTCCGACCACGGCGAGGAGGTGTATGACTTCAGGGATAATTATGGCCGTACGCTTGAGCCTGTCACTCCGCAGATACGCAGGAATATCTACGAGGTTCCGCTTGTCATATATACTACACCGGAGTTCAGGGCGGCGCATCCCGGACTGTATGCCGGACTGCAGGAGATGTCGAGACGCCCGTTCTCGCTCTATGGTATCTCACGCCTGTTGCTGCGTCTTGGCGGAATCGTTGTCCCCGGAGTCAGATGAGTCGAGGTCGGCCGGTATGCGGCGCGACAGACGGGCCAGCAGCAGAATCAGCAAAGCCATGGCGGCGTATACCAGAGCGGTGGAATGTGTCATGTCGCCCATACCTACGAGCGGACTGACGGTAGCCCCGAAGATATATCCCATCACACCCAGCACGGCAGAGGCGCGTCCGGCATTGCTGCGTCCTTCATTCATGGCCAGGGTATTGCTCATAGTGAAAATCATGCCCAGACAGAACAGTATCGGGCAGCAGAGTATCTCGTAGAGCCAGAAGTCATATACACACCACAACGCGACACACTGGGCGGCCACGGCTATGACGAGGATTCTGGCCGCCACGACCGCCGCCCGCTTGAGTACCTTGAACCGGAGCGCTATGGTGGAGCCTATGGCTACGAAGACTGCGTTGCAGCCCATAAAGACGCCGAACATGACATCGGAGTATCCGTAGCGGGTCTGTATGATGAACGGTGCGGACGCGATGTAGGCGAACAGCAGACTGAGGGCTGCTCCTTTAAGCAGCACGTGGGTCATGAACCGCGGCTGACCCACCAGCCGGCCATATCCTTTGAAGGCCTGCCACAGTGTGGTCTTTGCCCGTCTTGATGCGGGCAGGCTCTCTTTCAGTTTCGGGGAGACAAGGAGAATAAAGACTGCGAACAGGGCAAGAAATATGAAGACGCTGCGCCACGTAAGCCAATGGGTAAAGACGCCTCCGAGGACCGGAGCGGAGGCAGGCGCTATGCCGTTGATGGCTCCGATAAGAGCCATCATGCGTGCCAGCGGCCGGCCGCCGGTGACGTCGGTGGGAATCGTGCGGGACAGAAAGTAGCCGCCTGATGCGCCGAATCCCTGAAACAGACGACAGACGAGGAACACTTCGATGCGGGTGGTAAAGACGCTTGCCACAGCGGCTGCCGTAAAGAGGACCAACGACCATATCAGCACCGGTTTGCGCCCGTGGATGTCGCTGACGGGGCCCATGATTACCTGTCCCAGCCCCAGTCCTATCATGCCGAATGACAGCCCTAACTGAACGGTAGATACCGAACAGTGGAAATCTCTCGTCATCTGCGGCAGAGCCGGGATATACATGTCGTTGACAAATGAGCCGAATGAACTCAGAAGCACCATGAAAATGATGAAAAACCAATAATAGCCGGGGGTAAGGCCTCCGTATCTGGCCGAAGTGTTTGTGTCCGTCATAGTATAAGAGCGTTTTAAACAGCCTATAGGGCGGTGCCGAACCGTCGGAGCGGTGGACACCGCTTTATTTCAACGCCTTTTCAGCCGAAGGGGTTCATTTGCGTAGCTTGCGCAAGGCGGCTCGGCATGCAAATCCTATGTGACGCAGCAATGTAGGCAGGGTGCCGTAATAATGGCACATGATTCTGTATCGCTCTCGCAGCGAAGCCGAGTGATTTTTGTCGGTAAGGCCATCGGTCAGATAGTCGGTCACAGTCGTATGCAGGTTGGCGCACCGGTCCGGCGAGGTCTGCCGCAGACAGCGCAGACACCACTCGTAGTCGGCGGAAAAACGGTATGTCAGATCGTAGTCGGGAGCTATGGCGCGCTTAACGCAAAATGACTGGTGGCATACGAGCATACCGCGCCTGAAACTCTTGAAATCCAGTTGTTCGGGGACATTCAGATGTCTGGGTCCGATTACCCTTCTGCCGGCGTCTACGAGCTGCGTGTCTCCGTAGATTATGTCCGGATTCCGTCTGGCTGCCGCGGCATATAGGGCCAAAGTATCTGAGGCTGTAAAGCTGTCGCCGGCGTTCAGAAAAATCAGATATTTGCCGGAAGCGCGCCGCATGCCTTTGTTCATGGCATCGTATAGTCCTTTGTCCGGCTCCGAGAATATATGTCGTCGTGCGGAGGCTGTGGCGCGGGCCAGGGCGATGGTGCCGTCGGTGCTTGCTCCGTCGATAATCAGGTGTTCGTAGTCAGTGAATCCCTGTGCGTCGACCGACGCGAGGGTGGGAGGCAGCTCGGCCTCGGCATTGAAGGTAATGGTAATGATGGAAAACAGAGGTGTCTGCATAATGGAAGCATACATTAAAGAGGATGCGTCGGCTGACACACCCTCTTGTATAACGCTTGAAACTGCGTGATTAGCCTTCGGAGATAGCACCGCTGGGGCAAACCTCGGCACAGCTGCCGCAAGAGATGCAGGTGTCGGGATCGATGTGGTAGATTTCGCCCTCGGAGATAGCCTCTACGGGGCAGACGGGCTGGCAGGTGCCGCAAGCAACGCAGTTATCGCCAATAACGTAAGCCATAATTGTAGATTGTTTTAATGATTTTGAATTTGAAGAATAATTGATGGTGCAAAGTTATGTGCATTTTTTGATATGCCCAAGTCTTTTGCGGCTAATCCGACTTAATTTAGAATCAGTCTAAATAAGAGGTCATCTCTTAAGCAGACGGCGTATGGGGCGCACAAAGGCCAGTGCCGCGGCCGAAAGCATCGGCGCGGACAGCCACAGCGGCAGCATATCGGCGGCGAAAGCCCCGGCCGTGCATAGGGCGGCGGACAGCATCCATACGCGCCAGACGTTGCCGCTCAGGCGCAGACGGTAACGCCGGTAGTAGACTACGCCTGTAATCAGAGCGTACAGTATGTACCATACGATATAAGCCACTCCCAGTCCGGTCAGCCCCCAGCCGCTGTAGGCCGCCAGACAGAGCGGCACGCTCAGCAGGGCGTCGAGGCTTTCGGTAAGCAGATATACCTTGCCGTCGCCGCGTGACACGATGGAGTAGGCCATACACCAGCTTACCGCCTTGGGAATACTCGACAGCACGCCCCAGGTAATGAAAGGAACTATAATCAGAAATTCCTCTTTGTACAGCAGCCGTACCATAGGTTCGCGCAGTAGCAGAAACAGCAGAATGAAGGGAGTCAGCACAAGCAGCAGCAGTATGGATTCATGGTTGACGAAGAGCGCTGTGCGTCGTCCTGACCCGCGTACGGAGGCGAGTCGCGGATAGAACTCCATGGCTATGGCGGTAAAGATCAGCCCGACATAGCGTATGACTATGGTGTCGCCGGCCTGGACGTAGCCCACTTCGGCTGTAGAGCTTATATCGTTGAGCATGCCTATGAACAAAGCGTGGGCTGTGGCAGTGATAAATGCGGCGAGCGCCATGCAGAGACCGAGTCGGGCGAAGCCCTTGCCTTCGTGCCATATAGCGCCGAGGCCGACGGCCTGTTGCGGCTTTTGCGGCGCTTTAAGTCTGTAAGCCCGGATGCAGATGTACATGGTCAGCGCGTAAGCAGCGATGCTGAGAGGGACACCGGTGTAACCGCATATCCTGAACAGCGGTATGGATACGAGCAATCCGGCTATCGTTCCCCACAGATTGGCCGAGGCGAGACTGCGGAGGCGGCCGGAACCTTGGAGCAATGCCTGCTCGCCGCCGGTCAGGGCGTTGAAAAGCATGGCGGCGGCAAGAGCCAGAAAGCCCCAGCACGCGCCGTAAGAGCCGAAGAACCAGTTGCCCAGCAGCGGCGATGCCGCAGCCATTACGACGGCTCCGAGCAGACCGGCAAGTAGACTCCATCGCCGCACCGTAAGGGCAATCACCGCCAGGCGCGAGGGGGCGGCGCTTCCGGAGGCTACGTCGCGTACGGCACTGTTGCGTATGCCTAAGTCAGACAGGGTGGAGACGGTGTCTGCCACGCTCTGGAAGATGCCGAACAGACCTACGCCGGTGGCTCCCAGCCATAGAGCGACAATCTTCATCTTGATGACCGAACACAGGATGGTAAGCGCCTGAAGTCCTGAGAAAAGGCTCATGGCCTTAATGACGCGGGCCGACAGACTGGCGCTCATAGGTCGATACTGAATATGGGGTAGATTACACCGGTGGCTCCCATGCTGAATTTCTGATTCAGCAGCCCGGCGTTCAATACTGTGCCTCCGCGCTCGTTGGAGGTGCCGAAATCGAAATACCGCCGTTCCCGGCAGCCTTCGGTAAGGATATGGTGGTAGAGGAGCGTGAGATAGCAGTTGTCACGGGCTGCCGGGGTGGTGGCGGCGTACTGCGAGTGGACGACGATACCTGTGTCATACAGGCAGACACCGGCCTGCAGGCCGTCGGCGTCAGAGAGGGTATATAGCCGGATGTTGTCGGGAAAGCGGCTGGCCAAAGCGCTTATCTCGGCAAGCGAGTGGACGGGACTTGCCTCGTGGCGCTCCTCCAGACAACGCTCCAGTACGTGCCAGAATCCATCCCAGTCACTGCTCGGACCGATCTGTACATCTCTGTTCATAGCCCGTCTGAGTTGCTGTCTCTTGCTCATATTGAATTTCCATGGCTGCCGCAGGTCGATGGCCGATGACAGGTTGACCGCGCACTGTGTGAAGCCGCAGCGCCACAGGGCGTAGCGGTCTTCCTGACTGGGCGCGATGGCGTAGATGTCAGGCAGCGGCTTATAGAGGATGCGGCGGTAACCCTGCTTGCGGCAGAAATCAAGCCACTCGCTGAAAAGAGTGAGAAGCATCGCGCCGTCAAGGTGGGTCCGGGGCAGTATCCAGCCTCCGTAAGTCAGTCCGGCATGCGAGCTAAGGGTGCCGTCGGGCGAGAGTGTGGCCGGGAGCAACGCCGCCGGCTTGCCTTTGCGGAGCGCTATCAGCGAGTTGTCGGCAAAGCGGTCGGCATGATATTCCATATAGTCGCGGCTGAACAGGAATGTAGCGTTGCGCGAACGGGTCAGAAACTCTTCCCATCTCTGCCGGTATTGCGGGGTGTAGACAGCAAATTCGTATTCAGTTATCTTATCCATGCTTCCGGATTCTGCTTTTCTCTGTTTTTCCAGACCTCGAAATGAATTGTTGTGCGTCCGCCCTCGTCAGGGTCGCTTACCAGGTGTCCCAGGCTTTGTCCCTGCCTGACTTTGTCTCCCTTCTTGACCGTCGGAGCGCCGATGTTGCCATAGACAGTATAGTATTCGCCATGGCTTATGATAACTACGGTCGAGAACCCGTCGAGCACGTATACGCCGGTCACGGTGCCGTCGTAGACAGCCTGGGCCGAAGCCCCCTTTGCCACCACGGCGTCGATGCCCGGATTGTCATACTGCACATCGTTCATATTGGCCAGCGAGTGACGGCCGAAGCGGCTCACTATTCTGAATTGTCCGCTTACGGGGCGCGGCAGCGAGCCCTTGAGCGATGCGAATCCGGATGCACTGCGCATAGCCGGCGTCTCGGCGGCCCGCGACGTCATGTTACCGGTCGTGTTGCCGTCCGCTTTGCCGCGCGGCCGGCGTTTCCGGGCCTGGGCATAGCTTTTTTCTTCATTCCGCACCTCGGGTTTCTCCAATTCAGGCTTGCGCTTCTCTGTCTGTCGAGGAGGAGCCTGTTTCTTGGGAGCGGGCTGCTTATTGTCTTTCTTTTTCTCCTTCTTTTCTTTCGCGGCTTTCTTTTCTGCCTTTCTCCTTTCAGCCTCCTTTTTGGCCGCCTCCCGTTTAGCCGTTTCTTCGCGGGCTTTGGTTTTAGCCGCTTTCTCTGCCTCGGCGGCTTTGCGTTCTGCGGCCGCTGCCCGTTCAGCCTCGGCGCGGGCTTCGGCCTCACGTTGTCTTTCGGCCGCCTCTCTTTCGCGTTGCGCCTTGAGGGCAGCCTGACGCTCCGCCTGCTCGCGGCGCCGCTGTTCGGCCCGGCGCGCCTCTTCCTGCTCGGCGGAGATAAGCTGCATCACGCGATTGTTGAGCGCATTGGCCTCGGCTTGTTTGCGGGCCAGGTGTGAACGCAGAGCCTCGCCGCTGGCACGCAGCCTCGCCACAGTCTCATCCTGAGCTTTATGTTTGTCGCGCAGTATGCCCTGAGCTTCGCGCTGCGATGCAAGAGTGGCCTGCAGAGCCTGCTTGCCGTCGGCCAGCTGCCGCCGGCTCTTGTCGAGCGAGGCTATCTGCTCTCTTATTTCTCCCTCTTTGCGGGAACGCCATTCGGAAAATTTGCGCAGATATCGCATACGGCGCCAAGCCTGATAAAATGTCTTTGACGAAAAGATGAAAGCCATGGGGCTTACGCGGCGGTGGGCCAGTCTCATCTTTTTTACCGCCTCGACATATCTTCGGCGCAGGCCGGCCAGACGCTCCTCGCCGGCAGCTATGTGCTTTTCGCAACCGGCTATCTCTCCGGTCAGGGCCTGCTCTTTATGCTCCAGGGTAAGTATGCGGCCGTTCTGTATGGCGATGTCGCGGGATATGTTGTCAAGTACGGCGAGATTCTCGGATACGGCTCTTTCATTGTCTTCTATCTGCCTTTGTGTGAGCTTTATTTCCTTGTTGACGGCTGCTTCTTGTCGCCGTACCTGCGTCGAGGATTCGTGTCGGGATGCTTTCTTGCGGTCTGTCGCTTTTGAGGAGGCTTTCGATCTGGAAGCGCCGGACTGCCTGCCGGATTTTTTCTGTTGGCTGGCGGCACTGGCGCGGACAGGCGACACTAATGACGCAGCTGGCACTGCCGTCAGAGCGAGTGCCAGCATTATCCTCTTTATATATTTGCTGATTATCGTCATTGTGTCTGCTGTGTGGCGGAGAGAATCAGAATTTCAGAGACTTCATCCAGTTCTTGAAATCCGTTTTAGTCCATTTGGAGTTGATTTTTAACTGCTCTATCGGTTTGGGATTGAGATTGGGTGAGTCGAAATCGAGGCCGAAACCGTAGCCTTTTGCGCCGAGTTTCAGTTTAAGCTCCATAGTCTGCGAGCCACCTGTCCAATCGTATTCAGCCGAGGCAAAATACTTTTCATCAGTAGTAAACGCGGCTGCCATCAGCATTTGTCCGTCGGGATAGAGGGTAAAGCCGTAGTGTGCGCGCGCATCCTGGTTTTTGGGTGTCACTATCCACGTATCGGAGGCTCCGCTACTCACATCGACCAACGGCGCAGTCTGCGCCGTAAGGGTACCGGCGTTCATAATGAAGACGCGGCCCAACAGCAGATCCTGAAGGTTGGATATATCGCCGCCGAACTTGTCGAGGTAGCGGCGTATGCCCTCCTTGACATATACTTTCTTACCCTTGTTGACCATCAGAATGGAGTCCGGGGTGATTTCCACCCGTCCCATCTCGCCCATAAACATGACGCGCAGCGAGACGATGACGAGTTTGCCTCGCTCCATATAGACCTTGACCGAAGTAGGTAGCGGCACCTTGTCAAGTTTCAGGTCTCCGTCCATGCTCAGACGTGTCCATGGTTTATAGGATGCGGCTACCTGGGTGGCTATCTTGTCGGCGTTTTTGGTGGAGAGCAGCGTCACATTCTCGCCGGCGGCTTTCAGTTCACGCGACATGCTGTCGCCCGGCTGCAGCCGTGTCGCCGTGCTGCAGGAGGCGAGCGCGCCGGCCAAAGCCAGCAATATGATGACAATCGCTTTATTCATAGAAGTAAGTCTTGTATTTCACTTTCTTTTTCAGCAATTCATTGTCCGGCTCCAGCTTCAGCGCCTTCTGCCACTGCTCGAGCGCCTCCTTCGGCAGTCCGTTCATAAAGAGTATGTCGCCGAGATGGTCGTACAGGTCGTAAGACAGATCATCTCCCTCGGCCTTCTCCAACGCGCTCCGCTGATAGGTAAGCGCTTCCTTGTATTCCCTCCGCTTGAACAGAATCCAGGCGTATGTGTCAAGAAACGTGGCATTGTCCGGAGCCTGCGTGATGGCTGTCTTGCTCATCTGGAGAGCCTTCTCCAGATCGCCGCCCGATTCGCACAGGTAGTAGGCGTAATTGTTCAGCGTCATAGGGTCGTCGGGATTGGCAGTCAGGGCATTGTTGTATGCCAGTCTCATGCCTGCCATATCCTTGGCGCGGTAGTCGATGTCTCCGATTATGGAATAGATGTTGGCCACCATACGCGTCCCGTTGGCATTGAGCGCCGCCAGGTCGGCGGCTTTGAGTGTATCTCCGGGAGCCACATTAGGGAGAATCTTGCCCAGCAGGGCGATGGCATCTGTCTTGGCTTTCTCGTCCAGACCGGCGCCGGTGTATGCCGCCGCGCCATAGAAGAACAGCTCAAGCCGGGTGTTCATGGAGGTGTCGCGCACAGCCTCATACTCGCGTATGGCATCGTCATAGCGTTTGTCGGCTACCAGATAGGAAAGTTTCTGTGTCTTGTAGGCATTGTTGTCAGGCTCCATATCGATAGCTACCTGAATCTGCTCTATGGCGTTCTTCCAGTCAGACTTGGCCGCGCTGTAGCGTGCGCTGAAATCCTGAATCTCAGCCTCGTGGGGATACTGCTCGCGCAGGGTGCCGAGCAGATAGTCGGCGTGGGCGGTGCTTGCCTTGGCTTCAAGCAGCGGGGTCACGTATTCGGCCAGCATCTCAAGCTTTACTTCCAGGTCTATGTCCTCCGACAGCAGAGCCTCGTAGACAGCTTCATCGTATTTCAGCGAGTCCTTGGCCTGCTGATACCATCCTGCCAGAGCCAGCTTTACGCCGCCGTTCTTCGGATCGATGCTCTCGGCCTTGCGGTACATGACAAGAGCCGAATCCTGTTTGTCCAGATAAGAATAGAGATTGCCTTTCAGCAGATAGAAATCGGGAATGGAAGGGTTGGAGGCTATAAGCCGGTCGGTTTCGGCCAGAGCGTTCACAGTATCTTTCTCATACAGCCAGAGCGACATTTTGCGCAGTGAGAGTTCAGGAGACACACCCTCTTTGGCCTCGTAGCGCGTATAATACTCGCGTGCGGCTTTCATGTCGCCTCCTGCAGTGGCTGTCTCTCCCATGAGAGGGAGAATCTCACTGTTGTCAGGATTGAGTTCGGCCAGTCGCTCCAGCACCCTCAGAGCCTCGTCGGTCTTTCCAGCCTCGCGGCAGATGTAGGCGTAATTCTGCACCTCGGTAATGTCGGCGGGATAGCTTTCCACATATCGGAGCATGTAGTCCAGGCCTTCATGCAGCCTTGCGGTGTCGTCGGCCATGCTGATTATGGAGACGCCGTAGGAGTAGCCGGCCTCGAGATTGTCGGGATTCGCCGCGAGCGCTTTCTTGTAGAGTTCGTAGGCCGAAGCCGGGTCACGCTCGATGGTGGCCTGCATCCCTTTCAGGGTAAGATAGCGGCTCATGCGCTCTGCCGGAGTCGAGGCGAGCAGCAGTCCGGCCAGCGACAGAGCGGCAAACAATATAAAGATGATTTTCTTCATAGCAGTCAGTATTAATTATGTGCGGCCGCTGTGTCCGAATCCGCCCTGGCCGCGTTCGCTGTCGTCCAGAGCTTCGCTCGCGTCCCAGATGGCCTGGAAGCATGGTTGCACTACGAGCTGGCCGATGCGCTCGCCGTCTTCTATGACGTAAGGCTCCGCGCCATGATTTATCAGTATTATCCCGACCTCGCCGCGATAGTCGGCGTCAATGGTGCCGGGTGAATTGAGTACGGTCACGCCGTGCTTCAGGGCCAGCCCCGAACGGGGGCGCACCTGACACTCAAAGCCGGGAGGAAGCTGCATATACAGTCCGGTGTGTACCAGCGTGCGTTCGCCGGGAGAGAGCGTCAACGCCCCGGCGGGAAGCCAGGCGCGCACATCCATACCCGCGCTCTGCGCGGTAGCGTAGGCGGGCAGAGGGTGGGAACTGCGGTTTACTATCTTTACGCGCACGGAGCGGTCGGAAGATTCATACATATCCATACTCTATTTCTAACTTACAAATTTACGGAAAAGTTTCCGCCTTTCCAAAGTTTCGGCTGAAAACTTCTCAGAGAATCTTTTCCCAGGCCTGCAGAAAGCGGTCGGCCACCACTCCGGCAGCGTTATGCCGCTCTACGAAGGCGCGCCCCTGCGAGGCCAGGCGTGTCAGCAGCGTGCGGTCGGTCACGAGCCGCTCTATCTGCGCGACTGCCTGTCCGGGTTCCGGAGTTACGTTGACTATGGGCCGCATCTTTTCTTCCCCGATAAAGTCGTAATACTCCGGTTCCGCTCCGCTCAGCGCCACTTTGCCCATGGCCATGGTCTGCAGCGCGTTGGTGGCCGGAGTATATGAATAGAGCTGATCGGCCACGACATGGGCGCTCTCCAGCCGCCGCAGGTATTCATCCAGCGGCAGATCACGCGCCACGCCTACTTCACACAGTTCCGGATGCCGGCTCTCTACCTCTCTGGCCGCTTCAAGCAGCAGGTCGGTGCCTTTCATAATCTCCATCTCACTCTTTATGCCCACAAGGATGTTTACCTTCTCCGATACGCCCGGCATACTTTCCGACTGCCTGATGCGTGTCAGGTCCACAGGTATGCCGATGTATGTCAGTCTGTCGCCGAGATAGGGAGCCGATGCCACGTGGTATTCATAGAGCAGCGACATGGCGGCATCCACATTCTCGTAGATAAACCGGCAGTGGTCTCCCATGCCGCCGTTGAGCCAACGGTATTCTATGCCGGGGGTGGCGCGGACGTAAGGAGTCTTTTCGGAGCCGATGCGGAACTCGGAATAGCGGAACAGGTCATCTTCCACGCATCCCTTGACAAACACAGGGTCGCTGCCGGCCAATGTCAGACCTATGGCGCCGTTGTTGCGCTTGAGCTCGCGGAAGAAATAGCGTATCTTCCCGGGACGCAGATGCAGGAAATTGGGGTTTATGATCTGCACCACATCGTAGCCTTTCAGCTTAGGCCAAAGGGCGAAAAGCTTGCCGAGGTAGCCGATGGCTCCGGCCATGCCGGGCCTGCGGCTGAGGTCTATGTCGCGGTCGGTCAGCATACAGCGGCTGCCGTCGCTGGCTACCGTCACTTCGTGGCCCCGGCGCCGCAGCTCGGCTGCCAGAGTGGCGTGGCAACCGGAATAATCGCCTGCAAAGAGAATTTTCATGCCACAAAGTTAGTTATTTTTAAATAATTGGACTAACTTTGTAGCATACAAATATGCAGCAGCGATTTTCCATAGTGATACCGGTCTACAACCGTGCCCCGGTGCTTCCGCGCGTTCTCGACAGTGTGGCGGCCCAGACATGGCGTCCGCTTCATCTTATACTTGTGGACAATGCTTCTACCGACGCATCGGCCCGTGTGATGCGCGAGTGGGCGGCTGCCCACGCATGCGCCGATCTGGAAATCAGCCTGCTGACAGAATATGCCCACGGCGCGGCCGCCGCCCGTAACCGGGGTTTGCGCGAGGTGCGCAGCAGCTATATGCTGTTTTTCGACTCCGACGATGCGCTTGCTCCCGAGGCTGTCAGTCGCTATATGGCTGTGTTTCAATCTGACAGCAGTGTGGATATTGTGTGTGCCGACTGTATGTATCATCCTATCGGGCGCCTTCCCCGCCTTGTCAGGGCACGCGGGGGCGCCTTGCTCGATACACATATACACCACTGTCTGCTGCGTACACAGGCCTATGCCGTGCGTACAGAGCTGTTGCGCGAGGCCGGAGGATGGAACGAGCAGACCCGTATATGGGATGACTGGGAATTAGGAGTACGGCTTCTGCTGCGCAATCCGACAGTCAGGCTGGAGCATTTCGTAGCTGCCGACATATATGAATCGGAGGAATCGCTTACGGGTCGCTCATACAGTGAGAAAGCATTGTACTATGAAACTCCGATAAAAGCAGTCGAACAGGCTGCGCAGGCATCAGACCATCCGGCTGCCCGCAGAGTGATGGCTCTGATGTGCTACAGACGCATGATGCTGGCCGCTCTGTTCGCCCGCGAGGGCAGGGAAGACCTGGCTCTGCCGCTGCGGGACGAGGTGCTTGGAAACGTGTCTCGACGCATGGGGCTGCTGCTGCGGGCGGCTTACATATATATACGATGCGGAGGGCGTGGATTTGACAGAATCCTCTCTTTATTGTTGTGACCGCCGCTGTGTCAGCGCACGTAGTGCCGCCGTACGGTGCCGTCGGTCATGCGCAGCAGATATATTCCCGGCGTGAGGCGGCCTGATTTCAATCGGTCGGGGTTCAGGCTCAGGCCGGAGAGGGTGTACAGTTGTGTCACACCCGCTTCGCCGGCATCAGTAAGAGAAGCGGATGTAAACTGGTCGGCTATCAACTGCACTGTGTTGGCATCGGATTTCAGGTCTATACGTACCAGCGCCTTATCGCCGGCCCTGAGTTGATAATTAGGCTGCGGGACCGTCGCGGAATATCCGAAAGCGGCGTAAGTATTTGTACCATAGACAAGACGGAAAGACTGTCCGCTGATAAAGTGGTGGCGTGTGCTGCTTTCCGGACCGAACAGCAGAGCCGGCACATCGTATCCTGTAGTCTGGAAACTTACTTTGAATCCGTCGGGGGGCAGTATTACGAATCCCTGATAGATTCCTTCGGAAATCTCAGGAATCGTCAGCGCCTGGCTGTCGGAGGTCAGCAGATACATGGCGGGGGGATATAACTTGGTATCGGCATCGCTTACCGGTTCGTAGGTAAACAGCTGGCAGTGGGATTTTGTAGTAAGCTGGTCAAAGTAATATATATTATAAGTGCCGTCCGGCACGGATATGTATTTTCCCGGATCGGTTGTGGCGCTCAGCGGATTGAAATATTGTATAAGCGGCGGATTTGCAGCCTCGGTGTCGTAACTGTACCATGTCATCTGCCACTGTGAAGAGGGTTCGTTTATTTTTGAATCGGGCGCAAGAAAATTGAATCCGCCTCCGGTTACTGTCACATCGCGCGCTACGTAGCCGCCCTCGAATGCAGACATGGGAGTGGGTGTCGCCGGGATCCGGCTGTCAGAAGACCGGACATAGAGCTGAGGCGTAAGATTTCCGTTGAGTGTCGTGAGCGAGTCCGGTATCAGTATGGGAGAATCGGCGTACGCGTGAATGAAAGCTGCCATACACAGCAGTATGAGGAAGAAACGTGTTTTCATAGTCTGTCTTTTTGTTTATAACGGACAGACTTCTGCGTAGGTTCATTCAGGTACGTATAAACGGTCGCCGGAACCATCGTGGCGGCATACAGAGCAGCATCGTGGCGCCCATCAGCGGAAACAGGGCGGCATTGGTGGACTGGGGCAGTATCGGCCATGCCAGCAGCAGAATACCGGTTGCTGCGCCGCCAGCGGTCAGCAGACAGCGATTGAATCGGTTAGGCCCCAGCCATATAGTGGCGGCAGCTATGAGCCACAGCGGATTGAGCCACCAGCCGAGCAGATTGGGCGATGTACCCTCATGATCAGAAGCGAAGATTAAGAAGAATACCAGAGAGCCTGCCAATCCGAGCAGTAAGAACCAGAGGCTGCGCAGCCACGTCATCCGTATTCCGCAGAACAGGCAGACGGCGATGGCGACGGCAACCGTCCAGCATACGAACAGCGGACTCAGATACCACGGGGTAGGCGGCTGACGCCTGTCTCCGCAGCCCTCTACAAGAGTCTGACTCGGCCCGTAGTGGCGCAGCAGCTCCATAGGTACGAACATGGTCTGCCGCAGGCTTATGGGACGGTCTATCGCGCTTCCCAGCGCCACGTCGATGCCTAACTGATACCAGGGATATCCTTCGTTGTACCGCTCTATCAGTCTGCGGTAAGTGAGATTTGTCTGAGTGCCGGAGGGCAGCGCGTCGGGAGCCACCGCATCAATATGGTCAAGGATGCGGGTGGAACAGTTGTTGGAGAAATAGCGGTAGCGGTAACTGCGGTTCTCTGGCAGGAGGTCGTTCTGCAGACGCTCGTACAGAACCGCAGCCTGCGATTGCGTAAGATTGAGGGGCTGCTCGTCTACACGGCGTCCCTGCACATAATAAGAGTTGAGGAACCAGTCAGTGGGCGCCACGTCTACGAAATAATCTGTCTCGCCCTTGACGAAACGGTAGATAAAGTTGGGCGCGGCATAATCGAAGACGCCGTAGTTATAGACTTCGTCTACCGGTTTTCCGGCCAGATTACCCTTGATTCGCAGCGCTTCATGTCCGTATAGCTCAAAAATCTCGGCTCCGGGAGAGCATGTCAGCAGGCTGACACGCAATGAATCTGGGGCTTGCGACGGCTGCGGACAGGCATACAGGCAGCCTGCCAGGGCGACGAGCAGAGTCAATATGTGACGCAATAGGCTCACTTGATGGTCTCTATCTCCAGCAATGCACCGGTCACAGGGTCAAATGTCGCTGCCGACGGCGCCTTTTTGTCGGTAAAGAGCTTGGGGTCGAGGGCGAAAGGCTTGCCGAACTGACCGAAACTCAGCTCGCTCTCATACATCTTTTTGCCGCGCCATACAATCTCGACCTTGGCCGGCGCCGGCATATTGTACATCACGCCGTCGCGGGGCAGCTCCTTGGGTTCTCCCTTGACATTCAGAGGCCACTCCGGTTCTTCCGGTTGTCCGATACTCAGATACAGCGGCTCGCCGGCATAGCTGTCGGCGTCCTGCAGACCCGCCGCCGGGCTGAGCCGGCATACTACGGTGCGCGACGGCTGGGATATGGAGTCCGGCACCAGGCTGTAGCTCGCGGCTGCGTTGCCGGTATACGTGTATCCGGTAAAAGCGCGGACCATAGCCTCCTCCTGCTGTTGCAGGCTCTGGAGCATCAGCTCCAGCTGGCGCCCGTCGGCCGGCATCGTCTCCGCCGTTCCGCGTGACAGGCTCAGGCGGCTTTCGCGTATCTCCATGATTGTCTGCGCCAGCATCTCGGCGCGGCGCGCCGACGATTGCGAGGATAGAAAGTCGGCATCCACATATTGCAGATATTCATCCATGTCCGGTTCCCTGCTGTTGACCGCCACAGGCGCGGCCTCCGGTTTCGGAGCTTCGGCCTCCTTGTTTATGGCCAGCAGCATGCCGTCGGCATCGACGCACACCTGCGTCAGAGCGCCTGGCTTGAGCTGCATCACATATTTGCGTCCTCCCGGCACACCATAGGTCGTTACCTCTACCGCGTCTATCTCCGCGGTAAGCGATGGCGCGGAAATTATGTCGGTCTGGCCTAAGTATCGGGAGGCATATTGACGGTATGGTCCCGGCACGCTCTTTACCAGCGTAGCCTCCACATTTATGCGCAGCGCGGTCTGGGGCAGCGCGTAGGCTATGCCGTAGTCGGTATTCTTATCGGCTGAAAGCAGACGTGTCTGTTGTGCGGAGGCGCAGATGCAACCGGCGGCGCCGAGCAGACAGATCGCTGTGATTTTGCTTAAGATTCTCATAATGATTCTGCTTGGATTATGCCATTACTTCTTTTATGGCGAGGGGGAGATGGTCTATGATGTCGGAGGCAGTCATGCCGTATTCTCCCAGTTTGGCGGCGGCCATGTCGCCGGCCAGACCGTGGATATATACGCCTACAGTGGCTGCCAGCTCGGGCTTATAGCCTTGCGCTATAAATGAGGTAATCACTCCGGTCAGCACATCGCCGCTTCCGGCGGTGGCCATACCCGGATTACCGGTAGAGTTGATATAAACTTTGCCGTCGGGGCGCACGACAGATGTGTAATGCCCTTTCAGCACGATTATGATATTGTAATACTGAGCCATGTCTATGGCTTTGCGCAGACGCTCCTCGTCGGTGGAATGTTCGCCGAAGAGGCGGTCGAACTCGCCCTTGTGCGGAGTGATTATGCTCATGGTCGGAATCATCGACAGCAGGGTAGGGCGCTTGGCTATGCAGTTGAGGGCGTCGGCATCAAGCACCAGCGGCTCGCCTACGTTCTTGACAAGCCCCTCAAGAGCGTTGACGGTATCGTCATACGTGCCTATGCCCGGGCCTGCGGCCACACCTTTGTGGCGGTGATGCAGACGCATGTCGGTAATGATGCGGTCATTTTTGTCCGGTTCAAACATAGCCTCGCATACCGACTGCTGTACTATCTCCATGCCGCAGCGGGCCGAGTGTACCGTCACGAGGCCTGCGCCGGACCGCATGGCGGCACGGGCGCACATGACGGCCGCACCCATCATGCCCATGGAGCCGGCCATGATGATGCACGACCCGAAATCGCGTTTCGCCGCAAACAGCGGGCGCGGCTTGAGCACATGTCTCACATTGCGGGCCTCGCACAGATAGAAACTGGCCGGCGTGGAGCGTATCTTCTGCGTATCCTGCTCGATATCGAGTACTTTCCATTCGCCCACCATTTCGGCCTGTTCCTCAAAGAAGAAAGCCAGCCGCGGAAAGGAGATGGCCAGTGTCAGACGCGCGTGAATCATGTCGCGGCGGTTGGTCGCCGCGTTCCATTCGCCGAACATGCCCGACGGCACGTCGATGGAGATGGTATATGCCTTGCTTTCGTTGATATATCTTACCAGCGACATGAAGCCGCCCTGCAGCGGTTCGCGCAGACCGGAGCCGAAAAGGCCGTCAAGCACTACGTCGCCATCGCTCAGATAGGGAGGCGTGAAGTCGCGGGTTACCTCGGTAAAATCCACGCCGTCCATAGCGATGAGCCGCTTGCGCTGTTCGGCGCAGTCGTGCGACAGACTGTTCTTCACATTGAAGAGAAATATCTCCACACTCTTGTATCCCTGCTCTATGAGCATGCGGGCCGCGCCCAGGGCATCGCCTCCGTTGTTGCCCGGGCCGGCGATTACCACTATGCGCTGCGAGGGAAGAAAGCGCGACACTATCTCGCAGCTTATGGCGTTGGCCGCGCGCTCCATCAGCTCTATAGAGTCTATCTTCTGCGCCTCACAAGTGGCGCGGTCTATATCTTTGATTACGTCAGATGCAAAAATCTTCATTGTACGGACTGTGCGGAATCCGGCCGTTGCGGTTCAAGTCATACTGCGGCAGAACCGGATTCCCGATGTTATAGTTTGCAAAGTTACGGCTTCTGCCTCAAAATTCCAAACTTTCAGCCCTGCTTTTTGATAACTGCTTTTTGATAAATCACATTCGGGGAAGGCTGGCGGGAGGCCTGGATAACAGTTGCGATAATAGAATAGTTGCCGTGATTTTTTTCTGCGGAAGATGATTATTGCATAGTATTGTCGGGATATGCCGCCTTTTTGCAGCAAAATATGTTTTAGCGCCGACTGCTAAACTTGAAGCCCGGCGGAAAGTCAGACAGTTGGTTGTAAGATAGTTGGCTGCGCCTTGGTTATTCGGTTATACACCCCGGGTATGTTAATTGATGTTAAATATAGCGATCTGATTTGGTTGTTCGCCTAAAGATTGTTAAATTAGTGCCGTGCTTAGTATGATGTAAGGTAAAAAATCCTTATGAAAGTTAAATATTGATTTGCCCGAATAATATGAAAGTAAGCAAGTATATAAGCAGTATACGCATATCAGGAGATATGTGGTTGTTTTATGGAGCCTTAAATGACGCTTTTGTTTGTGTCTCGACAAGTTCGCTCAAATCAAATGATAAAGAATCGGTATTGGATGTTTCAGGTAGGTTAAGGGATGATTTTATTAAGGCAGGGATTCTTGTGGATTCTAATTATGATGAAATTTCAGAGTTAGGAAAAATAATTAAGCAAGTAGATGAAGATGACGCGCTTTTGCAATTAACAGTTAATCCGACAATTAATTGCAATTTCAAATGCTGGTATTGCTATGAGGATCATGTGACAGGATCTAAAATGGAGGAAAATACCAGGAAAGCCGTTGTCTTATATGTTCAGAACTATCTCCGGAATCATGATACTGCCAAAAAGTTTGCGCTGTCATTTTTTGGAGGCGAGCCGCTGCTTTATTTCGACAATGTTGTGAAGCCACTTGTGAAAGAGTGTTCTGTTGTTTGCTCCGCACTCGGAGTTGACATGAGCGTGCATTTCACAACCAACGGATATCTCCTGACTGAAAACATTATCGGCTTTCTGAAGAATTATAATTGTAGCTTTCAGATTACTTTAGACGGAGCAAAGGATTGCCACGACCGAGTCCGTTTCCCTAAGGCTGGCATTGGCAGCTACGATAAAATATTGTCTAATATTGAATTGTCGGTAGCTAACGAATGTTTAGCAATTGTCAGAATTAATTACACCACGGAGAATATTTGTTCGTTAGGGAGAATTATTGATGACTTAAAATTTTTATCCGACGAAGAAAAGAAATATTTACGGGTCGATTTTCAACGTGTCTGGCAAGATATGTCTCCTGAGCGAGAAGGTAATATAGCCGATTTAATCTCGGAGTATCTTTTGCAATGCGTTAACAATGGAATCAACGCGACATCTCATTATGCGTTGGATATGGTTCGTTCCTCATGCTACGGAGATAAGAAGAATTATCTGTTGGTGAATTTCAATGGAGACTTATACAAGTGTACCGCTCGGAATTTTGCCAAGACTCCGGCGATTGGGAAATTACGCTTAGATGGCACAGCTGCCTGGAATGAAGATATTCGCAAAATAAGAGATAACATCAAGTTGACTAAAGAGGTCTGCCGGGAATGTAAAATAGCGCCTTTATGCGCAGGTGGATGCAGGTAAAAGGCGTTGGAAAACATCAATAGCGATGGTTGCATGTATCATTATGATGAGGCGGCAAAAGATCAATTAGTTCTTGATCGGTTCGAATATCGGTATTTAGCTCATAAAATGCAACATTTTTATAAGTGCCATTCGAGAGGCAATGGTCTCGGAAAATTGTAATTTAATCTTATGAGTATGAACCAAATTAAAAGAATCCACAGTTATGTGGCCTCCTTGATGGAGGAGAGCCGCTTAAGTGAGCGGCAAGAATCGTTATTGCTGTTATCACAAACAGATGCGGTAGGAGGTGATAATACAGGCATCGCTGGGTGCTATAACTATGTGGCCGCGTCGTGCGCGAATCAAACTAATAATAAATGCAGTAATTATGGCGTTTGTGGCAATGCCATTAATGAATACGAGTGCAGAAACTTCGAGAAGCCCAACACTAACATCATAGGGTCAGCCTGCGGTGTTGTGTAACTTGCCTTAGGGCTGCCACGCTTCCGCTGCATGGCGGATGAATAGCCCGGTAAATTGAATTCAACCTGGTGTCACGATAGCGTGATACCAGGTTATGGCAAACTGGTGCGGGTATCTAATATCAACAGGATTAATTGGTTATAGCTTATATGAAGATATTGCGGTTAGCGAAATCAGGAACAACGTCGGCAATGATGATGTGGGCGGCAATGGGATTCGCCGATGTGGCAGGAACGGTAAAGGACACAGACGGCAACCCTCTTCAGGGATGTGTAATTACCTTATTAGCGCCTGCTGACACTGCTTTCGTAGCATCTGACCTCACTGATATCGCCGGGAGATTTAATGTTGAAGCGCCCGCCGGGCAATATATTGTCAATGCGACTGCTCTCGGCCATAAATCAGAGACGCTCTATTATACGGATAACGGGGAGCTTTCAATCGTACTTGAAGGTGTAGCCTCAGACCTCGGCGAAGTGACGGTAACGGCTTCAGCTCCCGGCAGTCTGACCCGGGAGTCTAATAAATACATCTATATTCCGGATGCACTGCCGGGAGAAGTGAAGACGGCTAAAGATGTGCTGAAAGCTGTGCCATTGGTTACCACCACTGAGAATGATGGATTGGAAGTCCTGGGCAAGGGCAGCTCGCTGCTGTACATAAATGGTAAACCGCCGCGCATGGGTCAGGCTGCGGCTTTCGCTATGCTTCAGACCGTGCCTCCTGAGAATATCAAGCGGGTCGAGATTATAACTAATCCCGGGAATATGGTCGATTCCGGATTTACCGGTGGGATAGTCAATGTCATTATGAGTGAGCCGGATCAGGGATTAATGGGAGCGCTGAATGCAATGTGGAGGTCATCAAGCAATGATGCCGCCGGCAATGTAGTGTATCCAACAATATTTTTAGGCTATGCTCACGGCAAATTCAACGCATCCTTGATGGCAGGCTATCATTATTGCAATGTTGATGAGCATACCACCTCGCGGTATGACTATAAGAATGAAGGGCGTTATGTAGAGAACGATACGCATCGTAATACTATTGGCAATAGCGTTAATCTCGGTATGACAGCCACATACGATTTTACCCGCGTAAGCAATCTGGGAATTTCGTTTGCCGTATCTGCTTCAGACGAGCGCGGCCCTACTTCATCTGCATCTATTGACTCCCGTGACCGCAAGACCACGATGTTTGCCAATTCGTGGCGCGAGCCTTTTACCAGGCCATACTTCTCCGGCATGGTTTTCTACACGCTCCAGACCGATGGCTGCGGCTCAGGAATCGATCTGACAGCTTGGTACGCTAACAACAAAACAAAGCGTAAAACGAATTATCTTGAGAATGAGGCCTTGACTGGCATGGAGGAGCTTGAGACCGAGAGCGAAAGCACGCTTGCAGATTTTAAATACATCCATCGCTTTCCGCAGGGCGGCAGTCTGACTTCCGGTTTGCGTTTCAACTATACGCGCACAGATAAAACAGAGACCCGCGACGGTATACCGGACAGCTTCTTGTATGATGATTACCATGGCAGCGTGTATGCCGACTATTCGCGCTCATGGAGCAGCCTGTTCAGCATGTCGGCAGGTCTAAGCGGGGAGTATGCCCATGCTAAAGGAGTACAGCGCGTTACCGATGAGACTTTCCGCCGCAATAACTGGATTTTGTCGCCCAACGCGAGTATAACCTTCCGCTTGCCTAAAGCTGCGCAAAGTTTCTCGCTTGAATACCAGCAGTATGTACATCGTCCTTCTGTGCGTGACATGAATCCGTTCAGGATTGAGACTTCTCCGACGACCTACATTGCCGGCAACCCTTCATTGAAAAACAGTCAGAGTTATTCTCTGTCGCTGCGTTATTCTCTACTTCGGAAATTTCATACTGTAGCGCGCTTCTCAAAAAGCGACAACCTGATGTCCAACTATACCTTTACCGATGGGGATGGTAAAACCGCCACATCGATTGCCAACCTGGGTAATGACCGCTGTTTTGGCTTTGAGGCTGGATTTTACGATACTTTCTTTAATTGTATGCGCGTAAATCTCACTCTTAACGCTTACTATCGAAATGTCCACGCTTCAATCAATGGCTCGGATGTAGGATATTCAGGCTGGAATGTCAGACAGAGTACAAATCTTACCTTTTTAATAGCGCCATGGGACGCGTCGGTATCCGTTTGGAACGTGTTATGGTCTCCGACTAAAAATATAACAACTCGTTATGGCGCGAGGGAGTTGCTTAATATCAGCGTGACGAAATATCTGTTCAATGCCATGTCCCTTACATTCAGCGTAAACAATGTTACAAATTACCGTTCGCATATTTCCTACAGCAACCCCGATTACGCTTACTGTATTGATCAGAAGAATCTCGGAACGAGTTTTGAGTTGAAACTCACATACGTATTCGGCAAGCGTAGTGTCAACGCCATACCCGAGCGCAGCAGCTCCGTTGGAGGCGATATTGCCCCAGGGGTATCCCGGTAAGAGGCGGCTTGAAATGCCAGGCTTAGCATGAAAAGAAAAATCATAGCATATCAGCAACTTGAGCATTCCGATTGCGGCATTGTCTGCGTTCGTATCCTGCTGAGATATTGGGGCAGATGTATGTCGCTCAATGAGATAAGGGCTATATCTGACATGGGTCGTGATGGATTGTCGATTAAAGGGATTTCTGATACGCTTGGAAAAGCCGATGTCGATTCAATAGCTGTACGCTTGCCAATGTCCGAGCTATGCAGAATGCCTTTGCCGGCTATTCTATTTTGGCGGCAAAGCCACTTTGTCGTGCTATATAAAGTTTCATCAGATGGGAAGCGGTTTTATGTAGCGGATCCATCGCAAGGCAAAATGGTCTTTACCGAGCAGGAAATGCGGTTGTATTGGCTTGCGGAAGCGGATAGAGGTATCGCTTTGTTGTGCGAGCCATCAGATAATTTCATTGCTGATAAGAAAGCCAAAGGGGATAGGCAATTAGTTAAATTATTTAATTTGGTTAAGTCTACGCTGAGTCAACATAGGAGATGCTTCTTCACTGTAGTATTGTTCACTCTTTGTTGCCTGATTGTAGATATAGCGCTGCCGTTTCTTTTTCAGAGGACTATCGATGAGGGTGTCGCAACTCATAATATCAGTCTGATCTGGATGCTTGTTTCTGCGCAGCTTATGTTCTTCCTCGGAAATTTCGTTTCGCAGAAGATCGTTGATTGGGTTCTGACGCATTTAGGGCTGAAAGTCGGGCTCGATATGATGAATGAATATTTGTGCAAGCTTTTGTCTCGTCCAATGGATTTTTTTGCAAGGAAAGTCAATTCAGATCTAATTCAGAAAGCGGAAGACCAAATGAGGATAAAAGACTTTTTAGTAGGAATGCCTAATACAATCTTTTTCATGTGCTTGAACATTGCGGTATTCTCAAGTCTGCTTATTTATTTCAATATTTACATTTACTTGTTTTTCATGATATGCACAGGCGCTGGTTTCTTATGGATCGGCCTGTTTATGCGCAAAAGAAAAGCGATAGACTATACTTACACTTCATGTATCGCGGAAAACAGAAACAATTTATATGAATTGATAGGTGGAGTGGCCGAAATCAAGATTAACAATGCGGATGAAATAAAAGTATCAGTATGGAATAAGTTGCAAAACAGAATCAACGACCTTGCCAAGAAGCGGTATTATATACAATTATGGATGGCAAGCGGCACTACACTGCTTTTTCGGCTTAGAGAGATTGCTGTAATCGGCATTTGTGCTACATCTGTAGTTTACGGCAACATGACCATAGGTGTAATGATGACCGTGAGCTATATAATAGGGCGTTTAGCTTCGCCTTTTGATGATATTCTCGACACCATTGCAAAGATTCAGGACGCATCAGTGTCAATGGAGCGGGTCGAGGAGATAATGCACGCGGCGCTTGACGATGATGCAGATGATGCGCATATTCCAGTGAAAGATATTGACATAACAGATGTCTCGTTCAAATATCCGGGGTCACATTCTCCTTTTGTGCTTACGGACATTAATTTAACAATCCCTTTAGGGTCAACTATAGCGTTGGTGGGCCCAAGCGGCTGCGGCAAATCGACTCTCATCAAAATTATAATGGACTTATTCCAGCCGGCAAGCGGCGCGGTAAAAGTCGGTGGTATAGTATTATCTGCGTTAAATCAAAAATCATGGCAGAAGAATTGCGGCATTGTCATGCAGGAAGGAACTGTTTTCACAGGGACATTATTGTCTAACATCGCTATGTCTGATGAAATACCTGATACGGATAAAGCTATCGCAGCTGTCCGTTTAGCTTGTCTGTATGATTTTATACAAGGGCTGCCGATGGGTCTGTATACTAAAATCGGTGTGTCGGGGATCGAGCTTAGCGGCGGACAGAAACAGAGGCTGTTGATAGCACGTGCATTATATAGAAATCCGGATCTGCTGATTCTTGATGAAGCGACATCTTCCTTAGACGCGATGAATGAGGCGCAAATCGTAAGGAATCTAAAAAGCCGCAGCAACGGCAAGACTGTGATAATAGCGGCTCACAGATTGTCGACTATAATGCACGCAGATACGATTGTTTACATGAATGAAGGCAGGATACTGGAAATTGGCAGCCATAATTGCCTGATGAGTCTTAACGGTGCTTACAGCCGGTTGTTCAGAGGACAAATTGCTTATGCGGAGCAACCGTTATATTAGGTTTGTTATAAGCTGATTTTAAATTTTGTCCATAAACGCGGGGAGGCCTTGGGAATGGTTGATGCCGGCACATAATGTGCGGAAAAATTATGGTAATTTTGCAGAGTTGAAAATCTATACGAAAAAGTCGTTAATCAATCTATACAATGAAGTATCTTAACACAGGATTTTTCAAGACTATAGCCGGCTCTGTAAGCCTGGCCGCCCTGCTGTGTTTAGGCGCTTGCGGCGCCCATGATCATGACCACGCGGAGCATGAAGGCGAGCATACCGACAAAGAGAAAGCCGAAGACCACGACCATGAGGGAGTGGTGGTCTTCACTGCCGAGCAGGCCAAAGCTTGCGGAGTGGAGACAGCCGAGGTGCGCCCGGGAGAGTTTACCGGTGTCATAAGGACTACCGGCGAGATAGTGGCCGCTCCCGGCGACGAACGTACCGTATCGGCCAAGGCTGCGGGCATAGTCAGTTTCGCCGGGGGCGAGATGACACCTGGCGCCCCTGTCGGCGCGGGCCAGACGCTCTTCCGCATCTCGGCGCGGGGTGTGACCACTACTGACAACAATGCCCCGCTGCGGGCCACGCTGGCCAGTGCCGAGGCACGCTTGAAGCGGGCCGACGGACTCTTGGCCGACAAGCTGATTACGCAGACCGAATACGATTTGATTAAGGCCGAGGTCGCTGCCGCCCGTGCCGCCCTTGCTACCCCGCAGGCCACCGTGACCAGCGGCGGCGACGTGGCCGCATCGCCTATCTCCGGATATATAGCGGAGTGTCTGGTACGCCCCGGCGACTATATCGAGGTGGGAGCGCCGCTGGCTGTGGTAACCACCAACCGGCAGCTGCAGCTTCGCGCCGATGTGCCTCAGCGATACAGCGCCGACCTCTCCTCGATACGCGGCGCCAACATAGTGGTTCCCGCCGCCGACGAGCGCCGCATACGTCTGGCTGACTACGGAAGCCGGGTGGTAAGTGTCGGCAAGGGCAGCAACAGTACTGCTTCGCTCTATATCCCGGTAACTATAGAGTTCAACAATCCCGGCGGCTTGACCGCCGGAATGCCGGTGGAGGCATATCTGCTTACTGACCGCATGCCGGGCGTGATAACCGTGCCGCGCGAGGCTCTGACCGAGGAGGAAGGCATGTATTTCGTATATGTGGAGCAAAGCCCCGAGCATTTCCGTAAGCAGCGGGTGGATGTAGGCGCCACAGACGGCGTCAGCGCCCAGATTACCTCCGGTCTGAAGGAGGGCGAGCGTATAGTGGTCAAGGGAGCGACAATGCTCAAGCTGGCGGCCAATTCCGGCAAGGCTCCTCAGGGACATAACCATAATCATTGACAGATATGCTTGACTCGATTATACGGTTCAGCCTGCACAACCGCCTGACCATCATGCTGGCCGCTGTGCTTATCGCTGTAGGAGGCTGCTATGTGGCATCGCGCATGGAAGCCGATGTTTTTCCGGATCTCAACGCCCCGACGGTGGCTGTTATGACCGAGGCGCCAGGTATGGCGGCCGAGGAGGTGGAGCAGACCGTGACATACCCGGTGGAGACGGCTTTGAACGGAGCTGCCGGCGTGCGCCGTGTGCGCTCGTCAAGCTCTATGGGTTTTTCCTGCGTGTGGGTGGAATTTGATTGGGATACCGATATATATCATGCGCGCCAGACTGTATCGGAGCGTCTGGCCACCGTCAGCGGCAAGCTGCCGCAGGGTGCGGAGACTCCGGTGCTGGGAGCCCAGTCGTCTATTCTGGGCGAGGTGCTGTTTGTCGGTCTTACCGGACCTGCCGGCGGCTCCATGCAGGAGCTGCGTACGCTCGCTGACCGCGACATAGCGCCCAGACTGCTGTCAGTGCCGGGTGTCTCACAGGTCAATGTGATAGGCGGCGATGTCAAGGAATATCAGATATTGCTGCGTCCCGAGCGCATGGCGAAGTGGGGCGTGAGTCTTGGCGACGTGGCAACCGCCACAGAGGGGATGACCCGCAATTCCACCGGTGGAGTGGCATACGATTACGGCAACGAATATATCATACGCGGTCTGGCCGCCACCACGGATGTGGATCAGATCAGTTCCGCCGTAGTCAGGCTCAACGAGGCCGGCGAGCCGGTGCTTCTGCGCGACATAGCCGATGTGCAGGTGGGCAATCAGATACCGCAGACAGGCGTGGCTTCGGTAGACGGCGAGCCCTCGGTGCTTCTGACCGTCACGAAGCAGCATGGGGTCGGCACCATAGAGCTGACCGAGCGTCTGGAGGCGGCTCTCTCTGACATAAAGGCAGGTCTGCCTGCCGACGTCAAGGTATCGACAGACCTGTACCGCCAGCGCGATTTCATAGACGCTTCGGTCAACAATATAAAGAAAAGTCTTGTCGAGGGAGCCGTGCTGGTGGCCATCATACTTTTCGTCTTCCTGATGAATCCGCGCACCACGCTCATATCCCTTGTGACTATCCCGCTGTCACTGCTTGTCACAATACTTGTGCTGCGGCTTATGAATCTCTCCATCAATACGATGAGTATCGGCGGTATCGCCATAGCCATCGGCTCGCTGGTGGACGACGCGATAGTCGATGTGGAGAACGTCTACAAGCGGCTGCGCCATAACCGCACTCTCCCGGAAGGGGAGCGCCGCAGGGTGCTCGACGTGGTATTCGAGGCATCGCGCGAGGTGCGTATGCCTATACTCAACTCCACTCTTATAATTGTGGTCAGCTTCGTGCCGCTCTTCTTCCTGCAGGGGATGGAGGGACGCATGCTGATACCCCTGGGCATAGCTTTCATAACATCGCTTTTCGCTTCCACTCTTGTGGCACTCACGCTGACACCGGTTCTGTGTTCGCTTCTGCTGAGCAAGCGCGAAGTCAAGGAGCAGGAGCCTAAGATTGTAGTCTGGCTCAAGCGCGGATATCGCACTGTGCTGGAAAAGGCTCTGCGCCACAAAAGGGTGGTGCTGGGCGCCACGGGCGCGCTGCTTGTGGTGGCTTTGGCTCTGTTTTTCATGCAGGGACGGGACTTCCTGCCCCCCTTCAACGAAGGATCGTTTACCATCAACGTCAGCACTCTGCCGGGCGTCGCGCTGGAGCAGAGCGACTCCATAGGCCGGCGTGCCGAGCGCATATTGCTGACGGTGCCCGAGATAAAGCGGGTAGCCCGCAAGACCGGACGCGCCGAGCTTGACGAGCATGCCCTCGGCACCAATACCTCCGAAATCGAAGCCCCGTATATATCCGAGGGGCGTGGCAAGGAAGAAATAGCAGAGGAGATACGCCACAAACTTAGTGTGCTGCCCGGCGTGAATATCGAGATCGGGCAGCCCATCTCCCACCGTATCGACGCCATGCTCAGCGGCTCTCAGAGCAATATCGCCATCAAGATTTTCGGCCCTGACCTGCATGAGCTGATTCATCTGGGCAATGAGGTAAAGGAGGCGATAGAGGGTGTCCCGGGACTTGAGGACGTGAATGTCGAGCAGCTTACCGACTGTCCGCAGATCAACATCACACCCCGTCCGGGCATGCTGGCCCGCTACGGCATCGGTATGCCGGAGTTCAATCGGTTTGTGAGCATGGCTCTCGGAGGTGTGCAGGTCAGCGAGGTGCGCGAGGGAAACTCCGTCTATGCCCTTACGGTCAAGGTGCGCCCTGACAACCGCGACGCGCTTGAGGAGATAGGCGCGCTGACCCTGGACGCTGCCGACGGCACGAAGGTGCCTCTTGAGACAGTGGCCGAAGTAAAGTCTACCTCTGGGCCCGGCAGCGTGAGCCGCGAGAATGTGAGCCGCCGCCTTACGGTCAGTGCCAACGTCTCAGGCCGTGACCTGCGCGGAGCCGTGGACGATGTCAAGAAGCTTGTGGCCGGACGCGTCTCGCTGCCGCCGGGCTATCATATCAGCTACGGCGGCCAGTTTGAAAGCGAGGAAGCGGCCTCGCGCACTCTGCTGCTTACGAGCCTGTTCTCCATTCTCGCCATATATCTGCTGCTCTTCAATCAGTTCCGCGACGCACGTCAGAGCGCGGTCATCATGCTCAATCTGCCTCTGGCCCTGATAGGCGGCGTCTTCGCCATATCGCTGACTGACGGTGTGGTCAGTATTCCGGCCATAATCGGATTCATATCGCTGTTCGGCATAGCCACGCGCAACGGTATGCTGCTGGTAGACCGTTATAACGTACTTGTGGGCGAGGGCCTGACACCGCGCGAGGCCGTAGTCCGCGGTTCGGTCGACCGTCTGAATCCGATTCTAATGACAGCTCTGACCTCCGCGTTGGCCCTGATACCTCTGGCGGCAGGCAGCGGAGAGCCTGGAAACGAGATACAGAGTCCCATGGCCAAAGTAATACTCGGCGGCCTGATTTCCGCAACCCTGCTCAACGGCTTCATCATTCCTGTCATATACCTGCTTTGGGGTAGCCGCAGGCACGGAAAGACCGAGGAAAATTAATGTTGAAAGGGTAGGGTTTCGTACGCCGATACTCTGAAAAGAGTATTTTTACGCCGAGAGTCCTACCCGATTCAGATTATTTATTACTTTTGCATGACCTTTTCCGGCGCTTTCCGGTTAAGATATTATAGTGTAACCACGATTCATCAGTCATACATGAGAATTATCCGCAGACTCAAGACCATACTTCCGGCCGTCGCCCTCGCCGTAGCCGGGACTGCCTCCGGCCAGTCGGTATTCCCTGAACAGCAGGCTGTCATACAGAAAAACAATCTCAACCTCAAGGCTCAAGGCGCTGAGTGCGCCGTGACACATGCTGACAATATGACCGGCCTCAATCTCGCCGATCCCGAGGTGGCTGTCAGCTATATGTTCGGACAGCCCAGCGACGTGCCCAACAAGACTAATATATCTGTTACCCAGTCGTTTGATTTCGCTACCCTTTCTGGAGCGAAGCGCCGGGTGGCCGAGGCAGACAATGCTTTGAGCAGCGCGCAGCTGGAAGTAGAAAGACAGTCGTTCGCGCTCTTGGTGGAGAACGCGCTGATCAATTATGTATATCAGGTCAGGCTCTGCGCCGAGCTGGAAAATCAGCTTGCCGTGCTGCGCAAGCTTCATGACTATGCCGACAAAGGTCTGGCCAAAGGAACGATCACTCAGTTGGATTACAATAAGATAGAACTCTCCATGCTGAAGATGGAAAATGATCTGGCCGAAGCGCGCCAGGAGGCCGGAGCCCAGCGCCTTGAGCTGTATGCCCTGAACGGCGGCGAGCCTTTCGCGCTGCCTGAGACATGGCCTGCAGCCGGACTTCCCGCCTCGTTTGACGACTGGCTTAAGCAGACCGAGCGGAGCAACGCCTCTCTGAAATTGCTGCAGACCGGCATAGTTCGCAGCGCCCGCGAGGTGGAGTTGCGCAAGAAGCAGGGACTGCCGGAGTTTTCCGTAGGCTATACCAATGAGCTTATAAAGAATAGCAACTACCACGGCGTGGCTATCGGTTTCTCGCTGCCGCTGTGGAGCAACGCCGGACGCGTGAAGAGCGCTCGCAGCGCCGAGACTGCCGCCCGTTTGCGGGCGGAGTCGATGACCGAGGAATACGGCTCCCGCAAGCGCTCCGAATATGAACGCGCCCGCATGCTGGGCGAGACGTCGCGCCGCTACGCCGCCTTCAGCCAGCGCATCGACCGGCAGAACTACGCATATCTGAAGAAGGCGTACGACGCCGGCACCATCACGGTATTTGAATACATACAGGAGCAGGAGAGTTTCTTCGAACACGCCGTCAGCTCCCTGACGGCGGAGCGCGACTATCAGCTCGCCCGCGCCGCCCTCTACGCCCCGACGTTCTGATGAGGCTTCAGGTTCTGATATGCACCATAGGAGCCGAGGGCATAGCCCGGGTGCTGAATGCCGTCCATCCCCGCGTCGCGGGGGTGGGATATCTTGTGGCATGGCAGCAGCCCGACGGCGATATCCCTGTGCCGCAAGAGCTTGCAGAACGGCAGGATTTCCAGGTTTTCATACATCGCAGCCGTGGCATATCGCGCAACCGCAATTTTGCGATTTCATGCGCCTCTGCGCCGCTTTGCCTGATGGGAGACGATGACGTGGACTATTCGGCCGACGGACTGCAGGGCATCATGACAGAGTTTGACGCCTGTCCCGAAGCCGACATAATAGCCGCACGCTACACGTGCTTCGACCGTTATGTGAAGCCCTATCCGCAGCGGCTTACAGACTTTGCCAATGCACCGAAAGGGTACTATGTGACTGCTTTTGAGATAGCTTTCCGCCGCAATGCGGTAAGCAGACGCGTACGGTTCAATGAAAACATAAGCATCGGCACACCGGTGCTTCGGTGCGGAGAGGAGGATGTCTTTATATGCGACGCGAGGCGCGCCGGGTTGCGCGTCTTTGTCAGTCCGGTAACGATAGGCTCGCATGACCATCCGACAACGGGCGAACGCGACGCCGGGGAGGAATACTTCGCTATGACCCACGGCGCTGTGATGAGTCATCTGCACCCCTTCTCGTGGCCAGCGCGTCTGCTGATCCATGCCCTGCGCGAGCGCCGCGCCGGCCGCTGGGCCTTCTTCCCCTACATGCGAGCCTGCCTGGCCGGCGTACGCTATGCGCGCCGCAATAAGGTGTTCGCTGCAAAATAAGTGTCTGAAATTTGTGGGATTGCTTTTTATTGCCTATATTTGCAATCTAATCAACCTACATTTATGATGAAATACAGATACTTGCTCGCGTTTGCTGCTCTGGCTATTCCCTTCTGCCTCTCTGCCAAGCCCGCTTACAGAGGCCTGCTGAAGCACCTCAATCCGGACGGCACTACTGTAGAATACCGTCTGCATGGCGATGAATATTTCAGCTATATGACAGATACCGACGGGATGCTGCTGACCCGGACTGCCGATGGTTCGCTCGTGCGCCGTACCGAAGGCGGCAAACCTGTCTATGCCTCCGCCGAGACGCTGCGCGGCATGCGCAAGGCTGCCGGTTCTCACAACAACCGGCATCGTATGGCGCCGCTCGATACCGATGGCAGAACCAAGTACAATACTATCGGAGAGACCCGGGCTCTCGTGTTGCTGTTGGAATACAGCGATATAAAGTTCCAACCTGCTTCTCCTCAGGATATAGCCGACATGCTCAACAAGCCCGGCTACAACAAATATGGTTGCAACGGTTCGGCTCGTGACTATTATTTCGATAATTCCGGCGGCAAATTTACCCCTGTATTTGATGTGGCCAGAGTCGTCACTTTACCGAATACCTCAAAATATTACACCGGCCCGGAAGACAACAGCAAGTATGTCAATTTCCGCGAGGCGATAAAATATGCCCTTGAGGAGCTGGACGCCGAGATAGATTATGCGAAGTATGATTGTGACGGCGACGGCGTTGTGGACGCCGTCTACATATTCTATGCCGGCTACGGCCAGGCCGACACTCCTCTTGACGGCCAGGTAATATGGCCCCATCAGGGGTGGCTGACAGGTTACAGCTTTGACGGCGTGCGGTTCGGCCAATACGCCTGTTCCAACGAACTCAACGGTCAGAGACACTATGCGGAAAAGGATATGTATGTCGACGGTCCCGGCACATTCATACATGAGTACGGCCATGTCCTCGGAATGCCCGACATCTATGATCCGCTATACCAGGATGATACTGTGACCGTAGGCCCCTGGGATGTGATGGATATCGGCTGTTACAACAATGAGGGGTACTGTCCTCCCAATCTGTCGACATACGAGAAATGGGTTTACCGCTGGATTGAGTATGATTTCGCCGCCAGCAACACCCATTATGACCTGAAATCCATTCAGGACGGGGGAACGGGGCTCGTGATTCCTGTGCAGTGCGGCAGCGCTTCAGGTGACAATTCGGAGTATTTTATTCTTGAGTCCCGCAGCAATACGGGATGGGATACCTACATCGGAGACTACTACGGAGGAGTGCCGGGGCTGCTTGTGTGGCACATTGATTACAACAATGAAATATGGAAGGCCAACCGTGTAAACTCCACTCCCGGCCACCCCGGATGTTTCCTTGTTACGGCAGACGGCACTGCCGACCCTTTCAAGGAAAACGTACCGGAGGATTATCGTTATTTTCCCATAGCTCCACATTTCCCGGGAAAATACAATCGCACTTCC
>JAGBIJ010000043.1 GCA_017935045.1 Muribaculaceae bacterium
CGTGGAGACCAACGAGGAGACAGGCCAGACCGTCATCTCCGGTATGGGCGAGCTTCACCTCGATATCATCATCGACCGTCTGAAGCGCGAGTTCAAGGTAGAGTGCAACCAGGGCCGTCCGCAGGTTACATATAAGGAAGCTATCACTCAGCCCGTAGAGCTGCGTGAGGTATTCAAGAAGCAGACCGGCGGTCGCGGTAAGTTTGCCGACATCATCGTACGCGTGGAGCCTGCCGACGATGACTTCGAGGGCAGCCTGTAGTTCATCGACGAAGTAAAGGGCGGCAACGTGCCTAAGGAATACATACCCTCCGTTCAGAAAGGCTTCCAGACAGCCATGAAGAACGGCGTGCTCGCCGGTTATCCTGTAGAGCGCCTGAAAGTGACACTGATGGACGGTTCGTTCCACCCCGTGGACTCCGACCAGCTCTCCTTTGAGCTTTGCGCCATCCAGGCGTTCAAGAAAGCTTCCGAGAAAGCGGGTCCTGTCCTCATGGAGCCTATCATGAAGATAGAAGTCGTGACTCCCGAAGAGAGCATGGGTGACGTCATCGGCGACCTCAACAAGCGCCGTGGCCAGGTAGAGGGCATGGAGACAAGCCGTTCCGGCGCCCGTATCGTCAAGGCTACCGCCCCGCTGGCCGAGATGTTCGGCTACGTTACAGCCCTGCGTACCATCACTTCCGGCCGCGCCACCAGCACCATGACATTCTCCCACTATTCCGAGGTCAGCTCCTCGATCGCCAAGAATGTCCTGACCGAGTGCCAGGGCCGTGTGGACCTTCTTAAATAAGCATAATATACACAACACAATATGAGCCAAAAAATCAGAATCAAACTCAAATCTTACGATCACAACCTCGTCGACAAAAGTGCCGAGAAGATCGTAAAGACTGTGAAGGCTACTGATGCTGTAGTAAGCGGTCCCATACCTCTGCCCACCTACAAGCGCATCTTTACAGTGAACCGTTCCACATTCGTCAACAAAAAGAGCCGCGAGCAGTTTCAGCTCTGCTCCTATCAGCGCCTGATAGACATCTACAGCTCTACGGCCAAGACCGTAGACGCCCTGATGAAGCTTGAGCTCCCCAGCGGTGTGGACGTAAGCATAAAGGTGTAAGCAGCCGACTCGGAAATCATCGGGCAATCCGTCCGGGTCAGACCGGACGGATTGCCTGAAAACCACAAACAAGACAATACAAAAGTATTTTTAATCAAAGTAAGAAATGCCAGGATTATTAGGAAAGAAAATCGGAATGACATCCGTATTCAGTGCCGACGGCAAGAATGTGCCGTGCACTGTCATCGAAGTAGGTCCTTGCGTGGTCACTCAAATCAAAACCGTAGAAAATGACGGCTACGCCGCCGTGCAGGTAGGTTTCCAGGACAAGAAGGAAAAGCATACCACACGCCCCGAGGCCGGTCACTTCAAGAAAGCCGGTGTGACCCCCAAGAGACACTTGGCTGAGTTCAAATCGTTTGCCACAGAACCCGCTTTGGGCGACACCCTTACCGTAGAACTCTTTGAGGAAGGCGGCTTTGTCGATGTTGTAGGCACAAGCAAAGGCAAAGGTTTCCAGGGCGTGGTAAAGCGCCACGGTTTCGGCGGCGTGGGCCAGAGTACCCACGGTCAGCACAACCGTCTGCGCGCTCCCGGTTCTATCGGCGCCTGCTCGTATCCCGCCAAAGTATTCAAGGGTATGCGCATGGCCGGTCAGACTGGCAACGAACGCGTAACCGTGCAGAATCTCCAGGTCATCAAGATTCTGCCCGAGCACAATCTGTTAATGGTCAAGGGTTCCATACCCGGAAGCAAAGGTTCAATCGTTTTAGTTGAGAAGTAATGGAAGTAGCAGTATACAATATCAAAGGTGAAGACACCGGACGCAAAGTAACGCTCAATGACTCCGTGTTCGCAGTAGAAGCCTCCTCCGAGTCCAATCCCGCACACGTAGTTTATCTCGACGTAAAACAGTATCTGGCCAACCAGCGTCAGGGTACCCACAAGAGCAAAGAACGCAGCGAAGTCAGCGGTTCGACCCGCAAGCTCGGCCGTCAGAAAGGCGGCGGCGGCGCACGTCGCGGTGACATCAACTCTCCCGTACTGATCGGCGGCGGCCGTGTGTTCGGTCCCCGTCCCCGTGACTACCGCTTCAAGCTCAACAAGAAAGTAAAGTCTCTGGCCCGCCGTCTCGCCCTTACTTCCAAGGCTCAGGAAGGCAAGATAGTAGTGGTAGAAAACTTTACCTGGGATGCCCCCAGAACCAAGAACTTCGTGGAGCTCGCCAAGAATCTCAAGCTCGCCGACAAGAAAGTGACGCTCGTGCTTGGCTCCCTGGACAACAACATCCTGCTCTCTGTACGCAATGTCCCCGGTTCCTGCGTGAAGCAGGCAGCCGACCTCAATGCCTACAGCGTGCTTGACAACGACACTATGGTTGTGACCGAGGCTTCCGTAGAAGTACTTAACCAACTTTAAAAAAGGAGATAAGACAAAATGGATATTCAGATCAAACCCATCGTGACCGAAAAGGCCACAGCAGAAAGCGAGAAGCTCAACTGCTACACGTTTGCAGTGTCTCCCGACGCCAACAAATATCAGATCAAAGACCTGGTAGAGAAACTCTACGGCGTCAAAGTGGTAAAGGTCAACACAGCCCTCTATGCCGGCAAGCGCAAGCAGCGTTACACCAAGGGCGGCCTTATCAAAGGCAGCACTGCCTCATTCAAGAAGGCTTACGTTACCGTGGCCGAAGGACAGACTATCGACTATTACAGCAATTTATAATTAAGAAATGGCAGTAAGAAAATTTAAGCCCACGACACCGGGGCAACGACACAAAATTATTGGTGTATTCAAAGGAACAATCACTGCTACTACACCAGAGAAATCTCTTACCGTCGGCAAGCGTTCCACCGGCGGACGCAACGCTGCCGGCCACCTTACGACCCGCTATCGCGGCGGTGGCCACAAGCGCAAACTCCGCCTCATCGACTTTAAGAGAGTCAAAGACGGTGTGCCCGCTGTAGTAAAAAGCATCGAATACGATCCGAACCGTTCGGCCCGTATAGCCCTGCTTTACTATACTGACGGCGAGAAAGCTTATATGGTCGCCCCCAATGGCCTGGAAGTAGGGCAGACCGTAGTAAGCGGACCCGATGCAGCCCCCGAGGTAGGCAACTGCCTGCCCCTGGCCAAGATTCCCGTCGGTACACTCATCCATTGTATAGAACTCCGTCCCGGTCAGGGAGCCTCCATGGCACGCTCTGCCGGTACGTTCGCGCAGCTTACTTCGCGCGAAGGTGACTACGCAATCATCAAATTGCCCTCCGGAGAAACCCGCAAAATCCTGCTGGCCTGCAAAGCTACAATCGGCGTTGTCGGCAACTCCGACCACGCCCTGGAGCAGAGCGGTAAAGCCGGCCGCAGCCGCTGGCTCGGACGTCGCCCCCACAACCGTGGCGTCGTCATGAACCCTGTGGACCACCCCATGGGTGGTGGCGAAGGCCGTCAGAGCGGTGGCCATCCCCGTAGCCGCACCGGTCTTTATGCCAAGGGCCTGAAGACACGCGCTCCGAAGAAGGCATCTTCGAAGTACATCATTGAAAGAAGAAAGAAGTAATTTGATTTAACTTAGTCACTATGAGTCGTTCACTTAAAAAAGGACCCTTTATCAGCGTGAAGCTGGAAAAGAAAGTAGCCGCCATGGAGGAGTCCGGCAAAAAGTCTGTAATCAAGACCTGGAGCCGCGCTTCCATGATTTCTCCCGACTTCGTAGGCCACACTTTCGCAGTACACAACGGCAACAAATTCATACCCGTATATGTCACTGAGAACATGGTAGGCCACAAGCTTGGCGAATTTGCCCCAACCCGCAACTTCCGCGGACACGCCGGCAACAAGAAAAAATAAGGCCCTGCATATCTAATCACGATAAAGAAAGAAACTAAATACAATGGGTAAAAGAAAGAAAGAATCAGCAGAATTGCTCAAGGAGGCCCGCAAGAGCCAGTACTTTGCCAAACTGCGCAACGTCCCCACCTCACCGCGCAAGATGCGTCTGGTGGCCGACATGGTGCGCGGCGTCGAGGTATTCAAGGCTCTTGGCATCCTGAAATTCTCTAACAAGGAAGCCGCCCGCAGAGTCGAGAAGCTCCTGCGCTCGGCCATAGCCAACTGGGAGCAGAAAAACGATCGTAAAGCCGACCAGGGCGAGCTTTATATCTCCACTATCTTCGTGGATTGCGCTCCCATGCTCAAGCGCCTGCGCCCCGCGCCCCAGGGCCGCGGTTACCGTATCCGCAAGCGCTCCAACCACGTGACATTGTTTGTTGACACAATTGATAACACTAAAGCTTAATAAGACAAGATGGGACAGAAAGTAAATCCTATTAGCAACCGCCTCGGTGTAATCCGCGGCTGGGACTCTAACTGGTACGGCGGCAAAAAGTACGGCGACGTCTTGCTTGAAGACTCCAAGATCCGCAAGTACCTGCGTACCCGTCTTGCCAAGGCAAGCGTATCGCGTGTCATCATAGAGCGTACACTGAAGATGGTCACCGTGACCATCTGCACCTCGCGCCCCGGCATGATCATAGGCCGCGGTGGCCAGGATGTCGAGAATCTCAAGAAGGAACTCGTGAAGCTGACAGGCAAGGACGTACAGGTAAACGTTCACGAAATCAAGCGTCCCGAACTCGACGCCGAGCTCGTGGCTGCCAACATCGCCCGTCAGATCGAGAACAAAGTTGCTTACCGCCGTGCTGTCAAGATGGCTGTACAGAGCACCATGCGCATGGGCGCAGAGGGCATCAAGATTCAGGTCAGCGGCCGTCTGAACGGCGCCGAAATGGCCCGCTCCGAGATGTTCAAGGAAGGACGCACTCCGCTCCACACTCTGCGTGCCGATATCGACTACGCGCTGGTCGAGGCTCTTACAAAGGTAGGTATTGTCGGAATCAAGGTATGGATTTGCCGTGGCGAGGTTTACGGCAAGCGTGACCTTACACCGCAGCTCTCCACCGCCGAAAAAGGCGGTCGCCGCGAAGGCGGTTTCGACCGTCGTGAAGGTCGCCGCGGAGGATTCCGTAAGAGAAACAACAATCGTTAACGCCTAAACACTCCAACAAGCAATGTTACAACCTAAAAAGACAAAGTTCCGCCGCTCGCAGAAAGGCCGCATGAAAGGTGAGGCCCAGAGAGGCAACCAGCTCGCTTTCGGTTCGTTCGGCATAAAGACTCTTGAATCCAAATGGATTACAGGCCGTCAGATAGAGGCCGCCCGTATCGCCGTGACCCGCTACATGCAGCGTCAGGGTCAGATATGGATCCGCATCTTCCCCGACAAGCCCATTACCAAGAAGCCGGCCGAGGTACGTATGGGTAAAGGTAAAGGTAACCCCGAAGGCTTCGTGGCACCCGTTACCCCCGGACGCATCCTGATAGAAGTGGAAGGCGTAAGCTACGACATCGCCAAAGAGGCCCTGCGCCTGGCGGCCCAGAAGCTCCCCGTAATCACGAAATTCGTGGTACGCCGCGACTACGACCCCAGCCAGAACGTGTAAACTCCACAACGGCACCCCGCTTCCCGACAAGGGAAGCGGGAGGCCAATAGCAATTTATAACAATGAAAAAGGAAGAAATCAAGGAATTAAGCATTAAAGAACTCCGCGAACGTATCCTCGTCGCCGAGAAGGCTTATCGTGAATTGAAAGTAACGCACGCGATATCTCCCATCGACAATCCCGCCAAGATCACTTTCGACCGCCGCGAGATTGCCCGTCTGAAGACCGTGTTGCGTCAGAAGGAACTGGCCGAGGCCGCAGCAGCCCCCGAAGCCTAATCCCCCCATCAAAGCAATCTGAAGAAAAATGGAAAAAAGACATTTAAGAAAAGAAAGAATCGGGGTTGTTTCCAGCAACAAGGGTGACAAGACGATCACTGTTGAAATCAAGTGGAAAGAGAAACACCCCATTTACGGTAAATTTGTCAACAAGACAAAGAAATACCATGCTCACGACGAAAACAACGAGTGTTCTGTAGGCGACACCGTCCGCCTGATGGAGACACGCCCCCTGAGCAAGACTAAGAGATGGAGACTGGTAGAAATAATTGAAAAAGTTAAGTAACCATGATACAGACTGAATCCCGATTGACAGTAGCAGACAACAGCGGTGCCAAAGAGGCCCTCTGTATCCATGTACTTGGCGGTACAGGCCGTCGTTATGCGACGGTCGGCGACATAATTGTAGTCTCCGTGAAAAGCGTGATTCCCTCTTCCGACGTGAAGAAGGGTACCGTAAGCAAGGCAGTCGTAGTGCGTACCAAGAAAGAGATCCGCCGTCCCGACGGCTCCTATATCCGCTTTGACGACAACGCCTGCGTATTGCTCAACAATGCCGGCGAGCTTCGCGGAAGCCGTATCTTCGGCCCTGTGGCACGCGAGCTGCGCGCTACGAACATGAAGATCGTCTCCCTCGCTCCCGAAGTACTTTAACCCACCTAAAGAGAAAACAGAAATGGCAAAATATCATATCAAGAAGGGTGACGAAGTAATTGTCATTGCCGGCGACGACAAAGGCAAGAAAGGTCGTGTCCTCGAGGTTATCGTCAAGAAAGGCCGCGCTATCGTAGAGGGCGTGAACATCATCAAGAAGAGCACCAAGCCCACCGCCAAATATCCCCAGGGAGGCATCGTAGAGATGGAGGCTCCCGTCAACGTCTCAAACCTCAGCCTCATCGACCCCAAGAGCGGCAAAGCTACCCGCATAGGCTACAAGTTCGTAGACGGCAAGAAAGTACGTTATTCTAAAAAATCCGGAGAGGAAATCAAGTAATGAGCACAACACTTAGCAAAGACTATAAGGAAAGAATCGTACCCGCTCTCCTCAAGGAGTTCGGTTACACTACCGTCATGCAGGTACCCAAACTCAAGAAGATAGTCATCAACCAGGGTCTTGGCGACGCCACTCAGGACAAGAAGATCATCGAGACTTCTGTCAACGAGCTGACCGCCATTACCGGCCAGAAGGCTGTGCCCACGCTCTCACGCAAGGACATCTCCAACTTCAAGCTGCGTAAGAAAATGCCCGTAGGCGTAATGGTTACCCTGCGCCGCGACCGCATGTATGAGTTCCTGGAGCGTCTTATCCGCGTGGCTCTGCCCCGTATCCGCGACTTCAAAGGCATCAACGCCAAGCTTGACGGCCGCGGCAACTATACGCTCGGCATCACAGAGCAGATTATCTTCCCCGAGATCAACATCGACAGCGTCTCCAAGCTCAACGGTATGAACATAACCTTCGTGACCTCGGCCAATACCGACGAAGAAGGCTACGCTCTGCTCAAGCAGTTTGGCTTACCCTTTAAAAACGAGAAATAACAGATGGCAAAAGAATCAATGAAAGCCCGCGAGGTAAAGCGCCAGCGTCTGGTAGCCCGCTATGCTGAACGCAAGGCAGCCCTCAAGAAAGCCGCTTTGGCCGATGCCGACGGCAATATCGACTATGAGGCTCTGACCAAGCTCCAGAAGCTTCCCAAGAACGCTTCCCGCGTACGTCTGCACAACCGCTGCTCGCTGACCGGCCGCCCCAAAGGCTACATGCGTCAGTTCGGCATCTCCCGTATTCAGTTCCGCGAGATGGCAAGCGCAGGCCTCATCCCCGGCGTAAAGAAGGCAAGCTGGTAATCAGACCAGGGCGCATCGGCGGCACGATTTTTTTTCGTCCCGCACGCAATAAAAATGGAAGGCGCTCCGTTACACACATAATGCGGACGCCCTTCCATCCTGATGCGTGCCATCAGGCCGCAGCGGCGCCGCCTCCTCGCACCGATATATAAGAAATCAGAGATTATTAAATATTGTTCAGAAAATCTGAATCAATTTAAACATCAAAAAAATGACTGATCCTATTGCAGATTATTTAACGCGACTCAGGAACGCCATCAAAGCCGGTCACCGCGTAGTGGAGATTCCCGGGTCCAACCTGAAGAGGGAGATTACCAAAATCCTGTTTGAGCAGGGTTACATCCTCAACTACAAGTTCATGGAGGGCACTACCCCGTCAGGTGTAATCAAAATCGCGCTCAAGTACGATCCCATTGACAAGGTCAACGCCATCAAGGGACTCAAGCGCGTCTCCCGTCCCGGCCTGCGCCAGTATACAGGCTATAAGGATATGCCCCGAGTACTCAACGGACTGGGTATAGCCGTCCTTTCCACCTCACGCGGAGTTATGACTAACAAGGAAGCCAAAGACCTCAAGATCGGCGGCGAAGTGCTATGCTATGTTTATTAATTAAAAAGGAGGTATTGAAATGTCAAGAATAGGTAAAACACCCATCGAAATACCTGCCGGCGTAAGCATTCAGGTTAAAGACAACACAGTGACGGTGAAGGGTCCCAAAGGAGAACTTTCACAGACTATCAACCCCGATATCAACGTAGAAGTGGCCGACGGCCATATCCACGTGACCCGTCCCAGCGACGACCGCGAGCACCGCGCCCAGCACGGTCTGTACCGCGCCCTCATCCACAATATGGTGGTCGGTGTCAGCGAGGGTTACAAGAAGGAGATGGAGCTGGTCGGCGTAGGTTACCGCGCCACAGCCACAGGCCAGGTGCTTGAACTTGCTCTGGGCTTCTCCCACGCTATCTATATCAAGATGCCTAAGGAAATCAAGATTGAGGCAAAGAGCGAGCGCAACAAGAATCCGCTCATCATTCTTGAGAGTCCCGACAAGCAGCTTCTCGGCCAGGTATGCGCCAAGATCCGCTCGCTGCGCAAGCCCGAACCCTACAAGGGCAAAGGTATCAAGTTTGTCGGCGAGATTATCCGTCGCAAGTCAGGCAAGTCGGCAAATGCTAAATAATTAAATTCAGACTACAATGGTATCAAAGATAGCAAGAAGAAATAAAATCAAGGCACGCATACGCGGTCGCGTCAGCGGCACTGCCCAGCGTCCTCGTATGAGCGTCTTCCGCTCCAACAAAGCCATCTACGTTCAGCTCATCGACGATCTGGCCGGCCGCACCCTGTGCTCGGCTGACTCCAAAGGCATAGCCGAGGGCACCAAGGTAGAGATATCCGCCAAGGTAGGCGAGAAGGTGGCTCAGAAAGCTTTGGAACTCGGTATAACCGAAGTGGTATTCGACCGCAACGGCTACCTGTTCCACGGCAGAGTAAAATCATTGGCCGATGCAGCGCGCAAGGCCGGTCTTAAATTCTAAACAACAACATGGCAACAAAGAACAATAGAGTAAAATCGACTAATGATTTGGAGCTGAAAGACCGCCTCGTAGCCATCAACCGCGTAACCAAGGTTACCAAAGGTGGACGTGCGTTCAGCTTCGCTGCGATTGTCGTAGTCGGCAACGAAGACGGCATCATCGGCTGGGGTCTCGGCAAAGCCAATGAGGTTACCGCCGCCATCGCCAAAGGCGTTGAGACAGCCAAGAAGAACCTTATCCGTGTCCCCGTACACAAAGGTACAATCCCCCACGAGCAGGTGGCCAAGTTCGGCGGCAGCCGTATCTTCCTCAAGCCCGCTTCGACCGGTACCGGCGTCAAGGCCGGCGGCGCCATGCGTGCCGTACTTGAGAGCGTAGGTATTACCGACGTTCTGGCCAAGTCCAAAGGCTCGTCCAACCCCCACAACCTGGTAAAGGCCACCATCGCCGCCCTGGGCGAGATGCGCAGCCCGGCTCAGGTGGCCCAGAACCGAGGCATCTCAGTAGACAAAGTGTTTAACGGCAAATAATCTGAATCAGAATGGCAACAATCAAGATCAAGCAAATTAAGAGCCGCATCAACTGCCCCAAAGTGCAGAAAGAAACACTCGATGCTCTGGGTCTGCGAAAAATGAACCACACAGTGGAACATGAAGACAATCCCTGCATCATGGGTATGGTAAACCGCGTACGTCACCTCGTGGAAGTGACCAAAGCATAAAACGACTTTCAGCTATGAAAATGGATTTAACTAATTTGCAGCCCGCTGTAGGCTCAAACAAGGACAGTAAGCGAATCGGCCGCGGCCCCGGCAGCGGTTACGGCGGTACTTCCACACGCGGTCACAAAGGCGCAAAATCCCGCTCCGGCTACAAGCATAAAGTGGGATTTGAGGGCGGCCAGATGCCGTTGCAGCGCCGTGTGCCCAAATTCGGTTTCAAGAATATAAACCGTGTGGAGTACAAAGCCATCAACCTCAATGTCCTTGAGGATCTCGCTCAGGCTAAGGATCTGAGCAAAATTACAGTTGCCGACCTGCACGCAGCCGGCCTTGTATCCAAAGGAGCCCTTGTCAAGATTCTTGGCAACGGCACTGTGACCAAGGCCCTGGAGGTAGAGGCCAACGCCTTCTCCAAAAAAGCTGAAGAGGCTATCGCAGCCGCAGGTGGAACCGTAATTAAAAAGTAAAATAATACAATGGGATTTGTTAAGACAATAAAGAATATCTGGAGCGTGGAAGACCTGCGCAAGCGCATCGGCATTACGCTGCTGCTTGTCATCATCTACCGCTTCGGATGCTACGTGGTGCTTCCCGGCATCAATCCCGACGACCTCACCAAGCTCAAGGAGTTCAGCTCCTCGGGCTTGATGCAGTTGCTCGACATGTTTTCGGGCGGCGCCTTCTCGCAAGCGTCAATCTTTGCGCTGGGTATCATGCCCTATATCACTGCATCCATCGTGATACAGCTTCTCGGCATGGTGCTTCCTTCTTTCCAGAAGATGCAGCGCGAGGGTGAGAGCGGCCGGATGAAGCTTAACCAGTACACACGCTGGCTTACAGTCATCATTCTGCTGCTTCAGGCGCCCGCCTATCTGCTCAATCTGCGTGTGCAGATTTCCGCAGCCGGCGCAGGCGCGGCCGCAGAACAGATTGCCGGACTGAACATAGTCTTCATGACTATCATTCTGACCGCCGGCTCTATGTTCATCATGTGGCTCGGCGAGCGTATCGACCAGAAAGGTGTCGGCAATGGCATTTCGTTCATCATCCTCATAGGTATCATAGCGCGTCTGCCCGAAGCTTTCATACAGGAGTTCTCGCAGCGACTGATGAACTCTGCCGGCGGCGGCCTCGTAATGTTCCTGGTCGAAATCATCATTCTGCTGGCTGTCATCGCCGGCGCAGTGCTGCTTGTACAGGGCACCCGCAAAGTACCCGTACAGTACGCCAAGCGCATCGTGGGCAACAAGCAGTACGGTGGCGCACGCCAGTACATACCCCTCAAAGTCAACGCTGCGGGTGTAATGCCCATCATCTTTGCCCAGGCTCTGATGTTCATTCCCATTACACTGGCCGGCTTCAACACCGACCAGACCGGATTCTGGGGAGCTCTTACCAACATGTATGGCTTCTGGTATAATTTCATCTACTTCCTGATGATCGTCGCGTTCACATACTTCTATACCGCCATCACAGTGCGCCCGGCGCAGATGGCCGAAGACATGAAGCGCAACAACGGCTTCATACCCGGCGTCAAGCCCGGCAAGCCGACAGTAGAATATCTGGATACCATCATGAGCCGTATCACGCTGCCCGGCTCCATATTCCTGGGAATCGTAGCCATTTTGCCCGCTATCGCGCACATCTGCGGCCTTAACCGCAGCTTCGCGCAATTCTTCGGCGGAACATCGCTGCTGATTCTCGTAGGTGTAATACTTGACACACTGCGTATCGTAGAGGGCCACCTGCTCATGCGTCACTACGACGGCCTGATGAAAGACGGCCGCATCAAGGGTCGCACCACAGGTCAGGGCGCTTTCTGACAATGAGCTTATTGAACCAATTAATGAAAAGAAAGTAAGATTATCCGTCGAAACCGGCAGGCTCTGTCCCGGCCGGCTTCGCGGATAGACTTATGATAGAAGAGAGGCGATGATATATCTCAAGACAGCTGAAGAAATCGAACTCATGCGCGCGGCAAGCGACCTGTGCAGCCGCGCTCTCGGTGCTGTCGCCGAATGGATAGCCCCGGGTGTCACGACCAAAAAGCTCGACACCATCGCACGGGAATATATCTGTGACAACGGAGGAACTCCGGCCTGCCTCGGATACGGAGGTTTTCCGGGTACACTGTGTATAGAAGTCAATGAAATCGTTGTCCACGGTTTCCCATCGTCATATACGCTGCGTGAGGGCGACATAGTCGGCACAGACTGTGTGGCTGAACTTAACGGCTACCATGGCGACAGCTGCTATACATTTCCGGTTGGCGAGGTGTCAGACTCGGTAATGAAGTTGTTGTGTGTGACCAAAGAAAGCCTCTACAAAGGCATAGGCGCAGTGCAGGCCGGCCGCCGAATAGGCGACATAGCCAACACGATCCAGACCTATTGCGAGCGTAATGGCTACAGCATCGTCAGAGAGATGTGCGGCCACGGTATAGGACGGAAAATGCACGAAGACCCCGAAGTGCCGAACTACGGACGGCGCGGCATAGGCGCTATACTGCGCAACGGTATGTGCATAGCCATCGAGCCTATGGTCAACATGGGCAGCAAGAACATCGTGATAGAGCCCAACGGCTGGGAATGTCGCACGCGCGACCGCAAGCCCAGCGCGCACTTCGAGCATACTATCGCGGTTGTAGACGACGGCCCGCAGATACTCACTACGTTCAGCTACATAGAGGACGCTTTGCGTCGCAATGGTTACGACTCTCCACTGCTTGAAGCGGGACGGCGCCCGTCGCCCGCCCAGCAGTCAAAACCCGCTTCCGATGCAGGAATCGAAGACTGAATCACAAATATCATCAAATCGGATTATTCGGATTATATGGCAAAACAAGCTGCAATTGAAATAGACGGAGTGATACTTGAGGCATTGTCAAATGCCATGTTCAAGGTAGAACTCGAAAACGGCCATGAGATTACGGCTCACATTTCCGGGAAGATGCGCATGCATTATATCAAGATTCTTCCCGGCGACAAGGTAAGAGTCGAAATGTCGCCCTACGACCTGTCGAAAGGCCGCATCTCATTCCGCTATAAATAAGGTATAGCAAACCGAAACAAATTAAACATATCTAAAAAGTACAATCAAAACAACCAATGAAAGTAAGAGCCTCAATCAAGAAGCGCACTCCCGACTGCAAGATAGTACGCCGTAAGGGACGCTTGTATGTAATCAACAAGAAGAACCCTAAATTCAAGCAGCGTCAGGGCTGATACGGGAGAGCTACGAAGCTCTCTGAATCTTGGTCACTGCACAGCCGGCGCCATAGCGTCGGCGACGCACATCCCGGAGAAGACATTCGCCTTAAAAAGAGCTAATCCTGCCTTAGATGGCGAACATGGTCTCCGGATGTAAAAGAAGGATTTAGAGTTCAGACACTCAAACACGCGAGTGAGATGGATTGGTCTGACGGTTAAATTTTGTGAATTAAGATTAATTTTCTCTAAATTCAGCCGTAAGAACCAACAAAAACGCCCGTGTGGACTAAAGTGTGAGCTTCAATAACTTCAAAAATTATTAACTTTGCAAAAAAAATTAAGCTAAGTATATGGCAGTAAGAATTGTCGGCGTAGACTTGCCGCAAAACAAACGTGGCGAAATCGCCTTGACTTACATCTACGGCATAGGCCGCAGCGCAGCCAAGACCATCCTTGACAAGGCTGGTGTGGACCGCGACATCAAAGTACAGGATTGGACAGACGATCAGGCTGCGGCCGTTCGTGAGGTAATCCAGACTAACTATAAGGTGGAGGGCGACCTCCGCAGCGAGATACAGCTCAATATCAAGCGACTGATGGATATAGGCTGCTATCGCGGCATCCGTCACCGTATCGGTCTTCCCGTACGCGGACAGAGCACAAAGAACAATGCCCGTACACGCAAGGGCCGTAAGAAAACAGTTGCTAACAAGAAGAAAGCTACTAAGTAATAAGATTAAAGTATGGCAAAAAAGACAGCTGCAGCAAAGAAGAGAAATGTCAAGGTCGATGCAATGGGCCAGCTCCACGTTCACTCTTCTTTCAACAACATCATCGTGTGCCTGACTAACAGCGAGGGCCAGGTAATCTCATGGTCATCCGCAGGCAAGATGGGCTTCCGTGGTTCCAAGAAGAACACTCCGTATGCCGCCCAGATGGCCGCTCAGGATTGCGCCAAGGTCGCTTATGACCTGGGTCTGCGTAAAGTGAAAGCGTATGTCAAGGGTCCCGGCAACGGCCGCGAGTCCGCTATCCGTACTACTCACGGAGCCGGTATCGAGGTAGTCGAAATCATAGACGTCACTCCGCTTCCGCACAACGGTTGCCGTCCTCCCAAGAGAAGAAGAGTCTGATACTGCTTTGCGCCGGTAGGCTCCGGCAGTCAGTAAAATCCGAATCTCAATCAATACATAATCAACGTGCTTTCTGAATGCGAATAGACTGCCTCTATCACTTTCTCTCGGCAGTCGCGGCTGCGCTAAGGAAATGCACTTACAGACTTTAATTAATAAAAGTAGCATGCCGGTGTTCCGGACAGGAACACGGGCACTACAACAAAATGCTTTGGCCCGGCATTGCGCCGCGGCGCTGTGGCTTCGTCCGAATGGATAGAGGCAGGGCAGCGGCGGCAGGGCGAAAAGTTAATTTTGAAAATCTAATTTAGAAATGGCAAGATACACAGGCCCAAAATCAAAGATAGCCCGCAAATTCGGCGAGGCAATTTTCGGCGAGGATAAAGTTCTGGCAAAGAAGAACTATCCCCCAGGCCAGCACGGCCAGAACCGTCGTCGCAAGACATCAGAGTACGGCGTGCAGCTGCGTGAGAAGCAGAAGGCCAAATATACATACGGTGTGCTGGAGCGTCAGTTCCGCAACCTGTTTGAGCGTGCAGCCCGCACCAAGGGTATTACCGGTGAGGTGCTTCTGCAGCTTCTGGAGAGCCGTCTGGACAACGTAGTATACCGTCTGGGCATAGCCCCGACTCGTCCTGCCGCCCGTCAGATCGTGCTTCACAAGCATGTGACAGTCAACGGCAAGGTAGTCAACATTCCTTCCTATCAGGTAAAGCCCGGCGACGTAGTTGCCGTGCGTGAGAAGTCTAAGTCTTTGGAGGTCATCGCCGACTGCCTGGGAGGCTTCAATCACAGCAAGTATCCCTGGATAGAGTGGGACGAGAGCATCAAGGGAGGCAAGTACCTGCATCTGCCCCAGCGCGAGGACATCCCCGAAACTATCAAGGAACAATTAATCGTTGAGTTGTATTCTAAATAATAAATAAATAGAGACCCATGGCTATTTTAGCATTTCAGAAACCCGACAAAGTAATCATGTTGGAAGCCACCGGCTCCTTCGGTAAGTTTGAGTTCAAACCTCTGGAGCCGGGATACGGTCAGACAGTGGGCAACGCGCTGCGCAGAATATTGCTTTCTTCGCTGGGCGGATTTGCCATCTGTTCGATACGCATCGACGGAGTAGCGCATGAGTTGGGTACCATCCCCGGCGTAAAGGAGGATGTGACCAATATCATCCTGAATCTGAAGAAGGTGCGTTTCAAGCAGATAGTAGACGAAGCTGAGACTGAGAAGGCTACGGTTACGGTGTCCGGGCAAGATGTGTTCAAAGCCGGTGACTTGGGTAAGGTACTGTCAAGTTTCGAGGTTCTGAATCCGGAGCTTGAAATCTGCCATCTGGATCCCGAAAAGGGATTCACGATGGAGTTTACCATAAACAAAGGGCGTGGTTGGGTTCCCGCCGACGAGAATCGTGAGATGCTCGGTCAGGGCGACCTGAATGTCATAGCTATCGACTCCATCTACACACCCATCGTGAACGTGAAGTATGCAGTCGAGAACTTCCGCGTAGAGCAGAAGACAGACTATGAGAAGCTGACGCTCGAGGTCACTACAGATGGCTCTATTTCGCCGAAAGACGCCTTGAAGGAGGCAGCCAAAATCCTGATATACCACTTCATGCTCTTCTCTGACGAGAAGATCACGCTTGAGGCTCCGGTAGAGGACGGCGGCGAGGAGTTTGACGAGGAGGTACTCCACATGCGTCAGCTCCTGAAAAACAAGCTCGCGGACATGGATCTGTCTGTCCGCGCCCTTAACTGCCTCAAGAGCGCCGAAGTGGAGACGCTGGGCGAACTCGTGGTGTTCAATAAGACCGATCTGCTGAAATTCCGCAATTTCGGCAAGAAGAGTCTTACCGAGCTCGACGAGCTGCTTGCAAGTCTCAACCTCAGCTTCGGCATGGACATTTCAAAGTACAAATTAGATAAAGAATAAAAGTAACGATGAGACATAATAAAAAATTCAACCATCTCGGCAGAAAGAAGGCTCACCGCGACGCGCTGCTCTCTAACATGACCATCTCTCTTATCATGCATAAGAGAATCAATACGACTTTGGCCAAGGCCAAGGCGCTGCGCATGTATGCCGAGCCTATTATCAACCGTGCCAAGCGCGACGAGATGGCCAATCGCCGTCTGGTCTTCTCTTATCTGCAGAACAAGGAGGCCGTCAAGGAGCTGTTTGGCGTAATAGCTGACAAAATCGCTGACCGTCCCGGCGGCTATACCCGTATCCTTAAGACCGGCCACCGTCTGGGCGACAACGCCGAGATGTGCTTTATCGAGCTGGTAGACTTCAACGAGGCTATGCTTTCCTCCAAGACCGAGAAGAAGGGTGGCAAGACCCGTCGTTCCCGCTCCAAGAAGGCTGCCGAGGCTCCCGCTGCCGAGGCTCCTGCCGCAGAAGACAGCAAAGAGGCTTGATTTTCCGAGCATCGACGATAACGCGGGAGCCGCTCCTCAAGGGGCGGCTCCCGCTTTTTGAAGCTCCTCCGGAATTTGTCCGGGCTTTGCTATTATTGTTGCAGTAATTATTGTAGACTCTAAATATGTCCAGGATATGAAGCGATTGATGGATGTAGCAGTCAGATGGCTGCAGCGGTGGCCGAAGTGGACTGCCACGGCTTTGACCGTAGGCGTAATACTGTGGCTTACACTGTCGTCGCGTCCGGTCGGCGATGTGGACGTGCCTGTCTTTCCCGGCGTCGACAAAGCGGTACATGGCATAATGTTCGGCTGGCTGGCCACGATGCTGATAATGGACTGGGGCAAGCAGCGCGGGCAGCGTGCCGGGCTGCCCGGTGCGTTTGTCTGCGCTGTCCTGTCGGCCGCTTTCGGTGTCGGCATAGAGTTTCTGCAGGCATCTATGTCGCTTGGCCGCAGCTACGAGGTAGCCGACATGTATGCCGACGCAGCCGGGGCGGGAGCAGTCTACGCAGTATTCGTGTTGCGGCGCCTGCTGGCGGGCCGGAATACCTGAGAGCGATAATTCATGGCGTCGGCTCAACATATTGCCTGCTTACTGCGTTAAAAAAATGTATTGGCATTGCCGCTGTGGCATTGCGCAAGGTATCTCTACTATAAAAACGTGAAACAGCAGAACGGACATATTACAGGTATGCCCCCAGAGGAGCGGATCACTCCGGTCGCCCCGGTTACTCCGGACGGCAAGCCGGCACGTGACGGCAAGCGCCATCTGATCCGTCCGACGTGGCTGCGGCGTATGCTCAAGACATTGGGTGTGCTGCTGCTGGTCGTACTTTCGTTGCCGTTCCTGGTCTATGTACCGTTTGTGCAGGACTGGCTGAAAGACATAACCTGCAGCATTGTGTCAGATGCTACCGGCATGAAGGTGGATATAGGGCGTTTCCGTCTGCATTATCCTCTTGACGTGGAGCTGGAGCGGGTAAAGGTAATCGGGGCAGAAGGCGATACGCTGGTGTCGGCCCGCTCTCTTCTGGCCGATGTCAGGATGCTGCCGTTGCTGAAGCTCGATGTGCAGCTCAACAAGGTAAGGCTGGAGCAGGGTGTGTATAATATGGTGTCGGCCGACTCGTCGCTTACTATGGGGCTACGCGCCGGAACCCTGCAGATAGCAGGCGGCAGCAACGTGAATCTGAAAAAGTCTCATATCGACCTGCGCGGCGCCATACTTGAGAATGCCCGCGTAAATCTGAGAATGAATGTCTGGAAGCAGAAGAAAGACACCGCATCGACTCCTACAGAATGGATCATCAAGGCCGACAGCCTGCAGCTCAAGAACGTGACTTTCGCCATGTCGATGCTGCCGACAATCGACACTCTCGGAGTGCATATCGGCGCCGGTAAAGTCAAGGATGCTCTGATTGATCTGAAGAACAGTAATATAAAAATAGGATTTTTCGGCTGTAATCAGGGGCAGGCCACGTATCTTACTCCTACGGCGCAGTATATCGCGGCGCATCCGGCGCCTGTGGACACAGTCTCGCCGCCGTCGGCGCCTATGACGGTAAGCATCGACAGCTGCCATCTGAATTTCAGCAAAGCACTCTACGGCGTGGCCGGCGCAAGGCCGCAGCCCGGTTTTGATCCTTCGTACATATCAGTGACAGACGCAGATCTCAGTGTGGCCGGTTTCTTCAATCAGGCTTCAATATTGCGGCTGCCCCTGCGGTCACTCAAAGCCAGCGAACGCTGCGGTCTGCAGATAAAGAGCGGTTCCGGCACAGTGGCTATCGATTCATTGGGTATCACTCTGAAGCAGCTCGACATAACTACTGCCGCATCGCGCCTCAAGGCCGATGCTTACCTCTCTTACGCCATGATGGCCATGAACCCCGACGCACCCCTGACAGCCGCAGTCAGCGGTTATCTGGGATGGAGCGACATATATGCGTTCATGCCCTCGCTGCGTCCGTTGCTTCGGGCGTTGCCCCAGGGCAGCCCCATTGACATAGACCTGGACGCCACAGGTTCTCTGGCCAGCCTCGCTATCAAGGCTCTGCGGCTTAACGTCAGCCGGTTTCTGCGGCTTACGGCCCACGGCAGCATCGACAATCCCACCGACATGAAGCGCCTGCGCGGCAATCTTGCCCTGGACGGCCGGCTCAGCGACGCGCGTGCGGCCAACGTACTGCTTGCCTCTGCTCTCAGAGGGCTCGGGATAAGCATCCCGACTTTCAGCATCAGCGGCAACGTGGCCATAAGCCCCGGCAACTATGATGCACGCCTGAAGCTGCTTACCTCTGCCGGCGACCTCAAGGCCGATGCCACGCTCAATCTCAATGCCGAGAGCTATGATGCCGACATTACCGCGCGCTCTCTGAATGTGGCCTCCATAATGCCGTCGCTGGGCGTAGGTACTGTCAGCGGTCACATACTTGCCCGCGGAGCCGGCTTTAACCCCACGCGTCCGTCGGCGCGCACCAAGATAGACGCCGATATGGCCACTCTGGTTTACGGGGGACACGATATGGCTCCCCTGGAGCTTACGGCCCGTCTGGAGCGCGGTCAGTATGATGTGACGCTCAATGGCCATAATCCTGACCTGAATCTCGATCTGACGGCCTCCGGTTCCATAAACGGCAACAATTATGTGGCCGACGTCGATGCCGACATCCGTCATGCCGACTTGCGCGCTCTCGGATTGATGGCCGACACGTGCGCGGGCAGCGGACGTCTCAGCCTCAGCGGCAGCGCGAACCCGTCGGCGATGCTCTTTGACCTGAATTTGAGCATAGACGACATTATATGGCAGTACGGAGCAGAGCGTATCAATCTTCCTCATGCCCTGGATGGCTCTATATTGGCTACTGCCGACAGCGTCTCAGCCGATATACACGGCGATGGCCTTGACGCATATTTCGACAGCGGTGTGTCGCTGCGAAGCATCATGGCTTATTCGGACAGGCTTATGCCCGTCATCGAGCGTCAGCTCAAGGCCCGGCTGCTCGACATGGAAGAACTCCAGGCCGCCCTTCCGCCCTTCTGCCTGAAGCTTAATGCGGACAGCTATGGCCTTATGGGCGATGCTCTGAGCCGTCTCGGTTACCGTTGCGACCGTCTGGATGTGGGGCTGAGCAACCGCGACAGCATCGTGGCCGGAGATATAAAAGCGCTTGCAGCCGGGACAGAGTCCATGCTGCTTGATACAGTTACCTTGAATTTCACTCAGCGCGGCAAGATGATAGACTACAGTCTGCATGCAGGCAATACTGCCGGCAATCTCCCCGAGTTTGCATCTGTAGATCTCAATGGCTACATCGGCGGCAACCGAGGCTCGGTATTTTTGCGGCAGCGCAACGACAAGGGAGAGACAGGTTACCGTCTCGGTCTTACCGCGGCCATGCTCGACTCTGCAGTCTCGGTCCATCTGACTCCTCTTTCCGCCACCATCGGCTACAAACGCTGGACTATCAGCGATGACAACTATATAGAAATCGGACCGGGACGTAAGGTGCAGGCAGACCTGCTGGCCGAGAGCGATGGCTCTAAAGTCAGTCTGAAAACGAACACGACTGATGACGGCCATTCATCGCTCGCTATAGGCATAGACGATGTCCACATCGAGGATTTTCTGCAGATGAGCCTTAATGCGCCGCCCGTGACCGGTAATCTTAACGCCGATCTTAACATAGTTTACCGTGGCACGGCATTTGCCGGCAACGGAACCGTAGGTGTAAAGGATTTATGCTATGACAAAAAGAGGGTAGGCGACCTGCTGGCCGATTTCAAGGCCGGCTATGCGCTCAAAGGCAATACCGGAGGCAAGATGGATCTTTACCTGAACAAATCTAAAGTGCTGACTGCCCGCGGCTATCTTCTTACCGACTCGGCTACCATAAAATCACGTCAGGGCAAGCAGACCAACGAGCTTAATCTGGAGCTGACGCGTTTCCCCCTTTCCGTGGCCAACGCTTTTGTAGGAAATGACATGATGCAGCTTACGGGCTATCTGAACGGCAGCCTGAATGTGGGCGGCTTTATGACATCGCCGTTGCTCAACGGCAGTATCACGTGTGATTCGGTCAGTGTCTTTGTGCCTATGGCTGCGTCGCGTATCAGCTTTGATCCTGAGAGCGAGATAGCGGTAAAAGACAATGTACTCGGTTTCAAGGATTTCCCGCTGCATTGCGCCAACAGCAACCCGCTGATGCTTAACGGTGTGGTCGATGCGCGTTCGCTGTCAGACATCCTGATCGACATTTCGCTGAACGGTAAGAATGTCGCTTTGGTCGGCAATACGAGCCGCTCTCACAGCGACATCTACGGCAAACTGTATGCCGACGTGGAGGCCACAGCCAAGGGCAGCGCCGAGCGTATGGATATCAACGCCAGTCTGAGCGTGCTTCCATCCACCGATATCACGTACGCCATGACCACCGCCTCCAGCGAGCTGCAGCAGACCGGCACCACGACTGATGTGGTCAAGTTTGTACAGTTTGCCGACAGTACGGTAGTGGCCGCCGCCGATTCTCTGAAGTCGCGTACCATGGGTATGAGAGTGAACGCTTCGCTTAATATCATCAGCGGAGCAGAGGTTACCGTCCTTCTCTCTACCAACGGGACTGACAAGGTGCAGCTCAATCCTTACGGCTCGCTGACATACACACAGAATTATATGGGAGACATGCGTCTGAACGGCAATCTGTTTCTCGGCACGGGCTTCGCCCGATATTCCGTCATGCTTGTCGGACAGAAGACATTCAGTTTCGAGCCGGGGTCATATATAGGCTGGAACGGCGATGTGATGAATCCGGCTCTGCATATCAATGCCACAGACCACGTCAAGGCCAATGTGCAGCAGGAGGGCGCCAACTCACGCCTGATTTACTTCGACGTCGGGCTTGCCGTTACCGGGACTCTGTCAGCACCGAAGGTAGTGTTCGACCTGTCGACTCAGGACGACATGACCGTGCAGAACGAACTTCTTTCCATGACACCCGAGCAGCGCTCGGCTTCGGCCATGAATCTGTTGCTCTACAATACATATACGGGACCGGGAGTGAAGGCTACCGCCAATCTGTCGAATCCGTTGTATTCATTCATTACCGGCCAGCTCAATTCGTGGGCAGCCAAAAATATACGCGGCGTGGACCTTACCTTCGGCGTGGACAACTACAAGCAGACAGTAGACGGACAGAGCCAGGGTACGACCAGCTACTCGTATCAGGTCAGCAAGAGTTTGTTTGACAATAGGTTTAAGATTGTAGTCGGCGGCAACTACTCCACCAATGCCGATGCCGATGAGAATTTCGAGCAGAATCTTATCTCCGACATTTCGTTTGAATACAGCATCAAGCAGACCGACAGGCTGAGCATGTATGTCAAACTGTTCAGGCATACCGGCTTCGAGAGCATACTGGAGGGAGAGGTAACCGAGACAGGCGTCGGCTTCGTAATGAAGCGTAAAATCAACTCTCTGCGCGGACTGTTCCGCTGGCCCGGCAGACGCCGCAGGCAGCCGGTGGACAGCGTGGTCCCCGTTACCGCAGACTCGATAATAACAGTAGATACAATAACCGCAGACACCGTAACGAGGAAATGAGACATCTGTTGATATATATATCCCTTGCGCTGCTGGCAGCAGCGGGCGCGGCATGCTCCACTACACGCCGTCTGGCAGACGGCGAAGTGCTGTATACCGGCCTGAAGAAATTTGATGTCAGTTCTCCCGAAGGCGTGAAAGCGCCCTCGGGCATGGTAAGCCAGATCAAGGAGGCGGGCAACGTCAAGCCCAACAATCCGATGCCGTTCATGTCGCCGTATGTACGCACGCCTTTCCCCATCGGGCTTTGGGTCTACAACAACTGGAATGATTCGGCCCGTGGGCTCAAGGGCTGGCTGTATCGCAAACTGGTAAGCCAGCCTGTGCTGGTCAGCGATGTGCGTCCGCAGGTACGCACTCAGATGATGGAGCGCATACTCGACAACAACGGTTATTTCGACTCCAAGGCCACGTACGAGGTGTTGCCTGACAAACGCAATCCCCGCAAAGCGCGTATCAATTATATTGTGGAGACCGGCAAGCCGTATATGATAGACTCGCTCATATATTTCGACCGCAACGACGGGGGCATCTGTGATTTTCTCGATTCGCTTGCGCGCCTTGACCCATATCTGCGTCTGCACGAACGCTTCAGTACGGATTCGCTCTCTGTGGCACGTACGCGCCTGACCAACCGTGTGCGCAACAGAGGATATTATTATTTCCGGCCTGAATATATTGAGTTTCTGGCTGACAGTACCATCCATCCCGGATACATAGCGCTGAAGCTCACTCTGGCCGACAATACGCCGCGCATAGCTATGCGCCAATGGCGTACGGGGGATGTCACTGTCCACGTGTTGCGCCGCAGCAAGCGCAATCCCGGGGTGCCGGACACTATCAGTACGCCGAAGGGGGATGTCATAGTGATGCGTCCCGCCCGGCTCCGCGAGAGCCTGATACCGTCGTGCGTCACTTTCCGCGAGGGGCGGATATTCTCCGTGCGCAACATGGACCGCACGCAGACGCGCCTGGCGCGCCTGGGTATTTTCTCCGCCATTGATATGCAGGTTTATCCCTCCGACACGCTGCCCGACTGCAATACTCTCGACGTGGATATCAGTTGCCGCTTCGATGTCCCGATGGAGGCTTCTGTCGAAGTCAACGCGACATCCAAGTCAAACAGCTATCTGGGTCCCGGTCTGATTTTCGGTCTTACCCATCGCAATATCTTCGGCGGGGCAGAGCAGCTCTCTCTGCAGCTTGACGCCGCCTACGAGTGGCAGACGGGGCGCGGACGCTCTTCCGTCTTCAACAGTTATGAGTTCGGCCTGACCGCCGGCCTGGCTTTTCCCCGTCTGCTGGCGCCACGCTTCATCCCGCGTACCAAGCGCGAGCTCAACTGGACAAGAATCAATCTCAACGCCTCGATTCTCAATCGTCCCCATTACTTCAAGATGGTACAGTCCGGACTGGGCATTTCCTACGAGTGGAGAGCTACCCGCAATACGCTCCACCAGTTTGCCCCTTTCCAGATAACGTATAATAAGGTTCTGCATACGACTCCCGAGTTCGATTCCATAATGAACGCCAACCAGGCCATAGCCGAGAGCTTCCGCAGCCAGTATATCCCGAAGCTGAGTTACACTTATACGCTCGATAAATTCCTGGAACCGACGCGCGACAACGGTATCAACTTTACGGCTACGGTAATGGAGGCGGGCAACATCTTCTCCGGTATCTACGCTTTGTGTGGCGTACATGGCGAAAAGAAGCTGTTCGGCACACCTTTCTCCCAATTCGTGAAAGGGCAGGCTCAGCTTGTCTATTCGCGTCGCCTCTTGCCCGGCAAAGACCAGTGGCTCGTTACCCGCGTCCTGATAGGCGCCGCGCACGCATACGGCAATTCCAAGGAAGTCCCGTACAGTGAGCAATTTTATATCGGAGGAGCCAACTCCATACGCGCCTTTACGGTGCGTTCTCTCGGTCCCGGGTCCTACCGGGCGCCTGCTGATCAGGTCAACGGATATTTCGATCAGACCGGTACTTTCAAGCTGGAGCTTAATGCCGAATACCGTTTCCCGATCGTAGGCTTCCTGCACGGCGCCGTCTTTCTGGACGCCGGCAACGTGTGGCTGCTGAAGAGCGACCCGCAGCGTCCCGGAGGCCAGCTGCGCGGCTCCACTTTTCTGAAAGACATAGCTTTAGGTACCGGCGTGGGTCTGCGGGCCGACCTGGGCATGATAGTCATAAGAGGCGACTTGGGCTACGGGCTTCACACTCCGTACACCAACGGTACCCCCCATTATTTCAATGTCAGATTTCGCGATGCTTTCGCGTTTCATCTGGCCATAGGTTATCCATTCTGATTATGATGCGAACGCTCTTTTTCCTGATTCTGTCTCTTTTGCCGTCTGCCGGCGTGATGCTCTGCCGGGCGCAGGCGCCTATGGATTTCGCCCGTGCGCGCCAGTGGTGCGACACCACGGCTCTTACAGGTCTCTCCGGTATCTATGTGTGGCCCGACCGCGACGCAGTCGTTCTGCTCAGTCCGGCCTCCTCTTCTCCGGTCGACGGACGCTATCGCCTGACATATCTTGAGGGCGGCGACCTGCGTATGGCTCCCGGTACAGCTATGGGGATGCTTGTCCCTGTGACGGGGACTGCGGATTTCCGCCTTGAGCTTTATGAGGATGGAAATCCCTCCAGGGTCAGACGGCGCAAACCCGCAGTGCGTGCCGATGCGGCCAAGGGCGAGTTGCGTCTGTCTGACAGCGGCATAAGGCTCTCTTTCCGGCCTCTGGCTTTCATACCGGGTCTGAGCCGTATTCTTTCAGTGCGTTCTGACAGCAGCCTCGGCAGCCGTCCGCGCTTCATGAGCCGCATATATCCTCTTGCCTCCGACGGCAGTGGCGCCGGCAGCCGCTGGCCTCGATATTTCTGACTATTGTAAAGATGTGTATATCAATAATGTATTTATAATTATTCGTATAATACCACTGTGTATATAATAAAGTCTGCATTAACCAAAATTAACAATTTAATACTTTGAATGTAAAAATTAATTGTTAACTTTGCCCACGGAATAAGAGTCATAGGAATACTGTGAACCTAGCATGTAAGAATTTATTTAGTTAAGCTAAGGAGCGTGAAAGGAATTGTGAAATTGTTTTCCCGCTCTTATTTTTTTATCCCTTCCCTGCAGCCGGTATCAGCCAAAAGGATAAAAAGAGGGTTGTCGAGGACCTCCATATCAAAAAAAATCACTAACTTGCGGCCTGAATGGAAACCTGGCAACATTACATATCGCCGTGGGTATATCCAGTGCTGTTTATGGTGTATGCGGCCACTATCGTGAGCTGCATAGCCGTCGTGCTGTCTGAGAAGCGTAATCCCATCAAGAGTCTGGCCTGGGTAATAGCTCTGATTTTTCTGCCTGTGGTCGGACTGGTGTTTTATCTGTTTTTCGGACGCAGCATCAAGAGCAAGCGTATGATTTCGCGCCACAACAAGCGCAAGCTGCTCAGTCGGCAGAGCGGTATGGCGCGCGAAGAGCTGCCTGCCGGTCTGTCAGTTGAATCAAGGCAACTTATCAGGCTTGCCGTCAATCTGTGCGGCATATACCCGCGTTCGGCAACCGAAGTGCGTACCTTCGTCTCCGGTCAGGATAAATTTGACTCGCTGAAGGCTGATTTGCGCAAGGCGCGTCATTCCATCAACTTGCAATATTATATCTTTTCTGACGATGCCACCGGGCAGGAGATAGCCTCCATACTGATGGAGAAGGCACGCATGGGTGTGAAAGTCAGGGTAATGTATGACCATGTAGGCTCATTCTCGGCCCGCCGCCGCTTCTTTACCAAGATGCGGCGCGCCGGCGTAGACGCACATCCTTTCTTCCGTGTGACTTTCCCGCAGCTGGCCAACCGCATCAACTGGCGCAACCACCGCAAGATAGTGGTCATCGACGACCATATAGGCTACATAGGCGGCATGAATATAGCCGACCGTTACCTCCACGGCCTTCCCCGTGGCAAGGTATGGCGCGACACCCATCTGAGAGTCGAAGGCCCGGTTGTCTCGTCGCTTCTGTACTCATTTGCCGTAGACTGGAACTTCCTCAAGCATCACAGCGACATTACTCCGATAGCACCCTCGCAACCGGTCGCTTCAGGCAGCCGCCGTATTCTCACACAGCTTATTACCTCGGGCCCCACCGACCATTGGGCCTCGATTGCCATGCTGTATCAGCGGGCCATACTCTCAGCCCGCAAGTGCGTCTATTTGCAGACTCCGTACTTCCTGCCTACCGACGCGCTTATCAAAGCGTTGCAGACTGCCGCGCTCAGCGAAGTGGATGTGCGTGTGATGATTCCGGCGCGCTCAGATTCCAACCTGCTGCGGCTCGCGTCCTTCTCCTACATTACCGAGTGTCTGCAGGCCGGAATAAAAGTGTACCTGTATGACGCGGGCATGCTGCACGCCAAGACACTGATGATAGACGATGAGTTTTGCTCCATCGGCTCGACCAATTTCGACTTCCGTAGTTTTGAGCATAATTTCGAGGGCAACCTGCTTATCTACGACAAGGAGGTAAACCGGGAGCAGAAGCAGCTCTTTTTCGCCGATATGGAACACAGTACAAAACTTACATACAATACCTGGACCCGCCGTCCGCTCCCCATACGCTTCTGGGAATCGATAGTGCGGCTGGTCAGTCCCATATTGTGACAGGGCGCCATGACCGATGTCAGGACGCCCCGTAGGTATGGCAACTTATATATTGCCGTTATAGCCGTATCAGGACAGCAAGGATTTTACGAAAGCATAGTCAGGTTCCTCGGTAATCTGCTCACAAAGCGAGGTTCCCAACACTTTGCCCTCTTCGTCGATTACGACAAGGGCGCGGGCGTACAGCCCTTTCATCGGGCCGTCGGCAATCTCCACTCCATATTTCTTGCCGAAATCACTGCGGAATCCGCTGCCGGTGGCGACATTCTCTATGCCGTTGGCAGTGCAGAACCGGGTGGCTGCGAAGGGCAGATCCATGCTGACGCATATTATCCGTGTGTCGGGCAGCGCGGCGGCTTCCGCGTTGAAGCGGCGTACCGAGGCGGCGCATACGTCGGTATCCATGCTCGGAAAGATATTGAGAACGATACGCTTGCCTTTGAAAGTGTCTGGCGTGATATCCGTAAGATCCTGTGCGACCAGGGCAAATTCCGGAGCTTTGGCTCCGGCTTCAGGCAGACTGCCGCATGTGTGCATGGCCAGTCCGTTGAGGAAAATTGTATTCATTATGTAAACGTTTTAAGATGCTGTTACGAAGTGTAAACGCCTGAGACGCCCTGAATGTTGTCAGCGGCGCCAGAAGGAGGGAAGAAACAATACGAGTATTGTAAACAGTTCCAGTCGCCCGGCCATCATAAGCAGTGACATCAGCCACTTGGACAAGGTCGGGAAGGCGCTGAAGTCGCCGCTGCATACGCCGTAGCCCAGACCATTGTTGCTTATGCACGACAGGACTCCGAACACGGAGTCGAGCAGCGGCATACCGCCGTATATCGCAGTAATCAGACTGACTCCGAGAAGCAACATCAGATACCATGTGGCGAAAGCCAGTATCTTGCCCATCTGCTGGTCTGAAAGCATGGCGCCGTTGACGCGTACGCATTGCATCCTGTTGGGGTAGAGCGCACGCAGTGTCTCGCCCTTCATGTTTCTGAATATTGCCAGAAACCGGTCTACTTTCAGGCCTCCGGTAGTGGAACCGGCGCAAGCTCCGATAGCCATCAGCAGCATGATGACGCCAGTGACGGCTGAACGCATCTGCGAGTAGGGCATCGAGGTCACACCGGTACTCGTACTTGCCGACACGAGCTGGCACATCGGGTCTATCAGCATCTCTTTCAGGCCGCCATGACTTCCTGCGGCAAACTGGCAGACGAGTACCACTGCGTAGCTTCCGAGCAGCAGCATGCAGTAGGTGCGGAATACGTCGTTGCCCCACAGCCTGCGCCAATGGCCGCGAAGCATCCAGTAAAGCAGAATGAAATTCACGCCGCCGGCGAACATAAAGACAGTCAGCACACTGTTTACATAAGCGCTGTCCCAGTACAGCAGACCCGCCGAACGGGGAGTGAAACCTCCTGTGGAGAGTGTGGACATCGCCAGACACACGCTGTCGAAAAGCGATACGGGGCCGGCCCACAGCAGCAGGGCGCAGCAGAGGGTCAGGCCGATGTATATCATCCACAGCACTCTGGCCGTCTGACCGATACGCGGATAGATCTTGTCGTGGGTAATCCCCGAGGTCTCGGTGTTGAACATCCAGATGCCGTCTGACCGGTTGAGCGACGGCAGCAGCGCCAGTGTGAACAGGATGATGCCCAGTCCACCCAGACACTGTATCTCGCTGCGCCAGAAGAGTATGCCATGCGAGCAGCGGTCCACGTCGCTTATCATGGTCGCTCCCGTAGTGGTAAAGCCTGACATCGTTTCAAAGAAAGCGTCCGTCACACTCAGCGCGCAGGTAGGCGACCATATCAGCGGCAGCATGCCGAAAGCTGAGAAGAGTATCCAGCAGAGCGCGGTCAGCAGGCAGGATTCGCGTCTCGTGACCATGATACGGCACCCTCTGGAGGGGAGTATCGCCACCAGTCCCGGCACAAGGCAGCACAGCGCCGCGAGCAGAAATATATGGCTGTCGGCTTCTCCATAGAGCATCCCGACGGCTGCCGGCGCAAGAAGCATGGCGCACTCAAGCATCAGCATCCACCCTGTCACGTGGAGTACAGCCCGGTAATTGATGGTAGAGGTGTGGCGTGTCATCCGAACAATGGTTCTATGGCGTGCAGATGGCCGTTGAGGCAGACCACTACCACGTGGTCGCCCTGGCGGATGCGTGTATCGCCGTCTACAAGTATGCCATGGCCGTCTCTGATCAGCCCGGCTATTGTCATGGAACGCGGCAGCCGCAGCTCGCGTACGGGCCGTTGTGTGACTTTCGCCCTGTCGCCTACCACTATCTCGGCCACGCAGGCCGACTCAAGCGACATGACCTGCGGGGTATTGATGTCTCGCCCCAGGATGATGCGCAGCACATGGGACGACGTGATCAGCTTCTTATTGATTACCTTGTCTATGTTCAGGCTCTCGGCTTCGGCTATATACTGAGTGTCCTCTATTTCGGCGATTACCATAGGCACTCCGAACTCTCTGGCCACCATCGAGCTGACAATGTTGCTCTCCGTGCTGCCGGAGAAGGCTATAAAGGCGTCGCTGCTGTCGGCATGCTCCTCACGAAGCACGTCCAGATTGCGGTAATCGGCGTTCACTATCTTGACCGCAGGCACCGTTTCGGCCATTCTGCGGCACAGCTCCCGATCCGGCTCTATGACAGTCACGTCGTACTCCTTGGCCAGCTCCCGCGCCGTGACCCGAGAGATTTTGCCTGCGCCGGCTATGGTTACTCTCCGGATGCGCACGGGCTTTCTGCCGCATAGCCCCGGCAGCTCGGGCAGCCCCTCCGGCGTAGTGACAAGGTAGACCGTATCATTGGCCTCCAGTGTGTCGGAGCCGCGCGGTATGAGTATGTCGCGGCCTCGTTTTATGGCTGCGACGTGAAACGTGCGGCGCGTGCTTGCAAGCTCCTTCAGCTGCAGTCCGCACAGCGGCGAGGTCTCGCGCAGCCTGACAGCCGTGACGGTCAGCAGCCCCTGGTGCAGCTCAAACCAGCTTTTGGCCCAGTTTACTTTCAGCGCCATCTTTACCTCGGCGGCAGCCAGCAGTTCGGGGAAAAGCATGGTGTCCACCCCTGTGCCGGCCAGAAACGACCGGCTCGGTTCCTCAAGCAGCTCTCCGCTGTCCACACGGGCCACCGTGCAGCGCGCCCCGGCCATGCGGGCCAGCTGGCATGCTGTCAGATTGACGGGCATACGGTGGTTGACGGCTACGAACAGGTCGGCTTTGTCGGCGCCGGCTTTCTTCAGGTCTGACACCGACAGCGGGTTGCCTTCGGCTACAATCATATTGTAGCGTGCATCCAGGTTTTCCAGGCGGGCTTCGTCATTGCCCATGATTATTACATCCTGGTTCTCGTCAGACAGAAGTTTGGCCATATATGTGCCCGACTCTCCGTCGCCGGATATGAATATCCTCATGGCTTTGCTTCGTTTTGGCTCAGCCACGCTGCGGCGGCCTCACACAGTTCGTCATACCACTCCTGGCCGAAGCGGCGTATCAGCGGCTCTCTGAGGAATTGATAGACTCTGACTCCCTTGGTGCGTCCCAGAGTCTCGGCAGCGCGGCATACTTTCCAGCGGTGGCAGTTGACAGCCGTCATGCCGCCGGGCAGTTCGCGCAGACGGACGGGGTAGAGGTGGCACGATATAGGCTTATAGAAGTCGCTTCCTCCGGAGCGATACAGTTTCTCAAGCGCGCACGAACAGAGGCCGCCGGCCTCATAGGTGGTAAAGACGCAGTCGCGTCCGTCGACTATCGACGTTACCAGGTCGCCGTCTTCGTCGTAATAGCCCGGCCCCTGCTCCTCGAGTACCCTGCGGGCCGCAGGTGTAAGCATGTCCCATACCAGAGGGGTCAGGCGTTGCAGCGTCTCGTATTCCTCCGCAGTGATGGGAGCGCCCGCGTCCCCCTCGATGCAGCACTCCCCCTTGCATGCGCCTAAGTCGCATAGGAAGAAGCGCTCCAGTATGTCGAGCGAGACCAATGTGTCTTTTATCTGTAACATTGTTGATTATCTTATTGTTACTACGTTAAGCAGCCGCGCGTAGCGGTCGCCCGGCGCCTGCTGGAACACCTTGACGGTGTACTCGTTCTGAGTCTCGTAGTGGTTGCCCTCTACCAGCGCCACGTCGGGCAGCGACCGGTTGTCGCGCTCTCGGGCCACATAGCGGTAGTTGTACGACCCCTGCTTCAGCAGCATCTCCAGCTCGTACAGCCCTTTCGCCTCATTGTAGCGCATACGTGTCGAGTCGTCGGTCAGATTGTGGGTAAACTCGCCGTCCACATATATGTCGCCGTTCATCAGCCGGGGGAAATCCAGCGTGAAGCGCGTCAGCACGTAGTCAGCGCCTAAGTCCGGGTCGGTGGAATTGTATTCGTCTATCTTGAAGCGGCCGTTCTGCGTGCGGTCATAGCTGTATGGCCTGTCCGCCCGTCCGAAGTCAGTCTGCAGCGTGGCGGTGTAGCCGTCATGTTCGTATGCGTTCTCCGCGATGTGCATCCCCCGGTAATCTGTACGCACCGTCTCGAAACGGCGGAACTCGTTGCCCGCCGGGAAGATGAGGGCCGGCAGATGCTCGTAGACCATGCGGCCCGGCTCCACGCGCAGCGGCTTGAGCCGCTCGACCTGAGGCTGCTCCACACCGTTCATCTCCACCGTCATTATGATGTCCTGCCACGGGTCGCGGACCGGATGCTCTCCGGTCAGCACCTCCAGGTTGAGCTGCTGCCACTCGCCATTGGTGCCCCGGTCCGTCTGCGTGCTTACGTCGCCGATGACCCTTACCGCCTCCTCGCTCACGCAGAAGCGTGCCTGCAGAACCGGCGTCTCGGCCGACTCCTCCTCGCGCCACACCTTCAGCAGATAGTTGCCAGACAGCTTCGGGTCCATCCGCTCCGACGGCACCGTGATGCGATAGTTGATATAATGGCGGTATACGCTCTGCGAGAAAGCATAGTCCGTGACTTCGGCCTCGTTGAAGCTGTCCAGATACTCGCTCTCCAGCAGGCGCGACGGCTGCCAGTCTGGTCCGCAATGCGTCAGCGACCAGCGCAGATAGCTGCGCTCGTTGCCCGTCTCCTCGTCAGCCATCTCGTCGAAGCTGACCGTTATGCGCCGGTCAGACCCTAACATGATGACGGGCGGAGCCATGAAGTCGCCGTCCACCTGCACCTTCAGGGTGCGGAAAGCAGGGTCGAATATCTGCGTGCGCGTGTCCTCTGCGCCCGTAGCGGCAGCTACCGCCATAAGCACGAATCCGGCCGATATGCAGCGCAGCTTATTCATCGGCCGCAAGGAAATCGTGGTAGAGGCGTATGCCGTTCTCTATCAGAGTGCTGCAGCTTACTGCCGCCCCGGGCTTCTTCAGCTCAGCGCAGACGCACGAACCGAACTGCCGCTCAAACTCTCCGGCAAGTCCGCTTACTCGCCCGTACACATTCCTCTTGTCGGCCGGCTGACCCTCGGTCAGCATGCCGTCTGTCAGCGCCATAGCCGACACCACGCCGCATATCTGGCGCGTGCCGCCCACGCCGCCGCCGAGTCCTGTGGCCAGGCGCAGAGCCGTCTGGCGGGGCAGCCGGTGGACGTCTTCGAACGCCGCTGTCACACACTGAGCGCAGTTGTAGCCCTGCTGGCGCAGGCCACGCGCTATCTCAAGTCTTTCTTCAAGTCCTTTTACCATATTATAGGTTCTTTGCCGTGCTCCCGCAGATAAGCGTTGGCACGAGAAAAATGATGATTGCCGAAAAATCCCCTCCATGCCGACAGTGGCGACGGATGGGCCGATGTCAGCACTAAGTGCCGGTCACGCGGTATTACCTCCCCCTTGCGCGCGGCGTGAGAGCCCCAGAGCATGAACACTAAGTGCTCGCGTCCGAACGCTAATGCCCTGACAGCCGCGTCGGTAAACTCCTCCCAGCCCCAGCCGCTGTGGCTGCCCGGACTGTGAGCCTCCACCGTAAGCGACGAATTGAGCAGCAGCACCCCCTGGCGCGCCCAGCGCGTCAGGTCGCCGTCCGCCGGCATAGGCGCGCCGGTGTCGTCGCTTACCTCCCGGAAGATATTGACGAGCGACGGCGGCATGGCCACGCCCGGCGTTACCGAAAAGCAGAGCCCGTTGGCCTGTCCCGGTCCATGATACGGGTCCTGACCCACTATCACAACCTTGGTCGCGCTGAAAGGCGACGCATCGAACGCCGCGAAAATGCGCCGCCCCGGCGGATAGACCGTAGTCTCCGCATAACGCCGCCTCACAAACTCCGTAAGGCTTGCGAAATATGGTTTCTCAAATTCAGGAGCGAGCGCCGCGCCCCACTCCGGCTCTATCTTCACGTTCATATCATTTCTATTTCAGTTTGCAGCTGCAAATCTAAGGTACCGCAAAAATAGCAATTCCCCGCCAATTATGCAAATTCCCGCCCCTTTCCCCAAGACTTTCATAAAAACTGGAGTCCGCTGCGATGATGCGTTGCGACATCGCGGCGGACTCCTATATCTTCTTGCCGTGCGCTCCTACGGCTGCTGAATCATAAGATGCAAGCGGCTGTTGGAGTATGAACTGTCCGGGTCATCCCACTCAAGTACATCGATGACCACCACAAGATTCTTGCTGGCTTTTGAGGTATTCGGGAAAATCTTTACCTCCATTTTCCGTTTGCCGGCTTTGAACCAGCCCATCGGAGTGTACAGCGGCTGACGGTCCTTATAAGCGGGAAGAACAGGATTGTCAAGTTTCTTCAATGCCATGCTTGAGAAGATTTCCGTACAGTTTTCGCTTGAGAACTCCGTATTGAAATATGCGTAGGTAGGATAAAAATACATGTCGTGCAGCTCAAACAGCTCACCCTCCACTTCCGGCCCCCAGCCTACGAGCATCAGTTTCTCGTTGACCTGGGAGATGGTAAATGTCGCCCCTTCATGCGGCACATAGACATTATAATACCGATGATTGGCATCAGGAAATCCGGGTTTGGGCTTTTCCCAGACAATATCCTCTATGGTCACATCCGGACAGTCCGTCTCAATTACAGTAGCCGGAATATTGCTTCCTCCAAAGCCGGATAGATCAAGCTTCGGTATACCTCCCAGCACGATGATTTCGTTGCCCTCCTGATCCAATTCGGGCTCGTCGCTGCTGCAGGAAGGCAACAGCGCAGCGAGAACCAATAGCATTACTGTGATTAGTTTGCTTCTCATATCCCTATGTTTTAATTTCATGGATACTACGGTTGCTGAATCATTATATATATTTGCTCAGGATAACTGTTTTCGGTCGGGTCATTTGCTAAATCTACTTCAATGATTACCACCAGATTCTTACTCATGCCGGAGTTGTTCGGGAAAATCTTAACATCCATTTTTCGCTTGCCGGCTTTGAACCAACCCATTGGTGTGTAAAGAGGAGGTCTATCTTTGAAAGCGGGAAGAACCGGATTATCAAGCGTTTTTACTGCTGCAATAGAGAAAGCCTCTGTGCAGCCTTGAGTGGAGAACGTATCACTGAAATATGCGTATGTAGGATAAAATGTCCAGTCATTTATCTCAAATAAATCTCCTTCGATTACTGGCCCCCATCCAACGAGGGTCAGTTTTTCGCTGACTTGGGAAATCGTGAATGTCGCTCCCTCATGCGGCACATAGACATTATAGTAGCGGTGATTCCAGTCAGGACATCCGGGTTTAGGTTTTTCCCACACAATATCCTCGATAGTCACATCCGGACAGTTCGTTTCAATCGCAGTAGCAGGAATGTTTATTCCACCGAGTTCAGTGTATTTTTTTGGCACTCCCCCAATTATGATTATCTCGTTGCCCTCCTGATCCAATTCCGGCTCGTCGCTGCTGCAGGAAGGCAACAGCGCAGCGAGAGCTAATAGCGTTACTGTGATTAGTTTGCTTCTCATATTGGCTGTGTTTTTAAATCTGCTGCAAATTTAATCATATTTTATATTGCTGCAAAATATATTTTTGTGTTTTATAACATATTTTATAGTTTCAAGCATTTTGCTATTATTGTCGTTGCTTCTTCCCGTTGCATTTCTTTCAGCCTTTGAAAAATGGTCGCTGCAGGTAGGCTCTGAAGAACGGTCTCTTTGAAGCTCGAAGTCTGTGGGGATTGTGGGTTTTGGTGTCTCGGATTTTTTTTGTATCTTTGCCAATTAATTTTTGCTTAACGGATTTACATATAATGAATATAGAAAACATCATATCCAATGCCGTCAGCCGCGCCCTCAAGCAGCTGTATGGCGCTGACGTGGACGCCGGCTCCATTGCCGTGTCGGCCACCAAAAAGGAGTTTGAGGGCAATCTGACAGTAGTAGTATTCCCTTTCCTCAAGGCTTCCCGCAAGGCTCCCGAAGCTACGGCCTGCGAGATAGGGGAGTGGCTTGTGGCCAACGAGCCGGCCGTAGCCGCCACCAACGCCGTGAAGGGCTTCCTCAATATCACAATCGCGCCTGCGTTCTGGCTCGACACGCTGGCTGCCATCGCCGCCGACCCGCATTTCGGCGTTACGGCCCCGACCGAGGACTCCCCGCTGGTCATGGTGGAGTATTCGTCGCCGAATACCAATAAGCCGCTGCACCTGGGCCATGTGCGCAACAATCTGCTCGGCTACTCACTGGCCCGCATACTGGAGGCCAATGGCAATCGCGTCATCAAGACCAATATCGTCAACGACCGAGGCATACATATATGCAAGTCGATGCTGGCCTGGCAGAAGTGGGGCGAGGGGGTAACTCCCGAGTCCGCCGGCAAGAAGGGCGACCACCTGATCGGCGACTTCTATGTGGCTTTCGACAAGCATTACAAGGAGGAGCTGAAGCAGATCATGGAGCGCGACGGAGTGGACGAGGAGGAGGCTGCCCGCCGCTCGCCGCTCATGGCCGAGGCCCGCGAGATGCTCCGCAAGTGGGAGGCCGGCGACCCCGCCGTGCGCGAGCTCTGGAAGATGATGAACTCGTGGGTGTATGCCGGTTTCGACGAGACGTACCGCCGCCTGGGAGTAGGCTTCGACAAGATTTATTATGAGAGCGACACCTATCTTGAGGGCAAGGAGCTGGTGCTCAAGGGCCTGGAAGATGGTAAGATGTACCGCAAGGAGGACGGCTCCGTCTGGGCCGATCTTACCCCCGACGGCCTCGACCACAAGCTGCTGCTGCGCTCCGACGGCACTTCGGTCTACATGACCCAGGACATAGGCACCGCCAAACTGCGTTACCGCGATTATCCTATCGACAAGATGATATATGTGGTAGGCAACGAGCAGAATTACCATTTCAAGGTTCTCTCGCTGCTGCTCGACCGTCTGGGCTTCAAGTGGGGCAAAGACCTGGTGCATTTCTCCTACGGCATGGTTGAGCTGCCCGAAGGCAAGATGAAGAGCCGCGAGGGCACGGTGGTGGACGCCGACGACCTGATGGACACCATGGTGCGCGACGCCTCCGAGGCCAGCGCCGACCGCTTCGCCGACATGGGCGCCGACGAGGCCGCCGAAGTGAGCCGCATGATAGGCATGGGCGCCTTGAAGTACTTCCTGCTCAAGGTAGACCCGCGCAAGAACATGCTTTTCAATCCCCGCGAGTCGATAGACTTCAACGGAAATACAGGCCCGTTCCTGCAATATACCTACGCCCGCATACGTTCACTCTTACGTAAGGCTGGCGTGGAGCCGCAGGCCGCCGATGCCGCTCCCGGCGTGGAGATAGGCGAGAAGGAGACGGCCATCATACAGCGCGTGGCCGACATGCCCGCCGTAGTGGCCGAGGCCGCCGCCACCTATTCCCCGGCGCTGATAGCCAACTACTGCTACGACCTGGCCAAGCTCTACAACCAGTTCTATCACGACTGTCCCATACTCAGGGAGGAGAACGGGAAGCTCCGCGCCATGCGTCTCCTGCTGTCAGCCGTAGTGGCCCGTACCCTGCGCGACAGCGCCTCGCTGCTCGGCATCGAGATGCCCGAGCGCATGTGATATCCCGAAATTTATTATAAACCAAAAACAGATAAAACAATGGACTATTACAATTCAAATCAGCAGCAGACGCCTCCCCCCATCTACGGAGGCACCCGTACAGTGACGCAGCAGCTTTCCGACGTGATGAAGAAAGTCTACGTGCGTATGTTCCTCGGTCTGCTTATCTCCGGTTTCGTAGCTGTAGGCATAGCCAGCTCTGAGAGCGCGATGTACTTCATCTTCGGCCACAGCTGGGTGTACTGGGGCATGTTCATCGGCATGATAGTGATGGCCATAGCCATCCCGACGGCCATGAACCGCATGTCCTCGACAGCGATAATGATGCTCTTCTTCCTGTTCTCGGCCCTGATGGGAGCCTCGATGGCCTCAATATTCTGGGTCTATGAATTAGGCACCATAGCCTACACATTCTTCATTACCGCCGGTGTCTTCGGCGCGATGAGCGTATATGGCTACTTTACCAAGAGCAACCTGGCCCGTATGGGTACATACTGTGTTATGGCGCTGTTCGGCCTGATTATAGCCAGCGTGGTCAACATCTTCGTGGCCAGCTCCACTCTGGACTGGATTATCTCTATAGCAGGTGTGCTGCTCTTTGTCGGCCTGACTGCCTGGGACACCCAGCAGATGAAGCAGATAGCCGCCGCCAACCTGGCTCCCGAGCTTACCGACAAGCTCGCCACCATGGGCGCGATGAATCTCTACCTCGACTTCATCAATCTCTTCCTCTTCCTGCTCCGCATCTTCGGCGGCAACCGCAACTGATACAAATCAAACCAATAACGTCAGCCGGGCAAGTGTCTGTACCAAGACAGTTGCCCGGCTTGCATTTCGAGATGTAAAGAATATGTTTTACAGCAGTTTTTGTTTTGCATAACGGGTTTATTTTGTAATTTTGCCGTAACTAATCGACCGTTTTGTATGAAGCCTGGCATAAAAGTATTGATTCTGCTCGTCTGCGCCGCCACAGCATTGACGATTTATGCGTTATGGGGACCCGAACAGGTCTCAGAATACTCTCCGCGCAAGCTGGATCTGAGCTGCCTGGAGCAGACTCAGTCTGCAGCCGAACCACAGATTGCTTCTGTCTCCGCCGCCGTCTCCCCGTCCTCTGCCGCTGAGAAGGAGCGGAAAAGGGAGACGCCTGACACCTCAGCGCAGAACATACTCTTTTTCGGAGATTCAATGCTTGAGGGTTTATGCCGTCGCTTCATAGACTACACCGAACAGAACGGCCACAAGCTGCATACCGTAGTCTGGTACAGCTCGTCGAGCGAGATATGGGCCAAGACCGACACTCTGCAGCACTTCATCCGCAAGTTCAAGCCGACGTACATAGTGGTGTGTCTGGGCAGCAACGAGCTTTTTGTGAGGGATATAGACAATCGCAAGAAGTGCATCCGCCGTATAGTGGAGAAAATAGGCGACATTCCTTTCGTATGGATCAGTCCCCCTAACTGGAAGAAGGACACCGGTATAAACGAGGCTATAATAGAGGTCGTAGGGCGCGACCGCTATTTCGACAGCACTCACCTGAAACTGGAGCGCGGCGCCGACCACGCGCATCCTACCTTCCCCGCCGCGGCTCAGTGGATGGATCTGATAGCCAAATGGATGGAGAGCGATTCGGTGCGCCATCCCATAGTGATGAAATGGCCTGAACGCGACCTACCGCCCCGCGACGTGACGGCGCTTAAACCATATACCGCCTTATGATTATGACGCTTGCCATATCGCTTCAGGCCGTCATGCGCAATCTGGAGGGCTTTTTTACTGTTCCCGACGGCGGACTCCAGTACTGCACATTCGCCTTTCTGCTGACCTTCATAGCCTTCTATGCCGTCTATCTGCTCGCGTGCCGGGGCAGGCAGACCGTAATGATGGCGTACGTCGTGGCGTTCAGCCTCTTCTTCGCTTATAAGTCAAACGGCTGGCTGATGCTTCTGCTGCCCGCTACGGTTGCGATTACCTGGCTTATGACCGAGCGGATGCGCCACTGCCGGCGCCACCGGTTCCGCAAGCTCTGGGCCACTGCCACCATATTGCTGACGCTCGCGCCGCTGCTATACTTCAAGTACACCAATTTCAGCATCTCCACTCTCAACAGCATCCTGGCCTCCAATTTCGCCCTGATGGACATATTTCTGCCGGTCGGCATATCGTTCTATACGTTCCAGGCCATCAGCTACATAGTCGATGTGTACAAAGGCCGCTTCAACGACCGCGCCACGCTGCTTGAATACGCCTTCTTTCTCACATTCTTCCCGCTGCTGCTGGCCGGCCCTATCACTCGCGCCGAGACGCTGATACCTCAGCTGCGCCGCCGCGCGGAACGCAAGGCCGACAACGAGATGATATATTCGGGTCTGTGGCTGATAACGCTCGGCATACTGAAGAAGGGACTGATAGCCGACTACATAGCGCAGTACAACAACTGGATCTTCGATGACCCGGCGGCCTTTTCCGGTTTTGAGAATCTGATGGGGGTGTTAGGCTATACTCTCCAGATATATTGCGACTTTTCGGGTTACAGCGACATAAGCATCGGCCTGGCCGCCCTGCTCGGCTTCAAGCTTCTGCAGAACTTCAACAGCCCTTACCAGTCGCTCAATCTGTCCGAATTCTGGCACCGCTGGCACATAGCCCTGTCCACCTGGTTCCGCGACTATATCTACATACCTTTGGGCGGCAACCGCAAGGGCCGCTGGCGCACCTATCTCAACAATATGATTACCATGCTTTTCGCCGGCCTGTGGCACGGAGCCTCGTGGATGTTCGTCATCTGGGGCTCGATCCACGGCGTGGGGCTGGTAATCCACAAAATGCTCAAGCCCCGGCTTGACCGCATAGCCAACACCATCCCCGTACGGGCCGTCTGCTGGTTTGTGACCTTCTGCTATGTGGCCGTGGCCTGGATATTCTTCCGCGCCGGCAGCGTGGGCGACGCCATGCTCATACTGGAGCGTATCGGCACCGATTTCAGCATGGACTATTTCATTCCCTTCTGCAACGCCCGGCCCGTATGGATGATTTTCGTCATTGTGGCCTACGCCCTGCATGCTGTGCGGCTGGCCGACTACGAGCGGCTGCGCCTCTGGTTCGTGCGTACCCCCTGGGTGGTCAAGCTGCTGATATTCACGGCAGCCGTACAGCTCGTCATCAACTTCCGCACCGCCAATGTGCAGCCCTTCATCTATGCTCAGTTCTGACCAAAACAATATACACTAAAGATATGAAACGCAATCTCACGGCACTCTGCGCGGTGCTTATATCAGTACTTTCCCTCTCCCTGCGGTGCGCCGCCACAGATGTGGCTCCCACCGACCCCGACTTCGCCTACGTGGGGCGAATCAGCGTCAACCCGCAGGGCAACGTAGCCTTCACTTATCCCGGTGTCCAGATCCATGCCCTCTTTACCGGCACGTCCGTAGCCATGCTCGCCAAGCCCGGCAGCGGCTACTTCATGGTGGAGATAGACGACCGCGAGCCCTTTAAGGTCGAGTCCGTAAAGACATCTTCAGTCGTGCCCCTCGCCAGCGGACTCGCCGACGGCGCCCACCGCCTGACCATCACGTTCGCCAACGAGGGCCACACGCTCAAGCCCGAGTTCCGCGGCCTGCGTCTGGACGAAGGCTCCGGACTGGCCGGCAGGCCGGAGCTGCCGGCGCGCAAGATGGAGTTCATCGGCAATTCCATCACGTGCGGCCTGGGCAACGAGGGCACTCCCGCCGACAAGAAATTCAACTACAGCAAGCAGAATCAGTATTATACCTACGAGGCCATCGCCGCCCGCGAGCTGAATGCCCAGTGTCAGGTAGTGGCCCGCTCCGGCATAGGCATCTACCGCAACAACAACGGCAATGTGACGGGCGACAAGAACAGTATGCAGGGCGTATATCCCTATACCTTCTTCGGTATGACGGGCGAGAAATGGGACTTCAGCAAGTACCAGCCCGATGTGGTGTGCGTGAATCTCGGAACCAACGACACCACTTATCCCCGCTATGAGACATCGCTGCTTGCCAAGGGCTTCAAGGACTTCATCAAGACGCTGCGCGGCCACTACCCGAAAGCCAAGATAGTGCTTCTGACGGGCAGTATGCTTAACGGGCAGCGCCTGAAGGACGTACAGCAGGCGCAGATAGAGGCCATAGAAGAAGCCCGCAAGGCAGGCGACACGGAAATCTACCGCTTCGACTTCACGCCCGACGACGGCTCGCTGGGGTGGGGCATGTTCAAGCATCCGTCGGCCCGGCGCCACGCCCGTATGGCCGAAGAGCTGGTCCCCTTCATCCGCGAAATCACCGGCTGGAAATAACCATAATTTCGCCCGTAGGAGAGAAAAGGGGGCGCGGATGTCAATTTTTTTTGTAATTTCGCGTTATGAAGTGTTCCGGTTCTACCCTTTCATGTATGGAGTGGCCGAGGCTGGTGTCGAGCAAGCGTTTGGGGCTGGAGCGATACCATGATCCCCGGTCGCACAGCCGCTCTGATTTTCAGCGCGACAATGACCGCATGATATTCTCGTCGCCGTTCAGGCGACTGCAAAACAAGACACAGGTCTTTCCGTTGCCGGGAAGTATCTTCGTGCATAATCGCCTGACCCATTCGCTGGAGGTGTCGTCCGTCGGGCGATCCATGGCCAATGTGGTGGCCGAGGAGCTGCGCAAGCGTTACGCGTCGCAGGAGTGGGCAAAGATTTTCCATCATATCGGCGATATTACGGCTACCGCCTGCCTGTGCCATGATTTGGGCAATCCGCCGTTCGGTCACTCCGGGGAGAAAGCCATCTCTACTTTCTTCAGCGAGAGGGAGGGGCGCGCTCTGGAGAGCCTGCTCACGCCTCATCAATGGTCAGACCTTACTCATTTCGAGGGCAACGCCAATTCGCTGCGTCTGCTTACCCATCAGTTCTCGGGGCGGCGTCCCGGCGGTTTCGCCATGACGTATTCGGCTCTGGCCTCGATAGTGAAATATCCGTACATATCGACGCGTGCCGGCAGCAAGGGCAAATTCGGTTTTTTCAGCACCGAGCTGCCGGTCTACCGGCGTGTGGCCGGCGAGCTGGGCATCCCGGCTCTCGATGAGGAGCAGACATCGTTCATGCGCCACCCGCTGGTCTACATAGTGGAGGCTGCCGACGACATCTGTTACCAGATTATGGATATCGAAGACGCCCACAAACTGAAGATACTGTCTCACGACGACACGGTAGAGCTGCTTACAGGCTTCTTGTCGCCCGAACAGCAGGAGCGCAGCCGCGCCACGCTGCAGCGTGTGTCCGACCCCAACGAGCAGGTGGCTTATCTGCGCTCTTCGGCCATAGGAGTACTGACTGAAGCCTGCGCGCGTACCTTTCTGGACAGAGAGCAGGAGATAATGAGAGGAGAGATGCGCGGGACGCTGATAGGCAACCTGGCGGACCGGCATGTGGCCGAGGCCTACGCCGTATGCTCACGCACGGCCTTCGCGCAGATATACCACGCCGCCGAGGTGGTGGACGTGGAGCTGGCCGGCCACCGTATCATCAATTATCTGCTGCAGCGTCTCATAGAGGCCGTATGCCATCCGGAGCATTACGCCTCGCGTCTGATTCTTCACAAGGTGCCGCAGCAGTATGACATAGCGTCCGACGACTTGTTTACGCGCATCCAGAGCGTGCTCGACCATATCAGCGCAATGACCGATGTCTATGCGCTCGACCTTTTCCGCAAACTCGACGGCTCAAGCCTGCCGGCGGTATAAAGAATTGAAAATGAATGGAATGATGAAAAGACAGATATTATCCTTACTTATCTTGCTGCTTGTAGCCGTCTGCGCCGGCGCCAAGGAATACAGGCCGGAAGATGTGCCTAATGTGCATCTGAAGGATCGTACCCAGTATATCAGCGACCCGGAGAACCTGATGACGCAGAAGACAAAAACGGCAGTCAACGCCCGGCTGCGGGCATTGGAGGATTCGACTACGGTGCAGATGGCCATAGCCGTGTTGCCCTCGATAGGCGGCGACGACATTTTCGACTTTACTCAGAAACTGGCATCCGACTGGGGAGTGGGGCATAGCGACAAGGACAACGGTCTGGTCGTGGTCTTCGATTTAGACGGACGCAACATACGCATGCACACTGGCCAGGGCCTGGAGGGCCGGCTGACCGACGTGGCCTGCTCGCGCATAATCGACGAGGAGGTCATACCCAACATGAAGGAGGGGAATCTGGACAAGGCTGTGGACGACATGACGGCACGCACGGCCCGTGTGCTGACCGATCCCGAGGCTGCCGCAGAGATACGCTCCCAGGAGGGGGAGAGCCGCTCTCCCTTCAGTGATGACAACCCGATGCTGTTGCTTTTTATCCCTATCGTGGTAACGGTATTATGCTATGCGTGGCTTATAGTCATCTGTGTAAGGCTGCGCGGCAAGGACGATTTTCAGAAAGCGTTGATGCTGCACAATAGCAATTCGACGGCACTGGACATAGTGCTGTGCGTGCTGTCATTAGGGCTTGGAGTGCCGGCTGTGCTGATACGCAAGGCCATGCTGAAGCATTACCGCAACCACGGGCGCAAGTGCGACCTGTGCGGCACGCCGATGAAGAAGCTCGACGAGGAGCAGGACAATCTGTATCTGACGCCGGCTCAGGACCTGGAGGAGCGTCTGCGGTCCATAGACTACGACGTGTGGCTCTGTCCGCGCTGCGGCGCTACGGAGATATTCCCCTTCCCGGAGAAAGACTCGGCCTACACCAAGTGTCCGGCTTGCGGCACCCATGCCATGCGTCTGCTTTACGACAGGATAGACGTGCGCCCTACAGCCACGAAAAAGGGCTACGGCACCAAAGTCTACGAATGTATGAACTGCCATAAGCGCGAGGAACGCCGCTACGAGATACCTGCGCAGGGCGCTGGCCCCATCATCATAGCCGGCGGCGGACGCGGCGGTAGCGGGGGCGGCGGATTCTCCGGCGGTTCCTGGGGCGGCGGCTCGTTTGGCGGCGGCGGCTCCTCCGGCTCATGGTAAGCAGCATCTAAACAGTCATTTTCAACCTGATAACTATATGAAGAAACTTATTTTACCCTTATTGTCAGTCCTGATTTCGCTGGCGGCGTACGCCGGAATCAAGGAATCCACGGTCTATTACGATGCGTCGTCATCTGAGATTCCCATTGTGACCATAGGCTACGACATCACGCTTCCGCCGAATCTGACTGCCGGGCAGCGTGAGAATCTCCTGAGTATCATCAGGGAGTATATGTCTGTCTAGAGCGAGAACGGGAAATGCGTCTCCGAGACGTTTGACTATGCCGACTTGCGACCCATCACGCCTCAGATCGAGAAAAAGGCCGAGCGGCTTATGTGCCTCAACAAGCGCAGCGTTACCGATTACTGGTGGCACAGGACGGAGGTCAGTCCGATGGAGAATGTAGCTGACGGCGTGGCCGTAATGCAAATCGCCGATGATATATATACGGGTGGTATCCATCCGATGTATACTTTCGTCTATATCAATTATTCGCTGAAAGATAGCAGGGAGCTTAAGCTTACAGAATATGTGGATACTACGGACAATGCGCTGATGGACGCATTGGCCAAAGACTTGAAAGTCAGGTTTAAGAAGAAATATGAGGCCGACCCCTGGGTAGAGATGTACGTTAGCCCGGAATGGTATCCCACGGAGAGCGGCCTGACCTTTGTCTATCAGCCCTACGATCTCGGTCCGTGGTACATGGGCGCGCCTGACCTGACCATAAGCTATCCGGAACTTGAAGCTTTGAAGATAAAGGCTCCGGAGAAAGAGGCGTTCAGCGGGAGGATATATGAGGCCGTAGAGCAGGCTCCGGAATTTATCGGGGGGCAATTCGCCCTGAATCAGTGGCTGTGCAGCGTGCTGAGATATCCTGAAGCGGCGCAAGAGGCCAATATTCAGGGGAATGTTGCGGTATCCTTTGTAGTTGAGCCCGACGGCTCCATTACCCATCAGGCCATAGCGCGCAGCGTAGACCCGATTCTCGATAAAGAGGCTCTGCGCGTGGTGCGCATGATGCCGAACTGGAGACCCGGCAAAATTAATGGAAAGGCTGTGCGCACGAAGTGCATGATACCGATCGGATTTAAAATGTCAAATTGATTAAACAGCCTCTAAGAGGCTGTTTGCGCTGATGTAATCAGGGGGGCCGGATAACGTATCGGGGTCCCCCTTTTGCCATCTGTTAAAAATGAAGTGGCAGGCCAACTTTTATTAGGGCAGAAGTGTTTATTGTTCATAAAAATATTTAAAATTAACAATTTCTTAACAACCCTAATTTCTAAAGCCCTATGAAGACAGACATTTCCCGCTTCATGCGTATCTCTTTGAGCGCGTTGCTGATGCTCTTGGCCGTAAGCGTGTCAGCGCAAGACAAGCCCCGCAAAGACCACTCGGTAAAGCCCGACGTATACTTCCTTAATGAAGGCGACGTGGCCAATTCCCTCTATCTGCTGCCACCTCCCCCCGAAGGCGGATCTATCCTTTTCCTGTATGACAAGGAGCGCTATGACTGGGGCAAGCTGCAGCGCAATACCCCGCGAGGCGATCAGGCCGCGGCTGACGCCAATGTGGAAGCCAACGGTGTGCCTGAAGCCTTTTCCGAAGCCTTCGGCATAGAGATAAACGAAGACAATACCCCCGAGATACTCAAATTGGTAATAGGTATGCGCGAGGATGCCGGAGACCTGGCCACACGTGATGCGAAGAATCACTATATGCGTACCCGTCCGTTTGCTTTCTTCGGAGAGGAGACATGCAATCCCAAGCAGCAGGCCGAACTGTCGACCAACGGCTCTTACCCCTCGGGCCATACTGCCATAGGCTGGGCCACCGCACTGGTTCTGGCCGAACTCAATCCCGACCGCCAGAACGAGATACTGAAGCGCGGCTACGATATGGGCGAGAGCCGCGTGATATGCGGCTACCATTTCCAGAGCGATGTCGATGCTGCCCGTCTTGTGGCTTCCGGTGTAGTGGCGCGCCTGCATGCCGATCCCGGTTTCCAGTCTCAGCTCAAGCGGGCCAAGGACGAGATGGCGCGTCTGCAGAAGCAGGGAAAAGTGAAGAAAAGCGAGTTGAAATTCTAAGCGGCGCGATGGCCGTATATCGATAACCTTAAAATTCTGTGAGCTATGAAAAAAATAATGATACTCGCGGCATTGTTCGCCGCGTCGCTCCCTCTGTGCGCCGCCGAACAGGCCGACACGACCCCGGCTCCGCAACCTAAATTCTCAATCCAGCCTACGGGCCGCATCCTGATGGATGCCGCCGCCTATACCTCCAACGAGAAGAAGGAGTTTCCCGCCGGTGTGGCCATCCCCGATGTCCGTGTAGGGGTCAAGGCTTTATACGGCAAGTGGAAAGCCAAGGTAGACATAGGTTACTCTTACGGCAAAATAAGTCTGAAAGACATATTTGCCGAATATGATTTCAATCCGTCCAATCTGCTGCGTTTCGGCTATTTCGTCCATCAGTTCGGCCTGCAGAGCGCCACGAGCTCGTCGATGAAGATTTCCATGGAAGAGCCTACCAGCAACGAAGCCTTTAATTATCCGCGTCTGCTTGGCGTGATGTACGTCTTCGATAAAGACGCTTTTTTCGCCACAGCCTCGCTTCATGCCGAGAGCAAAGCGATGACCCTGCATGCCAACGAAATGGGCAAGACAGGCTACGGCGGCATGACGCGCCTCGTCTGGCGTCCCGTGCGCAGTGGCGGAGACATAGCCCAGGTCGGCTTCTCCTTTGCCGCAGGCTCGGCGCAGTATGACGCAGATGAGGATCTCAACCATCATTCCTACTCCATCTCGGCCAACTTCCCGACGCGTGTCAACAAGGTCAACGCCGTAGGCGCGACTGTAGGAGATGTCTCGTCTATGGTCAAGTTCACTCCCGAGCTGCTGCTGGCTCACGGTCCGCTTGCTCTGGAGAGCCAGTACTACTATTTCCGCCTTAACCGCAAGTATGACCAGCCTGCCTATACTGCTTATGGCGCCTATGCGCTGCTGCGCTGCCTGGCCATCGGCGGCGACTACCGCTATTCCCATGCCGACGCAGGAATAGCCACTCCGGCTCCCAAGAGTCTGGAATTTGTGCTGGGCTACAACTATACCAACACGTCATGTGCCAAAGCCGGTATCTTAGGCGGACGCCTCAGCGACGTCAATCTGACTGCCAACTGGTATATAAACAAGTATATGATATGGCGTCTGCGCCTGGGCTATACCCACCGCTTCGACAAGGCCGGCGCTCCGGACATCAATCTCGGCGCCATACAGACGCGCTTCCAGATAATCTTCTGAAAGAGCCGCAACAAAAAAGAAAGAGGATGCGCCGGTTCAAGTTGCGGTGCATCCTCTTAAAGCGTATGTCGTCGGCGTTACTTGCCGAGGTCGGCGCTGGGTTTGAATTTCACGACCTTGCGGGCGGGAATCTGGATTCTCTCCTTCGTACGGGGATTGATGCCGGTGCGGGCCTCCTTCTCCACTACGGAGAAAGTACCGAAGTTCAGCAAAGCGACTTTGTCTTCGTTGGCCAGAGCCTGTGCGATAGACTCCAGACATGCATCAAGCGCTGCCTTGGCGGCGAGTTTGTTCAGACCGGCTTTGGCGGCGATTTCGTTAGCTAATTCTGTTCTGTTCATAATCAGTGATTTGAGATTTAAAAAATAATTGGGCAAATATACGACTTTCCCAAAGAAATAACAAATTATCAAGCCGTTTTTTCGGATTAAACCTTAAAAAATGTTGTCGTATATGGTAAAACCGGGTAAGGGGAGGGATAAATACTGATTTTTTTGTTAATTTTGCGCTATGTTTGTCAATGATAGAAATACCGGAAATTTTTTTCGCTTGCCGCCGGCGACGAAAAATCTGCTCATCGTAAACATCGGGCTTTGGCTGCTGTGCAGCGTCATGCCCTCGTTCGGCGACACCATTTATGATTATCTCGGACTGCATTATTGGGGCAGCGGTTCGTTTAACCCCCTGCAGTTCGTTACCTATATGTTCCTTCAGGCTCCGTTGGGCTCCGGGACCGGCATAGGCCACATATTCTTCAATATGTTCGCCCTCTATATGTTCGGGCGCATACTGGAAGCCACATGGGGTACGCGCCGGTTTCTGATCTTCTATCTTGCCTGCGGTCTGGGAGCCGCTTTTGTTCAGGAAGCCGTCTGGTCGCTCTCGTTCAACGAAGCCATGGTGTCCTCTCTGTCCGAAGCCAACGGTATGAGCGGGGCTATGATTCAAGACATCCTTGCCCGCGATCCGGCGCATGCCCGCGAACTGGCCTCGCAATATGCCGACATGCTGCTGACCATCGGCGCTTCGGGCGCGATATTCGGTCTGCTCCTCGGCTTCGGCTGCGTCTTCCCCAATGTGCCGATGTACCTGTTCTTCATTCCGATTCCCATCAAAGCCAAATATCTTGTTGCTGGCTACGCGGTGCTGGAGTTCGTCTTCGGCATTACCGGCACAGCCAGCATGGTAGCTCACTTCGCCCATCTGGGAGGTATGCTTTTTGCCATACCTTTCCTGATTTACTGGCACAAAAAGCATATTCTCCATGGCCGGCGTTATTGATATAATGCGGCGCCGCAACATTCTGGCGTGGCTGGCAGGCGTCAACTGCGTGGTTTTCGTTGCGATGGCTGTAGCCGGTATCGGCGTCAGGCTCGGCGTTTCAGGCTGGCTCGCGTTGCCCGTGTGGCTGGAGCTTCCGGGAGCCGCCGGAGCGTGGCTGAGGCGCCCATGGACACTGCTTACCTACATGGTGACCCACCGCGAGTTCCTGCACTTGCTGTTCAACATGCTTTGGCTGCTCTGGTTCGGCTCCATATTGCTGGAGACGCTGCGTCCCCGCCATCTGCTGGGAGCCTATCTGTGCGGCGGACTGTGCGGCGGACTGCTGTATCTGGCCGGCGGCCTGTGGTTCCCGTCGTTATGCCCTCCCGGCTCCGTGCTTATCGGCGCCTCGGCATCGGTTATGGCAGTGATGACTCTGACGGCTTTCCGCAGTCCCGATTACACCTTTCATCTTTTCTTTATAGGCGATGTCCGGCTCAAATGGATGGCCATAGCCATGATAGCGCTCGGCTTTCTCGGTCTGGGCGGAGGCAACAGCGGCGGCGAAGTGGCTCACATCGGCGGAGTACTGTTTGGTTGCGTGCAGGGACTGCTGCTGCGCCGCGGCGTGGACATTTTCGGCATCTCGGGGCATAATCAGCGGCGGCACGCCGGAGTTACCGCCTCGCGCCGCAGAAAGGTAGTGTCGGTAATCGAGCAGCACCGTCTCGATGCCGAACGCCTTGACAGTCTGCTTGACAAGATACGCATATCCGGATTCAATTCCCTGACGTCGAAGGAGCGCGATGAGCTCCGCCGGCTGTCGCAAAAAGTTACGAAATGAAGCGCACTGACCAGTCATACCGCGGAGAATCTCAGAAGCGAGGCATAAGGCGTCTTCATTTTTCGGCACGCATAATGACCTTTACCGGCCGTTCGGTACTTCAGATACTCACATGGATTCTCATCGTATGCACAGTCATGGCCGGTCTGGCCGGCCATATAGATCCGGAGCTGTGGGCCGTCCCTTCTATTTTCTGCCTCGGATTGCCATATCTGTGGACTATCTCGCTTGTCGCCGCATTGGCCTGGTGGGCCATAGTCCGCGACAAAATCATGACCGTAGGAATCATGGCGGCATTGCTGATAGCCGCTCCCGCCATGAGTGTAGTCTGTCCCATCAATATGCCTGATACCTCGAAGACAGGACTGCGTACCTTCAGGATTATGACGTTCAATGCCCTTTATTGCGGCGATCTGGAGCATCCCGACGCCGATTATTCGCGGTCACTGTCTTATATCATACACAGCGGCGCCGATCTGATATGTCTGCAGGAACAGTACGGCCTGAATGCTACCAAGAGCATAGGCGTGGCCACACAGGAGCAGATAGACAGTGTCAACACCATATATCCCTATCAGGTCAACAATGCCAATATCGACGTGATGCTGCTCTCGAAATATCCTGTTAAGGTCAAGCACGTGGCTTACCCTGAGCAGATGAATTTCTTCATGTATCAGTCATACGAGGTAGACATCAAGGGGCTGCCGCTTACCATATTGAATGTCCACATGCCCTCCTATTCTCTCTCCGACGGAGAGCGCGAGATACTTGACAAAGCCAACAACGGAGCGTTTGCAGAAAGCTTCATGGAGCTGAAAGGCTCGGTAAGCCAAAAGCTCCAGGCCGCGTTTGCCATACGCGCGCGTGCCGCGGAAGCAGTGGCTGACTACGCCCGCAAGACTCCGGGGGCGCTTATCATCTGCGGCGACTTCAACGACGTGCCCGCCTCCTGGGCTTACAATACCGTGCGCTCGGCCGGCTTGCGCGACGCTTACTGCGATGCCGGGTTCGGCCCGATGATTACCTACAACAAGCATCATCTGTTTTTCCATATCGACCAGATACTCTACCGCGGCCCTATCCGCGCCATAAGCGTGAAGCGGGGGCGGCTGCGAAGCTCCGATCACTATCCGGTCGTGGCTCGCTTCGCCATAGAGTCCGGCCCTAATGGATAATGCCGATATTCACTAACCTATTATTATAAATTGCCAATGAAGCACAAGTTTCTAACCGCCGCTGCCATCGCGCTGTGCGTGGCCGCCGCAAATCCAGTCACTATGAACGCTGACAACAGGGTCAATCCTTTCCTGCAGCCCTACACGACACCTTACGAGATTCCTCCATTCGAGCAGATTACCGTAGCAGACTTCGTGCCGGCTGCCGAGGCCGGAGTCAGGGAGCAGAAAGCCAACCTCGACAAAATCGTCAACAATCCGGACGCACCTACGTTTGAGAACACCATTCTCCCGCTTGAGAATCTGGCTCCGACGCTGGAGAAGGTGCAGGGTGTCTTTTACCACTACGACTCGGCCATGAAGACAGCCGAGATTTCCGAGCTGGGCGAGACTCTCATCCCGATGTTCAACGCCGCCTCCAACGACGTGATGCTAAACGACAAGCTCTTTGCACGCGTGAAAGCTGTCTACGACGGGCTGAAAAAATCGAAGCTCACACCTGTCCAGAAGCGCCTGGTAGAAAAATATTACCGCCAGTTCGCCGAGCAGGGAGCGGCTCTCAGCCCCGAAAAGAAGAAGGAGCTGGTGCGCGTCAACGACGAGATTTCAAAACTCTTCATGCAGTTTACCAAAAATCTGCTCAAGGCCACCAATGATTTCTCTATAGTGGTCTATGACAAGGCCGACCTTGCCGGCCTGCCCGAGAGTGTAGTCGCCAACGCTGCCGAGACGGCTCGCAAACGCGGGCTGGACGGACTCTATGTCTTCACGCTGCACGCTCCCAGCCGTCTGCCGGTACTCCAATATGCCGACAGCCGCGGTCTGCGCGAAGCCATGTGGAAGGGCTACACTTCGCTGGCCTCCACGGGAGAGACCAACAATATCCCCGTCATCGAGAAGCTCATCAAGCTCCGCGCCGAAAAGGCTAAAATCATGGGATTCGACAATTTCGCCCAGATGATGACCTCGCGCGTGATGGCCGGCACTCCGGAGGCCGCCGAGGAGATTCTGATGAAGGTCTACGAGCCGGCCAAGGCCAAAGTCAAGGAAGAGGTAGCCGAGATGCAGGCTTACGTAGACCGCAACGGAGGCGGATTTAAGATCGCTCCCTGGGACTATTATTACTATTCCGGCAAAGTCAAGAATGAGAAATATAATTTCAGCGAGGCGGAGATTCAGCCTTACTTCGAGCTGAACAACGTCCTCGACGGTCTGCGCTACTGCGCCGAGAAGCTCTACGGCATCAAGTTTGAGGAAATGCCCGATGCTCCCAAGTATATGGACCAGGTTACCGTCTATGATATCAAGGACGAAGACGGCAAGCACGTGTCCGTCTTTATGACCGACTATTTCCCCCGCGACACCAAGGTGCAGGGCGCATGGATGGAGCAGCTGCAGAGCGCCGGCCTTTATGGCGACGGCAAGACACGCCGTCCTATCGTCTACAATGTAGGCAACTTCACTCCCCCCACACCCGAAAATCCGTCGTTGCTCACCCTCGATGAGGTGGAGACTACCTTCCATGAGTTCGGCCACGCTCTGCAGGGCATGCTTACGCAGGCTCCTTACCGCTCGCTGGCGGGCACAAACGTAGACCGCGACTATGTCGAGCTATGCTCTCAGATCAACGAACACTGGGCCACAGCTCCCGAGGTGCTCAAAGTCTATGCAAAGCATTATAAGACAGGCGAGACCATACCCGACGAGCTTATCAGCAAACTGAAGGAATCAGGCCAGTTCGGCCAGGGCTTTACCGCTGCCGAGCTTGCGGCTGCCGCCCTGCTCGACCTCGCATGGGGACGCTGCGACGGCGAGAATGTCGACGTGGCCAATTTCGAGAGTAACTATGCCAAGCAGATAGGCTTGCCCGACGAGCTGACATTCCGTTACCGTTCGCCCTACTTCAAGCATATCTTCGGTGATGACGGCTATGCCTCCGGCTATTATACCTATCTTTGGGCACAGGTGCTTGAGGCCGATGCATGGGAGCTGTTTGAGCAGAAAGGTATCTTTGATTCCAAGACTGCCGCTTCGTTCAAGAAAAATATCCTGGAAAGCGGCGACACAGAGGACCCGATGAAGCTCTTCGTCAAGTTCCGCGGCCACAAGCCTGACGCAGCCGCTCTGCTCCGCCTGCGCGGTCTCGACAAATAATCCGATATCCATATACGAAAATCGGGCACCCTGTTACGGATGCCCGATTTTTTTTGTCATCGCCGGTCAGCGGACGACTGTCCTGACTCTGCGGCCGTCGCGCACCGTGATGTAGATGCCCGGTGTCTCCGGTTTGCGGCGCAGCTGCAGCCCGTCGATTGTCCACCAGAGTGTATCGCCGTTTTCAGTCTTCACGGAACCTATACCGCTGTCTTCGGCCACATCTACGGTCAGACTCAGCGGAGCGACTCCGGGCTGCGCCGAAGTCAGGATGAAAGTCTCCTGACCCGGTCGGAGTCCCTTGACGGTAAGCGTTATCTGCCCGTTTTCCCAGACGCCCTCTGTGCTTACAGATGCGATATCCGAGGCCGGAGTAACCGCAAATCGCGGCTCCACGGGCTTGTCCGCCGGAGTAACGGCTATGCGTATCTGTGTCTCATGGTTGGCTTCCACCTGTACGGTCTGAGGCTGCTCCAGGCTCTGTATGGCGGCATACAGACGATAGGCGCGGTGGGCAGGGGCGTAGACGTCATAGGCCGCCGCCGGCACATAGACCGCCAGCTCAGGGTCGAGGCCGGGGGCGCTGTACAGTATGTTTGGCCACGGCGCGGTCACGCCTCCGGCCATGATGGCTCTCAGCGCGTAGCAACCGTCGAAAGCGCTGCGGCCTACCGTGACGACTGATGGCGGCAGGGTTACCGACGTCAGTCCCGAGCAATGCTTGAAAGCATTTTCGGCTACCGCGCTGACGTAGTAGAGTGTACCCTCTATTTCTGTTTCGGCAGGAATAGAGAGGTCCCCCCGGTAGTCGCCGCCGGCGCAGACTTCGGCCTCTCGGTAGATTTGACCGGGAATGTAACAGATGCCTCCCGCTTTGCCGGAGAAACGCACGCGGTGGCGTGGCGACACTTGCCGGTCGCCGTCAGTGATGACAACATCATACAGACCGAATTTCAACTCCGGAGTGACGGATGGAAGCGGGTAATGCAGATAGGTATAAGGCTCCATCCGCTCAGCTGCCGTGGTCTCGCTCTGCCAGACCACCTGATCGGTGTCGGGCAGGTAGAACCGGTAACCCGGATGGAAATCCAGCGATTGCCTGAAGTTGACTCTTACCTGCCAGGCGAGCGGCTCCCCGGCTACTATAATGTCGGGCATATCGTTTATGTTCAGGACGTTGACATCGCCGTAGTCCTCGATGCTCTCGTGGAAATTGCGCAGCTTTACGGGTATGCCTGCGCTTATTATCTCGCGGCGGCAGTCAGTAAGGTGCAGGGTATAGTCGCCCGCTTCCACATTGTCGGCCGACAGCGGTATGCTCAAGGCGCGGTTGCCGCCAGACGGCACCACTACCGTATAGTTGAATTGGCCGGTGTTGGAGCAGGGCCAGCCGTCGAGATGCAGCCTGTAGGCCAGATTGCCGTCTTTGTCGCACAAAGATATGCCGGCCGGCTCGTTGAACTCCGTCTCGCCGTTGTTCACGACAGTGAAACTCAGCTTGGGCGATGCGGCGCCCAGATTCACATCATTGGCGCCATACAGTTGCAGATCCCATTTCGGATATTGCTCGGCGAAATTGGCTGCGGCTCCATCGGCCACGTCGAAGGTCAGGGCCGGCGCATAGCGTTGCAGGCGCGATGTGCGCTGCCAGTCATCGTCTCCCTTACTCCGCCATACCGGATATACCGTATAGCTGCCGGCCTCCGTGATATCTGAAAATTCGTCGGCCCTGGTGTCGGCGGTAGTGTTGGCCGGACGGGTAAAATTATATTCGTGCAGCTGGGCTTCCTTCACTACATCGCCAGAGGCATTGCAGACGGAATAGCCCAGCTCGGCCATGACGTTTTCGTTGATTACTCCCGGAGAATACCGGAAAGTGATACGGCCGTTGCGCAGCGAGATGCCGCCGCGGATGTCGAATGGCGACACCTCCCCCTCCGGCATCTGCGGACGGATGAGTACCACGGCCTGGTTGGCATTGTAGCCCCCTTCGTATGAACCGGCGCCCTGAGAGGACGGACTGAGCGCGGAGAGTGCGAAATAGCCGTCAGACATGCCGCTCCAGCCCCAGTTGAAGTGGAAAAGGCCGTCGCGGTCGTAGCCGTCGCATACGAAGGCATGCCCTCCGCCTACTGCCGTGCCCGAATAGTAGAGCGGACGCCCCGCTTTCAGTTCATCGTAAATCAGGCTTTCCCACTCTGGCGTGCTGTAGGCGGTGCGCTCAAGCTGATAGGTAGACTTGGAGTCGTAACCCATATATGTGGCGAGCGCGCCGGGCACCTTCTCGCTCATGGCGCCGCTGACCGATGTCCCGTAATCCATTTCCACGCTTATGCCGCATGCCAGCATCAGCTTGGCCACCTCTGCCTTCTCCTCCTCGCTGGCCGTGGTGTCGTAAGTGTCGCGCAGAAGGGCGAAATCTATCTGTATCTGGCTGAAGTCCATCGTAAGATCTGAGGCAAACCCCGGATTGTAGGTCTTGACCCCGGCGCCGCGGAAGTATCGGTGGAAATTTATTATCTGCGCCATGGCTGTGGCCACGCATCCGGTCACGCATCGCTCGTCCCTCTGGGCAGGGCAGAGATTCCAGTACGGTTCCATCTGGTCCCACTTCGATGTTACCAGCGGCGTTACCGGAGACCATACGCTGTAATTGTCAGTGACTGTCGCGGCAGGCGCGTCGGAAGCCGATGCCGCCAGCTCTGCCCGGTAGTTGTCGAGCCACCAGCGCATCTGCGGCGGCATGGCGCCGGCGTCGAATGTGCCCGAATCGCTGTATCCCAACAGCGGTCGCGCCCTGTCGTCGGCCGAGGCGATGGCGTAGCCGGTCTCTCCGGCACGGCCGAACACATAATACACTCCCTTCTCGGCGTGAAGCACCTGTGGCGCGACGGTAGCCGGCGCGCCTTTCAGACCCGGTACGCTGCGCATACGCGCATACGCTTCTTCCGGGCTCAATTCCCTGGCGCCCGCTGTCAGGGCGGCGCCAAGGGCAATCAGTAGCAGATAAGTCCTCATATATGTAAAATCTAATTCCAAAGGTCTAAAAACAAAAAAATCGCACGATTCCACGCGCTCCCGCTCCCTCGGAGGGAGCGCGGCAGTCACGATGAATCCTGCAATTACACTGTTTTTTGTATTGGTGGAAAACATCCTGAATCACAAGACGTTGCCCTATAGATAGCGCCTGTACGCAATCGGTATAGACAAAAAAATTGATTGTCTCCCTCTCTTGATAATCAGCGTATTGCAAATTTGCTGTGTTGCGAGCCTATGCGAATCTTAATGCAAAGATACACATTTTCAGACAATTAAAAAACAGGCAGCATATAAATTATCATCTCAAAATACCGGGTGCGGATTACATTCGTAGGAATATAAAGGTAAGCATCCCTTGAAATCCTTATGAATGTACATTTTTCTAATTGAGATATTTTATTAATCATGGGATAATTTGGGCTGTGAGGCTCGGATTATCCACCTTTTTTATTGCCCTTTTGAAACCTTACTGAAAGCCTTATATATGTAATAATGAATATAGTAACACATATATAATCAATCGAAGAACAAATGAATAAAATTTTTAAAGCTATTGCCCTTATAGGGAATGCCAGTGAGATTGTAATCGCATCGGCAATGGTCGCTGACCTAATCAGCAAACTCCGTGGCACCCGTAAAGCCACATCATCAACCCCTCTGGCAGAGGAAACTCCCCAGCCAGACCAACCTATCGCTGCGTGAAGAAATTAAGCGTGGCAATCATTCTTAGCGAGGTTATCTTAAACCTCCTAAAATCGTGGAAAAAGTTAGAAGATATGAAAAAACTGATAAAGTAATTCTATCCTTTGGCTTTTTCTTTTTCAGACAGAGAATATTAATCATGTAAAACCCATTCAACATGGCAAACAACTCATTAGTGGTGGTACCCAACAACGGTATCATCACACAACCGACATGGGAAGTTCGGGAAGGTCTGCATGACCCATATACCGAAAGACATCCCAACTTCATCGAAGGCCCCTCCAACGAGATAAGCATGGAGGAATTGACTTCCAAGAACATCATCCCCACGTTCAGCGATAACTCTCTGACAATCTCACATCAGAAGTTCGTCGAGACAACACGAAAGGCAGCGGAGGTTATCTTCGGTGCCGGGAATATCACGACAGCAGAGACAAGATGCAGCCATCCGATAATTGGCAGAATCCCCTCAGCTCAACACAAGAAGGCATCCGAACTTAGAGACGATGAAAAGACCATATTCTATCAGCGTCTTGCATGGATAGCCCACATCACGACCCTCACATCCTCAATAAACGGCCAACAGGTTTCACTGACAATCGGTGGAACACGAAGCTATGCGGAGGATAAACTCTATGCTCGCCAGAACCCACAGCATTTCAGAGTATTCATCGGATTTCGTGTCCGTGTCTGCTCCAATATGATGCTTACCACAGACGGCGTATCAGACAATCTGCTCTGCATGACAGAAGCAGATATATTCCAGAAAGCGTTTGAACTGTTCAACCGGTTCAACGAAGTAAAGGAATCCACTCTCTACAACCTTGAAGCCCTGAACAACACATGGCTTTCACAGGAACAGTTCTGCAAGATAATCGGGAGACTTCGCTTATATCAGGCTCTCCCCAATACTCAGCAGAAAGCACTGCCTCAGATTCTCCTAGGAGACTCGGTAGTGAACGCAGCGACAAAGCAATATATCTCCAATCCCAACTTCGGTATGGGTGATGGTGATGGCTCGATCTCATGTTGGCAGCTTATGAATCTACTCAACGAAGCGGTCAAGAATTCATATTCTGACCTCTGGATTGAGAGAAATGCCAACTGCACTACATTCGCATCAGGAATAGCTAACGCCCTCAACGGCAACGATGACTCCTACAGCTGGTTCCTGAACTAATCAATCAACGAAGGGAGACTCTACACTAAAATTCAAAGTGTGGAGTCTCTTTTCTTTTGTCAAATCCTTCAAAATCATATAACAATGAGTTCAGAAGATTTCGAAATGGCTCCTATGGCTTTCACCGGTAATCAGGACTACGAGAAAAAGGTGGCTGATAAATTCAATCAGCTATCATCCCTCAATGTAAACGATAAGACAGAGCAGAAAAACGGTTTGACCTATCTGAGTTGGAGCAATGCTTGGCTCGAATTCAAGAAGGTCTATCCCACCGCAACGTATAATGTTGTTAAGAACCCCCAGACAGGACTTCCATATTTCGTGGATCCATCTGTCGGAATCATGGTCTTTACGGAAGTAGAGGCCGATGGTCTGAAATATTCCATGTGGCTACCGGTTATGGACGGAGCTAACAAGGCAATGAAAACTGAAGCCTACACATATCAGGTATGGAATAAAACAACGAAGCAGTATGAAAACCGCAAGGTAGAAGCTGCCACCATGTTTGACATCAACAAGGCGATAATGCGTTGCCTCACGAAAACACTGGCAATGTTCGGATTAGGAATCTACCTCTATAACGGGGAAGATATGCCTGAAACCGTGGAATCAAGCACTGAAGAACCACAGCAGAACGCAACTCCCGTAAAAACGAGAAAGCGTAAATCCAACGACCGCTATGATGGAATAAGACAGGCCATCAATGCAGCCAACTCTACTCAGGAACTTATGTCGCTTTATCAGCAGCATCCGGAGGTAGCAAACAATCCACAAATCTTGGCTCTTTTCACCGCTCGGAAAGAAGAGCTATTAAACGCAGCATAACAACATGGCTACAAAACGAATAGAACTCAAACAATGTAGTGTGGTATTCAATCCGGAGAATCACACCTACTACCTGCCAGAGAAAGACAAATATCTCTCAGGTATCACAGGGATGTTGGAACGTCAATTATTCCCTGACACATACGCCGGTATTCCAGAGGCCATAATCAAACAGGCAGCGGAATACGGAACTTTAGCCCATCAATCCATAGAAGCATTCGATATGGATTGGGAGAACGACGGAACGCAAGAAGTTGCAGATTACATAGGTCTGACTTCTGAAAACGGTCTGGTACATGAAACCTCGGAATATCTCATAACCGATGATGAGAACTACGCCTCCATGATTGACAAGGTATATCGTGTTGATGAGAACACCTTCGATATTGGAGACATCAAAACCTATGGGGTAATGACTCCCGACAAGAGAGAAAAAGCTCGTTGGCAACTCTCAATCTATGCCTATCTGTTTGAATTGCAGAACAAAAAGGCAAAGGTAAGACGTATCTTTATCCTTCATATCCGCAACAAAGCAAAGAAGGATGGTAGCTTCGATCATATCTCTGACTTCATCGAACTTGTCAGAATACCCTCGGAGATAGTGAAAGATTTGCTCTACACTGACTCCATCGGACAACAGTTCTCAAATCCCTACGCAATTCCGGAGGACATCAAATCTCAGGAATCCGCCATCAGGAAACTCATTCAGGCCAAAACCGATGCTGAAACCAGACTCAACAGCATCAAGGCCAGAATACTCTCACTCATGGAAGCTCAGGACATCAAATCTTGGTGTACTGAAACCATGAGAATCACTCGTAAATTACCGACAACCCGAAGCTCCTTCTCATTGGCAGACTTCAAAGAGGCTCATTCAGACATTGACATTGAACCTTACATGAAAACAAGCCAAGTAGCAGGGAGTCTCACAATCACGCTCTAATATGGACAACTTAGAACAATCGCGTGAGTACAAAGCTGCAATGGCTTTGGAAGCCGCAATCAATGATATGGGCTGGGATGAAAGAAAATTCGCCCAATCCTGTACCACAATGCACCGAACTTTGCAACAGACCCTGTTCAGGACTATCGTTGCAGTTCTCCGAGAATACGCTGACAATAAACGCAGCGTGGATCCCAGAAACGACGCCTCGAAAGAAGGTTCTCGTAAACTCATGGAGGTAATAGACACTCTGTATATTCCCTTCATATGAACGCTTGAAACATAGCACTACCTTTCGAAGAGGGAGGCAAGTCATCTTAACCGGTGGCCTGTCTCCCTCTCTTTTTGTAAAACCTCAAAATTGAAAAAAAATGTTATTGTTCAATATTCGAGACTATGACGATTTCAAATACCTTTTCGGTATAGAATCGCATGGCAACGGTGTCAAGAGCAGAAAAAATAAAATACTGCTCCAACACATCAAGAATCCTGCCTTGATAAAGTATTGCAGGGAACACAACGACTGGTCATTGCTTCACATCAGAAACATGGCTGAACTCAAACATCTTGTACTGGGATATATCCGGGAATCCGGTAAAACCGATTCCAATCTCCCGAACAAGGTAATCCTGATTGGCAACACCTACTGGAGTGCTCAATATAAAACCGACCACATGGAAGGATTATGCGAGGACTTCGATAAAAAGGCAGTCAGATATGTCAACACCAAGACAGACCGTGTGTATAAGATGAAGGCAGGGAAATTCTTTACCTCCATCATCAAGGAAACGGCAATAGGTCAGATTCTTTCCGAGCAGGTTATAAACTGGCTTTCGGAAGAGTTTACTCAGGACTGGCAGACTTACACTTTCGGTAAGACCCCAAACGTCGTGCTTCATGTAGATGATAACTTCAAGTTGATCTACGATGGCTGTGCTTGTAAAGATTTCAATGGATGCAGCTGTATGGTTGACAGAGACAGACATTCGTTTTATGAAGAATCCGTTGATGCTAAAGCTGCTTATCTGCTTGACATAGACGGATATGTGCTTGCAAGAGCTATCATCTTCACCGATGTAATTGATGAAACCGGCAAAAAATGGAGACTGCTTGAAAGACAGTATGCCAAAGAATCCAATGAAGTTCTGAAACGTCTTCTCGTTGACCTCTGTATAAAGGGAGGTTATATCGACGGTTATAAACAGATTGGAGCAGGTTGTTCTGAAGCAAGAGCTTTTGTAGCTAATGACGGGACATCTCTTGCAGATAAAAAGTTCTCAATCAGATGCGACCTTGACACATACGACACTCTGTCATATCAGGATTCTTTCAAATACTACGAATATGATAGGAATACTGCTTACAACTATGCTGACAGCCATTATGATTATTGTCTTGATACCACTGACCTAAATCTGGAAGGTGATTACGACGATGACGAGGATGATCAAGCTTATGATGAGTACCATGACTACAACTGTGATGAGACGCGAATCTGCTATTATCATGGGCAGGAAATATCTGTAGATGTGGATAATCTGGAGGATTTCGTTTGGATTGAAAGCAAAGGAGAATACCACCACAGGGAGGATTGTTCCCAGTGTGATGCCTGTGGTAAATGGGTTGTGAAAGTGGATGCTACATACAATTCTGAAGCAGAAGCTTATTTCTGCGACTCCGAATGTGAGTCCAAATACATCAAGGATAATTTCTTCTATGCTGAATACGATGATGACTATTTCCACCATGAAG
>JAGBIJ010000044.1 GCA_017935045.1 Muribaculaceae bacterium
ATACTGCAAGGGTTTTGAGCTGCAAAATCAATTTCATGCAGCTCAAAACATAACTTGCAGAATCCCGACGGATTCCGTCCCGACCTACAGAATCAGAAGGCTTGATAGCACCAAATTACAATAGGCTCCATATATGAAAGGTAACTGTAATCGGGATAGCCGACTGTTTCAATTACTTGGAACATCAATATTGGCAAAATCCATCTGCATGCAATGAGGAAGAATAAGATTTGACGAAAGATAGTTGATATATCTCTACGTTCTATATAAAATGCTTTCGAGATTGTAATTCGGTTAATACACATTACTACAGACAGTTGTTTGTTGAAGTCTTGATTGCAAAGATGCTGTTAGTATGTATTGACGTATGTACGTACTAATGTATTGATGTATGAACGTATTGACGTATGAACATCTGAACGTATGGATGTACATATGTATGAACAGATGTCTGAATGAACTTATGAGCAGATGGATGTTATGCCTTATGGATGAATGACAGGAAAGATTGCCAGTAGACTTGCTGACTGATGTGCCAATCAGTCATCTGGCTGATTGCAGGAACAATCAATCGGTGGAAGATTTTTCGAGGGAGAACACCCCAACCATTATAACCTTGATTTCTCGGCATACATCTTTGACACCATACTTTCCAAAGTAGCCTTGGAAAAGTTTCCTGTCAATGTGGAATTAGCTGATTTAAGCTGATAGCCAATTGAGTCCAATATATCGCTTATGCGTTGGGCTTCTTGGCGAGATTTCGCGGACTGACACAAAATGCTTTTTAAGTCTTCTGCCGCTTGGTCTATTTGTTGTTCAACAGTCATAGTCATTCAAATTTTATTTCCCAGGTGCCTTTCTTTGTTGCTCCTTTACGACAAAGAAATACACCTTTATTTTCCATTTTCTTTCTCAAAGTCCGCACCTGATCTATGGTCAAATTCAATTCTTCCGCCATCTTGGACAATGTTATGGAGGGCATTGCTATAATCAGAGACAGCAGATTGCGTTGAACTTCCGTCAAATCGCGATTATTGATTGCGTCAATAATTTCTTTGGGGAGTTCTTTGGTTTCTTTGGGATTTTCTTTGGTTTCTTTATTTCCTTTGGCGGAATAGCCTGTTTGTATGCCGTTTCCTTCGCCACTCGATTTGATGGCTTCTTGGGAAGCCACGTTCCTTGTCGGTCGTTTGAAGGATACGATTACAAAGCCTCCGTCCCAACGCCATGTGGGTTCCTCAACGCCTTGTTCGCGGCAGGCATCCATTATGCGTTTGGCTCCAGAACCCCAGCTTTCAAGATAGGTTGATTTGTAAAGAGCTTCGGCAATCTTCAGATTGTAGGGGTATGATTCGTGCGGCTCTTTAATGGATTCAGGCGAGATTTGAGGAGGAAATATGCCGGGGTTGGCAATCTCTATGCGGTCGTCGTAGATTGCGATACTTCCTGTCAGATTATGCTTCTCCCATTGACGATGGCACAGACTGTTGATCAAAGCTTCGCGCAAAGCGTGATACGGCACTTCAAGCCGTTCCTCGCGCTGAAGGCTGTGGTTTGTAATCTTTCCGCTGAGATTGAGGTGCTTGAAGAAGAAAGCCATACCTGCGTCAAGCAGGTCGAAGAAGTTGCCCTCTGCACGTTGGTTGTCGATAAACTCATTCTTATCCGTACCCAAAAACCGGGCCATCCGAAGCCGGAACTGCGGATACTCTTCGATATTGTTTGAGAAAAGCATCACCGCTCCATTGGTCGGATTGCCGTTTTTCAACAGATTCCATTTCGCCAACGTATCGCCGATCGGCGCACTCATTGCACTTGCAGGAATCCTGCCACCCTCAACGCCAAGTCGGATGCACCCTCTGATATGTTTCTCGTTCAAGTCGGCAAGCGTAATACCATCTGCCATCTGACGCTCCCACGCATACATCTGAGGCTGATGCGCACGGATTCGTTCATCGTACATCTCGTGAGGCATTACCTTCGTTGTGCTTTCGACTTTATAATAAGGGCATCCGTGGAAGGTATGCGGACGCTCTCCCCATACCCACCCGTCAAAGTGCATAGCAATCACTTTATTTCCCGGACGGTCAGGCACATCCACGTAATGAATCTTCACATCGACAGCGGGTTCTAATCCGGCAACGGCCTGTGCAATCTCACGTTTAGTCGTATCCGTAACCTGCTGTCCAAGAATCTTCAATCCAGTCGGTGCAACACCGAAAATCAGCCAACCACCATCGGTGTTCAGAAACGCACACGCCGAGTGCATACCGTCTTTCAGTTCGCCGGTTGTCTTTTTTAGCTCCAGAGCCCGCGACTCGTCCGGCGCAATCAATGCCTTAATATCGTCAATAGTCATTCCCATATGTTCATCTCTAAAGATAAGTAATTTGGTGTAGTTGTGGATTATATTCAATTGATTTGCCTGATATAATCGCATTAACAGCCTCCTCTATTACCCTAAACGGAACCATGAACCATTCTTGGGGTCGGCGCCCGTCAACGGTTACCTGTAACTGAACAGAAGCAAAAAGTTTATGAATAAGAGCCTCGAAAGTCGAAGATTTCACATTGTAGACTTTCCATGTTGCAACAATTTCGACATCAGCACAAAGATAGGTCGGCTCACTCTTAGCGTTGGCTATACGGCTCTCGACCGAGGTAACGGTAAAGCCGATTTTATAAAGATCTTTAAGCGCAGCAATCTCAGGACGGGTAGACTTTGAACGGAGTACATAAATTGTGCCGCTTTCAACGTCTTTATCAGTAATAGTGAAGCACTTCTCAAATTCTTCGGACGACATTTCCGAACAATCCATGATGCTGTAACCATCAACAGACAGATTTTTAGTAATTGTGCGGAATTTGATGTCGGCCTCAGAGCCGTTTTCATATATAACACGAGTACGTCCATCAACACGTCCAAGATTATTCTTGGCCTCTTGCTCAAAGGCAGCGAGATAACCAATGATACCTTGTTCAACAAAGTATCGACCGACTTTCAGGTTTGGCTCGCTGAACTTGACGAGCCTATATTTCCCCGATTTCAATCCTTGCTGAATCTCCTTAAACCCCTCGGCGTACTTGTCGAAGTCTTCGCAAGGGCGACGTTTGCCAACATAATCGGCTTCTTTCCGCGCTTCAAGGCGTTGGCGCATATATTCGGGTATGTCAAACAGCCCCAGGTCATTCCCCACCTCAATATCAGCTAACAACGGGTCGTTAAGAATTGTCTTAAGTTGTTCTTCTTCCGTCAGTTCACGATGATATTCAGGCTGCGGTTCTTCCACAGTCTGAACCGGCTTAGGAAGAATACCGAGGTCGTCAAACGGGCGACAACGCTCTATCTTCTTCTCGCTTTTCAGAACCCCTACCCATTTATGAAAAAGCGAGGCTTCTTCGGGTGTATCTTCAGGAAGTCGACCATTGGCTTCGTAGAAGGCAAGTACCTCCTGAAAACCGGCTATGAGTCGATCGCTCGATGTTGTCCGCTTCCGTGGAGCAGTTACATCGGCCAAGAGCGGGTCATCAAATATCTTTTCGAGTTCCTTTTCCCAGTTGATCATTGCTGCTGTGCGAGTTTATTGCGTTTTAGTTGCCTTAGGTGTTCAATAGCAATAGCTATGCGCCGAGCTAATGGGTCGCCGTCGGTTATCTCCGGTTTTATTTTGCCGGGATTTTCCTCACGCCACTTGGGAAGATATTTTGTGAACAGCAAAATGGCTTCCTCGTCAGTCAGCTTCTCGGAGCGCTTATCCTCGATAACATATTGAATGGTGCGCAGCACTTCGGGAGTAAGTGATTTGCTGACAACCTCGTATGCGCGCTGGAACGGGTTAATTTCGGCAATAAGGTTGATGTCAAGGTCATTGAGATTGACGAACTTGTTTGCAATCTTGATAAACTTATTGCCGGAATCATCAGGCCCTATAACCTGCTCGCCCTGTGTGGCAATAGTCAGGATAGTATGCTTTGCCACCGCATCGACTTCTTTTTCATTAAGATCGGGATATATATCACGGATAATCTTGGGGATATAGACCTCAGTTATCATTTCGGCCATACCCTCTCCGATGATAGCTTCTCGGATGTTTTTATCAGACAGCGTTGTGGCTACAAGGGTGTCAAGGTCATTCTCGACGATAGCTTTGGTTTTGTCATTGAGTTCGGGCAGACCTTTGACTTCGATAACGTGGTCATCCTCGCTCGGCTTCTTCGGCTTATCAGGCGTGTCTTCATTGTCGACCTTGGTCTTGAAATTCCATTTGGGAGCCATAACCTGCTCCATTAGCAATGACGCGGATATAGCTTTGAGAAAATCGTTGACTGCCATTGAAACATCATCCTGTGCTGCATCCGGGCAAGGAATTAGGTTGGTAAACTGCGCATGGGTCTTGCCCTCACAGTCGCGGGTACAACGACCAATAATCTGAACAACCTCTGTCAGCGAGGCACGGATGCCTATGGTGATACAATGCTCGCACCATTCCCAGTCAAAACCTTCTTTGGCAGTGCCGAGAGCAATCAGAATGTCAAGCGAGTCGCGGCTATTCATACGTTGCAGATAGGACTGCAATACGGCGCGTTGTTCTGCCTTATCTTCCACTAAATTGCCCACTTTCAGGAGTCGCCCGTCAGCTGTTCGCACATGGTAGATAAAGTTGTCGTAATCCTGACTCTCCAGTACACCGATATATTTAATAATCTCAGCCACTTGGTCGTGCTTATTCATAAACGCCCCGGTCTTGCTGTTGGGGTGTGGAATATGGATAAGTGTTTTCTTGTGAGTATCGAGTACATCGGGAATAGCCGTAAGATAATTGCCCCGGAAGAAACTGTAGCCTATGCCGAGGCTTTTCAGCCATTTGTAGCCGTTGAGTTGCTGGTAGTAGTTGTAGTTTATTGTCGGCTGAAACATAGCCTCGTCCTCGGGGCGCATCACCGGCACTGCATCGCCGCGGAAGTACGAGCCGGTCATAGCGAGTATGTGAGCAGATGTTTCGTTGAGCAGTCGGCGTATCAGTGTGCCGAGGCGGTTGTCCTCGTCAGCCGAACCGTGGTGAAACTCGTCGATGCCGAAGAATACATTATCGAGTTTGCGGGCATCAATGCCGTTGAGCGAATTAAGAAGCGTGGCATGGGTGCAAACGAGTTTTGTAGCCGTCGGATGGTCGAGAAATTCGCGGACTATGGATTTCTTGGAGTTCTCGCTCCCGGCAGCCAAACATAGATTCCAATACGGCGCCACTCGCCAATCTTCAAAAAATCCATATTGTTTCAAAGGGGTGGCCTTGAAACTGCGACCAATATTCTGCTGAGGAACGGCTACAATAACTTTTTTCACACTCTGATTGGCGAGTTTGTCGAGGGCGACAAACATCATGGCGCGGCTTTTGCCCGATGCAGGCGGAGCCTTCACAAGCAAGTGTTGGCGATGGCGTTGAGCGTAAACCATCGTTTGCATTTCACGCATACCGAGTTCATCGGTACTGCTCGACTTGCCCGTTTGGGCATATTGTACTTCTACAAGGTTTTCCATGTGTCAGGCATTATTGATTTCAGCGGTTTGTAAAATAGACAAGGGATTTGATTTTCAATATTATAGCTATAATTACTCGCTTCCAGTCTGTAAGTCGAATAGAAAGCTTCAAGCATATCAGGCTCAAGCTGATTATATAAATTCGGGCCTATGGCGTTCAGCTCAGTTCTATAAAGAAGTTCTACGAAAGCTGTACTAACAATATGTGGATATGGCGATTTGAACATCGGTATGATATTGTTCATCCATTTATTCTCAAATTTATCAGAATAGCCCATAATAATTATAGTTTTGCCTAAATACGGAAAAACATTTACCAAATTGGTTTCCTGAAAAGAAAATTTGAAACAAGGACCTCTGTCATCAACAACATTAATGGGAGAAGAAATGCATAAATCAAGTTGAAAAGGCAATTCAATATAATGAAATTTAAGCTCGGAATAATCCTTACTAAACACTCCTTTTTCCAGAAATTCCTGGTAAGCTACAATGTTATCAAACGTAGTATCGAGGTTTACGAGTATTGATAAATTCCTAATTTGGTAATTAGGATCGTTAGATACTGAACAATTAATTTGATGCCATATTACATCACGCGTAACTCGATTTACAAAAGCTTCTCTGCAAATACTACGATACGATAGTAAATATTGTGAGCGTATGTTTGACCAATCAACTACGCCGTGCTTGGGTTCTATGTCTGCAAAAACACTATTATCATGAAAACTACAAAACCCATTAAAGCCGAAAGCTTCTTTTAATCCTCGTGGGGAATAATGAAGCATATCATCTTTTTCTATGTTAACTAAATTTTGTGGTTCAAAAAGGTATATCTTTGAATCAGGGCAAATTGGCTTTAAAATAATATTGCGGGTAAAGACGTGAGAAAAGATAGGCTTTGATTTACAATGTGGGCACATACAACCTCTATTAACACTTTTGGATTGGTTATATATAGATTGTAAATCAGCTAAAAATTTTCGTTGAGTCTTATCCATGATTAATGCTTTACCATTTTAGAGTAGAGTTTGAAGAGGTGTTCGAGGCGTTCTTCGTCGGAGGTGAAGGGCTCGGGGCGGTAGATGCGTTCCACGGCGAGGTCGAGCTGCCGGTGGGCCTCTCGCAGTTCCTCCGGCATGGATTCCGGATTATACATTTCGCCGAGTGTCATGTCAAAGTTTTCGTCGCGAATATTGAGAATGTTCTGTGCAAGACGTTCCAGTTCCTCTTTTTGAACTGTTGTCAGCTTCGGGAAGGGGAAGGTGTTATAGCAGAGAGTTGCTGAATAGCGAATTCGTGTTTCTAATGAGCCACCAACAGCTTTCACCCACAGATTGTGCATCTTGGAAGTAAGCAACGCAAACAACCATTTCTCGGCATCATAGATTGCAAAGGCAAGATTAGATACGACAGTGTTTTTATCTACATATCCTATTGGAAAATAAACACGACGTTCTGAAGATACCGAAGGGACAATTATGGCTTCCGTTGGTCGATACGCTCTCTGTACAAACATATGAGGCCTATTAGCATAGGCTTGTGTGCTTGGGGCATTACTCGCTACACGCTCAGAAGCCACAGCATTTAAGCGAGCTTTGATTTCGGGTACAGCGTTTGCCAATTTAATATTTTCTGGAGTGTCCTCAATCCACAAGCAATATCTTTCAACATCTTGCAAAAGTTCCTGAGAACCCATATATCTTTTTACGAAATGAGAAACTTCAGGATACTGCTCTCTAATTTTATCAGCAATATCTCGCTCAAAAATAAGGTGCCCTCCGTCTCTTGGCATACTTCCAAAAAGAACTTCTGGCATACCTTTAGGAACCTTAGTTGCCTTTGGTACGATTATAGATTCTCCATCGGTTAGATACGGATTTATAGATTTGACTTTTTTCTCTGTATGAGAAGATTCTATAAATAGTCTCTTTTCTGAATTGTCTTTGTTTTGAACTCCAATGATAGCAACCGTCACTGTTGCATTGTACTTTGCATTATTGCTCCACTTAAAAGAAGTGCGAGCAAAGAAGATTTCTTCGCCAAGGTCAAATATTGGTTTCCAAAGCATAGCCACTTGTTCACCTTGACTAATCGAATTTGTAGTAACAAAGGCATATTTGGCATTAGTACCTTTGATATATTTTGCCCCTTTCCAAAACCATGCAGCGATATAATCAACCGTCTTAGCTACACCAGTTCCATTCATGGCAATTTGCATATCCGCTTTCTGTGATTCATCTTGCAGTTTGCTGCCGAGGTACGGCGGATTCCCCATTATGTAGACTTCATTCCTGGGAGTATGGGGGCATACGGTATCCCAATCGAGGCGGCAGGCATTACCACAAACTATTTGGCCGGAGGGTTTCAAGGGCAATGTATCGGGTTGCACTCCGAAAGCGTCGCGGAACCTCACGTTCATCTGATGTTCGGCGAGCCAAAGGGAGAGCGTTGCCGTATCGCAGGCATATTCGTCAAGCTCGATGCCATAGAACTGTGTCAGACTGATGCCTGACATCGGCAAAATAGCGATGTTGGCTATATCGCGCATAGCCTGCCATATACGAATCTCTAATTCGCGCAGACGCTTGTAGGTGATGATAAGAAAGTTGCCGCTGCCGCAAGCAGGGTCAAAAAACTTGATGTTGGCGAGGCGCCCCAGAAGATTGCGAAGCCGCTGCGTAGCGCGGTCGGGATGTATCCTCTTGGCAATCTTTTCTCGTGCTTCGGCTTTTGCAGCTTCAAATTCTTCTTCAAGATAGTCGAGAAACAGCGGGCAAATTACTTTCTCAATGTTAGGGACTGATGTGTAGTGCATACCCAGTCCGGCGCGTTGTTCAGGCGTTACTACAGCCTGAATCATCGAGCCGAAAATATCGGGATTAATATTCTTCCAATCGTATTCACCGCAGTTGAGTATCAATGTGCGTGCGCGTCGCGAAAGGTGGGGAATCGGGTAACGCTCTTTGAAAAGGCCGCCGTTGACATATGGAAATACCTTGTAAAGATCCGGGATGGTATCGAACACGGCTGAGTCTTTTGTCGACATCGCGAGGAAAGCACGGTCGATAAACTCTCCGAGGTCGGAGCCGTCCTCTTTGGTATGAGTTTTGAGCGTGTTTGTAAACAGGTTTTCCTCGGGGAAAAGCCCTGTGTCTTCGGCAAAGAAACAGAAAAGCAGACGCGACATGAATACGTTGAGCTCATGAACGGTCTGCGGGTCGCGGATATTGTTATAGCGGCGAATATCGTCAAAGAGCTTAGCCATCAGTTCGGCAGACTTGACATCGGCCTCCGCCTCCTCAGAGAACTGAATCTTTTCGATGCCGGCAAGCGGGGTGAAAAATTCAAAGTCTTTCCAGAGCAAGTCAATGCTGTTCTCGTACCAATCGTTAATTTTGGGGTCGTAAGCCACAACCTTGACACCATCACTGACCACGAAAAGGCGGGGAAGCCGTTTTGCAATTTTAGGTTCCTCGCGCATGGCGTTGATTTCATCATAGGAAGTCGAAATATCGGTACCATCGGCAATCGGTCGATAAGCAAGCACACAACTAAGAGCCTTAACGAGAATCGTGCGTCCATCCTTGGCTAAATTCCCGGCACCCTCTTTTGTGCGGCGCACCTGACCGTCGCCCCAGTCAGCGAAAATCCGCAACAATTCATAGACAAACTCATCGGCTGACGAGCCGCGTTGCCCAAGTAGTTCAAGCGCTTCAGTTGCCCCTACGTGCGAGAATGTCTTTGTTTTCTTAGCCATGATGTCCTTAAATATGGAAAAGAAAGAAACTCCAGCGTAGCTATGCGAGGCCGACCAAAGCCTTAAAGCGACTACGTTGGAGTTTCCAATGTTTTTGGTTACGGCTTCCGCCGTTATGTCGTTGTGATATTCTTGGTCATTTCGCATACTACTGCTTAATATGCAAAGTTAGCTATTTTTCGCGAGATTAAAGGTATGCAATCCTAAAAATCTGCGAATTGATTCGATTAAACTATGGTTTTTGACATATCTTCCCAGTAATATACATCTCATCAAGCGGCTTGTTGGATGCTTCAAGGATGTTTGTTTGAGAGAACTTCAAATGCTATTGATGGAATATAGGTTCGGTAAAAAGGCACAAATCGGCGCAGTTAAAGATCTCTAACGAATGGCAAATATTTCAAATCCATTTGCTCCGGCTTGCCGCCATCTTACCCAAAAGTACACTATTAGTACACTACAATCTATAGATATTGCTGAGAATCAGGATAGTTACAGGTGTACATAGAAATTGTCCAGATAACACACTGCTAACATCGGATTTACAACCGCGCTGTAATTAGCGTTGATTCCGTCAATACGGGAATGGCACCCCGTTGACGTGCTAAGTAAAACCATAATTCCTATGGCTATCAATAGATGTTTCATTTTATCTCTTGTATTGAGTAGTCTTTGTACGTTTCAGAAGCAGTCAGTCACTTCAGTAGCGCGTGACAGAGCTGTGCCACCGGTCTTTCGGCGTCGGGCTGTACTCTATTTCAAGCATTTCCTTTGCTACAAGCGCGTCATAGCCCATTGGCTTGCAGTTAGCTACGCCTTTCATATTGAGCCACTTTTCGGGAGGAAGCAAAGAGTCCTTTTCGATTCCCAGCAAATCATAAAATTCATCTACGCTCATCTCGCTGCAGCCATATCTGCTATCGATATATAAATCAAACCGCTTCTGCTTACCCGGTCGGAGCTGCAACTCAGACTTATCAAAGTCACTGTCTGTATCGCGTCTGAACAGAAAAGGCCCTATGCTCAGATAATCATTCAAGTGGTTCACACTCTGAAATCTATTGACCGTGCCTGAAATCAGCTCTATATTTGAAATGTCAGGAAATATGGCGCTTCTGTCCAACGGCAAAGCACCGAAGGGCATACGTATCTTACCGGCCCGGCAGCCTTTTCTGTTGCTGTATCTCTTTTTGCCAACTTGCAGCGTACCGAAGCCGTCGACCTCAAGGTCATATATTTCTATTACCGGTCTGTCAAGCAGCGGACTACTACATTCCACCTGCAGCCGATTGCCTCCTATTGTAATTGTCACTGTCCTGTCCGGAGAGTCACTGAACTTATAAACCAGCGGCATCTCTTTGACTTCGCCGCTGCAGATTTTGTCAAACAAGAGTTTTCTGTTGAAATCCTCCATCAGTCCGGCACTGCCTGCCACATCTATCGTGTCGAGCTGTATAAGCAGCCTCGGACCGACCCAGGGCTTTGAGTGCAACGACGAATCCCTAAACATTGTCTCATCCATATACAAAAAGTCTTCTTCAGGATAATAATACGCCGTATCCGTCCGAAAAGGGCTCAACCTGTCCAGATACTGAAGATCCGAAGGCTTTTGCACCAGCGCAGAGTCGCGGAATACGATTATGTTATCGGATACAAATCGGTATTTCTTGGTTCTAAAGGCATGCGTGCGACTATTCATGCAGAGTTTCAGGACAGAATCACTGTCAATCCGCACATCTCTTGCGCATCCTCCGTAGTCATTATATACGCAGAAAGTCTTGCCTGCGGGGAATCCGGACCGGACTCCCTTAGACAAAGAATCCGGACAAAAGACTAATACCGCCACGAGGCATATATATAGCAATATCAATTTCATAATTCAAGTCTTATATCACTTTAAGCGAAATGTTAAGGTCGTAAGTATATTATTGATTATCTAACGATATTATGGCAAATTTTTGTATCTTAATTCTTGCCTCCATATACCATTTTTAAAGACTGGTGTAGGAAAATTCCTAATCAATGCTGGTGTTATCTTATTAATATCGTAAATATATTTATATGAAAATAATCCGCTTTCAATAATTGGCTTATAAGTAGATATTTTGTCATCTAAATATACCTGATATTTCAGTTTTCCATATACGGAGAATTGAGCTTTATATGCATCAACTTCATTTTCAATGCCAAATTTCGAAGGATAATTTTGTCCAATCGGTATAGTTATTTCATTTCTGGCCACTTGCCCACCATGTCGGTTTTCATGAATTGTATCTTCAAACCCATTGCTGTTCATTACTATAACCTGATGTCCGTTTTCATTTAAATCAGATAATGCATAGGTTTCTGATGAATCATTGCCTTGAGAATAATGACAAAGCCGATACTCTCTATACGGATCATTCGACATATCATTAATGTCTTGAATGGATTTATCTAATTGAATAAGACGCTCCTGAATATCATGCCCCGGTTTACTATTATTAATAGAATTGTTTGCTTTAGAAATCGAAGCAATTGTAATTAAACATAATTTGATTAATGCCGATTCATCTTTAGAGCCGTCATTAAAATACATGCCTGTTGGGTCGGTAAGGAGGATCGGGTTTGCGGCGCAGTAGAGGTATGGGGAGAGGGGCTCGTACTGGGTCGAGCAGGGGTCGGGGCTTAGGAATCGGCCGAGCTGCGGGTCGTAGAGGCGGGCGTGGAAGTCGTAGAGGTTCAGGGCGTGCATGCGTTCCAGCTCCTTGCCGGAGTACAGCCGGCTCTCCTGGCCCTGCATCGAGGCCCACGGTAGCCCGTAAGGGTAGTAGCCCGTGACGTTGTCATACCACATCCCCTTCTCCACGGCCGCCGGGTTCGTGGTCTTCTGGTTCCCCTGCGTCCACGTGGCCCGCACATTGCCCTGGTAATCCTTTATCTCCGCCGTATGCCGTCCGTCGGCTCCGAGCCATCCCGCGCTGTGGCGCATGCGCTCGAAGGCTCCGTCGGCGTACTCGAAGTCCCCGCACCATTCGCGGCGCGAGCTCTCCCGGTATTCCGGCGGATTCTGTCCCAGATCGCCGCTGCCCCAGCCGCCTCCGACAGGAAGCACGGGCTTTATCTCGTCCACGCCCCACGAACGGCACAGAAGCGTTCCGTCGGCGTCGTAGGTATAGCGCGCGTGGCCGCCGCCTGCCCAGATGTCGGAGGGCAGGCCCAGGACATTGTACTGTATGGAGCGGATGTCTTTGTTATGGTCGGCCGTGAGACGCCCCATGGCGTCATACTCGTATTCGGCCGCCTTATCTTCTCCGTCGGCGAAGTCGTTGGCCTCGGCATAGGCGGGGTCCTCCACGGCGTCCGTGACCTTGACAAGTCTGTTGCCCTGATACTGCAGCGTAAGGTCGTCGAGCAGTCCGTAATAATAGTTCATGGCCCGCGCCCCGAGCGCTCCTGCCGCCGGGCCCGACCGCTTGTCGAGCAGTCCGTGGCGCTTGACGGACGTCACGTTGCCGCAGGCGTCATAGGCGTACGAAGCGCTGAAATCGGGGCTGCGGTGTACGTCGGGAGCCGTCATGCCCGGACTGCCCAGAGAGCGCACGACGCGCGCCGTCTCGGTATAGCGGGCATCCGTGAGGCGGCCTCCGTCGTAAGTGTAGGAGTAGCATGCCTCCACCCCTTCGCGCAGAGAGGCCAGATATGGGCTCGTGGCCGTGTACAGAGAGAAGGCCTGCCCCGAGATCTGGCCTGCCATATATCCTTTCGTGCCGTCGGGGCGCGTCTCGCGGTACAGGGTCTGGCAGAACGGGCCGCTGGCTATGGAGCGCAGCGCGCCCTGCGGGGTGTAGGCGTAATCAATAGGGAGCATGCCGTCGAGCAGCACGCTGCGGCACAGGCGCCCCATCGCGTCATAGCTGTTTTGCGTCAGGGCGGTCCACTGGCCTCCGTTTATCCTTATGCGCTCGCTTACGGGCATCAGATTGCAGTCATAGCTGTATTCGCGTTCCACGCTCAGCGTCGTGTCGGGGCTTTCATGCCGTGTAAAGACGCGCAGCGGCCTTCCGTCGAACGAGAGGGAGAGCGCGCAGAGATCGGAGCCGCCCAGATGGTTGGCCGTACGTGTCTGTATCAGGCGTCCGCTGGAGTCGTAGTAGAAGGCCGACACTATCAGCCGTGACTTGCCGTCGGGAGCAATTACGCGGCGTACGGCTCCGGTGGGCTTGCCGCGCGACTTGAGCGAGTCGCCCTTGCCGCCGCATCCGGAGACGGCGCCGTATGCCAGAGAGGCGGACAGCTCCGGGAAAAGCGACAGGAAAGAGTAGTCGTCGTAGAAATCGGCGGCCAGGCAATCCTGCTGCGTCTGCCAGCTGCGGACTATGGAATATCCGAAAATCGTATTGTCCGCCTCTCCCGTGAAGGAGGTGCGCCACATTCCGGCCATGGCGGCCACCGGTTCGCCGGAGGCCACGTGCATGGTGCCGCGGTATGCCGGACGCCCCTGTCTGTCGTAGGTCTGATAAGCCATGATTCTGCCCCGGGCCTGTATCAGGTCCTGCGACAGGACCGGCTTGCCCGTTGGGGTGGAGGCCAGCACGGTCGAGCCGCCGCCCGGGACGGACACCTTGTTCAGATTGCCGCGATAGTCGTATTCGTACAGATGGCACGAGGCAAGCAGCGAAGGATCGGAAAGCCTGAGGACGGTGCCTGACGACAACTGCGAGGATGCTGCCGGCGAGAGGGCGGCGCGCAGAAAGCCGTAGTCGTCGTAGACATAGTACGTGTCGCGCGTCTGGCCGGACGCGGTCACGAGGCGCGAGAGCCTGCGGCGTCCCAGGAAGTCGGCGAAAACGATGACCGACTCGCCGTCCTCGTCGGTGGTGCGCGTGACAGACAGTATGCCGGCCTTGTGGAATCCGTGTGCGCGCACCGTGTCGCCGGAAATGTCGAGATTTCGGCACGCGTACAGCCCGGAGGTCCGGTTGAAAGTATATTCCGTCCTTACGCCCGGCGCCTGCTGCCAGGCCTGGCCAGGCCGGCGCGTCTCCACGGGCCGCCCCGAAGGAGACAGCTCGTAGATGGAATAAGTATATGCATACGCAGGCTCGGCGTAACCGTCAGCGAGCTGCGAGAGAGGCGTGAACGAAGCCATGCGGTCGGCGCACGGGGCGGCCATCCACTGTCGCACGGCGCGTCCGCGGCTGTCATACTCGGTGTAGTCGGCCAGTCCGGGACGGGAGCCGCCTCGTGCAGCCCCGACGGTCTGCACAAGCCGCCCCAGGCCATCGAAATATCGGACCGACACCGGCACCGAGTCCTGCGTACGGATGGCTGTCACGGCCTGCGACGGCGTGTACTCCGCCGTCCAGTTCAGCCCGCTGCCGAAATCCCCGCCTGAAACGCCGAGACACACGAAAAGCGCTGTCGCTATTGCGAGATATATTCTGTATTTAGTCATAGCTCTGATATTTTAACGGTTAGGGAATTTCCAGATTGTCTCCGGCTATATTGTAATCGTACGACTTCACTATTTTGCCGTACCCGTCAGTAATCTTGACCAGACGGCCGAAAGAATCGTATGAGTAGTTGAGAGTGGTTCCGTCGGGATTCATGCACTGCGTCATGCCCACTCCGGGTTCATGCTTGTAGATGGTAACGGACGCTTTGGCAAGCGATGAACGCAACTGCAGAAGCTTGCTGAAATCAGGTGTTGCGGTTTCGGCAAAAGCGTCAAGATCGCCGATAATCGCTGTTACTTCATCTACGCCGGCGCCTTTTATGACAGCGCATATATAATTATGGGAATAACCCCATACATATACAGTGGATGTATAGTCCGCGTCTTGCTGCAATATAGGATTGAAATATTTCCCGTATCGGTAACTTGCTATGTCATGAAGGCCACAATTTCCAAGCTGTTGTGTGATTTTTTCGGGTGAGACGAAATTGGAGAGACTGTATTGATTCTCGATTATTTTATTTATTACCTTGTGGGTCTTGAAGTTGCGTATATAATGCTCCTCTCTCGCTATTTTGTCCACTATTGTATTGTCCACCATCGCTCTGAAAACATGCGATGACTGATATCTGTCGAAACAATAAGTGTAATATACGATTCCGAGCTCTTTATCGCCTGCCTTCTGCTCGACTGACTTAAGCTGCTTGTAATATTTGTCGTAAGTATACTCCGTCTTCAGAGGGAGCGAGGATTGATTGTCATCGTAGACAGTCTCGGTAGAAGATTTCGGCAATATCGATGTAGTCGTTACATCATAGTGATATTTGTCGAATACAAAATTGGTCTGGCTACATGAAAAGACCTGCATCATGCACTTTATATCACAAGGATGATAATGCTCGTATGAAAACTCAGTTTGTTTTTTAAGGATGCCGGAAGCATCGTAGTCTTTTCTCCATTGCAGCAGGCCGCGTGTATGGGCATAAGATGTATAAGGGTGGAAAAGCTGAAGTCCGAGAGTCCATTGCGGATCGAAAATATCTTTGCATCCCAGATCCGCATAACAAGAAAAGCGGTTTACGGACATCGCTCCATCGGGGAAAACCTCGGTAACATAAGGATATCCCACATGGCTTTCATCGGCATTTACTCCTAATGTATTGAATGATTGCGAAGTAAAACATTCCGACAATGCCATCATCGACCCGGTCACAGCCTCTTTGGAGGAGTACTTATACTTGGGCGGCGCGAGCAAGATACCGGAAGTATTCTTAGCGTCTCCGGATATGGCATCGTAGTACAGGTATTCCTTCACAAGCTGTTCGCCTCGGGAAGTGCCGTCTGAGTTATAGATTCTCCTTATACGGAGGCCTCCGGCATTGCGGGCATACGCCAGAGTATCTATGCCCAACCGTCTGTCGCCTATCTTATATGCGTATGTATGCGGTTCAAACTCAAATCTGGTGTAGCCCCCGGTAGGATAAGTGATTTTGTACAGTGTGCCGTACAGGGCAAGTTCGGGGTCCGGTTCTCTTTTAGACGAATAGAGGCTGGGGTCTGTGATGTTTACAGTCCTCCGGGTAGTGGTAATGGTGGTATTGCCGACCTGTTCGGTCACTATGCGCGCTATGTCTGTTTTCGCATAAAATCCCCAATGGTCTACGTTGTACGAACAATACTCCGGCAACAGGTCTATATGATCATAATCAAATGTATATTTTCCAAGACCCGGTTCTCCGAAAGACAGCAGCGCGAGCCTCTCCTTGCCTGCGCGAGATGGATCGTCATCATTGTAGGTAAAGTTAAAATGGTGGAGGACTCTGCCTGCCGCATTTTTGACACGGATGTCGGTAAGTTTGTACCACTGCAGTCTGTCGACACATGCTATATCATTGACATATACGCTGTTCCTGCTGCCGTCAGCATCATACTTCTGCAGATAGAAAAGCCGGGAGTAATCGTTTGCCCCCAACGGCTTGAAATGTTCTTCGCAAGCTCGGCGCAGAGGATAACGCAGCTCGTCTGTCCGGGATATGTCAAACTCTATTTTCCCTGCCGCGCCAAGGTCTATGGACGACAGATACGAAGGAGAGATGAGGGATCCGAAAATATAGTCGGTGCCGAGCTGCGGCCCGTGGACTGGATCACGGCCATTATATTTGGCAACCTGTCCTTCGGCGAAGTGAGGACAATTATAAATGTCATATTTTTCATTGATACCCATTTCAGCAATAAAGTCCTTCTTCTGATAATTCAGTCGCACTTCTCTGCCGTCGGCATATTTTATTTTGGTCAGATGCCAGGCCGTAGCGGCAATCTCCTCGCTGTCTTGCGAGAAGAATCCCACCGAATATTCTATTGCCTCTGGGTTCTCTTTGCCCCCGAAAAAATATTCATTGCCGGATGCATCGATAAGCTTGAAATTAGTGATGGACTGGGAACGGTACATATCGTAAAATTTGCACCACGACCCTCCGAGCATGTCCGGAAACACGCGCTCGTAATTGTTGTCGTCATCTACATCGAATACAACTGCCATGAACTTGTCTGAATTGACAAGCCATCCTTGGTCTTCGGTATAATAAAACTTACCGCTGAATCCTAAAAAGCTGAATATAAACTCGTCTACTTCTCTGTCATCGATACCGGCCTTGGACTTGTCGAAAAGCTCGCTTACAGTCAATTCGTCCGATTCTATTTCGGTTATATTTCCGATGTCGCCGGGATAGATACTCAGAGCGCTGTTGTTGTCTGTGCCAAAGAACCATCCGAGCTTCCTTTCATGTAATTTTACACCCATCTCCTGCGGATTCCATAAATCGCTGTTGTAATAATCCGACTCATCCGGCTTGCCATGTACGATTCGCATTATGCTTCCGCCGGCATGCAGAGTCCAGCCCATGCCGACCCAGCCGGGATGTCTGTCGGGCTGCACACCTCCCCCGTGATAGGAGAGAGATACAGGTATGGAATGAACACCTGTCTTTGCTTCATAGATAGGTATGGATATGTTTGGGATGCCTGTGTACAGTGACACAGGCACGGAGCCGTATTCGCCGAGCGATGACATGGTAGGGCTGGTCAGATAGTCGTCAGTGCGGGGTATCTGGGCGTTGATACCCAATACAGGCAGCAATGACAATATAAATATGATGTAGCGTTGTTTCATAAGATAAATACTGATGTGTTAGTGATTCCAATCCGATTTGCCTCAACGCACGGTCAACTTCATCCGCACGTTCTGCTCGCCGTATATAAGCATCAGCGCGTACTCGCCGCTTTCCAGGCATGAGCAATCGATTTCTACCGTATTATCCCCTTGAGTGACGGGATGACGTGGAAGAACGTATCGGACTATGCCGTTGATATCACTCAAGACACATTCCGCCCAGCCTCCCGTAACAGAGGAATTGAACTCCAGAATGTAATTATTACCGTTGCGGATGACTTCTGCTTTTGAGATAGGATGATGAGGATTCGCTTCATCGGTATCATCGGCTTTAGTATTCGCATTGCGGATTTTTTCATTTTCATCATCACTCTTTACCGCATATTCCTGAGATACACGGGTGCAGCAGTGCGCCTCTCTGTCAACAAGTATAGGCGTACCGTCTGTATCTGCCCATACTTCCGTAACAGTCATTACCGGATAGCGATAGCCGGGAGTATACCATTCATAGGTAGTAATCAATCCCGAACCTGCGTACTGGCCAAGGTGTTCCTGATGAAAACGCAGCAGACCTCCACGCGAAATATTATAATCAGAGCGCAGACGCAGCACATCGCATATAGTGTCGTTACCTGGCATAATGAGTACGCCTTGGCCGTCAGCTACGGTTTTGGCAGTTCCCGCACATTCGGTATTGGCCGAAACAGCATATTTCCCTTTCATACGGAAAGAGCTGACGCACGTGTCTCCAAAACAGACAGGGAAAACCATTTTGACTGCTGGCACTACTTCATGGATTTCCGACAGACGCCGCTCAAAACCAGTCCAAAGCACTGTATCGCCCGAGACACGGTAATCCATGCGCACGCGATTTGCTTTCTGCCCGAAACTATTGTTACCGATATCGATTATTTCCAGATAATCGGTCCCGGATATTACATTTGCTTCACTGAAGTCCCAGACTACTCCTTTACCGCCGTTGCCCGGAGACAAAATTTCATAGCGTTCAATCGCTATTTTGTCATCCGGTCTGGGTAAATTGCTGCTTTTCGCAAGTCTATTTGCGGCTGCAAATCCCGGAAAGCTCACTGCTAAAAGTGTTAATATACTGATGTACAACTGTTTCATGGGCAGAGTGATTTTAAGGTTAGTAATTATATGCCAAATGTAATGAAAATTTCCGTAATTTGCAAATTTTTGCAATTTTTTGATGAATCTTAATGGGTGCAGGTTAGAGTTGATATGGGCGTTGCGAAATGAGCCGCAGGCGATTATCTTCGTCGGATTGCTCCGGATTGGTGTTTTTTTTGTAATTTTGCATTTTAATTCCTCTTTCATGCCGCGGTATTTCGGCGGCATAACTTCTATTGAATCAAATTTTTCAGAAAAATGGATAAAGATTTCAAGCGCACTTTAGTGACCACGGCGCTCCCCTACGCCAATGGTCCGGTACATATAGGCCATCTGGCCGGCGTGTATGTCCCTGCTGACATTTATGTCCGTTACCTGCGTGCCAAGGGCGAGGATGTACTCTTCATCGGTGGCAGCGACGAGCACGGCGTGCCTATCACTATAAAGGCCAAGGCCGAGGGTGTAACTCCCCAGGATATCGTGGACCGCTATCATAATATCATCAAAGAGAGTTTCGCTGAGCTGGGTATCAGCTTCGATATATATAGCCGCACCACGTCTGATGTCCATCGTCAGACCGCTTCTGACTTTTTCCGCAAGCTCTATGATAAAGGCGAGTTTGTAGAGAAAACCTCTATGCAGCTCTATGATGAGAAGGCGGGGCAGTTTCTGGCTGACCGATATGTGACGGGTACATGTCCCCATTGCGGCAACGAGCGTGCATACGGCGACCAGTGTGAGGCGTGCGGTACTTCTCTCAATGCTACGGATCTCATCAATCCGAAGTCGGCAATCACGGGCAACGCGCCCGTGCTGCGCGAGACGAAGCACTGGTATCTGCCTCTCGACAAGTGGGAGCCGCGTCTGCGTCAGTGGATTCTGGAGGAGCATAAGGAGTGGAAGCCCAATGTCTACGGCCAGTGCAAATCATGGCTCGACATGGGGCTGCAGCCCCGCGCCGTGAGCCGTGACCTGGACTGGGGCATCCCGGTGCCTGTCGAGGGTGCAGACGGCAAGGTGCTGTACGTATGGTTCGACGCTCCCATCGGCTACATCTCCAATACCAAGGAGCTGCTGCCCGACGACTGGGAGAAGTGGTGGAAAGACCCGCAGACCCGTATGCTTCACTTTATAGGCAAGGACAATATCGTCTTCCACTGCATAGTTTTCCCCGCCATGCTTATGGCCGAAGGCTCTTACAATCTGCCTGACAATGTACCCGCCAATGAGTTTCTAAATCTGGAGGACGACAAGATTTCCACATCGCGCAACTGGGCCGTATGGCTCCACGAATACCTGCGCGAGCTCCCGGGCAAGCAGGATGTACTGCGCTATGTGCTGACGGCCAACGCTCCGGAGACAAAGGACAACAATTTCACGTGGAAGGATTTCCAGCAGCGCAACAATTCCGAGCTGGTCGCAATCCTCGGCAACTTCGTGAATCGCGCCATGGTGCTGACCCACAAATACTTCGGCGGTATGGTGCCGGTGCGCGGCGAGCTGCTGGAGGAAGACCGTCAGGTAATGGAGGAGATACACCGCAGCGTCGCCGAGCTGAGCGCCGATATGGACCGCTTCCATTTCCGCGATGCTCTCAAGAGTGCGATGAACATAGCCCGTATCGGTAACAAGTATCTGGCCGACACCGAGCCCTGGAAGTTGGTCAAGACTGACGAGGCCCGCGTCCAGACTATACTGAATGTCGCCCTGCAGATATGCGCCAATCTGGCCATCGCTTTCGAGCCTTTCATTCCCTTCATGGCCGCCGACTTGCGCGGACAGCTCCGTCTCGGAGAGCTTCCCTGGAGCCGTCTGGGCGATTTCGATATCTTGGCCGACGGTGCGGAGATAGAAAAGCCGCATCTGCTTTTTGAGAAAATCGAGGACAGTGTGGTCGAGGCTCAGGTCAAGAAACTCCAGGATGCCAAAAAGCAGAACGAGCTTGACGCCTGGAAGCCCGCCCCGGTGGCCGAAACGGTAGATTTCCCGACTTTTGAGAAGCTGGACATACGCGTCGGCACAGTGCTGGAGTGCGTCAAGGTGCCTAAGGCCGATAAGCTTCTGCAGTTTAAGATAGACGACGGCATGGGCGGACGCACCATAGTCAGCGGCATTGCCAAATATTACAAGCCTGAAGATCTGGTGGGCAAGCAAGTCTGCTTCATCGCCAACTTCGCTCCGCGCAAGCTCAAAGGGGTGGAGAGCCAGGGCATGATACTCAGCGCCGAGCTGCCCGACGGCTCGCTCAAGGTCATCAGTCCTTCCGCGCCATGCGCCCCCGGCTCAAAGGTGGGCTGATTTGCTGAGCGGAAAGATGCTGCAAAAAAAAGTGCGCCGAAGCTTTTTCGGCGCACTTCTTTTGTCGTTGCTGATTTGACGGTTAGCGTACCGCTACCTTGTAGGTATTGCCGTCTACGCGCACTACGTACACGCCGGGAGTCAGACCAGTCAGTCCGACGCGCGCGCCGGAAACGCTGTAAGCCTCGGCTACGCTGTAGCTGCCGTTGATGACGATGTCGCCGCCTACGGCATACACCTCGTTGGCAACCGCAGAGTCGGAGACGATGTTGTCGATTCCGCTCACATTGTTGGAGGTAATCACAACGTATGAGTTGGCTGGTACGGTCACTTTCGCATTGGCTGCGTCAAACACAGGATCAGTGTTGTACGAGCAGGAAGCGATTTTGAAGTTTGCCGGATTACGGCTTCCCAGCATGCTCGACACGTCGAATGTCTTGCTTCCCGTAACGGCGGGATTGCATACCAGCAGCATCTCCTTGCCGTTTTTCGAGGCGTGGATAAAGCGTCCGTTGTCCCAGTCGCCCTGTGTGCAGCTCATCTTTCGCAAAGCGCCTTTTTCAAACAGCTCCGGATTCTGTGTGCGGATATGTATCAGGTCGCGTACATTAAGGTACAGGCCGTAGGTGTCGTCGTCATCAAGTGCGCTCCAGTCCACCTTCTTGGGGTCAGTACTGTTGCCGCCGGTAGCGTCTTTGGTGGTCTGGGCGTTGCCCAGCTCCGAGAACTGCCATATCATGTGAGCGCCCGGCGACAGTATCATCTGGGCATGCACCGAGCCTATGCGGCGCTTGCTGACCTCGTTGTTGCCTTTCACGCCGGCGGCGCCCCATTTGCTCTGCTTATAGCCCATGCGCTCCTCGTCATGGCTTTCGGCGTAAGATACCGTAGAGCCCCATGTACGCGAGTCATTTTCCGCATTGAAGCGGTTCAGGTTCGACTCCGAAGCGTAGCCCATGGCATACTGACAGGCTGCGTTGTTGATGTTGGCCCAGTTCATCTGGCCGTCGGCTGCCATCTCGTTTTCCTCCTGCGCGCCTGCCAGATTCTCGTTGATGAAATATGCGTCGGGATTTACCTCTTTCATGGCCGCATGAATCTTGGTCATACGCTCCACTCGGCTCTTGTTGTAAGCGTCAGTGTTGCCGTACGATCCGTTGTCACCCAGGCCTTTTACCAGGTCGAAGCGGAAGCCGTCGAACTTATACTCCGACAGCCAGTACTTCACGCAGTCTTTCCACTGCTGCAGCACCAGCGGATTGTCCTGCTTCCAGTCGTTGAGTACGGAGTAGGCGTGAGGCGCGGTTTTGTTGTAGAACGGATTGGAGGCAATGTCATACATCTGATACCAGGGGTGCAGGCCGTCGCTCTGGTTGAATACCAGGTCGAGCAGCACGGCGATGCCGTTCTGATGGCAGAGGTCTATGAACTCCTTGTAGTCGTCCGGCGTACCGTATGCCTTGTCAGGAGCGAAATAGAAATTGGTGTTGTAGCCCCACGAATTGTTGCCGTTGAACTCGCATATAGGCATCAGCTCGATGGCGTTGACACCCAGCTCTTTCAGATAAGGCAGCTTCTTTATGGCCTGACGCAGCGTGCCGTCGGCATTTGAAGCGCCCTCGGTACCGGTAAAGTCGCGCAGCAGAAGCTCGTAGATTACCAGGTCTTGCTTCGCGGCGCCCTTGAAGTCCTTGATTTTCCAGTCGTATTTGTTGATATTCTCATGATATACCGCAAGCATTATGGAGTTCAGTCCTTCGGGGTACTTGGGCATGTCAGGATACACCTTGTCGGAGATATATTTGTCGTTGTAAGGATCGAGCACCAGTTTGGCATACGGGTCGCCGACATTGATGGTGCCGTCCACACAGTAATAATACGGATACTGCTTGTCAGCGTCCAGACCGGAGACAGTAACCCAGAAATAGCGGTTTCCCTCGTAGTCCTGGTATTTCATCACATTTTTCTCGTTGGCCTGATAGCCATCCCATGACGGCATCAGAATCACGTTGCTTTTGCCGGGAGCAGCCAGGCAGAAAGTCACGGTGCCGTCAGCGTTGCGTACGGCGCCCTGCTTAGGCACTCCGCCCGGATAAGTGGCGGCTGTCGAGGGGGTAGGGTAGCAGTATGTTGTTTCAGCTGTCTGTGTCTCGGAGCCCTTGACACCTTTGGCCGTCACAGTGTAGTTGCCGTAATCGCTGAAAGTGTAGGATGCGGTCAGTGAAGTGGCGTTGTCCTCTGTTTTGATGACGGTGCCGTTCACGCTGAGTGACAGTGTGGCGGCAGCAGTGGACGAAACAGTGAAATTGCCGGTTGTCTTTCCGGCCTGGATTACGGAGCCGTTCAGATCAGAGGTAAGCGATATCTGAAAGCCTTCTTCCACTACGTCGAGGAAGATGTCGGAGCCGCTGTCGCCTTTGCCCTGTTTGTTGCCCGTGGCATCGCGGAATACGAAAGCCAGCTTGCGTACCTTTTCGCCGGGGTTGAGCTCGTAGTATGTGGCGATGTCGCCGATATTAAGTTTCCAAAGGTTTGGGCTGACATACTCAAGCTGATACTTGGGTGTGTTGGTAGGCCATTTTGCCGGAGCGTGTTTCCAGTCGGAATTGTCCTTGCTCTCGGTAGTGATTACGCCGGTATGTGCATACAGGGGTGTGGTGGCAGGTGTTCCCATAAGACCCTTGTTGCCCAGATCTGCGTGGAAATATATGACCACATTCTTGCTGCTCTCCTGCAGCGGAGAGGGATCGCTGGTCACGATGTCGGCGGCGCGCAGTCCGAAAGCGCTTAACGCCAACAGGGCGAACGCCAATAGGTAAGATCTCATCAGTTAAGTTGTAATTATAAAGTTGGTTAACGTATTATGTAAAATCCCACGAACCGTGAGCCCACGGTGCTTCATTTTACAAAATTAGGTCAAAAATCTTACCTGGGCAAATCTGTTCTCCTAAAATTAATTAAAAAGCCTAAAAGACACTCTAAGACGTCGTTTCAGTGGCGGTCAGCGGAGAATGACCGTCGGGAGTTTTGAAATGGAGATTGTTCATCTCCATGGGAGTCAGGCGCCGTGCGCCGGGTATAGAGACGTGTGGTATGGTTTTCATTTATCTGAGTTATTGGCAGGTTTGCGGTTGAGAAGGGGAGTCAGGGCGTTGAGTCCCAAAAGGACGGCCACGTAGGTCGCGCCGAGGACAAACAGCTGCATCTGCAGCGGAAACGCTCCGCGGAACCATCCTCCCGCTATGAAGCATATCAGAGCGCTCCACAGACAACCCTGAGTAATGAGGCAGAGTGTACACCAGGCTTTGGCACGGTACTTCTGATACCATACGCTCCACAACGAGAACGGACAGCAGCAAGCATTGATGAGAGCCAGACAGGGCAGATACTGCGGAAAGACAAGCAGACAGCCCAGACTCACACTGAAATACGCCAATCCTACCTCGCTCCATCCGAACAGTCCGAAGAAGCTGGCCGCCTTGGTAGACAGTACGGTATGGCATCCGGTCCGGTCTATAAGCCCGCAGATGGAGTCGCCGCGTTCAGAATGTATATGGAGCGACTTGAGCATCAGCTCGTAGGTTACATACAGGCCGGCTCCGAATATCAGTGTCAGCAGGACAGTAGTGGGATGGGCGTATATGCCGTCGGCCACGAACAGATAGGCGAATACAAAGGCCACCGCGGCCATCAGCGCCCATCGTTTTGCCCGCTCGGCTATATCGAGGATTCTGTGTCTGCGGTATGCCGGCTCGGCGGAGTCAGGCGCCGGGTAGGCGGCAAGTATGATTCCCGACCATTTGCCGATGAAGTCGCAGGTATCCATCCGACACTTGCCCTCCCTGCCCGCTCTGTCTACGGTAACGCTGCCCGGAGTCTTGTCCGTCACTACGACAAACGTATCGTCCATCCCGGCCATAAACGGTACGGGCAGCAGGTCGAGGGCGGCTCTTTTGTCCGGCACGCTGAGGGCCTCGTTGGGTATGCCGTAGCTTTCGAGCAGCTTGGAGAGCCCGAACAGTGAGCGGAACGTCATCTGTCCGAATCTCTTGTCGCTGTAGCGCACGGTATGAGGCACGCCCAAAGCGTCGAGGAAAGCGGTAAAAACGGTTGCCGGTCGCATGGCTCGGATATCAGCTTATGAATTGCTCGATTTTCTGAAGCAGGACATTGCCGTCTATCTCGCCGCTATAGCGCCATACCTGGCGTCCGTCGCGGTATACGATGAAAGTGGGGGTAGAGTTGACACCCTCCTTTTCGGCAGCCTCGCTGTTCTTGTCGATGTCGAGCTGATATATGTCGGCCGACGTGCCGAGAAGTTCCCGTATCTGATCGATTACCGGCATCATTTTCTGGCAATGGGGGCACCAGGTGGCGTAAAACTCTATCATTACGGTGGGAGAGGATGAGATGAGGTCATTATAAGTGGACATAGTATAATTAAGTTGGGTTTTGCAATTACAACGCGCTGCCGAGGCATGCGGTTCATTGGGACGCAGCCCTCACGCAATAATTTGGTCGTATCGGCTTTTTTTGCTAATTTCGCGTTACCTTATATAACGCATCATGAGCAAAGAACAGAAAATAAGGGTCGGCATCACTCACGGCGACGTGAATGGTATCGGCTACGAGGTCATCTTCAAGGCTGTGGCCGACGAAGCGTTTACCGAGTTGTGTACTCCGGTAATATTCGGCTCGTCGCGTGTGGCCAACCACTGGCGCAAGACGTGCGGACTTGAGGATGTACGCTACAATGTCGTGGACAGTGCCCGGGAGGCACGCGACGGAGAAGTGAATCTGGTAAATATCACATCTGAGGAAATCAAGCTGGACTGCGGCATGCCTACGGAGCAGAGCGGCAAAGCCGCGTGGCTGGCTCTGGACAAATGTGTGGAGGCTTTCCGCAACCGTGAAATAGATGTCATAGTCACGGCTCCCATCAACAAGGAGGCGATGAAGATGGCAGGCTTCCCCTATCCGGGTCATACGGAATATTTCGAGCATGAACTGGGCAATGACTTCAAGGCTACGATGATGCTCATGTGCGAGGCTCCGCAGTTGCGAGTCGCCCTGGTTACGGCCCACATGCCGCTTGAAGATGTGGCGAAAGCCGTCACTGCAGAAGCCATAGTGGAGAAGCTGCGCTCGCTGCACAATACTCTGCGCAAGGATTTCGCTGTAGAGAGGCCGAAGATAGCCGTCCTGTCACTCAATCCTCACGCCGGAGACGGCGGAGCCCTCGGCAACGAGGAGCAAACTATCATAACTCCGGCCATAGATGAGGCTTGCGGACGCAAGATAATGGCTTTCGGCCCGTATGCCGCCGACGGCTTTTTCGGGTCGGGCAAGTACGCACGGTTTGACGCCGTGCTGGCCATGTACCATGATCAGGGACTGACCCCGTTCAAAGTGCTGGCCATGGAAAACGGAGTGAATTTCACATCGGGCATCCCGGTGGTGCGCACCTCGCCGGATCATGGCACCGGCTACGATATAGCCGGGCAAGGGGTGGCCGATCCCGGCTCGATGCGTCAGGCCATCTACTCGGCGATTGACATTTTGCGGCGTAGGTTGCAGTACATACGCGCCAAGGCCAATCCTCTGAAAAAACAGTATGTGGACCGCAGCGGCGATCGGGAGGTGCTTGACTTAACCAAGACTGACGATACGCCGGACGAAATATTATTATAAAATGCACTACGGAATTATAGCGGCGGGCGAGGGCTCGCGTCTGGTACAGGAAGGGGTGGCGCTGCCCAAGCCTCTGGTGGAGCTGCAGGGCACGCCCATGATTGAGCGATTGATACGCATCTTTATAGATAACGACGCCGAAACGGTAGCGGTAATAGTCAACGAACAGATGACGCAGGTGCGCGAGTTCCTTGAGCGTCTCGCTCCGCAGCTGCCCGTGCCTCTGCGACTTAAGGTCAAGAGTACACCCAGCTCGATGCACTCGTTTCATGAGCTGAGCGCCCTGATGCCGGCCGAGGGAAAATTTGTACTGACTACGGTAGACACTATTTTCAGACCGGCGGAATTTGCCGGCTATGCCCGCGCGTTCGCTCAGGCGCCAGCCGGCATTGACGGCCTTATGCCTATGACCGCTTTCATCGATGACGAGAAGCCCCTGTATATTGATGTGGACGGGCAGAATATGATTACAGCTTTCCTTGACAGGCCCGGCGACGGCACGCGCTTCGTGTCAGGAGGAATCTATGGCCTTACGCCTGCGGCTTTCCGGGTACTCGACGACTGCATGGCGCGCGGTGTGAGCCGCATGCGCAATTTTCAGCGCGAGATGTTAGGCGCAGGGCTCAGGCTGAAAGGCTACGAGTTTGAGAAAATCGTGGATGTGGACCACGCGGAAGATATAGCTACGGCCGAGGCTTTCCTCTCGGCCGGAGCGAACGATTGAAATATTATATTGGAAATGGCTGAAAAGAAAATAGCGGGAGTAATGCGTGCCGGCGCTTATTCTCCGAACCATATCGGCAATGATGCCGCGATATTCAACGCCACGGCCGAGCAGTTGCGCAAGCGCGGCTATGTGGTAAATGTATATAATGAAGAGCAATTCCGTCATGGCACGATGGACGAGGACATAATAGTCAACATGTGTCGTGAGGCGGCTTCCATCGGTAAGCTGCAGCGCCTTGAGGACGAGGGAAAACTCGTAATCAACAGCGGATACGGTATAGAAAACTGCACGCGCGAACGCATGACCAGACTTCTGCTTGCCAATGGCATACCCTACCCGGAGAGTCTGATAGTGAATACCAACGAGGCTGTGATACCGGAGCTGAAGCGTGCCGGCTTTACCTCTTGCTGGATAAAAAGGGGCGATTTTCACGCCATGCACAAGGAGGACGTGAGCTACTGCCGTCATGCGGAGGAGGCTCAGGATGTGCTTCAGGAATATTTCTACCGAGGCATAAAGCGCGCCGTCATCAACCGTCATCTGACCGGCGATCTGATAAAGTTCTACGGTATAGCCGGCAGTGAGTTCTTCTATTGGTTCTATCCTTTCGATGCAGGCCACAGCAAATACGGTTACGAGGAGGTCAACGGCAAGAGCCGCGGCCTCAGATTCTCGGAGGAATACCTGCACGAGATATGCCAGAAAGCAGCCGAAGTCACAGGAGTGACAGTCTACGGCGGCGACGCCATAGTGGATGCCGACGGTTCGATACGCATCATAGACTGGAACGACTGGCCGAGTTTCGCCCCCTGCCGCAATGAGGCGGCGCCTTATATAGCCAAGTGTATCATCAACTTAATCAAAGCTCGCTACAGGAATGACAAAAGAAAGTAAATGGGCTGAGTATAAGGCCGAATACCGCGCTTCACTGAAGTCGTCGGATACGGAGGAATGGTTCGACCTGATATTCTACCGTCCGATAGGCTTTGCCTGGGCCTTGTTGTGCCGCAAGTTGGGCATTACTCCGAATACCGTGACCATAGCCTCTATCTTCATAGGTATAGCCGCCGGTATTATGTTTTATTATAACTCGGTGTGGATAAATGTTGTAGGTATGCTGTTGCTTATGTGGGCCAATTCGTTTGACTCCGCCGACGGCCAGCTGGCGCGTATGACAAAGCAGTATTCGCGTATCGGGCGAATACTGGATGGTGTGAGCGGAGATTTCTGGTTTATCTCCATATATGTATGTATCTGTCTGCGCGAAACGGTCACTTCTGAGTTCTTCATGTCCTGGCCAGAGGTCATCTGGATAATAGCCGTGGCCGCTGGCGCATGCCACTCGCTGCAGGCCGCGCAGGCTGACTATTACAGGCAATTCCATCTCTTTTTCGTAAATGGCAAAGAGGGTTCCGAGCTTGATTCATCGTCGCCGCTTAAAGAAAAATATGCTTCGTTGAGCTGGAGCCGCGACTTCATGCAGAAACTGACCATGATGTTTTATATCAACTACACCCGGTCGCAGGAGAAGCGTACACCGGCCATGCAGGCGTTGCGGCGCGAGTTGCGCGCGCGTTTCGGCGATGGCGAGATTTCGCCAGCGTTCAGGGCTGATTTCCGCAAGGCGTCGCTGCCGCTGATGAAGTACACCAATATGCTGTCGTTCAATACCCGGTGCTTCGCTCTGTTCGCATCGCTGTTCGTACGCATGCCCTGGCTATATTTCGCGTTTGAACTGACCGTGCTGAATATCATGCTTATATATATGGTGGGACGCCACGAGCGTATCTGCAAACGTTTTACAATGGAGCTTAAAGATGGAAAGTACTGATTACCGCGACATAAAAGGAATAATCTTCGATTACGGAGGCACTATCGACTCACATGGCGACCACTGGAGCGAGGTAATATGGAAAGCGTGGCAGGAAGCCGGCGTGCCGGCTGAGAAGGATACCTTCCGTGAGGCCTACGTCTATGCCGAGCGCGAGCTGGCTCGGGTGCGCCACATACTTCCCCACCACAATTTCTACGACCTGCTGCTGATAAAGATGCGCATAGAGCTGGGTTGGCTCGTGGGTAAAGGCGAGCTCGACCCGGATGTCGTGGAGGAACTGGCGCTGAAGACCGCGGCGCATTGCTATCAGGCCGCACGCAGCTGCGTTGAGGAGGCCAAGCCGGTGCTTGACCGGCTCCAGAGCCGCTATCCTCTTGTGCTTGTGAGCAATTTCTATGGCAATGTGCAGGCTGTGCTTGAGGACTTCGGGCTGCTTCATTATTTCCGCGAAATCGTGGAAAGCGCCGTAGTCGGCGTGCGTAAACCCGATCCCGCCATTTTCGCTCTTGGTGTCAAGGCGTTGGGTCTGCCTGCTGATAATGTCCTTGTAGTCGGAGACAGTCTGCGCAAGGATATACTTCCCGCAGAGAGTCTTGGCTGCAAGGTTATGTGGCTTAAAGGCAAAGGTTGGACTGCCGAAGAAGACGCTCAGGAGCATCCGGCTGTCATATCGGGTCTGGATGATGTTTTGGAGTTGCTTACCCCGATTAACTAAATTTAACAATTAATCAACTTCATAATCTAGATTTAATATAATTTTTCCAAATACAGACTCTATTAACATTATTTTAGAATTAACCCCCTAAAGTTTTTTCAAAAAGTCTTTTCTATTTGCAAAATTCGCTCTAATTTTACGCCGAATTTCGTAAAGCACCCGGCGACTCAGTTCGTCTGGTGCGGGCGTAAGTCAGAAAATATAAACATCTACATAAAAACTAAAAGCAATTATGGCAGAAAAAGTAGCTGAGAAGCCCAATGGTAAATTAGGTGTTCTCATTGTCGGTAACGGCGCAGTCGCTACCACTTTCATGACCGGTGTGCTGATGGTGCGCAAAGGTCTCGCTAAACCCGTCGGATCTATGACTCAGTACGACAAGATTCGTGTGGGCCGTGGCAAAGATAAAAAATACCTTCATTATAAAGACATAGTGCCTTTGGCAGATCTGAACGACATAGTGTTCGGCTGCTGGGACGTTTATCCGGCCAACGCATACGAGGCTGCCATCAACGCCGAAGTACTGAAGGAGAAGGATATCGAACCCGTAAAGGAGGAGCTCGTGGCCATCAAGCCCATGAAAGCCGCTTTCGACAAGAATTATGCGAAGCGTCTGGAAGGAGACAACACAATGGGCGACATTACCCGCTGGGAGATGGTGGAGCGTCTGCGTGAGGATATCCGCAACTTCAAGAAGGAGACTGGCGTAGAGCGCGTTGTAGTGCTTTGGGCTGCCTCGACTGAGGTTTACGTTCCGGTAAACAAGGATGTACACTATAACTTGGCTGACCTTGAGAAAGCCATGAAGGCTGATGACCGCGAGAACATCGCCCCCTCCATGTGCTACGCTTACGCCGCTCTCAAGGAGGGATGCCCCTTCATCATGGGCGCTCCCAACACAACTGTCGACATCCCTGCTATGTGGGAGCTGGCCGAGCAGACCAAGCTGCCTATCGCCGGCAAAGACTTCAAGACTGGCCAGACATTGGTAAAATCAGGCTTCGCCCCCATTATCGGCACCCGTTGCCTGGGTCTGAACGGCTGGTTCTCCACCAATATTCTGGGTAACCGCGACGGCCTCGTGCTTGACGAACCCGCCAACTTCCGTACCAAAGAGGTCAGCAAGCTCTCCACACTGGAGTCTATCCTGGTGCCCGAGAATCAGCCCGACCTGTATGGCCACGGCAATGACGAGGATACCCAGTACTATCACAAAGTGCGTATCAACTACTATCCTCCCCGCAACGACAACAAGGAGGGCTGGGACAATATCGACATATTCGGCTGGATGGGCTATCCGATGCAGATCAAGATTAATTTCCTCTGCCGCGACTCCATTCTGGCAGCTCCTCTGTGTTTGGACCTGGTGCTCCTGAGCGACCTCGCCGCCCGCGCCGGCCGTTACGGCACTCAGCGCTTCCTGAGCTTCTTCCTCAAGAGCCCGCAGCATGACTACACTCAGGACGAGGTGCCTGTAAACCACCTGTTCCAGCAGTATGTAATGCTGAAAAATGCCATCCGTGAGATGGGCGGTTACGAGGCAGACGAAGAAATCGATTGATTCGGCAACCATAAAGCATAACAGGGGCGCTCCGCAGGGGCGCCTCTGTTTTTTGTCAGGCAGGTCTGCGGTGTCAGGCAGGCCAGACTGCGGTTTTTGGATTATTTAACGGTATTTTTTTTGATTGGCAGCTGGCAGCCTTGGGGATTTGCGTATTTTTAGTTAATTTTGCAGACTTGAAAGAGTGCCCGCAGAGGGCGGCTTTCTTATCCGATGGGAAGAAAAATTAACAGATTCAGTTACTGGCTGCGCAGACAGTCTCATTTTCCGGTGCTTCTGGTAGGCGCCGGCATAGTCTTGTTGCTCTTTTTCAACGAGGAGACGAGTGTGGCGCGTACCCGCCAGTATGACAGCGAGATAACTGAGCTGAAAGCGCAAATCAAGGTGGCGCGCGATTCAGCGGAATTCTACCGCAACGCCCGGCGTACGCTTATGACGGACGCTGAGGACCTTGAGACTGTAGCGCGTGAGAATTACAACATGCAGCGTCCGACTGAAGATGTCTATATAGTGACGGATTGATAAAGAATAGAGGAAAATGAGCCGAATAAAAGATAACAACATGATGCCGGCGAATATTTTACGCCGGCGGCGTCTGGCGGAGATGATAGCTTCGGTCGGCATGATAGTGATAGCGGTAAGTATGTTTCTGCCGCTTCTGAATCTGACCGACCCATCGCGTCTGCCTATGTTCAAATGGATTTTCGCCACCGGGGCTCTTCTGTTCTGGGGCGGACGGTGCATACCGGTCAGTTCTCCTACGGAGAGCATGCGCATCCGTCGTCTGCGCCGCATAGAGTTCTGGGCCGGCGCCTGCTTCGGCGTCGCCGCGTTCTTCTGGTTTTACAACGAGGGCAAGGCTCCGGCTTACGCCGGGGCGCTGATGATATTGCGCGACACGATACTGTTCTCGCTGGCCGGGGCTGTACTGCAGCTTGTGGCCGCATGGATGATATATTACCGCAGCCGCAAAGAGGACAGTGCGCCTGAAGTCAAACCCCAAAAGCATAAAAAGTGAGTTCCGCCGCACATAGAGCGCTGACCGTAGACCGAGGCAACAGCCGGGTAAAGATGCGCGTCATGGAAGGGCTGACAAGCCTATATGCATATAGTGGCGAGTCCCCGGACATCGAGCAGGCCGCCCGGATATGCGATGAGTATGGTGTGGATACCGCGATCTACTGTAGCGTAGGGGCGATAGACGCGCGCTTCGCCGAGTCGCTCCGCCGCCTGACCGACGACCGTCTGCTGGTACTCACTCACGAAACCCCGCTTCCCGTCACGATTGACTACGGCAGCCCCGCTACACTCGGAGCAGACCGCATAGCGGCATTGTGCGGCGCCTGGATATTGTGGCCCGATACGGCGATGCTTGTGGCTGATGCCGGCACATGTCTTACGCTCGACCTGCTTGACGCTGCCGGTCATTTCCCCGGCGGAGACATAGCTCCGGGTGTTGAGATGCGTCTGAAGGCTATGCACTCTTTTACAGGGTCGCTGCCCGAGGTGGGCGTAGCCGGCGAATTGCCGGAATACGGTACCGACACTGCCACGGCCATGCGTTGCGGCGCGGTGCGCGGCGCAGCTGATCAGATCATACACGCCTGGCAGGAGGCTCGGAGGCTGGCCGGGGCCCGGCGGCTTGTCCTGACCGGCGGCGACGCAGACATGCTGCTGCCTCTGTTGCAGAGCGAAATAGACCATATAGACTGCAGACCCGACTTGATCGAGGTCGGCTTAATCAGCATATTGAAATACAATGAATATATCTAACTATCTGAGACTCTCCATTATTACCATATTTGCGGCATGCGCATGCGGCGCGTGGTCGCAGGTAACGACATCGCCATACTCCATGTATGGCTACGGTCTGCTGCGCGAAGGCGCGACTTCGACCCAAAGACAGATGGGCGGCATAGGCTACGGCATGACCGGAGGCCGCCAGATAAATGCTATGAACCCAGCTTCATACGCAGCCATTGACTCGCTTACGTTTCTGTGGGACATAGGCGCTGACCTGTCGCTTAACTGGCGCTCAGAGCTGGCGGCTGACGGGAAGGAGAACAAAGGCCATGGCGTAGGCGGCGGTCTGGACTATCTGGCCATGCAGTTTCCCTTGTCAAAGCATTTCGGCGCCTCCATCGGTCTGGTGCCTTACAGCTCAGTCGGTTATTCATTCGGCGACCAGGTGGTTCACGGCTCTCTTTCCAATCAAGGCTCTGGCGGCATCACTCAGGCATACGCCGGCTTTGCCGGACGTCTGAAAGGATTCTCTCTCGGTTTCAACATAAGCTATGACTTCGGAAATGTAATCAACGATGTCTACGCCTATACGGCAGACGCCCATCAGACTTTGTTTGAGCACGTCATGCAGATCCGCGACTGGGACATAACCATCGGCGCCCAGTACACCCTGCCTACTGATAAATATTCCAAGTTGACTTTAGGCGCCGTATATACACCCAAGAAGTCTCTACATGGCAAGACATGGGCGGCTTTCTGGGACATTACGGCAGAAAGCAAAGCCGATACGGTAGGGTACAGTAAGATAGGCGGCAAATATTATCGCCCGAACAGCGTGGGTGTCGGCATCAACTGGCAGCGTACACGCTCTTCGCATCTTATGGTCGAGGCCGACTTCTCATGGCAGCAATGGTCGAAAGCCGCCTATCCGGCGTTGTACACCGAGACGGGCTCCGTAGCTGTCGATGCCCAGCAGTTCAACGACCGCCTGCGCTTCGCTTTGGGCGGCGAGTTTACCCCCCGTCTGCGTGGCAACTATCTGAAGCGTATCACTTATCGCCTGGGTGCGCACTATACGCGTGATTATTTCAAGATAGGCGATAACGACGTCAGGGAATATGGCATTTCGTGTGGCTTCGGCCTGCCTACCATCGAGGGAAAGACGATAGTCAATCTCGGATTCGAGTGGTATCGCCGTCAGGCCTCCCCGACCGCTCTGATCAAGGAAAATTATTTCAATATCACGCTTGGCCTAAATTTCAACGAGCTGTGGTTCTGGCAGCGTAAACTGAAATGATGTACCGCAGGCCCCTGCATATCCTGCCCGTCGCACTTGTGTCTCTGCTCGTGTTGTCAGTCTTCTGCGCCTGTCGTGAGGAGGACACTCTCGGTGTAGCCGGCATCAACACGCGCGGCATGCCGACGATGACCACGCGCAACGTGATGACCATCATTTCCGACTCCGGTATACCGCAATACCGCATGGTGTCGCCGCTATGGCTCGTCTACGACAACGTAGATACCCCTTTATGGATATTGCCGGGAGGGCCGTATCTGGAGAAATTTGACCGTAATTACAATATAGTCTTTACTGTAGCTGCCGATTCGGCGGTCAACAACCGGCTGACGCAGCAATGGACGCTGCATGGCAATGTGGAGTTCAAGCAGGGCAAAGAGCTGCTGATACTGACGCAGCACTTGGTCTGGGATCAGCGCGAGCAGCTGGTTTTTTCCGACTCGTTCATCCACATAGAGCAGCCCGACAAGATAATAGAGGGATACGGCTTCGAGGGGCATACCACGGCACGCGGCAATCTTTCCTCTTATACCTTGTACAAGCCCACCGGAGTGCTTCCTTTTGACAAGTCACGTCTGATGAGCCCCGGTGTGCCAGCCGCCGGAGAGATAGGAGCTACACTGTCTTCTGCGCCTGCCGGAGCCGGATTGCCGCCCTCGGCCGGGGGGCCGGCCGAACAGGGCGCTATGCCTTGACGTACCTAAAAAAGATAAAAGATGGATATAATATCTGCATTGATACTGACTGTAATCGCAATACTGTTTTCCGCGCTGTTTTCCGGTATGGAAATAGCTTTTGTGCAGTCCAACAAGGTACGCATAGGCATCGACGCTTCGCGCGGTGGACTGATAAACCGGATAATCTCCGGCTTCACAAGGCACGCGGAAATGTTCATATCAACGCTTCTTGTCGGCAACAATATAGTGCTGGTCATCTACGGTATAGCCATTTCTGTCATTATCAATCCCTGGCTGGAGGCTACGCTTCATTCCGAAGCTCTGGTGCTGATCGGAAATACGGCTATTTCGACACTTATCATTCTGATTACCGGCGAATTTCTGCCCAAGACCATCTTCCGCATAAATCCCAATGCGATGCTTAAGGTCTTCGCTCTGCCGGTATATCTGATATATATAATACTCTATCCCGTCTCTCTCTTTACCTCCTCGCTGTCGCGCCTGCTGATGCGGATGTCGGGTATCAAGACCGGCGAAAAAGATGATGCACGCCTGACCATCGACCAGATAGACAACTACATCCAGCAGAATATTGATGAGAAGGCCAGCCAGGAGGAGGTGGAGAATGAAGTGAAGATTTTCCGCAACGCCATCGACTTCAAGGACACCCATATCCACGACTGCATGATACCTCGCAACGAGATAGTGGCAGTCAATATAGACACTACCGACCGACAGTGCCTGCTCGACACGTTTGTCTCCACCGGGCTGTCGAAGATAGTCGTCTACAAGGGGGATATCGATGACGTGCAGGGCTATATCCATGTCTCCGAGATGTTCAGCCCTGATACTGACTGGAAGCAGTGTCTGAAGCCCGTAATCTTTACTCCGGAGACGATGCTCGCCAACAAGATGATGCGCCGCCTGATGGGAGAGAAGAAATCCATGGCTATCGTGGTCGACGAATTCGGCGGCACCGCCGGCCTTGTCACGCTTGAGGATCTGGTGGAAGAAATCTTCGGCGAGATCGAGGATGAACATGACCGCAACAATCTTATAGCCCGCGCAATAAACGATGACACGTATGAATTTTCAGGTAGAACCGAAATTCAGGCTATCAACGACGCGTTTCATCTGGATTTGCGCGAGGATGAAGACTACCAGACCATAGCCGGCCTGATAATCCACAATCTGGAGGCGCTTCCCTCGCCCGGAGATGTCTGCGTGATAGGCGATTTCCGGTTTGAAATACTTAAAATGTCTGACACGCGCATTGAGCTTGTCCGTCTTTACCGCGTTTCCCCCGGCGAGAAGCCGGCGGAATCATAATCTTTGTTCCGCACCATACGTGCGGAGCAGCCTGAAAACGTATTAATTAATTAAATGGAGCCGGTTGTACGGATCTCCCAGAATTTTTACATGTTAAACTCAAAATTTCGAGGCAGAAGGCTGCTGGCGCTCCTTCTGCTGACGGTCTTGCTGCAAATGCCGGTAATGGCCAAGACCGTCTACTATGACAATGGTTCCACTAACTGGAGCAAAGTATGCGTTCATTTTTGGGGCGGTGCCCTGAGTACGGATTGGCCCGGTCTGCCAGACAAGCATGGTGGCGATAGCCGTTATGACTCCTATAGCATAGGCATCTACCAGGGGCAGGTGTATAAGGCCGTCATCCCTGACGACGCTACCGGAGTCATTTTCAACGGTGGCAGCGACTCGTCGCAGACCCCAAATCTGATCCCTGTGGATGGACACGTGTATGTCAAGGGAAATGACAGCGCTTCCAGTGACAAAGGGCATATTGATGATTACGTTATCGGCGGCGGCGACGATACGGAGACAATGGAGTACACCATCTATTTCGAGAACTCGGCCGAATGGTCGGCTGTCGCTGCATGGGTGTTCGACGGTTCACACAACTACTCCGGAGGCTCCTGGCCCGGCAGGCAGCTGACTACGGATATCAATAATTTCCGGCTCTATCCTTATGCGTTTACCGCCCCAAAAAGCGGCAACGGGCTGAAGTGTATCTTCAATGACAATACCAGTACCGACAATACCCGTAAGACCGCAGAATATGATGTGAAGAATGGCTGGGTGTACAATGCCGCCGGTGCGGTATGCCATATCAACGAATACACCGGCCCCGACCAGTCGCCCGAGTATTGGACTGAGCCGTCGGTTCCGAGTCTGAATGACGAGGTAACGCTCTGGTTTAACCGTACCAAAGGCGACGGTGCGCTCAAGAACGAGGACAATATCTATCTGTATTCAGGTCTGCGTAAGAATGGAGATACAGAATGGCACGGCGCTCCGGCCTGGGATATGTCAGACAGTGAGCGCGCCAAGTGCAAGTTGAGTCAGTCAGCGGAGAACCGGGACTTGTTTTACATTACGTTATCTCCTTCTCTCAGTGATTTTTACGGGGTCTATGATGATGTCGATCAACTGGCCTTCATCTTCAGAGACAAGACCGGTGAAATCAAGCAGGATAGCGGAGAGAATGATGGCAATCACTTCATTAACCTGAAGCAGTTGCCGCCCGATCCGTCAAAAGCGCCATTGGGTGCGTTTCAGAGTATAAGTGAAGACAATGGCGTTTTTACTGTGACGGCAGCAAAAGGCTCCATGCAGCTGACCCTAATGGCTCCGGACGTAATAAAGGTGTTTACCCTGCCTTCCGGCGCACAGAAGACCAGTGAGCGCGAGTCGATATCAGTCTGTCTGGAACCGCAGCAGGTAAGTTATACCACTATTGACGCGGATGATTATTATGAAATCAATATGACCGAGGGGGGCGCCGTACGCATAGCGAAGGCATCTTGCCTGCTCAGCTATTACGATGCCGGAGGCGAGCTGCTGCTGGAGGAGAGCGCCGGTCTGGTCAATTCCTCCACCGGAAGTTCGGTTACGTTTCTTGGCATGAATGATATAGCCTTCTATGGCGGAGGATATAATGGCAATTATGTTAATCAGAATGGCAAGACGATGGAGATGAACAATCGCCAGACTGGCGGTTGGGAGCAGGGCTGGAGTGCGCCGCATAATATCTGTATACCGTATTTTGTGTCTACGTCGGGATACGGGGTGCTGTTTGACGACCATTATCAGCATGCGCGGATCTGTCCTTCATCGACTGGCTCCACTTATCAGAGTAATACGCAGGATCCGATAGCCTATTATTTCGTAGGCGGCGGCGACATGGAAAGCGCGATGCAAAACTATGTGCTGCTTACAGGCCGGCAGGAGATGCCGCCTTATTGGGCATTGGGATATATATCCTCTAAATTCAGTTTTGCAAACAGAGCCGAGGCTACGAACGTCATTACGAAAACAAGAGAATTGAATATTCCGATTGACGGTATAGTCTTCGACATACATTGGCAAGGTGGAAATAAGGGAGCTTATGGCATGGGCCGTCTGGATTGGGCGGCAGACGGAAGCTATGGGGACGGCAGCGAGATGATACAAGGCTTTTTACGAGATTACAAAGTTCACTCTGTAGCTATAACCGAGCCGTTCTTCTCGACTGATGATGTGGCTAAATCCAATTACGACCTGCTGAGGTCCAAAAATTGGCTGACAGGCGGAAGCCCTGTGGATATGTCCTGGATGTCTCCCGGTGGTAATTGCGGACTGATCGACGTGACGATACCCGAAGCTATGGCGTGGCTGGGAGAGAAGCATGTGGAACATGCCCGCAAAGGTATGTCCGGCTGGTGGCTTGATCTTGGCGAACCGGAAAAGCAGGAGAATAACGGCAATCTGACGTATAAGGGCGGAAGTGCGGCCCAGGTACTCAACGAGTACGGCTTGCGTTGGCTGGCCGGCGTGTATAACTCCATGAAGGCCGCTTTCCCGGAGCGCAGACAATTCATTATGCCGCGTGCCGGCACTGCAGGCATGCAGCGCTACAGTGCCTTCCCCTGGACCGGCGACATTCTCCGTAGCGACGGCGGCCTGAAAGCGCAGGTGCCGGCTTTGGTCAGTGCATCTATGTCAGGCGTCGGCTACCTCGGTTCCGATATAGGCGGATTCACGGCCAATGAAGCGAACCCGGATCTCTATAATCGCTGGGTGCAGCTCGGCGTATTCTACCCGATGATGCGTACCCATTCTGCCAACAATCCTGAGCCCTGGAACGGCGCGGGTAGTAATCAGGAGTTGGTAAAGAAATTCATACGTATGCGTTATCAGTATTTGCCTTATACATATACCATGGCTTACCAGAACAGCTATCTGGGAAAGCCGATGGCGCGCCCAGTCAATTTCTATGACGCCGACAAGTCGCGTCTGGCGGACTGCAACGACGAATATCTCTGGGGCCGCGACGTGCTGGTAGCTCCCGTGCTGTCGGGCGGCGCCACCAGTCGCAGCATCTCCTTCCCCGACGGCCGTTGGCTTGACATGAATGACTATAAAGTGTACGGCGGAGGCACAAGTGTGACGTACGACGCTCCCAAGGATCGTCTTCCCTTCTTTTTGCGCGAGGGTGCGTTTCTGCCTTCGTTTGCCGATACTGAGTATCTCAATACGGAGGAAATCGATACTTCGTTGCTTACGGTCGATTATTTTGTCAACAATACCAGCACGCCCATGGAGTCGCTCTATTATGAAGATGACCATTTGACACCGGATCCGGTAGGTGATGGCAAGTATTTGCTTACGCATTTTATCGGATACAGCGATAAGGGCAATCACGTGATATTCGTTGAACGCGAGGGTCCCGGTTTTGAGGAAATGCCGGAGAAGCATCATGTGGTATTCCGTATTCATCAGCATAATTTCAGTGAAAATTCCGGCTCCGTCATTGGATTCAATTATGGAGATTCTGTGTTCGATAGTCCCGCGATGGCCGCTGCGCTTGTAGACAGAGCGGATTCTTATGATGTCATTCCTGCCAGCGGATCGCTGGAGGAGCTTAATTCCCAAAGTGTGGAAAGAGGATATTATAAGGGTAACGATGGCATCCTTTATGTGAAGATACCTCTGGAAAGCGCAATGAATACGGCTATTGAGATGGGTACGCCCGGCCTGCTTACCGGTCTTGCCGCTACAGAGGTGGTGGAACGAATGACGCTCTCTTATGCCCACGGCCACATAAGCTATTCTGCGCCGCAGGGTACAGTCAATCTCAGACTGGACGTGTATAATGCCACGGGAGCGAAAGTAGCCTCATTCAGTTCTCTGACAGCCGACGGAAACGTAGCTCAGATTGGGCTGCCGCTGTCGCCGGGCGTGTATGTCGCTGTCCTCTCGGGAGCTGACGCCGATGGTGTCACTGTAAGCCGCAAGGCTAAAGTTATGGCGAAGTAACAGGACTATACCCTCGTTTCAGCAAGGCGCGCCGGAGTTAATTCTGACGCGCCTTGTTCTTGTCACTGCCCGGCCGTGCCATCAGGCGTATGCGCATTATCGGCAGGAGGTCGTGATTGCAGTGAATCAGTCAGTTGCCAAGGACTGAAAAATATTTTGATAAAAATTCTTAAAATCATTCTCCAATTAAAATTTAATTGTTAACTTTGCACTAGATGAAGTGGGACTTGTTGTTGTCCCAAATGTAATCTGTATTTGATAAATATAAGCTAACTGACATCGTAGATGGCCAAAAAGAATTTCAAAACGGACGTGGTCGGAATGCAAGGCAGCCTTATGAGTTTCGCGTACAAACTTACGGCTGACAAGGATTGCGCATCTGATCTTGTGCAGGATACCACCCTCAAGGCGCTTGACAGCGAAGATAAATTTGCTGAGAACGTCAACTTCAAAGGTTGGCTGTTTACTATTATGCGCAATATTTTTATCAATAATTATCGGCGCAGAGTACGTGAAAACACTGTCATCGATACGACGGACGGCCTGTTTCACATCAATTCTGTTCAGGAAGACACTGCGACTCCCGATGGAGCGTACACTGTTTCTGAAATATCTGATATCATCAAGCGTATCCCGAAAGATTTCAGTATGCCGTTCCGCATGCACGTAGCCGGGTACAAATACGAAGAGATTGCTGAGACATTGGGACTTCCCATAGGTACAGTAAAGAGTCGTATTTTTACCACCCGCCAGCAGCTTCGCACGATGCTTAAAGATTATCGTTAATCTCCCCGAAATATTGATTCTCCTACCATGCGCGTCCGCTTGTGCGGGCGCGCATGTTTTATTTGTCGGCAGTCGTGGTGGAGCCTGAATAGAGCTGGGCGGGGCAGGCGTCTCCGTTTTTTCTGTATTTCCGAGGTTTTTTGCGTCTTTTTTGAAGCAAGCGTGCGCCGTGACCGGGGCGTCATGGGATTCAGACGGGGCTGTCTGAACATTTTTTTCCGGTGCGTATGAACGAAAAGTTCGATGGCGGTGTTTGTTTTTACATATTTTAACACTTCTGTATTTATGTGGTTTACAGAGTATTGGTGGTATGGCTGTAATTTTTCTGTAATTTTTTCGCGGAAATATTTTGTCAGTTCGGAAAAAGGGCGTAACTTTGCACTCGCAAAACGGGAAACACGACAGCTTCCCGGGCAGCGAAAAGAGAACATTGACAGAGATGCAACAGACAGAAGTAGTACGAGACGAGTAAAATAAACAAG
>JAGBIJ010000045.1 GCA_017935045.1 Muribaculaceae bacterium
GAAAAGAAAAAAGCTGACAAATCATTGCTGACTTATCGGCTTCGGGCAAGATGGTTGTTTCCTTACATCGGCGCATAGTTAATTTCACCGAGGGAGTTGATTGCATCCTGTTTCAGGCTGTCAACAACATGGAGGTATCGCTCAGTCATCTTTATGGAGGTGTGTCCGAGGAGACTTGACACCGTTTTTATATTCGCTCCTTTGGTAAGGACGTTCACCGCAAAGCTGTGCCGGGCGCAATGCCATGTGATTTTCTTCCTGATGCCTGCCGCCTTTACCCATTTACGAAGATACAGGTTACAGATGTTGTAATGCGGGAGTTTGAATATACGTTCATCAAAGTTGTCGTTATCCGGCTCGCCGATCAGACGGATAAGGGTGTCGTTCAACGGAACGATTACCCAGCTTCGGCTGCTGTGGTCTTTTGTCTTCTGCTGCTGGAACCGCAATGTCTGGGTTGAGTAATCCACATTGCGGTAGGTCAGCTGGCTTGTGTCGCACCAACGCACCCCGGTGTATAAACCGAAGATGAACGCACGGTGAATCTCCGGTTTCTCTCCCTCAAAATGTGTCGCCACAAGCTGCTGTATTTCCTCCGGCAGAAGGATCTCCTTTTGCAGCGTCATGTTGTCGTTCTTCAACACGAAACCACGGCACGGATTTTTCTTGATGAGGTCTTTGTCAACGGCAGCAGTAACCAAACGCTTGAACATCCGGAAATAGATTTTGGGACCGTCGCCTGTTCCGTTCTCTTTCAAATATTCCACATAAGCCGCCACCATGTCAACCGTCAGTTGCGTCATCTTCAGATTTTTCTTGTAGAGAGAGTATCTCGGTGTATCGGCAAGAAAGTTCATGAACTTTTGCAGACCGTGTCCGAGTGTTATGCGGGTGTATTTCGTGAGCGACGGGGATTTGATGAACTCCTTGCAAAACTCAAGAAAATCCTCGTCCATGTCTTTTCGGAGACGATAGCCCTCCCTGTCCTCCAGGAAAGATTGCTCACGTTCAAAACGTATCTTTTCAGCAAGGGCAAGAGTATTCTTGTTCTGCATACGTTCCTGCTGGTTGCGGGGATGAAGCCAGATATACAGGTTGAGGTTTTCTTTCTTGCGGGAGTGTTTGATTTGGTATTTCGGTTTACCCGCCATCGCTCCATTGGTGTAAAACACCTGATTGCCGTCCTCGTCAAGCACGGGCGACTCAGTCCTGCCGAGATAATATTCAAGATAGAGGCTGGCACGTCCGTCGCTCAATTCCGATTGCCGGAGCTTGGGATTCTGCTTCTTGCGATTTTCTATTTTTGCCATAAAATTATAATTTTGCGCAAAGATAATCCGAGGTATAATAATCTGAAAATCGCCGTTTACAGACCTTAACATTTACCCTCTGACTACAGTCCATAATCGAGGGTACAAAAGGTGTACTTTTTGAGAAAATCGGGACAAAAGCAGGAAAATCACCGCAATATTGACAACGGCTATCTCTCTGATAACAAGTGTAATTAGCTCATCTGACTTATTTCCGTTTTTCTATCAAAGAAACCTGAACAATTTCACATTGACCGGCGACAGTACTGTTTTGTCAGAATACTTTATAGGGAATTGGAGATTCGAAGACAGCAGTTACAATAAAATAGTTCCGTACAATGTATATAAATTGGACAAAGACAACATTATCACAGTGTTATACACTGATAGGATCAGCAGCAAAGTCGGCATGATTAACAATGATTATCCTTATAAGTGGACTGTCGAAGATGATTCGCTGGTGTTTAGCCAATTCTACCAAGGCACAATCTATAGAAACAGACCGTCTGCGATTAAGCGACAAGCCTGCTATAACAGACGAAATAAGAATCAGGCGCCGGAGTTCAGTTTTACATGCCGTCTGCCTGAGCTCGCGCGACTGACAAATGTGAAAACGGGTGGAATACATGCATTAGCCCATTTTTATGGAGTTATGGAGAAAGCTGACTCCCTGGCATACCTGACTCTGGATTATCGTAAGGGAGCTTATTCTTTTTCTTTCACGGATTGGACTAACGCAATGCATTTTAACAATCTTAAATCCACTCCTTTATGGTACAGATGCCTGCTGCCGACCGGTATTAAATCGGTCATAGCTTGCGATGTAAGCGATTTTTTCTTTGTATATCATAATAACTCCTTGATATGGCTGCATGTACAGGCATCTCCTGTAGACTATAGTGTCAATCAGGCTACGTATATGCCGTCATCGACTGAGCTGGAGGGAATAAGAAAAATGATTCAAAAAAGTGATATGGGAAAGGGCCATACTGTCCGCAGAAATCGCGGATTCGCAGCAGCTTACAACATCCCTGAGCGACAGCGGCCTTTCTATGCGGCGTTGCTTGACGCTTCGTTTTCGATAACTCCTGCGTATGTCTCCAGATTGCTCAACTCGATGACATACGTGTATGTATATAGCGATACGGTCTGGCCTGAATACAATGGACAGCCGGATTGGGATTTATCGCCAACCGGGACATTGAAAAACTGGCTTGACTTCCGTACGTTTTATATGGATCCGGAAACTATACTCAAATTGGGAGGAGGTAACAGATAATGCGTTATATGCTTATGAGACAGATAACCATATCGTGCTTGATTGCAATAATTGTTACTGCATGCACCGCGACCAAACAAACGGTACATGTATCGTATGACATAAAGTCTTATCCTGTGAGCGCTGACAGTGTTGTTTCTTGTGTCAAGGGCAATGATGTCTTATGTTATAGAGCAGGGCATCACGGTTACAACTGGTGTGTCATCGTAAGAGCTGGCCAGCAGTATAAGGTGTTTCATGGAAATACCAATGACAAGTCGTCATTTCAAGATTCCATTTGCTTAAACCCTCGCTTGCTGAGCTGGGCTTTTGACTCGTTGCCAAGCGAGAGTAGACGGTTGACACCAGTATATCGTAAGGAGTATATATCTTTCTATAGGCAGTTGGAGCTTATTGATTCCAAGGGAGATACAATCTATCGATTAAACGATGCAATAGGATATGACGGCCAAGGTAAAGAAGCGTTTAACAAAAAACTGGACGAGCTTCTTTGGAATACATTTATGTGGATAACTATACCCCCTTTGCGTCAATATATCGATAGTCCACGGAAATGACGGAGCTCTCAATTTCAGTTATGTGAATACGGGCAGTAGGCCGGCGTGTAGGACAGCTCTTTCCCATGGGCTGAAAAGACAAATTTTGTAAAAACATAAGAATAACAGGGTTTCGCGGATTCAGAGGATTGCATGGGAAGAATTTTTTCACTAATTTTGCAAGATGAAATGCAAATCGCTGGCGGCCGTGGCTTTGGCCGCGTTATCAATATCGTGCGGCAAGAGTCAGGCCGGAAGAAATGGAGCTGATACGGGTGCCGAGGCCGACGTGCAGCCGCAGCCTGCTGCGGAGGTCTCGTTTGACGCTGACAGCGCTTACGCTTACGTGGCGCGCCAGGTGGAGTTCGGCCCGCGTGTGCCGGGAAGCACGGCGCACCGTCAGTGCGGCGAGTGGCTGGCTTCGGAACTGAGACGCCACGGAGCGGAAGTGACAGTGCAGGAGGCCACGCTTACGGCCTTCGATGGCACGCAGCTGCCGGCCCGCAATATAATCGGTTCGTTCAATCCTCAGGCTGCAGAGCGTATCCTGCTGCTGGCGCATTGGGACACGCGTCCGTGGGCTGACAATGACCCTGACCGGACCAACCACAGCAAACCGGTGCCGGGAGCCGACGACGGGGCGAGCGGCACAGGGGTGCTTCTCGAGATAGCGCGTCAGCTGAGCCTGTCAGACAACAAACCGGGTGTCGACATCCTCTTCACTGACGCCGAGGATTATGGCACGGACGGAGATGACGAGTCCTGGGCTTTGGGCACACGATATTTTGTGCAGAATCGGCCGGAGGGAGTGACGTACCGTGGGGCGATATTGCTCGACATGGTGGGAGGCAAGAATGCTCAGTTCCGCCGTGAGTATTTCTCGCAGCAGTACGCGCCGCAGCTCGTCGATGCAGTATGGGCCGCAGCGGGCATGGCCGGCGAAGGAGCCCTGTTCAGCAATGAGCTGGGGGGCGCCATTACGGACGACCACGTGGAGCTGATAAAGGGCGGTATCCCGGCCATCGACATTATCACGTTTGACCCGGCCAACGGATTTCCTCCGTACTGGCACACCGTAAACGACGACATGAGCAATATATCGGCAAAGACACTTGGCTCCGTGGGGCGCGTGATGATGACGTATCTGAATAATATATAAGTAAATGTTCAAATTAAACTGATAGTAACATACATAGAATATGAATTTCGTAGAAGAACTGACGTGGCGTGGAATGATCCACTCCATGATACCCGGCACCGAGGAGCTGCTCAGCGGCGACAAGATGGTTACGGCATACGTGGGCATAGACCCTACGGCCGACTCGCTGCATATAGGCCACCTGTGCGGCGTGATGATGCTGCGCCATTTCCAGCGCGCCGGCCACAAGCCGCTGGCTCTGGTAGGCGGAGCGACGGGCATGATAGGCGATCCGTCGGGCAAGAGCCAGGAGCGCAATCTGCTCAATGAGGAGACTTTGCGGCATAATCAGGAGGCAATCAAGGCTCAGCTGGCCCGCTTCCTCGACTTTGAGAGCGATGCTCCCAACCGCGCCGAGCTGGTAAACAATTATGACTGGATGAAGGATTTCTCCTTCCTGGACTTCGCCCGCGAGGTCGGCAAGCATATCACGGTCAACTATATGATGGCCAAGGACAGCGTGAAGCGCCGTCTGAACGGCGAGGCCCGTGACGGACTGTCGTTCACGGAGTTTACGTACCAGCTGCTCCAGGGCTACGATTTCCTGCACCTGTACCGTGAGAAGAATTGCCGTCTGCAGATGGGAGGCTCGGACCAGTGGGGCAACATCACAACCGGCACGGAGCTGATACGCCGCACGGATGGCGGCGAGGCTTACGCGCTGACCTGCCCGCTGATTACCAAGGCCGACGGCGGCAAGTTCGGCAAGACGGAGAGCGGCAACGTATGGCTTGACGCCGCCCGCACGAGTCCCTACAAGTTCTATCAGTTCTGGCTCAATGTGAGCGATGACGATGCAGAAAAGTATCTGAAGATATTCACGTTCCTGACTCAAGAGGAGATAGCCGCTCTTGCCGAGGAGCATGCCGCCGATCCCGGCAAGCGTCCGATGCAGAAACGTCTGGCCGAGGAGGTCACAGTCATGGTGCATGGCCGCGATGCTTACGAAGCCGCTCTTGACGCCAGCCGCATCCTGTTCTCCAGCAGTGCGGGCGACGCGCTTACGCGTCTGGACGAACAGACGCTGCTCGACATCTTCGAGGGCGTGCCGCAGTTTGAGGTAAGCGCCGAGAAACTGGCTGCCGGCATCCCCGTGCTCGAGCTGCTGGCCACCGAAACACAGATTTTCCCCTCAAAGGGAGAGGCGCGCAAGATGATACAGGGCAACGGTGTAAGCATAAACAAGGAGAAATATACCGACCCCAACGGCGTGATTACCGCCGCAAGCCTGCTTGACGGCAAGTATATCATCGCTCAGCGCGGCAAAAAGAACTACTACCTCATCAAAGCGGTGTGACAATACGTCTTAAGAACGATACAAAGAGAGTGGCGTGACCCCGGAGTCGCGCCACTCTCTTTATTGTTTCAGCGGCGGCCGCCGGCCAGAGGGAGCATGATGCGGAATGTGGTGCCCTGCCCCGGCTCGGAGCGGAGTACAAAAATGCGTCCGTTGTGGTACTCCTCAATTATGCGCTTTACCAGAGTGAGGCCGAGACCCCAGCCGCGTTTTTTGGTAGTAAATCCGGGGTTGAATACGTTTTTGAAATTCTTGCGGGCTATCCCTTTGCCAGTATCAGAGACGTCGATGTAGCAGTAGTCTTTCTCTTGCCCGGTAGTGATGGTAATCGTACCGCAGCCATCCATGGCGTCGACAGCGTTCTTGGTAAGATTCTCCATGACCCATTCAAACAGCGAGCGCGACACATTGACGCCGTAGTCCTCGTCCCCGAGCTCCATGCGCAGGTCTACCTTGCGGGATATGCGGCTTTTCATATAGTCAAGAGAACCGGAAAGCATGTCATTGAGGTATTCAAGGTCAAGCTCGGGGATAGAGCCTATCTTGGAAAACCTCTCGGCGATGGTAGAGAGGCGATTGACATCCTTGTCCATCTCGCGCACCACCTCGTCGCTCACGCCATAGCTTTCCAGCAGATGTGTCCAGGCCATAAGAGAGGAAATCGGGGTGCCGAGCTGATGGGCCGTCTCCTTGGACAGACCGACCCAGACGCGGTTCTGCTCCGCCCGCTTGGTGTAGACTATGGTAATGAAGACAATCACGCCGAGAAAGACCATGACACCGAGCTGTATGTAGGGATACCAGCTCAGACGGCGCAGCATCTCGGAGTCTTCGTAATATATATATTGGTAGGCGTTGTCGAAAATCTCGATGCGTATAAAGTGTTCGTCGGTTTTTGCCAGCGTGGCAATCGGCACTCCGCGGCAGGCGCGGAGCAGACGCTGATGGAGGTACTCCTTGTCTACGGCGCCGAGATCCGCATACAGAATCTTGTCGCGCCCGGCCTCGGGGAGATTGTAGTTGCGATAGTCCATGATGTTGCCCTGAGCATCGGCTATCATCACGGGAATAGTATTATTGTTCTCGATTATGGAGAACAGGAATTCTATATCGCTGGCAGACTCCTGCTGAGCAAGCCGCTGCGTGGCATCGGCCCAGACTTCCATACGCTCGCGTTCCTGAGCCGAGAGGCTCTTTACCAGATTGTTGGAGATAAGCAGAAATATGATAATCGCGGTAACGGATATGAGCAGAAACACCATCTTGCCGAGCCGCTGGCGATCGTAGAAAGAATACTTCAGCATTTTTTGTAATTTTGCAATACGAATCGGGCCACAGAATCCTCGTCGTTACAGCCAATGACCACATCAGCCATCTCCTTCAGCTCCGGGACGGCGTTGCCTACGGCCACGGCTGTGTCAGCCAGACGCAGTATAGGCACATCGTTGACATTGTCGCCGAAAGCCACTATGCGTCCGGCTCCGATGTCGCTGGCCACGCTTTCTATGGCGGCCGCCTTGCTCGTGGAGGGGCCGAACATCTCAAGCTGCCCCCATTCGTTGCCAAAGGTATCGTGGTAGCACAGGGGGGTAACAGGCACATGCCGGTCTACAATCTCGCCATACAGCGCATACGCGCGATCCCAGGGCTGCACGCTGTAGAGCAGCATGGTGGTGTCCAGGTTTTCGGGCAACAGAGACTCGCCGTCGGGCGGCACGGAAAAGTGCTTTACCGGCGTATGGCTGCGCTCCTCAAGGAAACACAGCTCATGCTGATTGAGCTGTCCGATATGATAGACCTCAAGACGCTCTCCGGAGTAAGTATATATATAAGTATATATAAATGTGGAGACGCCGTGGACGCGATACATCTCCACCAGACGCGAGGCGACACCGGGCGGAAGAAATTGCAGACGCGAAAAGCGGCGGGAGGAGAAATCGAACAGAGCCGCTCCGGTCATCACGGCTCCGGGGATGCTTATCTTTATATCCTTGAGCAAAGTGATGGCGGTGGCCGGAGTGCGCGCGGTGGCTACGGTAAAGGCCGCGCCGCCGGCAATAGCCACATTGAGCATCAGCGCAGACTCGGAACTGACACGCGAGTCGGAGCCGAGCAGCGTGCCGTCCAGGTCAGAGACAAAAAGGGTGCGGCCTCGTAGCAGCCCGTGGCCGAAACTTATGTGCGGGACTCTGGTATTATAGTGTTCCATCTAATGTCATCAAGAGAGGGGTCAGCAGGCGCTCCACTCGGCGTCGCTGATCTGCGATTCGTATCTGTATTCTGTAAATACCGGAGAGCCGGCGGAATCAAGCCATGCTTCGTGTCCGCTCAGCGCCAGAGCCTCAAACTGCACAGTCTCCGCATATTCCGGCGGAATTATGCGCCGTGGGGAGGAGTAACCCGCGCGACGGCGGCGGTATGCGCTGCCCGGTCTTTGAGTGCGGCCACGCCGTTCCTCTTCACGGGGCGCAGACTGATTGAACATGTCGGGGTCTATGCCCATCTGCCGGAACATCTGCTTCTGCATCTTGCGCGCGCTGTAGCGCAAAAACCAGCGCAACAGCTTCGGAGCAAGCCATGCAAGCAGCCATACGGACAGAATGACATACAGTATTATCATAATCTGATTACATTATTACATCATATTTCCCATACTTTCCGGCTTCAGCCGCGCATCCCTGCAAACAGATTGCAGACAAACGAGCTGACAGCATAATAGGCAATGAGGTAAAACAAGCCCTCCCAGCCCAGCAGAAGAATACAGGATATCGCTATAATAACGAGCAGCCACCGCATAATGTTGCCTTTCAGTGCAAGCGACTTGAATTTCAACGAATACATGTCTACCGGCGCGACCATAAGCAGGGCTACGGTCACCACGCAGCCGGCGGCAGCATATAGATTTACCCCGGCACCGGTAGCGGTCATGGCGCCCAGGCCGATACAGAACAGGGCGGCAGCCGGAATCGGCAGTCCGCGGAAAACGGTAGCCTGGCTGTCGTCGATGTTGAATTTAGCAAGTCTGAGCGCGCCGCAGGCCGGAATCAGCAGACAGAGCATACATATCCACAGCGGAGCGCCTCCGCTCTGGAACAGGTTGAACAGTATCATGGCCGGAGCCACTCCGAAGCTTACCAGGTCAGACAGAGAGTCAAGCTGTTTGCCCAGATCTGAATAGGCCCCCAGAAGTCTGGCGGCAAGTCCGTCGCAAAAGTCAGCCACAGCAGCCAGCATGATGAAGCAGAAGGCCATGATGTAGCCCGGATGGCCGCTCAAGGTATCAAGCGGATGGAAAGCGCAGTAGACAGCCATGCAGCCACTCAGCAGATTGAGCAGCGTAATCGTATTGGGTATATACTTTTTCATAAGTGTGATTGATGTATTTATGAGGGGAAGACAGCTATCGGCGTCAGGCCGCCACGTGTCTTTTGTCCAAGCTCGACGAGAATCTTGCTGTCCACGGGCAGAAATATGTCTACGCGCGAACCAAATTTTATGAAACCGAGATGTCCGTCGATATTGGCCTCGTCACCCTTGCGGGCGTAAGTCACAATTCGCCTGGCCATGGCGCCGGCTATCTGCCGCACGGTAATGCGGTCGCCCTGCGGAGTGACAATGCCTATGGTGGAGCGCTCGTTCTGGGTGCTGGCCTTAGGCAGATAAGCCGAAAGAAAACGGCCGCGGTGGTGCTTCACATACTCTACCTTGCCGTCTACCGGAAACCAGTTGGCATGTACATTGAGAGGGCTCATGAAGACACTTATCTGTATGGCGTCGGAGTGAAGATACTCGCCTTCATAGGTGCGCTCGATGACTACTACCTTGCCGTCGACAGAGCTGATACAGCGTCTGTCGCGCGGCCCGCGGTAATGGCGGTAAGGACAGCGGAAGAAGTTGAAGACAAAGCCATAGGCCACTACGCTGATGCCGCAAAGCAGCATCGGTATCTGGACAGGACGCATGAAAAGCCATACCGGGATGTTGAGCATTACCAGCATAGCGAGCAGAATCAGCAATATATTTGTGCCTTCACGATGGATTTTCATAAGTGTCTTCATACACGCTGCCACGGACAAAGCCGGCCAGTCATGGGTTTTATTCAGCAAAGTTACTAATAATTTCCTTACCTGCAAATGTTACGGTCATATAATTTGATGTTATTGCCTTTTTTTCCTAATTTTGCATAAAATTTTGATTATATATGCTGAATCAAGACCGTCGCCGGAGGGCATCGTCTTTCCGTCCCGACCATATCATAGAGCGTGTGAACGACACGTCTCAGAGCGCCGGGCTGCTCGCTTTCATGCAGCTGATGCTCCCTGACACCAACCGGACACGGCTGAAATCCCTGCTCAAATACGGCCATGTACGCATGAACGGCGTAACAGAACTGCGCCACGATTCGGAGGTCAGACCCGGATACAAAGTGGAACTCAATACGGGCAGGCCGTTTGTAGTCTTTTCCAATCCACGTGTGAACCTGATATACGAGGACGATCACCTGCTTGTCATCAACAAGGGCTACGGCCTGCTGTCCATGGGCACTCCATCGGCATCACGGGAAAAGACGGCTTACACCATAATGCGCGAATATGTGAAACGCGTGCATCCGCTCAACAAGATTTTCATAGTCCACAGACTGGACCGGGACACATCCGGCCTGATGATGTTCGCCAAGAGCCAGGAAGCCAAGGAGGCAATGCAGCACAACTGGAACAACATGGTGCTGGAACGTATATACGTAGCCGTACTTGAGGGATATGTAGAGCAGGACTCGGGCGAAATACGGTCCTGGCTGGCAGAGAACAGCCAGCACGAAGTCTATTCGACACAAGACAAAGACAAGGGAAAACTGGCCGTGACACGCTACCGTGTGCTGGAGCGCGGCCACGGCTATTCGCTTGTGGAGTTTTCGCTCGACACGGGCCGCAAGAACCAGATACGCGTACATGCCTCCGACCTGGGGCACCCCATAGCAGGCGACCGCAAGTACGGCGCGTCGGGAAGCCCTATCCATCGTCTGGCCCTGCACGCCCGCACGCTCCGCTTCGTGCATCCTATAAGCCGGAAGATGTGCGCTTTCGAGCTGCCCGTCCCCTCCCGCTTCGCCGGCCTTGTGAAGTACGGCACCCATAAAGACTGAACAGATAAATCGCATATTATATGAAACCTGTAGTAAGCATAATCATGGGCAGCACTTCAGACCTGCCCGTCATGGAGAAAGCCGCCGCTCTGCTGGACGAGCTTGAGATTCCGTTTGAGATGCTGGCTCTCTCTGCCCACCGCACTCCGCGCGAGGTGGAGGATTTCGCAGCCGGAGCCGCCGGCCGTGGCATACGCGTCATCATAGCCGCTGCCGGCATGGCGGCTCATCTGGGAGGTGTCATAGCCGCCCTGACCACCCTGCCTGTCATCGGAGTGCCTATACGCTCGTCGTTCGACGGTCTTGACTCGCTCCTGTCCATAGTACAGATGCCCCCCGGAATACCGGTGGCCACCGTAGGTGTAAACGGCGCTCTCAACGCCGCCGTGCTGGCCTCGCAGATTCTGGCTCTCTCGGACGAAAGGATAGCCGGACGCGTCGCGGAATACAAAGCGTCGCTGACGCAAAAAATAGTGAAGGCCAACGCAGACCTGAAAAGCGTAAGCTATAAATACAAGACTAACTGAGACTCATGTCAAGATACAACTACCGGCGGCGTGCCAGCCAGCCCGTCAAGGTTGGCGGCCTTACCATAGGCGGCGACAACGCTATCTGCGTGCAGAGCATGACGAATCTCAGCACCAACGACGTACAGGGTTGCATAGATCAGGCATTGCGCATAGTCGAAGCCGGCGGGCAACTCGTCAGGCTTACCACCCAGGGGGTACGTGAAGCCGGTAATATCGGGCTTGTGCGTGCCGGGCTGCGTGAGCGCGGATGCGGCGTGCCCGTAGTGGCAGACGTGCATTTCAATCCAAAAGCGGCGTTCAAGGCGGCTACGACATGCGATAAAGTGCGCATCAATCCAGGCAATTTCGTTGACGCGGCGCGTACGTTCCGCAAATTGGAGTTTACCGATGACGAATATGCCGCCGAAATCGACCGCATACGGACATCGCTCGTACCCTTTCTCGACCTGTGTCGCGCCCACGGCACTGCCGTGCGGCTCGGCGTCAACCACGGCTCCCTGTCCGACCGCATCATGAGCCGCTACGGCGACACGCCCGAAGGGATGGTGGAGAGCGTCATGGAGTATCTGCGTATCTGCCGTGATGTGGATTTCAATAATATAGTAATTTCCATCAAGGCTTCCAACACTACAGTCATGGTGCGCACAGTGCGTCTGCTTGTGGAGGCTATGGATGCCGAGGAGATGCGTTTCCCGCTGCATCTGGGCGTGACGGAAGCCGGCGACGGCGAGGACGGACGCATCAAGAGCGCTGTAGGCATAGCAGCGTTGCTCAACGATGGTCTCGGAGACACCATCCGCGTCTCACTGAGCGAGGCTCCCGAAGCGGAGATACCTGTCGCCCTGGCTCTTGTCAGCCATGTGGCCGCACGTGCAGGAGCGCAACCCGCCGTAGAGCCGGCACGCACATCGCCTGTTCCGACGCGCACGCTGGCCGACGCCCTGCCCGGCGACTTCTTCGCGCTACATGCCGACACAGACGGAGAGTTTCCCGCATCGTGGCACCGTGCTGACGCCGCTTCGCTTCCCGAGCTCCCCGCTGACGGCAATCCGGTCATTCTCTCGGCTCCGGCGGCCAACAGGGTCGGACTCATGCAGTCATGGATTGAGAGGTTTGTGGCTCTCGGTGCAAAGAACCCCGTGATACTGAGCGCGCGCTACGACGACAAGGATGAAAAAATCCTCACGCTGAAAGCCGCAGCCGATCTGGGCGCCATGCTCATCAACGGCCACGGTTCCGGCATAGCCGTATTCGGCCTGCCTGACGCCGAAAGCGCTGCCCGCGTGGAGTTAGGCATACTCCAGGCCGCGCGTCTACGCTTCTCAAAGACCGAATACATAGCCTGTCCTGGATGCGGACGCACCTTGTTTGATCTCAGCGCCACACTGCAGCGTGTCAAGCAGGCGACTTCTCATCTCAAGGGGCTGAAAATCGGTGTGATGGGGTGCATAGTCAATGGGCCGGGCGAGATGGCTGACGCGGATTACGGCTACGTCGGAGCAGCCGCAGGAAAAATCAGCCTGTATCGTGGCAAGAAGTGCATAGAGATGAATATACCGCAGGAAGAGGCCATAGAGCGTCTGACGGCGCTTATAAAGTCCGACGGGCGCTGGCGGAATCCCGAGTAAATATAACAAAGCAGCGACTGCGCGGCGGCTACACTATGATGCCGTCGCGCAGTTCTATTATACGCTCGCCGGCGCGGGCCAGCTCCGGATCATGGGTCACTATTACGAATCCCTGGCCAAAACGATCGCGCAAATTGAGAAACAGCTGCTGAATCTCGTCGCGGTTACGCGTATCAAGGCTGCCCGTCGGCTCGTCGGCAAAGACTATATCCGGCTCGTTTACAAGCGCGCGGGCTACAGCGACTCTTTGCTTCTCTCCCCCGGAGAGCGCCGCGGGCTTATGGCCGGCACGCTCTGCCATACCGAGTGCGTCAAGCAATTCCAAAGCCCTCTTCTGGGCGGCGCTGCGCTTCATTCCACCTATCTGCGCCGGGAGCATCACATTCTCGCAAGCCGTAAACTCGGGCAGCAGCTGATGGAACTGGAAGACAAAGCCGATATGCCTGTTGCGAAAGGCAGACAGGCGTCTGTCGTCGAGCGATGTCACATCGACATCATCATACAGCACTCTGCCGCTGTCGGGACTGTCGAGTGTGCCCATTATCTGCAGCAACGTCGTCTTGCCGGCGCCGCTTGGGCCGGTAATGGAAGTAATCTGTCCGGCAGCGACCTCCAGCGATATGTCGCGCAACACCTGCAGATGGCCGAAAGATTTGCATATATTCTCAAGTCGGAGCGTAGTCATCGGCTTATGATTTTGTTTATAATATAAGAGGCAATGTAAATACCGAATATGGAGGGGATGGCAGCCATCGTGCCGAATGATGTACGCTTGCCCGACATTCCGTCCTCCCTTATCAGCGCAGACGCCTTCGGAGCTTCGGAGCTATACACTACCGGCAACCGCGGCCTGCGCCCCATGCGCTTGAAGCGGTCTCTTACGGCACGCGCAAGACCATCCTGACGAGTCTCCCAGAGGTCAGCGTACCGTACGGCCGACGGGTCAAGCCGTCCTCCGGCACCCATCGAAGAAATAACCCTGACATGCCGGCGCACACAGGCATCGAGCAATGCGACCTTAGGGGCGACGGTATCGATGCAGTCAGCCACGAAATCATAACCGCCGTCAAGCAGATTATCCACCCCGTCAGTGTCCAAAAACTGCTCTATAGGCGTCACGACGCAATCCGGGTTAATGTCGGCGATCCTCTCCTTCATCAGAAGGACCTTGCTGCGGTCCAGAGTGGAGCGCAGAGCTATGATCTGGCGGTTCAGATTAGTCACGCTTACGGTGTCGGCGTCAATCAGGGCAATCTGCCCCACCCCGCCGCGCGCCAGCATTTCGGCGGCATAGCCGCCCACTCCGCCGATGCCTACGACCAGCACCCTGGCCGAGGCAAGCCGCTCTGCGGCTTCGGCGCCTATCAGACACACAGTCCGGTCATTCCAGTTCTGCATCATAACTTACCTATCTCTTTACGCAGACGCGCCACCGGTATACCGAGGCGGTCGCGGTATTTTGCCACGGTGCGCCGGCTTACCTCGTAACCTTTTTCCAGCAACATGGCACACAGGCGCTCGTCGCTGAGCGGATGGCGCTTGTCCTCGCCCCGCACTATGGCGCGCAGGGCGGCCTGCACGGCGCGTGCCGAGACAGCATCGCCGTCGTCTCCGTAGCCTTCGCTGAAGAAGAAGCGCAGAGGCAGCACCCCGTAAGGAGTAGCTGCGTATTTTCCGGCCGTCGCGCGCGAGACCGTACTCACATCGTAGCCCGTATCCGCGGCTATATCCTTCAGACCCAACGGACGCAGGGTATGTTCATCGCCCGCCAGCAGATACTCCTTCTGCCGGGCCGCGATAGCCGTCATCACGGCATATAGGGTGTCGCGCCGCTGTCTCAATATCTCTATGAAATCTCGGGCATCATTGTAGCGGCTCATCACAAACTCGGCATCACTATCCTTGCGCCTCTGTCTGTTGCGTTCCATCAGCTTGACTGCCGATGCGAATCCCTGCTCTATGGCAAGTTCGGGAATACCCGAAGGCAGCCCCACACTTATCTCCCCCTCGGGAGAGACATCTACTACAAAATCCGGCACTATCGGCCTGGCCACATCATCGCGGCCCGAACCCACCACGCTGCCAGGCTTCGGATTCAGACTCACTATAAGCCCCACTGCCTTCTCCACACGCCCGGCATCCATCTTCAACTGCGACACGATACGGTGGGTGTGTTTCATCGTAAAGGCCTCAAAGCACTCTTCGATTATGCGCAGCGCGTCGGCCACCACAGCCGACTCAGGCATGCGCCGCAACTGCAGCAACAAGGCATCACGCAGATCTACCGCGCCTACGCCTGCCGGATCGAGCGAACGGACCACCTCCATAGCCTGCTCCATCTGTCCGGGACTTACCTCGATACCGGGGCCGAACGCCAGGTCATCGGTCATGGCGGCCACCGACCGCTGCAGATATCCGTTGGCATCGAGATTTCCCACAATATACCGGGCCAGGAAAGACTGTTCGTCGGTCAGATCTCGTTCGCGCAGCTGCTCCTCCAGAAAATCGTAGATAGAGACAGAATCATCCGCCTGGCGTGTCCAGACGGGCGCCGTCTCGTCAGCAGAGACATCACGCGCCTGTCGCCACAAAGCCGTCTCACGGCTATGGTCAGCGGCCACCGCAGGTCCTGATTCCTCGTCCAGGGCAAGTGCCGGATTATCGGCCAGCTCGCGCTCTACAGCGTCCTCGGCCTCCTGCTGGTTCATCTCAAGCATGCGCACATAGCGCACCTGCATCGGCGAAAGCCGCTGCTGCAACGTCAGCTCGGATTGCTGACGCAGACCCGACGATAATCCGCTGTCAGAACTTGCGTAATCCATAATTCAGCCCCCTGGAGGGCAGTTTTTCTCCGCGAAGTTACTATTTTTTCCCCCGATAGACTAAAATATTTCACGAAAAATTTCACAGACCACAATTTTTCTATTAATTTTGCACCTTGAAAAAACAACTATATAAGAATAATTATGGCAAACAAGAATAATAAGAAAGCCAACGAGACAACCGGTATCGAGGAGATGAGCGAATCCCTTACCTCCTTCAGCTCAAAAATAGAGCAGCATAAGAAAAAGATCGGCATGGCCGTCTCTGTGATCATCATCATCGCTCTGGCCGTCTTCGGCTTCGTATTCTGGAACCGCCACAGCGACAATGAATCAGCAAAAAAGTACAGCGGCGTAGAGGCCAAGGTGGCAGCCCAGGCCATGAAAGCCGACCCGGCAGTCCGTGACTCCGTATTCAACGCACTCTCCATCAAAGAACTTCAGACACTTGCCAAGTCAGACCAAGGCAAAGCCGGAGGCAACCTCGCCAATCTCGACCTTGCATCACGATATTACGGCGAAAAGAAGTATAATGAAGCTATAGCTTGCCTTAAGAATGTAACAATCGACGAGCCGGTAATGAAAGCCAGCGCCACCATTCTTCTCGCTGACTGCTACGTCAACACAAAGAAGTATAACGAAGCCATCGCTGCTCTTGACGACGCCATCGGCCTCTCGACCGACAACCCCGAAATTGCAGTACGCGCCATGCTGAAAAAGGCCACAATCCTTGACAGCCAGAAAAAATACGCCGATGCCCTCGCTGTCTACGAGACAATGCAGAAAGACTATCCGCAGCAGACAGCCATGATGGCACAGGCCGGCTTCAACGTGGAAGGCTACATCGCCCGCGACCAGGCTCGCCTCAACAAATAAAAAGATATAAAGCTCCTGCAGCAAAAAAGCCTTCCCGTCGGGGAAGGCTTTTTTGCTGCAGCGGTCGCTGCTGACTTAAATCTTATAAGTCTTATAAATCTTATAAAAATTATAAATATTATTAAAAACCAGAGGGCTTTTTCAGTTGCCGGACGTATCAGCAGCCGAGAGCAGGCTGTCGGAGCGCAGCACTATCTCAAGGCGCGGGCCTACCTCTCCTGTCGCCAGCAATTCGGGCCGCGTCTCCACACGCAGCGCCGTCTTGCCGTAGCTGTACTCGCTGATACGTGCGTTACCCTCGTCATATTCATCTATTTTTTCCAGCTCCCCTTCGTTTCGGTCGGCAAGCGAAGCTGACAGATATTCCACCAAGGTCTCCGGGAAAAGGTCGCCTGTGCCCTTGTTACGGATACGGACCTCATGGGAATTGACCACCGTTACCTCCCATTGTCCGGGTAATCCGGAAAAATCTGTAAACAGCGGAGTCCCCATTGCGTCAGTCAGCACACCGTCGAAATTATATTCTGTGGAATCCAGCGGCTCTCCTACGTTTATGGCATCCGCCACACTGGAGACAGTCATGGCAATATCGTAATCGGCTATATACTGTTCGTCCCCGGATGCCTCTGAGCCCGAAGTGTCCGCGACCGCCGTATCGGCAACGATACCTACTCCGGAGTCAGCCGTAGCCGCATCCCTCGCGCAAGCCGACAAAAGCAGCAGACCGCCGCCACACAGCGACCATCCCGCCGATGAAGCTGAAATACGTAAACGGCTGTAAAATAAGCTAATCATAGAGCAGTACTGAAATTCTCGGCGAAGTTAGCAAAAATCCCTCTATCAGCCAAAAATCCTGACAAAAAATTCAGCCGTTTTCGCTTACATGTCCTTGAACATGTTCTTGAAAACCCGCTCCATATATTCACTCGTGATTCGCCCGGAATGTAAAAATATTTGGCGTTATGAATATTTTTAATTAAATTTGTGAGATGAAAGAGCTGCCGCTGAAAATAGACCTGCAAATGATAGTACATGAACGCTTGCCGCGCGGCAAGCGCCGTATGGTGCCGCGCGTGCTGATAAAGTGGCTTGAGCGACTGGTCCACCAGGACGAACTCAACGATATTCTGGAGACAACCTTTCCTAAGACAGGCTCCGCTTTCGCCCGCGGCGCCCTGGACTATCTCGACATCAAGACAGAGGTCAGAGGGCTGGAAAACATCCCGGCCGACGGCCGCTTCATATTCGCCAGCAATCATCCGCTGGGAGGACTGGACGGCATAGCGCTGATAAGCGTATTGGGCGAGCGTTATGGCGACGAACGGCTACGGTTGCCCGTGAACGATATGCTGATGAACGTACGGCCCCTACGCGGAGTCTTCATCCCTATCAACAAATTCGGACGTCAGGGACGCGAGGCGGCCCGTCAGCTCAATGAGACATACGCTTCTGAGGCACAGATAGTATTCTTTCCGGCCGGACTGGTGTCACGTCTGCAAAAAGACGGGTCAATATCCGATCTCGTCTGGCAAAAGACATTTGTAGCTAAAGCGCGTGAATACGGACGTGACATCATCCCTGTACACTTCTCAGGCCTCAACAGCCGCCGCTTCTACCGTGTGGCGCGCTGGCGCAAGAGGCTCGGCCTGAAGTTTAACTTCGAGCAGATACTGCTGCCCGGAGAAGTATGCAAGGCCCGCGGCTCCAATTTCAAAATCACTTTCGGCAAACCCATACACTGCGCCGACCTGGAGCGGATGGGAACCAATTCTGCGGAGATTGCGGCCGAAATACGAAAAATATCTTACTCACTGGCCTGAGTGCAACATTTCACGTTATACGACGTTTAGATGTTGTACGGGGTAACCCACGGGAGCCTGCCCGGTTCCAATTTACGAAAGACTCAGCAAAACCTATAATAAATGAAAAAAATACTTATTCCGTCTGTGCTTGCGGCGCTGGCTCTGTCAGCCTCCGCCGCCGGACGTACTGACCTGATGCTCAAGAAGGGCTGGCAATTTTCCAAGGACAGCATACAGTGGGAGAGCGTGACCGTCCCCCACGATTGGGCCATCTACGGTCCCTTCGACCGCAAATATGACCTCCAGAAAGTCGCCGTCGAGCAGAACGGCGAGACCGAGGAAACATGGAAGACCGGCCGCACAGGCGGTCTGCCATACGTAGGCAAAGGATTCTATAAGACCACGTTTGAAGTGCCCGACACAGCCGGCAAGAGCCTCACGCTTGTCTTCGACGGCGCCATGAGCCACGCCCATGTCTATGTCAACGGGCGGCAGGTGGTCTACTGGCCGTACGGCTACAATACCTTTCATGCCGATGTGACTGACGCCGTGCATCCCGGAGCCAACACTCTGGAGGTAAGCCTGGAGAACCTGCCCAAAAGCTCGCGCTGGTATCCCGGCGCCGGACTCTACCGCAACGTACATCTGATTACGACCGACCGCGTCCATGTACCCGTGTGGGGCACATATATTACTACCCCCTACGTGAGCAAGCAGTATGCCACTGTCAATCTCAAGACCGATGTCCGGGGGCTGGACAAGGGGCAGACCTACCGTCTGGAGACCGTAATCCGCAATCCCAAGGGGGAACAGGTGGCTTCCGCAGCGTTCGACTATAAATATTTCCCCGGTGTCACAGCCGATCAGAACTTCAAGATAACGGCGCCCGACCTGTGGAGTCCGGAGAATCCGGCGCTGTACACGGCTGAGACAAAAGTCATAACAGACGGAAACACAGCCGACACCTATACTACCCGCTTCGGCATACGCTCCGTCGAGGTGCGTGCCGGCGAGGGCTTCTTCCTCAACGGTGAGAAGCGCAAATTCAAAGGCGTCTGCAACCACCATGACCTCGGCCCCCTCGGCGCCGCGGTCAATACCGCCGCGCTGCGACATCAGCTGGAGCTGCTCAAGGAGATGGGCGCCGATGCCGTACGCACCTCTCACAACATGCCGGCGCCCGAGCTGGTAGCCTTATGCGACGAGATGGGTCTGATGATGATGGTGGAGCCTTTCGATGACTGGGGATTCCGGCCCAAGAGCGAAAACGGCTACGGCTCCCTTTTCAACGAGTGGGCCGAAAAGGATATGGTCAATATGGTGCGCCAGTACCGCAACAACCCTTCGGTGGTAATGTGGAGCATCGGCAACGAGGTTCCCTCGCAGTGGGGACCCGACGGCATAGGAGAGCTGAAGTTTCTACAGGACATAGTGCATCGGGAGGACCCCACGCGCCCCGTGACCTGCGGCATGGATCAGTTTGACGCCGTGGTCAACAACGGCTTCGCAGCCGCTCTCGACGTGCCGGGCTTCAACTATAAGGTCAACCGCTACGGAGAAGCCATCGGAAAGCTGCCGCAGAATCTGATTCTCGGTTCCGAGACAGCCTCTACGGTCAGTTCGCGTGGTGTATACCACTTCCCTATCCAGACCGGCGGCAACATCATGCACCCCGACAACCAGAGTTCCAGCTACGACACCGAGTACTGCTACTGGAGCAATCTGCCCGACGACGATTTCGCCGTGGACGATGACCTGGACTACAACATGGGTCAGTTCGTATGGACCGGATTCGACTACTTAGGCGAACCTACCCCCTACGATACCGACGCATGGCCCAGCCACTCCAGCGTCTTCGGCATAATCGACCTCGCCTCTCTGCCCAAAGACCGCTACTATCTGTACCGTTCCAAGTGGAACGAGAAAGAAAATACCCTCCACATACTGCCCCACTGGACCTGGCCGGGACGCGAAGGCCAGGTGACACCGGTGTTTGTCTACACCAATTCGCCCAAGGCGGAGCTCTTCATCAACGGCAAGAGCCAAGGCATACGCGAAAAGAACGACTCCACTCACATGAACCGCTACCGCCTGATGTGGAACGAGACTGTCTATGAGCCGGGCGAGGTCAAGGTGGTCAGCTACGACACCGCCGGCAATCCTACTGGCGAAGCCTCCGTACGCACGGCCGGCACACCGGATCACATCGTACTCAGCGTCAACCGCGACCAGCTCAAGGCCGATGGCGAAGACCTGGCTTACGTTACCGTACAGGTGGCCGACAAAGAGGGCAATATAGTGCCTGTGGACAGCCGCGCCGTGAAGTTCGCCGTAAGCGGCGCCGGCAAGTTCCGCGCCACGGCCAACGGCGACCCGACATCGCTGCGACAGTTCCATCTGCCGGAGATGGACCTCTTCTCCGGAGCCGCCACGGCCATCGTGCAGAGCGGAGAGAAAGCGGGTAACCTTACTCTGACGGCAACGGCCGAGGGTGTCGCGCCCGCATCTATCACAATTCCTGTAAAATAAATAAGTTAACCCAATAATATATCTGACCTATGGAAATGAAAGATAAGATCGCTACAGTGTTCGCCGAGAAGTTTGGCAAACCCGCCGGCACATTCTATGCCTCTGCCGGCCGCATCAACCTGATCGGCGAGCATACCGACTATAACGAAGGCTACGTTTTCCCGGGAGCCATTGACAAGGTAATCATGGCCGAAATCCGGCCCAACGGCACCGACAAAGTCCGCGTCTTCTCGATTGACATCGACGAATACGCCGAGTTCGGACTGGAGGAGAAGGATGCGCCCTCACAGTCATGGGCACGCTACATCTTCGGCATCTGCCGCGAAATCATCAAGCGCGGCGGCACAGTGAAGGGCTTCGACACTGTCTTCGCCGGCAATGTGCCTTTAGGTGCCGGTCTCAGCTCATCGGCCGCTCTGGAGAGCTGCTTCGCTTTCGGATTGAACGATATGTTCAACGACAACAAAATCGACAAGTTTGAGCTTGCCAAAATCGGACAAAGCACCGAGCATAACTATTGCGGCGTCAACTGCGGCATCATGGATCAGTTCGCCTCCGTATTCGGCAAGAAGGACCACCTTATCCGCCTGGACTGCCGCGATCTGAGCTACGAGTATTTCCCCTTCGCTCCCAAAGGCCACAAACTGGTACTCATCGATTCCCGCGTGAAGCACGAGCTTAAGGATTCTCCCTACAACAAGCGCCGCGAGAGCTGCGAGCGTGTAGCCAAAGCGCTCGGTGTCAAGAGCCTGCGCGACGTCTCGCTGGCTGAGCTCAACGCGGCTCGCATCGGCTTCAGCGACGAGGATTACCGCCGCGCCAAATATGTGATTGAGGAGAAGGACCGAGTGCTTACTGTCTGCGCAGCTCTGGAACGCGGCGACTACGACGAGGTGGGCAAGATGATGTATGAGACTCACGAGGGGCTCTCGAAGGACTACGAGGTAAGCTGCGAGGAGCTGGATTTTCTGGCTAATCTGGCCAAAGAGTGCGGCGTGACCGGCTCGCGTATCATGGGCGGCGGCTTCGGCGGCTGCACCATCAATCTGGTGCCCGACTCGCTGCATGACGGGTTCATCGCCACAGCTAAAGAGAAATTCAACGCGAAGTATGGCCACGAGCCGATGGTATACGACGTGATTATCAGTGACGGCGCACGCAGACTGGAGGACTGAACGATATGACTGTCGAGGAAAGAATAGTACCGAGTGTGAAGGGGGACATACGCCTCTTCACGCTCAGCAATGGCCACGGCATGACCGTGGAGCTGTCAAGCCTGGGCGCCGGCATAGTGAGCGTAGTCGTGCCCGACGCCAGGGGCAATCTCGACGACGTGGCTCTCGGCTACCGCGACCCGCTCGACTATATGTATGACGGTCCCTGTGCCGGCAAGACCCCTGGCCGCTACGCCAACCGCATAGCGGCAGGCCGGTTCAGCATCGACGGCGAGACATATCAGCTGGCCATAAACAACGGCCCCAACGCCCTGCACGGCGGTCCCGAAGGATTTCAGAACCAGATATGGGATGCCGAGATTCTCAGCGACGGGGTACGCTTTACATACGTCTCTAAGGATGGCGAGGAGGGATACCCCGGCACATTGACCGCCGTGGTGGAGTACACGCTCGAGCGCGAGTTCAACCGCCTCAACATCGACATCCGCGCCACCACCGACAAGCCTACTGTGGTCAACCTGACCAATCACACGTACTGGAACCTGCGCGGCGAAGCCTCCGGCACCGCGCTCGACCACGTGATGACCATGCTCTGCTCACGCTTCCTGCCCGGCGACGATACCCTGATTCCTTCAGGCGAAATGACGCCCGTGGCCGGAACGCCGATGGACTTTACCGCCCCCAAGCGTCTCGGCCAGGACGTGAAGGCAGACTTCCCGGCCATCAACTACGCCAAGGGCTACGACTCAAGCTGGGTGGTCGACAACTGGGAAAAAGACAAATATCAGGACTGCATCGTCACGCTCGACGAGCCTGAGAGCGGCCGGCGTCTGGAGATCGGTTCCACCCAGCCCGCAGCCCACGTCTATACAGGCAACTGGCTCAGCGGCTCCCCTCTGGGCAAGAGCGGACGCAGCTATGAGGATTACGACGGTGTGGCCGTGGAGATGCAGGGTATGCCCGACGCTCCCAACAAGCCTCAGTTCCCCGGCCAGCTGCTCCGTCCCGGCGAAACCTATCATCAGACCATTACCTTCACATTCAAAACCATCTGATATGCTAAACCGAAAATCTATCCTCGCCATTCTTCTGGCCGGCGCCGCTCTGACGGCCTGCCAGCAGGGCAAAGGCGACGCAACGAAAGACTCGGCTGCCACCGACACTGCGGCGGCAACCCGCCCTGCACCGGAGGAAGCCGCTCCGGCTATCGACACGGCTGTACTCAAAGCCGACGTAGAGAAAATCATAGCCAAGCTCTACAGTTTCAACCAGAGCTTCTACTATGACTCCGAGAAGCCTCTGTTCCAGAAATACGGAACTAAAGACCTGTATGAAGCCATCGACGGCAATATCCGCAAAGCCCGCGCGCAGCTCAACAACAGGGACAAAAACATTGTTACCGGCACACCTGCAAGCCTCCTGGTAGGCGACATAATGGATGACTTCGAACTCGGTACCGACGGCTCGGAAGAATACAAATACAAGGGTTACAACGTCTCGGATATAAAAATCGGCGATGGAGGCAAGACCGCTACAGCCACAGTGGTAGCCCGCTCCCACCTTGTAGAAAACTATGACTGGGAGACCGGCAACGAGTATAATCCACCGAAAGTGGCGGAAAAACTGAAGCAGACCGTAGTACTCCACTTCGTCAACGAAAGCGACAATCCGGCAGAGCCGGACTGGAAAATCGACGACATCGAGATGCACGGCCACGGCATGCTGAAATCAAAGCTGCAACAAAACAAGCTTTACTATCCGAGCTTCGCCTCCTGATCCTGATTCCCTTTCAAGCCACCGCAAGCCACGGAGTTCCAGCGACCCCGTGGCTTCGCTTTTAGTAATAAAGGGATAAAAATTTTTATGCTGAAATTCGGGGTTTATGTCTATACTGTCAAAATTTTATATTAACTTTGCAAGCGTATTCAGGTAAGCGCCCTTCGGGACGCTTGCGGCGGACCTGAGGGGAGAGACCCGAGGGGACGCTAATAGGGAAAGCTGTGAAAATCAGCTGCAGTACCCGCTGCTGTAAGTAAGTCGCGCTTCAGGCGCGAGCCGGAAATGTCACTGGGACGCAACTCCCGGGAAGACCCGGCCGACACCACGATGGTGTCGCTACAAGCCAGAAGACCTGCCTGCATACCGCGCCGCTCGGCGGCGCATAAGCGGTATCTTAAGCCTTCGGGAGTTAAGGCTCGGTGCGTCTCTTGTTTATTGACACATTCCATCTTTCGTTTCCCCTCCTGATTGGGGAGATACTGCTTTGTGCGCTGTCTGCCGCGGCATCTGCCCTGGTAGTGACGGGCTATATACGTGTGTGAACAACTTATTATCTAACAAAAACTTATCTATATGTACAGAATTTTTCGCTATCTGACGGTTTTGGTTCTATGCGCCGTCTCGGCGTTGCCGGCCTTGGCTGCAACCGAGGTCTACGACATGCCGAGGAAAGACGGGCAGCATCCGGTCAAGACCGTAGAAGGAGAACTCCTGTTTTATGATATGGGAGGTTCTTCAGGGTCTACACCCGGCTATTTTGCCGGCTACACCCGGTTTGTGCCTGCCGATGAGTCTGGACAGGTGCAGATTTCCTTCAACACTCTCGACCTGACCGGGAGCGCCGCTGTCTATATTTATGACGGCGATATAAACTTTACAGGCTACTATTCCGACATTCCTGAAGGCTATCTGGCCAAGCTGACAGGCTCCGAAGCGGGCGGCACATTTGTCTCAACCACCGGCTCGCTCTCTGTATTGTATCACTGCAAGGGCACCGGAGGCGGCGCCGGATGGGAAGCTCTGGTAACCGAGGTGCCGAGCAAGCAGCAGGAATGGAAAGAGGTGTCAGCGGTCCGCACAGGTCTTCCGGTGGCATATCCCGGGAAACAGGGGCAGCCGCTGATTAAGGTAAACGCCCTTACCGACGGCGGCGCCGAGCCGCTCTCTGTCAGCGAACTTGCCTTTACATTGGGCGGTACGCTGCCTCTGGACAAGCTGTCGAATCTCAGAGTGGTCTACAGCAAGTCGAGCGACGCCCCCGAGGGAGACGCTTTCGGAGTGACAGCTGCCGGCGCGTCCGCGCTCACGTTCAGTGGCGATGTGCCCCTGAAGCATGGCGACAATTACTTCTGGCTGCTGGCCGACATAGCCGACGACGCTGCCGCCGGACAGACCGTAGAGGCTACACTGACCGGCCTTACCGCCGGCTCGACACAGCGCGTAGCCTCTCCCGTCGCTCCGGAGGGAAGCGTGACTTTGGCCAATATGGTGCTTCTCTCATCTACACCAAAGACATGGAAAGTAGGCGACATGCCTATAGATTTTTACGATGACGGCGGTATCGGCGGCAAGATAAGCGCTGACTTTACGGGTCAGGCCACATTCGTACCCACGACGCCTGGCAGGAAAGTCAGAATCCGCTTTACGAAGCTCGCTCTGTTCAATACCTCGTCCACAGGCAAGAATGACGTACTCAAGGTCTACAACGGCACCGCTGCCGACGACGCGCAGCTGCTTGCCACCGTCCTGAAAGACCTGATTACAGTTCATTCCACCGCCGCCGACGGCTCGCTTACCGTCTCTCTGACAAGCACCACCGGCGTGCCTGCCGACGGATTCGAAGCTGTGGTGGAAGAGTTCACGCCCCAGCCCATGGAGATAGAGTCCATAGCCGCCTCGCGTCCCGACACAGGCAATGCCGCAGCAGGCGAGGAGGATGTGAGAATACTGCTCTTTAACGTCAGGACCCGCAATACGGAGCCGGCTCTGACACTCGACAGCTTTGATTTCGCATCGGCTTCCACAGCTCCGGTAAGCGCGGCCCGCCTCTACTTCCTCGGGGCTGACGCCACGTCTGCCGGCACGCTTGTAGGCTCGGCGCCGGCGCCGGGAGCCACATTCTCCATTGCCGCCGACAGTCCCGTGACCCTGGCTGAGCGCGACAACTGGTTCCTGCTATGCTATAATGTGGGACGCGACGCCGTCAACGACCAGACCCTGACAGCCGCTCTTACAGCAGTGGTGTCCGGAGCAATCAAGACCGCTGCCACGGAAGGCAACCCCGCCGGAGAGCGCAAGATTGAGAACGTATATTACTCACGCACAAAGCACGCCACGTATACCGTCAACGGCACATGGCAGTTCAAGACCACACCTTCGCAATACAGCTATTACGGCTATGACAACACCGAGGGCGAACAGATTACCACGTTCCTTCCTGCCACCGATGGGATGACCATGGAGATAGATTTCTCCAAGTTCAACCTTGCGAGCAGCAACTACGGCACCCCGGCGGTCCTCAAGATAATAGACGGAGAAAGCGCCGACGGCACTGTACTCTGGGAAATGACATACAGCACCCGCAGTGAGGGTCCCGGCCGCGCGTTGCGTGCCGGCAATGCAGCCGGAGCCCTTACCGTGGTGTTTAACTCCAACGGCAATCGCGGAGGCTCGGGCCAGGGCTTCGCAGCCACTGTCCGCGAATACCGCTCCCACCCCATGGAGGTAACAGCTGTCGAGGCTGTACAGACCAACACGGACAATATCCGGCCCGCTGCGACGGACCAGGAGATAATCAGCGTCAAGGTCACGGCCGACGGCGACCAGAATCCTGTCTCGGTAACTGAGCTTGATATCGATATGAAAGGCTGTCAGGATATAGTCAAGACAGTGAAAATCTACAGCACGGGCAAAGACCAGACGTTCGCCACCGGCGCTCTCGTAGCCGAGAAGGCTGTGGACCCGCAGTCTGCCGTACAGAAGATAACACTGGCCAATCCGCTCGCGCTCAATGAGAAAGACAACTGGCTGCATGTAGCCTACGATATGGCCGAGACCCTGCCGTCCGACCGCAAGGTAGACGCATCTGTGGCTGGTCTGACCGCCGGAGGCAAGAACGTAGCCGTCACTGCCGCCGATCCCGATGGAGAGCGCATGACCAAGAATATATATTATTTCGAGGGTGGCGGCAAGACCGTGACCGTAGACGGCTCCATGCTGTTCTACGACAACATGGGCCCCGACGCCAAGTACACCACGGACGCCCAAGGCTCTGTGACATTCATGCCGACAGAAGGCAAGATAATCCGCTTTATCTTCAAAAACTTCTATACCAACATCCGCGACTACTTCTACATCTACGACGGAACGGACACCCAGGCCACGCCGCTTCAGAAGCTCTCCGGCTCGAAGAGCGACCTGGCTCCGGTCATCTCTACAGCCGACAACGGCGCGCTTACCGTAGTATTCGAACCTACAAAGCCCTACAACGACGGCTGGGAGATAGAGGTGCAGGCTTTTGAACCGCAGCCCCTCGCTGTCAAGCAGGTCAGCACAGAGCCGGTCAACGACATAAAGATGCTGCGCGGTTCCGAGAACAACAAGATGCTCAAAGTGGCCGTGGAGATAGCCGGCGACAAGGGTCTTGTCGACCTGACATCTTTCGACTTTTCCGCCTTGGCCACAGATATGGCCACACTGCGCGCCGCACGCCTGTGGTACACCGGCGAGAGCGACGTATTCGGCACATATTCGCAATATGGCGAGACTCTGTATGCCGACCCGCTGGCCTTTAGCGGCTCACAGCAGTACCGTCAGGCCGGAACATATTATTATTGGTTGACTTACGATGTGACGCCCGCCGCCTCGCTGGACGCGCAGATGCAGGCTCGGCTGGCTTCGCTGACCGCCAACGGCGCGACTGTGACTCCGGCTGAGGAGCGCGATGCCCTGGTCACAGTACAGGAGGGCATGCACGGCACATTTACCGTAGGTACGTCCGGCCAGGAAGATTACCTCTCCGTGAGCGCCGCTATCGAAGCCATGAAGGGCGGCATCGACGGCCCTGTGGAGCTGCTGCTCTCTGACGGCAATTACAAGGAGCTGGTCAAGGTGCCTGCCATAAGCGGCTCTTCGGCCATGAATACCATCACCATGCGTTCGGCTTCGGGCAAGCGCGAGAATACGGTCATCACTTACGATGTCTACACCGATCCCGGCAGCTCGCATTATGCCGACCGCTACGGCGTCTTCACTCTCGACGGAGTAAGCCACTTCACTCTGCGCGATGTGACTGTGGCCACTGAGGCCCTGAATTTCCCCGGCGTCGTATATGTGCGCAACCAGTCGCGCGACAACACTGTGGAAAATTGCGTCATCCGCTCCCCCCGCTCCAATGACCAGGGCAAGGGCACAAGCAATGTCTACATGTATGCCAAGAATGAAGCCAACTGCAATTCCGACCGATTCACTCTGAAAGACTGCCTGGTGGACGGCGGCCTGATAGGCGTGAACATGGGAGGCACCGGCTACGTGGCTCTCCCGCAGGAACGCGGCGGCCATATTACCGGCAATACATTTGTCAATCAAGGCAGCAAGGGCATCTATGTCCACAATGAAGACGATGTCATAATAGAGGGCAACACCGTGTCCAGCGACGGCGAAGGCACCACCAGCTCGTTCTGGGGCATTGACGTAAGCCTGGGCCACGGACCCACTGTCATCAGTGACAACGTGGTGCGCATGACCGGCCCCGTATCTTCGGCCCACGGCATGTATGTGCGTGCCAACGACTCCAACTGGCTCAAGGAGCAGACACACCGTATATACAATAATGAGATAAATATCTCCGGTATCAGCTCCGCCGTGACCGGTCTGCGCGTGAACAACGACCTGCCCGGTGTGGAAATTACCCACAATACCTTCCGTCTGCGCGGCGACAACGCCAATTCCAACGGCATATACTTCAGCGGTACGATGGCCGAAGGACTGTTTGCCAACAATATAGTGCAGAACGAGGCGGGCGGCACAGTCTACGGAGTGAACCGCGAGGCTTATCTTGCCGAGCTGCCGATGCGCGGCAATGTAGTCTGGACTTCGGGCGATGTATTCGCTTACGTAAGCCAGAACCGCACGTTCGACGAGTGGAAGGCTGTAGCCACCCTCGACACTGACCCGGCGCTGGAGCAGACGCAGTTCCTTTCCGATGAAATTCTGGAGCCGGCTGAGAAAGGCTCGCTGTGCAACGGCAACCCTGTGGACTACGTGACAACAGACCTCAACGGCAGCGCGCGCGACAAAGAGCATCCCTCTGCCGGAGCCTACGAGTACGGCGAGTCGACAGGCGCTCCGGCTATGGCCGAAGGCATGCCCGCCTTCCGCGACATCACTCACGAGAGCGCCATCATGCAGGTAGCCTCTACCATGACCGGCACACTCAATTATTTCGTGACCGACAGCGACGCCGAAGCTCCCTCGGCAGAGGAGATAACCGGCGAAGATCTGAAACTGGAGCTCCGCAAAGGCCGCACAGCCGAAGTCAAGCTGACAGGACTCAAGCCCAACAAGACATATAGGGTCTACAGCGTGCTGACCAGTCTGCGCGGCGTGCAGTCGGACGTACTCACATCCGAACCTTTCACTACCACATATACTCCGACCGCCGTCGCCACGTTCGAAGACGCCGGTATCGTGAACAATGTGATCTACGACGGCACATTCAGCTTCACAGGCTTCACGCTCGAAGACATCACTGACGGCGTAGGCGAAGCCCCGAACGCCAAGGCCGCCCTGATGGAAGATGGCTATGGAGTTGTCAGGCTGACCAATTCCGATGACCTGAGCCTCGACGGATTCTTCATCAAGAATGAAGCCGAAGTTACTCTGACAACCCGCGACGCGTCGCTGCGCGAGCAGAAGACCAAGACAGTGGCCGCCAGCCCTGCCTGGACTTATGTCAACCTGCGCGACCTGGGTCCCATGACTTATCTCGACTTCGAGAGCGACGGCAATGTAAGCATCGACAATTTCGCCGGCCAGCCGCTGACGCTTGAGGTGACTGTGGACTTCGACGAGACCGTACGCCTGACCGAAGGCGCGGAGACAAGCGTGCCGGCAAGCATAAGTGGCGGTGTGGGTCCGTATGCCATAGAATGGCGCGACGCCTCCGGCGCGACTGTAGGTACGACCGGCGCCCTCTCGCTGAAACCCGCACACAGCGCGGCATACACTGTCAGCGTGAGCGACGCCTGGGACAGCAAGGCTTCCGCCGCGTTCAAGGTCTATGTGGAGGGCGCTCAGTACGCCGCCACTTTCGACGACCTGCAGCTTGAGCCGGAGTCCAACTGGCACGGCGACACCGAGGACGAGGACTACATGAGCGGCTCGTTCTTCAGCGGCTCGTTTGAGTTCAACAACCTCTACATGGCCGATTGGGACTCGTGGGCTTTCTTCGGTTATTCCAATTCGACATCGACTTCATTCTCCGACTATTATACTGACCAGTATAATTCGGCTGTCGGCCATGGCCACGGAGACTCGGCCAACTACGGTGTGCTTTACGCTTCCGACTTCATGGGACAGAGCGAGGCTACTGTGACCAATTCCGCAGCAGGCCAGACTGTAGAGGGCTGTTGGTTTACCAACTCGGCCTGGGTCGTAAGCGCCATACTCAACGGCGACGGCATGAGCGAGGCCTTCGGCAAGGACGACAATCTTATACTCCATATTACGGGCCTTGACTCCAAGGGCGAGACTACCGGCGCTGTCGATTTCCCGCTGGCCGACTACAGTGCCGACGACGAAAAGGACCGCTGGTACCTCGACAGCTGGCAGTGGTGCGACCTGAAGCCTCTGGGCGCAGTATGCAAGCTGAGATTCAACATTACCGGCAGCAAGAGCAGCAGCTACGGCCTTACTACTCCCGCGTATGTGTGTCTCGACGACCTGGGCACAGGACGAGAGGTAGCCGAAGCCGAAACGGTAACATTGCTGACCAACGCGGAGACTCCCTCCGACAGCTTCGCCCTGGAGCCCTATTTCAGCTTCAAGGCAGACGAGGGCACCGTAAGCTACGTCATAGAGTGTGAGGACAGCCGTGTAAGCCTGAACGACGGCACAGTCACTGTAGAGGCTCCCTCCGGAGAGCAGATGAGTCTTGTGGCCCACGCCACGCAGCGCGGCAAACATGAATATGTGCGTATACCTGTCAAGGTTGACGCCCGTCCGCTTGGAGTGGAGACCGTAGAGACGGTAAAATCCGTTGTATACCCGAATCCTGCCCGCGATTATGTCCGCGTAAGCAGCGAGGCGACAGACTATACCGTGACTCTTATAAGCATGGATGGCCGCGCGCTGATAAGCATGAGCGGATGCAGCGGTACGGTCACCATGGATCTGAACGGCGTCAGCGCCGGCAACTATCTTGTGAAAGTGACATCGGCCGACGGCCGAGCCAAAGTTCACAAGCTCCTTGTAAAGTAATCGTTTTTCTAATTTTTATTCTTTGCCAGAAGGGGGCGCGATGTGCCGATCGCGCCCCCTTTTATCATGCAGACCGTAATCCGGCTATGGAAATACGCTACAAGTGCAGCATAGTCTTTGGACTGTCGTTTCCTCACACGTGGAAAGGGTAATTTCGGACAATTTTTCGGCCAAAAAGAGCAACGGAATGATTGCAGTTTCGCGGGGTATTTAGTAATTTTGCAGCCTGAAATGAGAATGATACGAGTCATATTGAGCATATTGTGTGTCATGGCGCTCCCCGTTGCCGTGTCCGGCCAGATAATCAAAGTAGAGCGTGAGAAAAGTTTTACGGATTCACTGCGTGAGGAATTTGACCGTGGCCCGTATTTCGGTCTGTACAGAGACAATTATTTCATTGTCGGCACAGATCCCACGCATAAGCCTACCGCCAATAATTCTGACATAAAGTTTCAGGTCTCAATAGCCCAGAAGCTCACGAAATCCACACTGCCGGGCAAGACATATCTGTTTCTGACCTATACGCAGAATGTAGCCTGGGACGTATTCAAGCGTTCTATGCCGATGCACGATTTTACATTCAATCCCGGCCTGGGTCTGGTCAAGCCCCTGTTCTCACGCGACCGGTTCATAGGCAAGGCCACGCTGCTGATAGAACACATGAGCAACGGACGCGACTCGATTCAGAGCCGCTCGTGGAACCGTATATCACTGGGCGCGTCGATATTGATAGATGAATTCGTATGTATCGACGGTAAATTCTGGATTCCTATAGTCGATGGAGAAAACAACCGGGATATCCTGGATTATGTCGGTCTGTTTCAGGGCGGTGTCAGTGTGATGAGCCACAACAGAAAGTTTGGCGGCTCGCTTCATTTCGTGAAGCGGCGCGGCTGGAACCTGAGCTGCAACACGATTCTGGAGCTGTATTGGCGTCCCTGGGAGCGCGCCAACCAATATTTCTTTCTGCAGTGGTATAACGGATATGGGGAAAATCTGCTGGATTACAACAAATTTCACAATCGTCTGAGGCTGGGTATCGTAATCAAGCCGCGTTTCTTCTCAGAGTTCTGACCCGATTCATACGGGTACGGCAATCGACTCCATAAGCCTGGCCAGAGCTTCGGGCGTGAGTTGCTGCGCCGCATCAGTCATGGCCTCCGCCGGGTTGCAGTGTGTCTCTATGATAAGGCCGTCGTAGCCGCGCGACAAGGCTTCGCGGCTCAGTGGCGCGATGTGGCAACGCGCGCCGCCTATGTGCGAGGGGTCGCATAGCATAGGCAGTTCGGGCAGCTCGGCGCGGAATCTGTCGGCTACTTCCCAAAACGGTGTGTTGCGGTACGGCGGACAAGTGTCGTCTGGACGGATGAAGGTCTTGAAACCGCGCAATATGGCTCCCAGACGGCTCAGACCGCAGCGGGCGAACCGCTCGACTGCGCCTATCCACAGGTCGAGGTCGGCGCTCGCCGGATTCTTGACAAAGACAGGTATGTCTGTACCCCGCAGAGCTTCGGCTATCTCCTGGGTAACGAACGGACAGGCCGTCGTGCGCGCGCCTATCCATACCACGTCTATTCCGGCGCGAAGGGCGAGCTCGGCATGTCTGGGTGTGCCTACCTCGGTTGCAGTAAGCATCCCGAACCGCTCCTTGACTTCGGCAAGCCAGGGCAGAGCCAGCTCTCCGTAACCCTCAAATCCGCCGGGACGCGTGCGCGGTTTCCACACGCCGGCGCGGAATATACGCACGCCTGCCCTATGCAGGGCGCCGGCAGTCGTCAGGACCTGTGTACGGGACTCGGCCGAGCAGGGACCGGCGATAATGAGGGGAGAGCCATCGGTATTCATTATATGTTTCATGTCGGAAATCATTGATAAGCGTGGAGAGAGGGAAGATAGTTTACTCCTATGTAAGTCATCAGTATCGAGGCGAAGGCAAGCAACATCAGAGCGCAGAACAGACGCGGGCGGGATGCCGGCGCCAGCGACCGATGCAGCGGCAGAGCGTAGAGAAGCATTGTAACCAAAGCCCATGTCTCTTTAGGATCCCAAGCCCAATATCTCCCCCAGCTCTGCTCGGCCCATACGGCTCCGGTAAATATACCGAGTCCGAGCAGATAGACACCCGGCGCCAGCAGCCGCCGGGCCAGACCGAGCCACCGGTGCGCGGGCTTTATCAGACCGGCTATCGCCAGCGGCATTGTAAAGGCAAGCATGGCATAGGCCGTCATCACAATGGAGACATGGATTGTGAGCCACGGCGATGCAAGCACCGGCATAAGCGGCGACATTACCGGGTCTTTATAAGAAAGATATGCTACTAACGCTGTAAATCCGCTCATCAGCAGCCCTATGGCCGTAACTGCCGAATCGCGGCGCCCTATAAACAGAGTCAGCAGCGCAATGGCTACTGAGAGAAACTGCATAATCTGCGGCGCCCCCGACAGGGACATGGAGCCGTTGACCCACCACGCCCAGATGTAGACTGCCGTGCCGGTGAGAGCTACTGTCACAGAGAGCGGCAACAAAAACCTCGGTATCCGCTTGCAGGCAAGCGCAATGGCTATGATGCCGCAGACAAGGCTGAGAATGAAGTACAGTCGCAGAGGCTGGATATGGTTGTACAGTACCTCGGCGCGGATGGAAGCCTGCGGACGCAAAGAGCCGGAATCAGACGGCAGAGGGGTAAAGAGCCGGCCTTCACATGCCTCGGCAAACAGCACTACCTTCTCGTCCAGGCGTAGTACGGCATCATCGAGCGGGCCGCTGCCTCCCTGATACAGAGCTGCGGGCCGGTATGCGCCCTCCTCATACAGCTCGACCGGAGAAATGTAGTGCGAGCGTATCCCAAGTGCATCGCGCAAAGGTTCGCTTTTAACGTATATGAAGCGCTCTTGACTCCATTCTGCCGGATAGAGTATGACGCTTGCGAGAAAACGCTCGGCGCTCAAGCCGGCTACCGAGGAGCTGCCGGTCAGTTTGAGAGTGAACTCGCGGGCGACGGTACTGTAGGGGACTATACGTCCGCGGAATTCCACCTGACAGGCCTCAAGCGCAGCAGCCGTAGAGTCCGGCACCGCCGGGGCGGCGGCGGCCGGAACGGCGGCAAGAAATATGGGCGCGAGCCAAAGCGCGGGGCGGAAGCGGCGCAATAGAAATATGAAGCCGGAGACTGCGAACAGTGCGTAGCCGCAGAACGAGAGAAGCGTACCCCAGAAATCGCTGCGTACGGTCAGTATGCTGCCACCTTTCCCGTCGAACGAGGTCTGATATAACCGGTAGCCCTGTATGTCGGCCGGTCTGTTCATGGAAATTTCGATGGATTTTCCGTCCGACACCAGAAGAGAGCGGAAATCACGCGGTATCGTCATACCGGGATAATATTCGGTTCTGAACTCTTTCAGAGTCAGCCGGCACGGCAGCGGCAGGGTCTCTCCAGTGTCGGAGACGAATGTATCCATTGTTCGCCCCGGCGAGAGATGCAGGCTACCGCTGACAGCCGTCAGGGCTGACGCGCCTCCTCCCGCAAGCATCAGCAGAAACGAGAGGTGGAGGGCAAACAGCAGCGGACGCCGCCACAGCCGCGACACCGCCATACCCCATAGCAGACCGGCGCCGACGACGCACCAGAACGCCAGCCACTGCCATGACGAATAGACGGAAGCAGGCATGAGCGACGTGGCGCCGACAAACAAGGTCGCCGCCACGCATACGGTCAGAATTATCTTTCTGTCAGAACGCGGCATAGTCCGTCGTAAGTTTCTTGACAGCCATGCACTCCGTCTCTATCAGCCAGCCGGGGCGGCATACAGGCGCGAGGGTAATGACACGCGGTGTGTCGGGGAAACGGGTGTCGAAGATGTCGCGTACGGCGGCATAATCCGCAGTGTCGCGCAGATAGACTATGAAGTGAGCCACATCGGCAGTCGTGCAGTCAGCTTCAGCAAGAAGAACGGAGATATTCTCCAGCATGCGCTCTGTCTGACCGAGGATATCGCCGGGATGCACTATCTCGCCCTTGTTGTCTATGCTCGCCGTACCTGATATGTAGACGTGGCGGCGGTCGGCATAGTCTACAGCCGTACCACGCTCAAACGCCACACCGTATTCTATGGTCGGATTAAGATGCGTGGCTCCGTAGAGCAGACGCATCTGCCCCGGCTTCAGCGATGTGTCACAGACAGCATTGAAGCTTACAGACACTGCGGGATCCGGGTTGCGGCCTTCAATCCCTGTGGAGCTGATGAAGTGAGTGTCACGCGAGAGTCCGGCGCGGGCAAACATATCGTTGCGCCCGGACACTACTCCGGCATAATTCACGTCTACGTCACGTACGAAGAACCATGTCCGCAGGCAGTGGTCAAGCATTGTCGCCCCCCTTTGTCTCAGAATGGCATCAAGTTTGTCAAGATAGGCGGCTGTAAGGGCGTAAGCGGTATCGCCGCACGGCGGGGTGTCGCCCATCCATATCCGCCCGCGGGGGCTGCTATATACTCCGGGCGCGGTACGGGTATAGTCGGCTTCGGCCTCCAATACAATCCATAAGGCCGCTTTGGCGCCGTCGAGGGGCGGCTGCTGCACGGCCGTTGACGCGCAATCGGCAACAGGGAGCGCCCCGGCCTGATTGGTGGCGTCACTGAGAAACCAACGCATGAAGACAGGCGCCATATCAAGGTCTGCCGCAAGTTTGCCGGCCATCTCGAGTATGCCTTCTATCTGCGCTGCGAACGGCAGCCGGACATCTTTGCAGCCGACTATGGCGTGGGCCTCCCTGCGACCCGTGTCGCAAAGCGCGAGGCGGGCGTGGCAACAGGATGTCTCTATATATCTGTAATCCATAATATCAATAGTTTGCGCCACTGTTGATCCAGTCGCGGACAAGATTGAGTTTGACATCGGACACCACTTCTACCGAATGATCATAACTCCACGAAGCCGATTCGGTCGAGGAGAGTATGCGGTACAATACGCTCTGAGAGGCATCGTCCGGACATACGCGCATACGGTCCGGCTCCTTGAGCGAAGTCACGCCTACAAGCTCGCGGAAACTTACCCCGTCGCCCAGATGGAGTGAGGCCGCGGCATGGGACGACGCTCCGTGGCAGTTCACACAGGTGGTATTGAATATGTCATGCTGTATGGTGGCAGACATGGAGACATCCACATTGCCGGCATCGAGAGTAATATCGGATCCGGAACAAGAGCTGCTGGCAAAGCTGGCCACACGGCGCCGCAGACGGTCGATGACACACAGCTCCACGGTCGACACTTCTGCCGGGATACCTTCGAGAACCGCATCACAGCTCCCGTCGGAGTCCGGCCTTACATTCTTGCTGATAAGGGCGTAATCATTGCCATAGGCAAAACCGGCGAGAGCCAAGGTATATCCGTCGCTCCAGCCGTCGGCTCCGGATACGGAAGCGGTCAGACGGGCCGTAGCGCCCGTCTTGTCGGCTATGCCGCTGTCGTCGTATATGCGTCCTTCGTCGCACCCTGCGAGCATGACTGCCGCGAGAAGCGGACTGATTAAAAACCTGGTCTTCATCAGAACGTATATTGAGCCATTATGGTAACATTGCTTGTAGCCAGTCCGAGATTGTCCTCGTCGCGGTCCATCTGCCGGTCGTGGCCGGTGCGCCCCGTGTACTGATACATGCCTTGAAGTTTCAGATTGATTTTATCGAAGAAATAGTTGACTCCGATCGCAGGCATATTGAGCAGGCCGCCCTTGCCGGAGGAATTGCGTTCGAATATGTCATAGCGCAGGGCGCCCTGCAGCTTCGGGGTAATGAAGTAGCCGGCCTGCGCGTAGCCGCCGTAATAGTCATAGCTCTTGTCTATCTTCTGCCGCTTGGTAAAGCCAACGTGCATGTAGTAGAACTCGGCTCCGAAATACCAGCGGTCTTTAAGCCATGAAAACTCGGCTCCGAGGCGGAAATCGTTGGTACTCTCGTTCTCGCTCTCTACATTGAGCGAGCCGGAGATACCTACCAGCATCTTGTTGATCTTCAGGTCTCGCGGACTACCCTGAGAGGCGGGCATCACACCGAAAGGCTGCCACGTGAGACGCGCCGCATAGAGCAGCGAAGGGATGTGCCAGTCATCGGAAAAGGTCTTGGTCGCCATATTTATGTCAGCTCCGGTACCGTTGAAGATACCGACCTGGTACCCGAATTTCTTGGCGAACATGCCGTGTACCTCCACGCCGAGATCAAATCCAGTGCCTATGTGCGGTGTCACGGCGTTGAGCGAATAGGGCAATATTACGGGGGCTGTAAGCGAGGTCGGCATTACGGGGAACAGAGTCTCGCCCAGCGTGGTAAGATATGCGTGTGAGAAAGGTGTCTTGAACTTGCCTATGCGTACGCCTATCGCTTCTTTGGGGCGAATGTCGGCCCAGGCCTGCTGAAGTATCGCTCCTCCTTTGGCCGCCGCATTGATAGAGAGATTGAATGTCACGATTTTAAACGCTTTGCCGGTAAAGCCGAGTACAGCGTAAGGAATGGCGAATCCGCTGTTGGCTACATTGTCCTGATTGTAAGCGGGGTCGAGGCCGGCATCGTCATAGTAATTATAATTGGCCGACGCCTGTACGAGCAGGTAGGGCTTGAACAGGAAGTCGCCGCTCTTAGTTTCAAAGGTAAAACCCTTGTGTCCGGCCAGCGACACGACACCGTTTTCAGTATCGGCGTCATACTGGGCGAGAGCCGGAAAGACAGCTGTGAGGGAGAGAAGAAATATGGTAATCAGTTTTTTCATGTCTTGATGTTGATATGGTTGAGAAATAGATCAGAGTGACTGTAGGAATTTTACAAGAGCGTTACGGTCGTCGCGGGGCATCTGCCTGAATTTGTTTTTAGAGGCTTCTCCTTCGCCTCCGTGCCACATTATGGCTTCGACGAAATTGCGGGCACGGCCGTCATGCAGAAAGTAAGTGTGACCGTTGACCTTCTCCTGCAGTCCTATGCCCCAGAGCGGAGTGGTGCGCCACTCGTTGCCTCGGGCCAGGCCTGAGACATAGTTGTCATTGAGACCTACGCCCATTATCTCCGAGCCCATGTCGTGGAGCAGAAAATCCGAATATGGATGTATGGTCTGGTTGCCCAGCCAGGGCAGCTGTGTGCCGGCCAGCAGCGTGGCACCGCGCGGACGCGTGTGGAGAGTCGTGACATGGCACAGATGACACCCGGCCTGATAAAACATCTGCTCGCCCCGCTTTACCTGCGGATCGTCGGTATTGCGGCGTGCCGGCACGCCGAGCGAGTGCATGTACAGGTCCACATTCTCCATATCTTCGGTCGAGACATCGAGCTTGTCGTAGGCGAGTCCCATCATCGAGCCTTCAGTCATCTGCATCTGGCCCTCGCATATCTCTTCGGGATAGCGGCTGTTGGTCACGCCCATATCGGAAGAAAAGCCGAGTTCGACGGTCAGGTCGGCATGCTGCGCCTTGTTGCCGGAAAGGCCCAGGCAGAGTTTGCCGCGTTCGGTAACATAGTTGCAGCGGCCGGAGATACCCCATTCGGGATAGTTGCTCTGAGCGGCGAGACGCTCGATTTCCGCCGGGTCGAGAGCCATCATCTGTCCCATGCCTACGTGGCGCAGAGGCACACGCACGGTGCAGAAGAGGTCTTCGGGAGCGATTTCATCGGCATACCAGTCGGTAATAGTGTATTGCGGATATGCCAGCTCGTAGGTGTCTCCGTCAGGAAATGAGAATGTCTGGTATTTCCAGTCGACCTTCAGTTTTCCTTCGGGCTTTACCCCATATATGGCCTGATCATGGAGGACACGGCCATATTGGCGGAAGAAGGCGCCGTTGTGGCGCGTGATATATATCAGCATTGCCGAAAAACCATAACTGCCCGAACCGCCGTCATTCCAGAGCCCGGGACGGGTGCGTCCGGCGTTGCGGTGGCAGCTGCCGCAAGAATAACCGGCATATACGGGGCCGAGGCCTCCGCCCTCGCCGGCAGCAGATGTGCGCACATCGTCATAGAGACGGTCGCCTCTTACAAACCGCGTCAGATAATCGCCGGATACCCACGGCGCCTCGGAATCGTAAGCCACCGACGAGTTCAGGAATATAGTGGAAGTGCCCGCCGACAATTCATAGCCGGCGGGAACCTCCACATCTATCATATCCAGGCCGTCGTCATCACACGCGGAGAGCAGCGGCGTAAGGATAAGGGTCAGAAAAAACTGTTTCGTGAGATTCATCAATTCTGGGTTTTGCGGGGAACACCGTCCTTGAACAACAGGAATTCAAGGGTATGGAAACCACGTACTGACTGTACGGCCTCTATCTTGTCGTCACCGTCGCCGTCAGTCCAGTTGAGATTGTCGTAATTGCCGGAGTTCAGAATCTGTACAATGGCATCCTGGTCAAGCGGCCAGCTGTCCATGTTGGGGTCGAGTCCGAGAGCGTCTACGGGACCGAACAGGAATGCCTCGCTCTTCTCCCAGGGCTGGCGGGCCTTGAGCCATGCGTCGCAGGCAGCTGCGAAATTGGCGTCGGAGGGGGCGGAATTGAATTTCACTACAGCATCGTAGAGAGCGGAATTGAGGTCGCGCAGCTCAGTGTAAGTGGGAATAACCACGGCATCCACGAAATTGTCGACTACGGCCTGCAGGCGGGTGTCATCGGCATTGAAGGCCATTACCGCGTTTTTAAGATCTTTCGACAGAATCTCCTCAAGGTCTGCGCATGCAGTCATGGCAGCACGGGCCTCAGCGCTGTTGATATTGTTACGGAAGGGCTGGGGAATGGCCAGAATGACCTCTGCGGCTGTCGATATAGCCTCTTGCACACGCCGGTTCAAAGCGGGATTCCGGGCGGCTACCAGCGCGGACAGGGATTTGGGGCTTACTGTACCGTCGAGAGAACCATAGTAGGAATTGCGGATAGAGTATATATTGTTGGTATAGTCTTCACGCGAATGCCAGCTGTACCATGACTCCACGGCGTAGAGGGCACGCTCTATCTCGCCGGAGATATACAGATGGTAGGGGTCGCCTATCTTGGCTGTGCCCACTTCGTTGGCTATGTCTGCGCAGCCGTCGATAATCTGCTCCACGCAGCTCAGAGCCGACGAGTAGTCTCCGCCCTTATGCTGCTTGAATTGCTCTGCGAACGATTCGCCGCCGTTGTAGGACACGGTCCAGTTGCTGTGCAGGTCTGCCGCGTCCTTTTTGAGCAGGGCGCCGACCTGTGTCATATAGTTACCCCAGGATTTGGCGTTTTTGGCAGTGTAGTCGATGGCGGCGCTGTCGGCCTCTCCGGGGCCGGGAGCGGGCTTAGGATCATCGTCGGAGCATGCCGCCAGAGTCAAGCCCATCAGGGCGTAGATGGATAAGTGTTTCAGTTTCATATCGTTTTGTTTTATTGTTTTTGATTTATCTTATTTTTTCAGGAACCAGGCGATGTATGCCACTCCTATTGAAAACTCGTTTTCAGAATTATAGGGGCCTTTGCCGAACATGGATGCGGTGCCTAACTGCCGGGTGGTATAGTCGGCCTTGACCACAAGATTGGGAAGCGCGTACCAGTTCAGGCCGAATTGCCATTGGCTTGTCTCCAGGCGCTTGTCCATAGTCTGCTTGCCCTGGCCGCGGTACTGCGGATTATAGTATTCGTAACGGACGTAGGGATAGATTACCGGGCATTTGCGGGTGCCTGCGAGCGCGGCTATGTTTACCCCGACCTCAGCGCCATAGCTCAGGGCGTTTTTGGCTATAGGGACAAGACGCGAATAGGGGCTCTTGTTGGAGAGCATGCGGTTGGCCTCGGAGAGCGCCGCGGAATTGCCCACGTAGCCGTAAGTCACATTGGCGCGTGCCGTCACATATTTATTGCGATACTGGGCGTCCCAGGTGCCTATGGCCACCGGGATGCGTCCGATGGACTTGTATGTCTGCTCCTTGTCGGCATTGCTGCCTGCGTCACGGCAATAATAGAATGACACGCCGGTACGCAGGCCCGGCACGCCGGTGTAGTCAACGCGGGCCACGTAGCCGGGAGAGGTAAAGTTGTCTGTCTCAAAATATCCGGCCTTTCCGCCGATAATCCACTCGTTGCGGTCGAAGCCGTTGGCATTGAGACCGGCCACTACCATCAGCTGATAGTCGAATCGGGTATAGTCGCGGCCGAAGGATCCGAACAGCTCGATACCTGTCTCGTGCCATGTGGAGGGCAGCAGAGCCGTCTCGGCCTGCCGACGCTGTGTGCCGAAGAAATTGATGGGTTCGTGGTGGGCGTTCGTCAGTCCGACCGGCACTATCAGATGACCTGCGCGGACGTTGATCTGCGGTATGATGAGGCGAGTGATATGGAATTGCTCCAGCGCTACCTCGCCACCTTTTTCTATCTCAGTCTCGTATTCTCCGTTTTCGCTGTTTTCAATCTCTACGGCGCTGCCTACGCCGCCTGCCTCAAACTCAATCTCTGCGCCAAGTATCCACTTGGGATTGAATTTGTAATCGAAGGCCAGGACGAAGCGGGGTATCTCTATCTTGTTGCGGTGGGTGCGCGTGTTGCCCGAGGAGACTCCGGCAAACCGGTTGATGCCGTAATCCATGAAAGAGGCGCGCATCTCTCCGTATCCACCGAAGCGAAATTTGTTATAACCGGCTGTATCAGCCTGAGTAGCCGGCAGCTGGTGTCGGTCTGAAGTCGTCTGCTGAGCGGATGCCGCCGCGCCGCCTCCGGCCAGGGAGACGGCTGCGCACATCGCTATCTTCAAAATCAAATTCATTGCTTAAGGTTGAGTGTTAGAGGCTGTTTAATAACAAATGTGAATTATGGGGCGGCGGATTTTCAGGCAGAATCCGGTTAAGTCGATGGAGCATAGCGGGCTATGCGACTGAGACGCGGCCGGATTCTGACGAAAATCCGGCGGACATTGCAAATTATCCTTATTTTTTATCATTGTGTGTAAAATTATTCAACTAAGTTATTATTGCGCGGTCTCGAAATCGCAAATGTATTTTGCCCTTTGTCTCAGTCGCATAGCCCGCTATGCTCCTTCGTCTGCATGACAAAATCCAAGTTGCGATTTCGACCCCATAATTCACATTTGTTATTAAACAGCCTCTTAGTTTCCGGGTGCAAAATTACTATGCGGCCGGAAAGTGGGAAATACCTTAAAAAAAGTAAAAATACAGGGACGAAAAAAGGCCGCCTACTGCTTTCGCGGTAGACGGCTTTTGTGAAAATCTGTAAATTATCAGCGGCGGCGGGTGTAGATCCAGCGCATGAACTCGTCGGTCTTGAAAAGGTGGAAACCGTTGTGTCCGCCCGTGGGGTAACTGCGGTAGACCACGTCAGCGCCCATCTTCTCCAGCTCCTCGGCCAGCTTCCGGTCAGGCTCGGCGCTGACCGATCCGTCGTCGTCGCAATGCTCTAACCATAGCGAGGACTTGGCCAGCTCAGGCGCGCGGGACTTGTTGATTGCTCCGGCTATAGATGCCACACCGGCAAATCGATGCGGTTCGCGCGAAGCTATGTCGAGCGTATTGATAGCTCCCATGGAGAAGCCTGCCAGGATTATACGGTTCGGATTGATGGGGTATTCCGCCGTAATCCTGTCAATCAGCTTGTTGAGGGCCGGATAATACCATGTCGTAATATCAAACCAAGGCATTTCTGCTGAGTCGAAAGGCACAGGACGCTTAGGTATGCACCAATAGAAGTCGGGATGGCACTGCGGATACAGTACGTAGGCGGGATACTCCTTGTTGAGCGCGGCGAAATATGCGCCGCCGTGCTTGAGCTGCTTGCTGTTGTCGGTGCCCCGCTCTCCGGTGCCGTGGAGGAAAACCACAAGAGGGAATCCCCCTTTGGGCGGTTTGGACGTGGAAGCGGGAGCGAGCAAACGATAGGGAATATCGCATCCGCTTTCGTATGTGAAAGTGCCTGATGAATATAGGCGGTCAGGATCAATGTCTTCCGCGTTGACCGGAACAGGCGGCTTAAGCTCGGCCGTCGCGTCCGAGCCACAGCTGCTGAGCGCTATGAAAACGAGGCTAAGAAGCAATAAACGGCGTATGTTACGGAGATTTTTCATGGGCAGGATGCAAAATATTATATCGGATTACAAAGATAACCAAAATAATTGGTATATTTGCATGCCGAAACGTGTATCTCACTAAAAATTATTTACAACATATAAATTAACCTAATGGATAAAGTCAAATCATTACTGTTGGCCGGTCTGTGCGCCAGCTCCTTAGTCGCTTCGGCCATACCGGCCAGACGCGGGCCGCAGACCGTCACGCAGCCTGACGGCACTACGATAAGTATCTGCAAGACAGGCGATGAATTCTCTCATTTTATAACAACTGCCGACGGTCTGTTGTTGAGTCGTGACACCGACGGAACCTGGTGTTACGGACGTATGGATGTATCTGGCCGGGTGACCAGCACTGGTATAAAGGCCGTGGATGCCGCCGTACGTAAGTCGGTGCCTCCGCAGGCAATGAAACTGCAGGAGGCTGCGGCCGTGCGCCGTGCCGCGGCCGGACATCCGCGCCGCGCCATAGCCCAGAACGGCATGGGTCTGTATAACACCAATTTTCCCACTATAGGAGATGTAAATGTACTGGTGCTGCTCGTAGAGTATAAGGACGTGAAATTCACACTTGATCATCCGTATGAATATTTCAACGCCATGCTCAACGAGGAAGGGTTCTCACAGTATGGAGGCACCGGCTCATGCAAGGACTATTTCCGCGATAATTCCAACGATAAGTTCCGTCCTCATTTCGATGTGTTCGGTCCCATTACGCTGGAAAAGAACATGGCTGCCTATGGAGCCAACGATATCTATGGCGAAGACGTGGCTCCGGACCAGATGGTGGCCGACGCCTGCCGGTTGGCCGACGGCCAGATAGATTTCTCCCGCTATGATATGGACAACGACGGATACGTGGACAATGTATATGTATTCTACGCAGGCCAGGCGGAATCGAGTTATGGCGATGAAGATACTATATGGCCGCACAGCTGGAACATACAGAGCTATCTTTCGCTGGACGGCAAGGTAATATCCAAATATGCGTGCAGCAGCGAGATGGAGGGAGACCGTCCGGACGGCATCGGCACATTCGTACACGAGTTCAGCCACGTCATGGGTCTTCCCGACCTGTATTCAACTGAGTACAACGACGCCTGTACGCCGGGGGCATACAGTGTAATGGACTACGGCCCCTACAACAACGATGGCTGTACGCCTCCCAGCTATTCCATCTACGAACGCAATGCCTTGAGATGGATGGAGCCGGAGGTAATAGACGGCCCGATGAACGCCCGGCTTGAGAACCTCGCCGAGTCGAACCACGGCTATATAGTCCAGACACGCAAAGACAATGAGTTCTTCCTGTTTGAGAACAGACAGCAGAAAGGCTGGGACAAATATCTGCCCGGCCACGGCATGCTGATATGGCATATAGACTTCAATCAGGGAATCTGGGACAGGAATGAAGTCAACAACACAACATCGCATCAGTATGTCGACCTGATGGAAGCAAATAACTATACAGCAAGCAACAACGCCCCCAATCTGCTACGCAACTGGCCGTTCCCGGGCGAATCAGGCAAATATACAAGCTTTACCGCCGAGACTACCCCCTCGATGCGCACCTGGGACAACGCCCGCCTGAATCTGCCTCTTACCGAAATATCAGAAAGCAAAGACGGAATAATCACATTCCTTGTGGACGGCGGCGTGGCCAAAATCGAGCGTCCGACGCTCAATCCCGAGACCGAGGTGGGAGATACCTGGTTCGTAGCCGACTGGAATCCTGTAGACAATGCAACCGACTACCTGATCAGCGTCTATGTCTGCGGTAAGGGCGACGGCGGTATCGTAAAGCTGGATATGGGCAGCGGCTCCAGTCTCGACCTCGGCGAGTGGACATCAAGCTCGGCTGACTGCTACAAGTCCGCCGGCAACTACGGACAGGCTTCTCCCTCGCTCAAGCTGTCGAAAGACGGCGCATGGCTTGAGTCGCCCACGCTTCCCGGCGACGCTACTGCCATCAAATTCTGGTGCAAGGGACAGAACACCGATGACTCACACCTGAGCATATCCGGTCTGGCCGGAGGAAGCTGGACCCGTCTGCAGGACTATGTGCCGCTTAAGAACAAGGCCGAGGAAGTGGTCATAACCGATATACCCTCCAATGTGACCAAGATTCGTTTTGAATACAAGAAATATGGCGGCAATGTCGGCATTGACGACATTGAGATAGAGTGTGGCGAATCCGACAAACTGCTCGCTCCATACGACCGGATGAGTACGCAGGGCAGCACTACATTCCGCGTTGATGTACCTCAGGAGCATGCTTTGTCGTCATTGCGCTATTATGTAGTGGCTACCGACGGCACCGACGAATCGCGTGCTTCGGCTCCGGCCGTAGTGACACTCAAGGCAAGCGGCATAAGCAGCATGCTGACCGAAACACCGGTCCGCACCGAGTATTATGATTTGCTCGGACGCCGAGTTCTCCGTCCCGCCAAAGGCGACATACTGATTATGCGCCGCGGCCACGAAGTACGCAAAATCATCATCCGCTGACTCTCTGAGAGTCAACTGCAAGAGGCTGTATAAGACACCCAAAAAGCAATATTATAAAGTTTTCAATTGACGTGAAGAAGATTTTAGCCAGCCTGCTTCTGGGCACCGTCTGCATGACATCGGCATACTCTGCCGAGCCCGACTGCGAAGCCTATCGTAACGGCGTAAAGGAATATGACTCCTGTCATTACGCATCTGCTCTCGACAACTTTGTAGAAGCGAATAAATTGTTTCCTGAAAACGGATATATTTATTACTACATTGGCCAGATCATGTATATGGCAAACGAGTACCAGAAAGCGTTTGATTACGCAATCGAATCGTTGCAATATTTCAAGCCTGAAGACGCAATCGCATCCTCTGACGTATATCAATTCCTTGGGCTTATGGCCACTAATTCGTCAGATGAAATCACAGACCTTTCCAGCGAAGATACGGCAAAATTCTATGACTCAGCTGTGGAAATAGCTCCGGATTACTGGAAAGCATATCTTGAGCGTGGAACCTGGTACGACATCTATCGGAATGAATACTCTCGCTCGGACGCAGACTATCTGAAGGCCATAAATCTAAATGCCAAAGAGATAGAGCCATACTCACGTCTTATCTGGAGTTATGAGGAGCGCGGGATGTATGATGAGGCCGAGAAAATATGCCGTATGTGCATAGCAGCCGATTTTGAATATCCCCACCACTACGACATCCTTTCCAAATTGCTTCTGAGAAAAGGGCAGAGGGATGAAGCCCGCGACACGCTTTGGAAAGCTTTTATGAAAAGCAATGGTTATTATTTCCAAGGTATGGAAACAGTAGACGCTTTCCCTGAAGAAGACCAACAATGGTTTATCAATCAGATACGCAGCCAGGCCGAAGCGCATCCGGATCAGACATACTGGAAGGAATATCTTGAATAGGCAGCAATATGGAAAGACCCCGGTGGACGGGGGCTTTCTTCATTTTACGCTGTCCTGATGCGTCTGCTGCAGCATCTCGTGAGCCTGCGCATGGGCATTGTTGATTTGTTCTACAGAGGCTTCGCTCTTGCGCCCGCAGGCGCCCAGTCCGAGGGCCGTAAGACACACGACCGCAAATATCAGTTTTTTCATCTCGATTTTTTTGCAAATTTAGCTAAAAAATTCGTATATTTGCATCCTGACTCCATAAATCTCGCCTCGTCTTATCTACTCGCATGGAAAATAAGCCTGTACTCTACCTTATACCCGTCAATCTCAGCGACGCGCCTCTCGCGTCTGCGCTGCCGGCCCGAAACCTGGAGCTGGTAAGCCGTCTGAAGCATTATGTGGTCGAGAATCTGCGTACGGCGCGCCGCTTCCTGAAGAAATGCGACCGCTCTATCGACATCGATTCCCTGACTTTCGCCGAACTCAACGTTCACTCTGACCCGGCCAAGGTGCCGGCCATGCTCGCTCCCATGGAGCGCGGCGAGGACATGGGGCTGATGAGTGAGGCCGGATGCCCGGCCGTAGCCGATCCGGGCGCGCTGCTCGTGGCCGAGGCTCAGAGACGCGGCTACCGGGTGGTGCCGCTGGTCGGGCCGTCGAGCATACTTATGGGGCTGATGGCTTCCGGATTCAACGGCCAGGGATTCTCTTTCCATGGTTATCTGCCCATTCAGTCCGCCGACCGCGACAGGAAAATCAAGGAGCTGGAAGCCGCCGCGCGCCGCACAGGCATGACCCAGATTTTCATCGAGACTCCTTACCGCAATGACCGCATGCTGGCTCAGCTCGCGCATCTGCTGCAGCCCGACACCCTGCTATGCGTGGCCTCGGCCATTACCGATCCGGAGCGCGAGAGCATAGTCACTATGCCGGCCGCGCGCTGGAAGACACCGCCACGCTCTTACGACAAGATTCCCACCATATTTCTGATTTCACGCCCATGACCGACGCACGACAGTTCTCTATAAAATTCGATGAATGGGACCTGCCCGCAGAGGCGCCCAAGGACGGCCGCCCCGATACTCCGGCAAATACAGACACGCGCTCCATGGCCATGCGTGCCAAGATAGCCGAAGACGAAAAGAAGCGGCAGGAGCCCGTCTGCTACATCTCTTTCGGAAGCGGGTCGAGCGGCAACAGCTGCTATATCGGCACCCGCCGCGCCGGCGTAATAGTAGACTGCGGAGTGAATCCGGACATCATAGAGAGAACGCTGGAGGCCAACGGTGTGGGCATGACTGCTGTCGTCGGCGTATGCCTCACGCATGACCATTCGGACCATGTGCGCTTCGTCTACAAACTGCTCCGGACTCATCGCCACCTGCGCGTCTACTGTACCAACCGTGTCCTAAACGCCATGCTGCGCCACCACGGCATATCGAAGCGCATCAAGGACTATCACAAGCCGGTATTCAAGGAGTTTCCTTTCACTCTCGGAGACTTTGAGATAACTGCTTTCGACGTGCCTCACGACGCTGCCGACAACTCCGGATACTGCTTTCAGACCGGGCAGCTCCGTTTCGTCATAGCCACCGACTTAGGCGCCGTATCCGAGCGTGCCGAATACTACATGAAGGATGCCGACTATCTCGTCATCGAAGCAAACTATGACCGCGACATGCTGCGCCACGGCCCCTATCCCGAATATCTGAAAGCACGTATCGCAACCGACCACGGCCACCTTGACAACGCCGACACCGCCGCCTTTCTGAGCCGCATAGCTCCGGGCAGCAAGCTCAAGCATATCTTCCTCTGTCATCTGAGCAATGACAACAATACCCCCGAAAAAGCGCTTGCCACTGTCCGCACAGCGCTTGAGGCCGCAGGTCTGACCGTAGGCGACGGCAACGATACTCTCGCCGACCGCGCCGCTGACCTCCAGCTTCAGGCTCTGCCTCGGCTTCAGCCAACACGTTGGTACGTGCTACGCTAAGCTCCCCCCCGTATCTTCAATCGGCTCCCCTTACTCCGAATAACCAAATTTCTTCAGATTGTTTTTAGCATTTTGCTGACCCTGCTTGGCCGCCAATCGCCACAACCTTACAGCCTCATCATTGTTTTGCGTAACTCCGTTGCCATTCCAATAGCAATTACCTAGACTGCATTGCGCCCGGGCATTCCCCTGCTCGGCGCTCTTTCTGTACCATTTCACGGCCTCGGCGTATGACTGAGCCACTCCGTTGCCATTCGCGTAGCACAAACCAAGATTACACTGCGCATCGGCGTTCCCCTGCTCGGCACTCTTTCTGTACCATTTCACGGCCTCGGCGTATGACTGAGCCACTCCTTGGCCATTCGCGTAGCGCACGCCAAGACTGCATTGCGCATCGGCGTTCCCCTGCTCGGCGCCCTTTCTGTACCATTTCACGGCCTCGGCGTATGACTGAGCGACTCCATTTCCGGTAGAGTACATCCAGCCAATGAAAAATTGCGCCCTGGCATTACCCTGCTCTGCGAACTGGAGGTAGATGGGAGCGGCTTTGGCGTATTCCTTGTTGTCATAGTATCGGTCGGCTTCGGCCAGGGTGTGAGACGAGGAAGCGGTCGGCGTGCGGACGGTATTGGCGGTCAGCTCGCCGGCGATACGCAAGGGAGTGTTCTCGGTCAGAGTGATCTGCCGGCGGTGGGGCTGGTAGCCGTCGGCCGCGATTTCCAATGTGTGGACGCCGGCAGTCAGATTGTTGAGAGCCAGCGGAGTGGTCCCGACGCTCTTGCCGTCAATTATTACCCGGCTGTCATGCGGATAGTAATCTACCTGAAGTACTGCATAAACAGGGCTGAGAGCCGGTATGGTCACAGTCCTGTTCTCTCCTTCGGGCATCACGAAAGCGGTGGTGTACGGGCGGTGCCCATCCAAGGTGGCTTCGAGAGAATAGTTGCCGGCCACAAGTGGCCCTGACCATGAGTCTACGCCTCGCTGCCGTCCGTTGAGGGCTATTTTCGTGCCGGGAGTCTCGGCTTTTACGGTAAGCGTACCCATAGCCGAACGAAGGACAACGCTTCGCTTTACCTTACCGCCGTTACGGCTGACGGTAATGGTGCCGGAATCGGCGATATAGCCCGGAGCCTCGACAGAGTAGTGATGGTCGCCATAGGAAAGGAATTCGCTCAACTCCCCGTCGCGGGTCGCTTTCAGCACGCCGTCTATCCGGACCACCACGTTCTCCTTGGGTGTCACGGAGAGCATCAGATAGTCGCCGCCGAGATCGGCTGGACCGGCGGCGCGGCCGTAGAGGATGTCGCGGGGAACATCGAGGGTCAGCTCATAGACTCCTTTGGATTTGAGCTGAGGTATTCCGAAGTCGGAGAAGTCCACTCGCAGTGTGGGCGCGCCGGGACAACGCACGTCGAACATCGAGGTGCCGCTGCCGGCGGCATCTCCTTCAAGCCATACCCAGTATTCGCTGCCGTAGTACTCCGGCTCCCCTATCAGGTTGCCGTCGAAGCTGGCTCCCGGCACCGGCAGCAACACCTTGACCACGGCGGCCTCGGCGCCGTTGACATCCTGACGGAGCTGCTTGCCGTGGAGTACGTCGCCCACGGGTCTGAATCCCTTGACCGACAGGGTCTGCGCCGACAGTGTGAGTACTGCGGCCAGCAGTAATGCAAATATGGCTAAACGTCTCATAGCGAAAGGTATTCCGGTAATAATATCTATATGTTCAGAACATGGAGGCTACGCGGCGCACGGCGGCCACGAAAGCATCGACCTCGGCGATGGTGTTGTAGACGGCGAACCCGGCGCGGACAGTGCCGGTAATGCCGAACCGCTCCATCAGGGGCTGGGCGCAGTGATGACCGGTGCGTACAGCCACTCCGAGCTTATCGAGCAGCATACCCATATCATAATGATGGATATCCTTGACTAAGAAACTGATGACTGCCTCCTTGCCGGGAGCCGTGCCATAGATACGCAACCCGTCTACCTCGCTGAGCAGGCGCGTGGCATAATGCAGCAGCTCCTCCTCATGGGCGGCTATTCTGTCGATGCCCACTCTCTCTATGAAGTCGAGCGCCTTGGCGAAAGCGGCTATGCCGACGAAATCGGGGGTGCCGGCCTCAAACTTGAAGGGGAGGTCGGCGAAAGTGGTGCCGGCGAAGCTGACATGCTTTATCATCTCGCCGCCGCCCTGCCAGGGCGGCATCTGCTCAAGCAGATTCTGCCGGCCGTAAAGCACGCCTACGCCGGTGGGGCCATACATCTTATGTGTCGAGAAGACATAGAAATCGCAGTCGAGGCTGCGAACGTCGATATGACGGTGAGGGGCGGCCTGCGCGCCGTCGATGAGCGCCGGCACACCGTGGGCATGGGCCTCGGCCACCATTTCGCGCACGGGATTGACAGTGCCCAGCACGTTGCTGACATGGCAGAAAGCGGCCATCACGGTACGCGGACTGAACAGCGAGCGGTACTGCTCCTGATCAAGCACTCCCCTCTCGTCTATGTCCACGACTTTGATTTCCAGTCCCCGGCGCTGTGCAAGCAGCTGCCAGGGCACGATGTTGGCGTGATGCTCCATGACTGTCAGTATTATCTCTCCGCCTGGCGGGAAAGAGCTGCCGAAGCTCGCGGCCACAAGATTGATAGCCTCGGTGGTGCCGCGCGTGAAGATAATCTCTTGCTCCGAAGCGGCGTTGATATAATCCCGTACACGGCGCCGCGTGCGCTCCACCAGATCAGTGGCTTCCTGCGAGAGAGTGTGGACGCCGCGATGCACATTGGCCTTAGTATGCTCGTAGGAGGAGACCACGGCTTCCACCACCTCGCGCGGAGTCTGCGAGGTAGCGGTATTGTCCAGATATATAAGCGGATGCTTGTCTATCCGCCTCGAGAGTATCGGGAATTCCTCTCTGATTTTCTCTACATCAAGCTTCTGCATAATCGTCACAGTTTAACGAGGCGCAGGCGGCACAGTCCGAAGCCGGGGAGTCGCCGGCAAGCCTCATGTCGACAAGATGGCGCAGGCGGTCACGAAGCACGCCGAGGCGCACCGGCTCTATGACATCGGCCATAAACGCCTGGCGCAGCAGTGTCTTGGCCGTACTCTCGCTCAGGCCGCGCGTACGCATATAGAATATCTGCATCGGGTCAAGCTGACCTATGGCGGTGCCGTGCGAGCATTTGACATCGTCGGCATAAATCTCAAGCTGGGGTTTGGAGAACATACGCGCATCCGGAGAGGCGACAAGATTGCGGTTGGCCTGATATGCCTCGGTTTTCTGGGCATCGGGAGCCACATATATGCGCCCGGTAAAAGCGCCGACAGACCGGTCGTCGACCACATATTTAAAGAGTTCGTGGCTTGTACATCCGCCCGTCTCGTGGCGTATCAGCGTATAGTTGTCAAGACGGCGGTCCTCATCCTCTATACCCATGCCGAGCAGCCGCAGTTCCGCACCCCGGCCGCGCAGAGTGACGTATGTCTCGTTGCGCGTGACGCCGTTGAACAGCGTTATGCCGTCCACCAGAAGGTTGGCCCGCTCGTCGAGCGAGGCATAGAGACTGCCCAGCCGAGTCGTGAGACGGGAGGACTCCTCCAGCTCGTAGATGTCGAAGCGGGAATCGTGACCGCAGAATATCTCTGTGGTCTGCAAGTTCAGACACGGAGTCTGCTCCCCCTGGGTATGGTCGCAGCAGAGCAGACAGGCTTCGGCTCCCGGCTCCAGTACAATCAGCAGACGGCGTACAGCCATCATCGGTATCTTGTCGCCAAGTATGGCTACGAGCTGCAACGGTTTCTCTACTTTGACCCCGGCGGCCACATGGATAAAAAGGCCGTCCTGCGCCAACATGGTGTTGAGCGCGACAAGCGGATTGTCGAGCGGAGCGAGCCGACCGTAATAGCGTTCCACAAGTTCGGGCTGTGTCAGAGCCGCGTGACGCAGGGAGCAGACGGTAATACCCTCAGGAAGCTGATTGCAGGAATTGGCAGTGGCGCCGAAGCTGTCGCCGCGCAGGAAAAACAACGCGGTACTCAGGTTAGGCACACGGCACGAAAAAGTCTCGGCGGGATTTATGTCAAGAGAGCGGCGGCCGAGATTAAGGCCGTAGTCGGGGGCGAGCAGAGCGGGCAGATCAGTCTGCTCGTAGTTCTCGCTTCCCTTGGCGGGGAGCTTGACAGCACGCAGGGTCTCGGCGGCGCGGTCGCGCCAGGCATTGAGCGCCGGAGCCCCGCCGGCGTCTATCAGCGAGCCTTCCGCCTCATACAGCTCTATGTATTGACTGAGCGGATTCTTCATACTGCACCCTCCTTTTCGGCGTCGCGTATGATGGGATCGAAGCCATTTTTCTCTATAAAGGCAGCTAATTCCGGACCGTCGGTACGGATTATGCGGCCTTTGTAAAGTATATGTATTACCTGCGGCTGCAGATAGTCGAGCAGACGCTGGTAGTGGGTAATCACTATTGTGGCGTTGTCGGCGGACTTGAGTTTGTTGACGCCGTCGGCTACGATACGCAGCGCGTCGACATCAAGACCCGAGTCTGTCTCGTCCAGGATAGAGAGACGCGGTTCGAGTACCGCCATCTGAAATATCTCGTTGCGCTTCTTCTCACCGCCGGAGAAACCCTCGTTGACCGAGCGCGAGGCAAGCTTGCTGTCAAGCTCTACTATCGAGCGCTTCTCGCGCATCAGCTTCAGGAAGTCTGTGGCGCTCATCGGGGGCAGTCCGAGGAATTTGCGCTTCTCGGTCACGGCGGCGCGCATGAAGTTCATCATGCTCACACCCGGAATCTCCACCGGATACTGGAAACCGAGAAACAGCCCCTCGTGGCTGCGTGTCTCGGGAGGCATAGCCAGCAGATCCTTGCCCATGAAGGTAGCTGTACCGCGTGTGACGGTATATGCGGGATTACCGGCCAGCACCATCGACAGCGTACTCTTGCCGGAGCCGTTGGGCCCCATTATGGCGTGTACCTCGCCGGCCTTAACTTCGAGATTTATACCTTTGAGTATCTCTTTGCCGCCTGTCTCGGCGTACAGATCAGATACTTTCAACATATCTTGTGCCATATATTATGCTTGTATTCTAAGGATATTTTGTGTCTTTAGTATATAACGTCAATCGAAACTTATGGTTTTCGCCTCCTCCTGCTGACGCCGATGCTCCAGATCGTCGGGACTCTCGGTGCCGAACAAGGCGGGGGAGACAGCCATTACCAGCTCCACCACATTGCCGTCGCCATCGTCGCAGTAGTCGGCCAGACGTGAATCGGGACTCAGACCCAGCCACAGATTAAGGATGACGCTGAGTACCACCACCCACTTCATCAGCGAGAACGCAGCTCCGGCTATGGAGTTGAGAGCGCCCAGACGAAATATGCAGAGCGCGCTATTGAGGACCGTAGCAAGAAGCGAGAAAAGCATATAGACCACTCCGAAGACTATGGCGGCCGCCACCATTGAATATGTATATTCCGGGAAAATACCGCGGCCTAACTGCGGACATGTCTCCTGCAGCCACAGCGAGACATCCGAGCCGAAGATGCGTACGAAGACTATGCCGAAGGCCAGGCCGAGCAGCGTAGCCAACTGATGAAGCAGCCCGCGCGACCATCCGCGCCACACGGCGAAAGCCAGAACCAATATGATGATAAGCGGATACATACTTTTTTTGCCGACTGAGAGCCGAAGCCCCCAATAGTCTGCAAATTTAGCAAAAAAATCTCAGACGAGACGCCCGCATAAACCAAAAAGCGTCTCAGGCCTCGACCCGGGACGCTTTAAGGTTAATGAAGCAAAGACTTGTCTTATCTTTACAACCTGAAGGGCGGGCGCATTGTCTCGCCCTTATATCTTTATTACAAACGAATGGCCTGAAAGTTTAACCGGCCTCGTCCGATTTAACATCTATTAACCGTAGGCTCAGACACCGTACTTAGAGTAGTCGGCCTGCAGCATGTCGCCCGTAGCCTCGAAAGCTTCGTGCAGGGCGAAAGCGGCACGCAGCGTGTGGGGAGTGTGTCCGCCTTTCGAGAGCTTCAGATAATCCCACATCAGCTCCTTGTACATCGGATGCACGCAGTTCTCGATGATGGTCTGGGCACGCTGTATGGGGTCTTTGCCGCGCAGGTCGGCCACACCCTGCTCCGTGACGAGAATCTTGACAGAATGTTCGGAGTGATCCACATGGCTGGCCATGGGGACGATGGCCGATATCTTGCCGCCCTTCTGGATAGAGGGGCAGGAGAAAATCGACAGATAGGCGTTGCGTGAGAAGTCGGCCGAGCCGCCTATGCCGTTCATCATCTTGGTGCCGCACACATGCGTAGAGTTGACGTTGCCGAAGATGTCGGCCTCCAGAGCCGTGTTCATGGCTATCAGTCCCAGTCGGCGTACGATTTCCGGAGAATTGGAAATCTCGCCCGGACGCATCAGTATCTTGTCGCGGAAGAAGTCGATATTGTCCATGAAGTGCAGCATGGCGTCGTCGGAGAACGTCAGCGCGCAGGTGGAAGCGAACTTACATTTGCCCTGCTCCATCAGGTGCATGACGGCATCCTGGATTACCTCGGTGTACATCTCGAAGCGAGGTATCTCCGGGTTCTCGCCCAGACCGTAGAGTACTGCGTTGGCCACGTTGCCCACACCGCTCTGTATCGGCAGGAACTCCTTGGGCATCTTGCCGTCGCGCAGCTGCTGCGCCAGGAAGTGGCATACGTTGTCGCCTATCTTCTGCGTTACCTCGTCGGCGGCAGTGAAAGCGTGGATGCTCTCGGAGGCGTTGGAGGGAACGATACCGATAATCTTGGCGGGGTCTATCTTCAGCACTGTCGAGCCGATGCGGTCCGACGGACGGTAGATAGGTATCTCGCGGCGGCGCGGCGGGTCAAGCGGAATATAGTTGTCATGGAATCCGCGGAACGAAGTGCGGTAATAGGAGCTGTATTCTATTATGACCTTCTTGGCCATGCGGGCGATAGTGGGAGCCATGCCCAGACCGGCGCCGAGGATTACCTCGCCGTTCGGGCTCATCTCCGTAGCCTCGATGATGGCTATATCTATGTCGCCGTAAAAGCCGTAACGCAGGTCCTGGGAAAGATGGGAGAGATGGGTGTCGACGTATGAAATCTGGCCCCGGTTGATGGCGTTGCGCGCATCTTTGTGGCCCTGATAAGGGATACGGAGATTTACCGCCTCAGCTCGCGCGAGCTCGCCGTCCACATGGTCATTGGTGCTGGCGCCCGTAAACAGATTGATCTTGAACGGTTCGCCTTTTTCATGGAGCTCCTTGGCACGCTGAGCCAGAGCTACCGTTACAACCTTGGGTGTACCGGATGCGGTAAAACCGGAAAATCCCACATTGTCGCCGTTTTTAATGTAGCTGGCAGCTTCTTCAGCTGTAATAAAAGGGATACTCATTTGTAACGTTTTAGATTTTATGGTAATTTTGCACAAAATTAATTATTAAATCCGAATTACACCAATTATGAACCCATTTTTTTCACACGAAAGCGATAAAAATTGCACACATTCCCGTAAAGTGCGCATTGAAACGTACGGATGCCAGATGAATGTCGCTGACAGTGAGGTAATTGCGACTATGATGGGAGAAGCCGGATACTCTCTGACCGAAATTGACTCTGAGGCGGACGCCGTAATCATAAATACATGCTCCATCCGCGACAACGCCGAGCAAAAGATTTTCTCTCGCCTGCAATACTGGAACGCGCTCCGACGCAAAGAGGGGCGACGCATCATCATCGGCGTGGCGGGCTGCATGGCCGAGCGCGTAAAGCGAGAACTGATTGACAACCACGGCGTAGACCTCGTGGCCGGGCCTGACTCCTATCTCGATCTGCCCAATCTCGTAGGGGCGGCCGAGACGGGAAATCCCGCCATCAACATAGAGCTGTCGACTACAGAGACATACCGCGACGTCATACCCTCGCGCATAGGCACCGGACGCATCTCCGGCTACATCTCCATCATGCGCGGATGCAACAATTTCTGCTCCTACTGTATCGTCCCCTACACCCGTGGGCGCGAACGCTCGCGCGAGCCACGAAGCATCATGGCCGAGCTGGCCGACCTGCGTGACCGAGGATTCAAGGAGGCTATACTTCTGGGACAGAATGTCAATTCATATTCTTATACCGACCCCGCCACCAGACTGACAACCGACTTCCCGGCCCTGCTCGCCATGGTTGCCCAGGCCGCCCCGCAGATGCGCATACGATTTACCACATCCCACCCCAAGGATATGAGCGACGAAACGCTGCACGTCATAGCTGCCCACCCCAATCTGGCCCGCCACATACATCTGCCCGTGCAGAGCGGTTCGGACAAAGTGCTGAAAGCCATGAACCGCAAATATACCCGCGCCTGGTACATGGACCGCATCCAAGCCATACGGCGCATACTGCCCGGCTGCGGCATATCGTCTGACCTCTTTACCGGCTTCCACGATGAGACGGAGGAAGACTTCGCCCAGACGCTCTCGCTAATGCGCGAAGCGCGCTTCGACAGCTCATTCATGTTCAAATACTCCGAGCGGCCCGGCACTTTCGCCTCAAAGCATCTGCCGGACAATGTACCGGAAGATGTGAAAATAGACCGACTGAACCGCATGATAGCCGTGCAGAACGAGCTCTCGGCTGCCTCCAACAAAGCCGATATCGGCAAGCGCTTCGAAATCCTGGTCGAAGGACGCAGCAAGCGCTCGGCCGACGACCTCTACGGCCGCACCAGCCAGAACAAAGTCGTGGTCTTCCCCGCCGCAGGCCATCATCCCGGCGAATTTGTCACAGTCGAAGTTACCGGCGCCACCTCCGCCACACTCCTCGGCCGCGCCATCTGAAAGGTCGTATATTTACGCAGCCTCCAGACAGTATCTACGCCAAGACGCTGAGCTGATTCCCGGCTCGGTGTCTTGTTAATCTATCGTTTAAAGCCGCTCATCGGATCTTCCTGCTCGGGAGCGGTAATTAGCTTCATTTTTTCCAATTCCTCTATAAACTTTTCCCAATTCTCAGGAATAGGCACATCCGAGTAAGACAGATGTCCGTCGTTGAGAGCCTGCCCTAATATACACATATTAGCATCCATGTCTTCTAAGGCCAACGTCTTTTCGCATGTATAAATGTCAAAACCATTCTTTCTCGTGACAAAAGCCAAATAATAACATTCTGTTAACCCCGTCGGGTCGGGCATAGTCCACACCACAACTTCGTTACCAGCCACATCCTTCTTATTCGCCACTATCTCCTCTGCTTTGAACGGAGCTTCATAACCATTCGTCTCCGTAAGCATAATGATTGCATCGGGCATTGTCCAGAACGATGCATTCTCCGTACCGATATTGGCCGCCACTACCGGAAGCCATCTGTACTCAAAATCATATACTCTGAGTTTCTTCAAGCCCGCTTTCTGCGTTCCCTCGTCTGCGACTGCCCCCAGCACGGTCAGTAACGTCAGTACCATTGTCAGTAATCTTTTTTTCATAACTGTTTTATTTAAAATTAAACGTTATCACACCCTTTCTCGGCTCCTCTCCCCCAAAGCTGCTCCACTTGCTCAGCATTGCAGCCTGACAGCACTGTTTCCCGATGCCCGCATCGACAACATCAATCAGTTTCACGCTTGCAACCGTTCCATCCGAATTTACCATACACTCAACCCTTATAGTCTGTGGAGATTTAACCTTTACCATCGGTGTCGGATACGCTAACAGTCTTAACCCGCCGGAGCCTTCATCCCCGGGTGCGCCGGACTTATCCTCCCCCGCTTCCATGTCCTTACCTCGGTCTAAATTCTTCAGTCTTACAGCGGCCACCCTGTCGCCCAATGCAGCAGCCCTCTCCAGCAGCTCCGCCCCCTTTTTCTCATCCCGGACGACACCCTTTCCCTCCAGATAATAAATGCCCAGATTGCACAGCGCGTCAGACAGGGTGGACTTATCCCCTGCCGGCGCGTTTTTTATAGTCATCTCGTACCAATGCGCGGCCTCCTTATAGTCGCGCTGCATTTTCTTCTCCTTAGGCAGGAAAATGTGAGGTTGCGAGTAGATATGCGCCAGCCTGAACGCGGCGTGATACCTGCCCTGACCGGCTGCCATGCGCAGATACCGCAGCCCCTCGGCTACATTTTTCTTCACATCTATCCCGTACAGCAACCGACGGCCCATCTCCTCCTGCGCCTTGTCATCGCCGGAGTCAGCTGCCTTACCGAGCAGCGAGATACCCTCTTTCTTCTTTCCCTTGTCGAGCAGGGCGAGTGCCTGGGCGCACATCTTGACGGGGTCGGGCTGCTCCGATTCGGGCGGCAGCGGAGTCAGCTCCAGATTTATGGCGAAATTACGACGTTCGGGACTGAGCGTGAATTTGCCTTCGGAAGTCTTGTACCCGGGCGCGCCGGCTGACCATACATGCTCTCCATACGGCAGCGCTTCCGCCACTACCCCGTCAGTCGCCGTACACACCCTGCCGTCCACGCTGACTGAAGCATAAGTCGGCTTAAGCAACAAGGTAAAGATACCGTTCTCTCCAGACATACCCAATAGCGCAGCCGGCACGTCGAGCCTCAGCGTGTAGCCCGTCTTCGGCTCCAGCCTCTCCACGCCGTAATCCTCGAAATAGACACGCAGGGTCTCGGCGCGCGGACACTTTATTTCCACCATACGGCAGCCGGCCTCAAGCCAGACTATATACTCGTTGACATCAAATAGCGGGTCTCCTATAAGATCGCCGTCAAAACCGGCTCCCTCTATCGGCAGCTTCACTCGCACCACAGCGGCGGGGATGCCGTTGGCATCCTCGCGTATCAGAGAACCGTAGATGACGTCACCGTTAGGCTCTATCCCCTTGACTCCCAGTTTAGCCTGCTGCGCCGGCGCGAGCGCCGCCATGAGGCATATCAGCGATAATGTCAGCAGCGCCCGCCTCATCCGGCAAACATAATATCGACTAAGTACCAACGTCCGCCTATGCGCTTGAAAGTCGCTGACAGAGTACCGCCACCTGTTTCTTCATCCACATCGTCCGATTCCGCAACGTAATCTTCAAACGTATCGTCGGCGCTGTAATACACCACTGAGTCAGCAGTGGCGTCCTGCCACGTGGAGTAACTGTAAATGTTCTGCCAATACTTTGCCTCCACCGGGAACTCACATTCCTCCATTCCTTTAGGAATCAGTAACTCATACACAAATTCCGATACATCAGAATATGGCAGTTTCAGCCGTGAGTCCCTGAATTTCTTGTCACTGCAGAATTTCTTCAGAAACACACGGAATGGCTCGGCACCCTTGTTCAGCGCGGACTTCGGATTCTCTACCGCGTCGCAGGCTTTTCTGTCTATTTTGGCCGCTACCTCTTCGAAGCTATGCGCATAAGCGCTCACAGCCGTCAGCACGGCGGCCATAAGCAAAATCAATTTTTTCATAACACATTTATTCTAACAGGTTTATTATCGTCAGCGCTCACAAGATAAATACCCGGAGCCCAGCCGCTGCAATCTATCTCTACCGTCGCGCCGTCAGACTTGACCGAGGCAACCGTCATGCCGGACATGCCGCATACACTCACACAGCCCCCAGCTTTCAGGCCTCCGACTGTCAGCGTCCGGGACGCGGCGCTGTACCGCACCATGGCTTCTGCCGCTGCCGCCCCCTTCACTCCCGACTGACCAGCCGTAATTTCGTAGAATATCTGCCCGGTGCCTGTGGCCAGACACAGATAGCTTCCTTCAGCCACGGCGACGGGAACCTTGCACGGTATGCTTACAGTCTTCGTCACTCTCTTCCCTATCTTTATCGGCTCGGACTGACCCAGAATCGAGGCGCTTCCGTCAGGAGCCACAATCATAGCCATGATTTCATCCTCAAACACTTCATACTGGCATTTCACTGACGGTGTAAGCGTGAACTCATCCCCGCTCTGCAGCCGCAGCGGCACATCTACGCCGGTCGCGGTAAGCAGCATCTTGTCAGACATAGAGTTGCCCGACGATGAATACAGCCGGCCCACATGTACATCTATCGAATCTTCCTTGCGGTCAGGCACATGCACACGGGTCCAGTTTCCGGAAGGCTTGCCCCCGAGGTCAGCGCACACTACGGCGTAAGCCTTGTAGTTCCCCGCCGGCACCTCACTGCTGGACAGCGACACGCTGACTGACTGTGTTCTGCCGTTCATCTCCAGAGTGGTCAGGTCCGGCTCCGCCACATAGCGGCTCGTGCCGTCGGCCGTGGAGACGAACTCCACGCCCTGCCAGTATTCCGACCGGGTCTGTGGAATGGAATTGATGAATCCGGCACGCGTGCCGTATCTGGTCACAACCGACAGCTCCCCGCCGTCGTTTCTCATCCCTTCTCCCCCTGTTATATTGCCGTCAGCCACCACGTTGACTTTTGCTTCGTCGCCGGGTCGCGGAGGGCGGATTCCGAAAATAGCCGCCTGATTGGACGTATAATCCATAGTGATGCCGGGATTCAGATAGAATTCAGGCGTCAGAGCCGTAAGGGCATAATAGCCGTCGCCCGATGCGCTGTAGCCCCAGTTGAAGTGAAACATCCCGGTGGCCGCCTCATAACCGTCGCAGATGAAAGCGTGGCCGCCCAGCATCATGTGCCCCTCATACAGCAGCGGACGGCCTTCCGACAACTCGGCATACAGCTTGTCGGCCCACTCCGCCTCGGTGTAATGCTGCTTCTGCTCATAATACAGAGCCGGCGAATAGTTGAAATTATCTATCAGACCTTTGGCCGCCATCAGTAGCGTCGCCGAACTGCTGTTCTGCCCCATATTGTTGTAGTCCATCTCCATAGACACGCCTAAATCCGCCAGCAGCCGGGCGACGGCCTGCCGCGACGCCGCAGATGCAGTCTCGTCATAGACATCCACCATCGACGCCCAGTCGTAGCGGCTGGATCCGAAGTCGGCCGTCAGCGTTACCTCCTTGCCGCAGATTTCGTCGGTATAAGTATGGGTTCCGCGACCCTGCTCCGGATAACGATGCAGGTACATTATCTGCGCGGCAGCCGTGGCCACGCAGCCCGAAACGCAATTCTCCTCAGCGCTGAAAGGCGGACACAGGTCGCTGAAAGGCGACGACTGATCCCAGCGGGCGCTTATCAGAACAGGTATGTCGTGCCGCTCTGCCGCAACCGTTTCCTCCCTGTAAGCCGACGCGCCTGCGGCTATCGCCGCGCTTATCTGCTCACGGTATGTTTCCAGCCACAGCCTCATGGGTTCGGGTAGCGGCTCAGAGCCCAGAGGCGCATCGCCGTAACCCAACACCGGACGGCTGCAGTCATCGGCCGACAGCAGTATGAATCCCGTTCCGCCACCGAACAGATAGACGCAGTTGTTGCCTTTATTATCTTTTAACGTCAGTCTGGGAGCCGTCGGGCAGTACGCAGCGACACGTTGTCCGAAGCCTCCGGCGGCACGCGCCAACGCCTCGCCCGGCGTAAGCTGCCTGGCTGCCGAGGGAAACGCCCCGACAGCCGCGGAAGCCAGAAGTATGTATCCGATACGTCTCATTTCAATATACATTTCATTTCAATATAAATGTAACATTTCCGATGGACGTAGTTATCACATATAGGCCACGCTGCAACTCCGAACAATCAATCGTGATTCGGCTGCTGCCGGGAGTCTCGTCCACCACTTTATAGCCCGATGCGCTGTACACCCTTATCGGTTCGCCAGGAGCCACACCGTCGATCGTCAGCATATTGTCCTTGATACGAAGCGCAGGCTTGAGGTTTTTTACAGTTTCCACACCACTGGACAATTCGCGTTCATAGAAAATTTCGTTGCCGTCCGCAAGAGCCAGCACGCATCCTTCGGGCGGTGTGAAACGTATGGTGCAATCTATGGATATGCTGGCCGTTTGGCCGGCCTCAAGCTGCAATTCCGGACCGGCATACGCGCCGAGCTCGCCCTGAGTGCCGTTCGGACTGACCAGTACTACACGCGGAGCCGGGCTGCTGCCGGCATAATGGGATGTGATATCGGCAGTCACAGTAAACTCCTGACCGGCTGCAAGTTTATCCGGAATATCAGCATTGCTTGCTTTAAGCAGAGCCTGAGAAGTCAGCGAGTTCTCAAAAGTGGCGTAATGGTGTCCGACATGCACGTCAATCGTACTGACTTTATCGGCGCCGATACCTATACGACGCCATTTGCCGGAAGGCTTGCCGGCATCATCCGTACAAACTACAGGACGCGCAATATAGTCGCCTGCCGGCAGTACATCGCGGGTAATGCCGGCCGAGATATAGTAATTCCCGTAATAAGGTTCAAGCATATTGCTCGAACGCTCGGATATATAATAAGCCGTGCCGTCAGTCTTGGAGACGAACTCCGCTCCCGTCCACAGAGGGATGGTCTCCGGCGAGAGAGTGTCGTTGTAGAACGCAGGACTTTGGGTATTGGCCATACCCATTATCATGTACATATCCAGATTGCCTATCGGAGTAGTGCTTACAAGGTCGCCGTAAGTAAAAAACACCGGGATGGTCTCGTCTCCCTGCTGCGCCGGGCGCACCCCGAACAGCGCGGCCTGCCCCTGCGTGAAATCATTGCCACCGCCCGCCTGATCGCTGCCGTTGGGCGTGAGCGCGGTCAGAGGGAAATAACCGTCGGCTGTGCCGCCCCATCCCCAGTTGAAATGAAACATGCCGCTCTCCGCGTTATAGCCGTCGCAGACGAAGCAATGGCCGCCGCTCTCCGAACTGCCCTCATAGATCACAGGGCGTCCGCCGGTCAGCTCACTATAAAGCATTCCGGTCCAATCGCTGTCCGTATAGTTGGCCTTCATCTCATGGCGTATGGAGGGAGAATAGCCGAAATACTTCAGCAGAGCCACGCCGGCCTTACGCAGCGGAGTGCCGCTCTGATTATATCCGCCGTAGAAATAGTCCATCTCCGTGGCCACACCTAAATGCGCCATCAGCTTAGCCACTTCGGCGCAAGACTCGGCACTGCTGTCGCCGTTATAGACGGGCTGCATAAGCGACCAGTCGTATGCGCTGCCGCCGAAATCAGCCGACAGCGTATAGCTCTTTCCGTTGATATCATCAGTATAGCTATGGCTACCCGTGCCCTTAGCAGGGAATTTATGATAATACATTACCTGAGCCGTGGCCGTGACCACGCAGCCCGTCACACACAGATCCTTGTCACTGCAAGGCGGACACTGATTATTGTATGGCCATGACTGGTTCCAGCGCGACTCAAGCATCGGAGCTATATCGGCATAGCTTTCTGCCCCGATGCCGGTATAGGCAGAAGCGCCGACGCTTATGGCGCCCTCGATCTGACGCATGTAGCCCCTTACCCACGCGCGCATGGCCGGAGGCATCTGCACCGTGTCAGTCAGCGGAGTGTCGCCGTAGCCTAACACCGGAGCCGCGCAATCATCGGCCGACAGCAGCATGAACCCGCCCCCGTCGCTGAACAGATACACGCAGTTGTTACCCTGCCTGTCCCGAAGTGTCATCTTAGGGCTGATTCCCTTGTAAGCGGCCGCACGCTGCCCCTGACGGACTGCCGCCCCTCCCTTACTCTCCTTCGCAACCCTATCCAGGGCCTCTGCCGGGCTCAGCTGCCGGGCTTCTGCGTTTATTCCGCAAAAGGCTGCCGCAACAGCAGCCGCAATCATATATCCTCTCATTTCAATACTTTATTTCAATATAAACTTGATGACCTTGTTGCCTGATTTGAGCAGATAGAGGCCGGCAGGGAATGTCGCTGCATCCATCGCCATACTCTCCTCAAGGGCTGTCCATTCCGCAATCTTAGCTCCGGAGATACTGTATATCGCGGCTGTACGGCCTGGCGTCAGCCCGTAGATGGCCACTCTGTCGCCTGATACATCGACACGCAGCCCTCCGGACTGCTCTACGCCTTCCACACTGCCTTCCCGGTCTATCTGCAGAGGCAGCGGCCCGGCTATGTCCACACCTGATTCTGCGAGAGCGTCCTCGGTAACATACATATACATCCGGTATTTGCCGTCAGGTAAATCGGACGAATGTTCCAGGCTGACAAACGTCGGTATTCCTTTATCTAATTTTACCGCCTTCTGAGCACTCAGATAGCAATAAGGCTCTCCGGTATCCTCACGCTCGTACCGCAGATTGATGATGCCATCATAGCTGTTGCCATAACCAAGGGTAAGATATGCGTTTACCTCTCTATACTCCATATCTTTGTTTACCTCCATATACGAAATGTCGCTTACATCAATCCGCCTGTCCTTGACCGTGACATACAGATCGGTCTCCACTTCCCGCGCATCGAATTTCACAATCAGCCTGTACTGACCCTCCTGATCGATAGCCGGTATACGATATTGGACCTTCTTACCGTAACCGGGCCCAATAATGACGACATACCCGTCCGGACTTTGAGAGACAGTCTTACCCTGCTCGTCAACAAGTCTGCATGTCACGTAAGCCTCCTGCTCAATGTATGGAGATTCAACATTAAAGCTCAATATGAAATCCTCGCCTGTGACTGCATCACCCTCCGTTTCCAGTTCACTTATTGTCAACTCACTGGGAGACATTTCAAACTCTCCGCCCTCATAGAAAATTTCTTTGGAGTCGGTCAATACAAGTATACAGCCGTCAGACAAGGGCTCCTGCAGACAGCAATCTATGCTTATGCTTACGGTCTGTTCCTTACCGATGCCGAATTTGTGGCCGGTTCCGAGTCTAAAGTATTCGCCATTTGGAGCGACGGCATAAACATACGGCTCCACCTGGCTTTCGGCATGGCGCGCCGTAACGTCGGCCGTCACTGTAAACGGCTCGCCCAACTGCAGCTTTTCAGGATACTTCACATTGTTGGCTGTCAACACCACTTTAGTGGTAAGAGAGTTCGCGAATGTGGCATAAAACTTGCCGACATGTACGTCAAAAGCGTCCGCGCAGCCGTATTGCACCTTTATCGGCTTCCAGTTTTCAGGCAGGTTTTCATCACTGTCCAGTCTAACCACCGGCCGCGCCGTGTAATCCCCTTCCGGGACATCATTATCCCATACGTTGACCTGTATATTCCATGAGCCATTATTTGACGGCACGTCGCTAACCATATTTTCACTCACATAATACTTCGTGCCGTCAGCCTTGGATTCAAGCTCCATTCCGTTCCAGTATCTGAGTGTCGGCCCCTCAGATACGGTATGATTGAAGAAGCCGTCATATTCAAAACTGCGCGTGCTTATTATCGCATAGTCATTATATTCTACATTAGGATATTCGGCATACAGATCGCCGTAAGTTACTACTATCGGCTCGGTCTTGTCCCCCTCGCGGGCGGGTCGCAGGCCGAACAGTCCGCTCTGGCCCTCGTTGAAATCATAGCCCGCGCCTCCGGCCTGTCCGCTTGTATTAGGATTGAGAGCCGACAGAATAAAATAGCCATCGGCAGCGCCGCCCCATCCCCAGTTGAAATGAAACATATCGCTGTCGGCGGCATATCCATCGCATACGAAAGAGTGTCCTCCCTGGATTGATTCCCCTTCGTACAGCACCGGACGCCCCTCAGCCAGCTCCGCATGGAGCTTCGAGCGCCATTCATCCTCCGAATAGCTTGACTTCAGTTCGTAAGTCATAGCCGGAGAATACCCGAAGTATTTTAACATTGCCTCGCAGGCCCTGAGTTGCGGCGTTCCGCTCTGGTTGCTGTTCTGATAGCCATACATCATCTCGGTGGCTACGCCTAAATGCGCCATCAGCTTGGCGACCTCGGCGTTGCTTTCGGTGCTGTTTTTGTCGTCATAGACAGGCTGCATCAGCGCCCAGTCATACGTAGTGGAGCCGAAATCCGCTGAAAGTTCCTCGGTTCTGCCTTTGATATATGCCGTATAGCTATGGCTCCCCTTGCCTTGCGCCGGGAATTTATGATAATACATCAGCTGCGCTGTAGCGGTAGCGACGCAGCCGGTCACACAACGAGACTCCTCGTCATACATCGGGCACTGGTCATTGAAAGGCGCACCCTGATTCCATTTCGACTGAATAAGCGGAGCGACATCGGCAAGCTGACTTGCCTCACTGTCAGAATACACCGGAATACCGGCCATAATGCCCTCCTCTATCTGGCGGGTGTAGCCGGAGAGCCACGCACGCATGGCCGGAGGCATCTGCACCGTGTCAGTCAGAGGAGTATCGCCGTAGCCCAAAACCGGAGCCCCGCAATCATCGGCAGACAGCAGCATGAACCCGCTCCCGTCGCTGAACAGATACACGCAGTTGTTACCCTGCCTGTCCCGCAGCGTCATCTTAGGGCCGACACCCCTGTAAGCAGCCGCACGCCGGCTCTGGCCGGCAGCCACGCTTCCCGCAGCTTTCGCCGCAACTCTTCCTACAGCCTCCTCCGGAGACAGCTGCCGGGCGTATCCCCCGGTCCACAATGCCACTATAACGCCGGCCAATAATATCCTTTTCATGGTCATATCAATTACAATTTTTCTTACGAGCCGCCATACAGCTCCCCATTTTCAACTGCAAATATAGTGCTTTTTATTCAAATTCCAATACATTCGCTCGGCGACAGTCAGATTTTATCATTAAAATCCGTGCGATAGCGGGTGCGCGCCTTGTACATCTGCTCCTTTATGCCGCCTTTGCTCACGAAGTCGGCCTGCTGCCGTTCTATCAGTTTACGCAGCAGATAGGTGGTTTGATTAATCAGGGTTATGCACAGATTGCAGTATTCCTCAGCGTTGTAGGTCTGCGCGAACTCTGTCGGGCAAGAGCGGAACCGCTCTGATTTCAGATAGCTACGGAGCGCGGTTATGCGGGGCGAGTCTTTGCCCCAGATGGCGGAATTATGCTGACGCAGATAGTCCTCATAGTCGAGCAGAAGCTCTTCAAGCGAAGCCTTGGCCACATTAGTGAGCTTGATTTCCATCTCCTTGGAGGTAGCCGAGGCCGCGCTTCCTTCTGCTATGTTCTGTTTGCCGGAACGGGCGGCCTGCTCCATCTGGTCGCAGGTACGGCTATACGCCGGCACAAATCTCTTGACAAAAATTACCGTCAGGTCACAGATAGCCTCTGCCATGCCGTAGACACGCAGTTTGCGGTAGCCGCCCGCCTTGGGCAGAAACGTCAGCGGCCGGGTCGGACAAGTCTGACCTGTCTGACCTGTCTGACTCGTCCGACAAGTCTGATTCGTCTGACCCTGCTGTAGCTCTTGCGGCAGCATGGGGGCGTTATTTCAGTGTGCAGTGGCGCGTAGCCAGACACTGCCCGTCGCAGAATACGCGCACGGTGTAGTCGCCGGGAGTCAGCGAAGTGTTGACGTCCCAGTAAACCGAGGTGCTGACCTCTTCATTGGCGTATTCTACCTGACGGCGGGCCGTGGCCTGCAGAGTCGTGCCCTCGGCGCTGAACGAGCCTCCGCCCGGCAGCATCTGTCCTTCGGGAGTCTTGATTATGATGTAGAAATCCTTCATGCCGGGCTTGGCGGCATTGTTGGCTGTCACGGTAAACGAGACACCTAATTTCTTGGCCTTGGTCACATTTTTCTCGTTCTTACCCTTCTTGTTGTAGGCTGTCAGCGAGACACCGGTCAGCACGAGTCGCTGGGCATTTGTTACCTTGGTGGTCAGCTCCTCGTTCTTGGCATTGGCTGCGCTCACTGTCTCGGAAAGCACACGGTTCTGCTCCGTCAACGCATTGTTTTTCTGCACCTCCTCCTCGTACTTGACATTTAGATCCGTAAGCCGCTGAAGCAACTCCTTGCAGTAATCCTTCAGCTCGCCTATCTGCCCCTCCAGCTCCTTGATGCGGGCCAGATGCTCTTGGTTTTTGCTCTTTTCCTTGGAGGTGTTGGCCTTTTCCTGCTTGAGTTGAGCCAGCAATGACTCGATTTTATTGCGGGCCTCGTTGTATTTGTTGACTATCTCCTGCTGGTCAGCCTGGAGGTTGAGTCCCTGGGTCTCCTGGAAATTGGGCAGCGAGTCGAGCGAACGCGACAGATTCTCAATCTGCATCATGTCGTTGACCATGCGCAGCGAGTCAAGCTCGGCCTGCAGAGCCGCGTCATCGGTCTGTCCGCCGGCAGTGTCTTCGGAAGCGGAGCCGCCACCGCCGAATATTACCCACACCAGCATACCCAACAATATTATTACCACTCCTATACCGGAGAAAAGTACGATTTTTTGCTTCTTGTCCATAGTCAGTCAGTAAGTTTAATTAGAGATCCGCACGGCCTTTGCCCTTGCCGGCGAGCATGCCGCAGGCTGCCATTATGTCTTCGCCACGGGAAGCGCGGATGGTACAGATTATTCCTTTTGAGTTAAGATAGTTGCGGAAGATTATCATCTTCTCCTCGCTTGAGGGCACCAGCTCGACCCCGGGAATGGCGTGGAAACGGATCAGGTTGACCCTGCACTCTATGTCTCCTATGAGCGAGGCCAGCAGATTGGCGTGAGCCAGGTCGTCGTTGACGTTGCGCCACATGATATATTCAAGCGAGAGACGACGCTGGTGAGAGAAATCGTATGCGCTCAGCAGCTTCATTACCGAGGCTATCGGATAGGCTCGCTGCGCGGGCATCATACTCTGGCGCTGCGCGGCATCGGCGCTGTGGACGCTGACGGCGATATGCACCTGTGTCTTGTCAAGCAGCTCCTTCAGCTCGGTCAGCTTGCCTACCGTAGAGACGGTAATGCGCTTCGGGCTCCAGGCCATGCCCCAGGGAGCCGTCATTATCTCCAGCACGGGCAGCAGCGACTGCATATTGTCAAGCGGCTCGCCCATACCCATGAACACAACGTTGGTAAGCGGCGTGAGCGGCTCTATTCCTTTCGCCGGCTCAGGCGGAATACTCAGTATCTGGTCCATGATCTGCGCAGGCGTAAGATTGCCCTTGAATCCCTGCTTGCCTGTCATGCAGAAATAGCAATTCATGCGGCAGCCGGCCTGTGATGACACGCACAGCGTGGCGCGGTCACGGTCAGGGATGTAGACCGACTCTATCTTCTTGCCCTCGCCGAAATCAAACATGTATTTCACTGTGCCGTCTTCCGACTTCAGCGAGACGGCAGGCGAGGTGCGGCCCACTGTATAATAAGTAGAGAGCCACTGTTGGTTCTTCTTGGATATGTTGGCCATCTGGCTGAAGTCGGTCACACGCTTTTCGTAGAGCCACTGGGCGAGCTGCTTGGCCACGAAGCGGGGCATGCCGCCCTCCTTTACCACCTGCTCAAGCTGCGTGAGCGTCATGCCTATTAGGGGCTTTCTGTTGTCTTTCATTTCCTTGGCGTTACGGGACGCGGGCCGCAGGCGCCGCCCCATTATCAGCAGAGGCTGAATTAATCAAAATTCAACCTCTATAAAAACTGGATATGGATTCCGGCAAGTCTCTGCGAGACATTGCCGGATTGTTGTTCTGTCTATCTTCCGCGGGCTTACTTGCTACCCATCTGGAATATATAGTTCTTGACGCGGTTATTGCCGCGCAGCATATTGAACAGCACGTTCATGCTGCCCTTGAACTGACGGTTGTACGCATCGGCGCTCTGCTGCTCGAAGTAAGTGGTCTCGGAGGGGTTCTTGGACTTCACTGAGTAAGCGTAGACACCGTTGTCGCCCTTTACCACCTTGGTCTGGCCGGCGGGAGTGCCGGTCATGCGAGCTGCCACCTTGGAGTCCTGGACAGCAGCGGAGCCCTGGAAGCGAAGCTGATTGTCAGTAGCGGGAGTCACGCCCATGGCCTGAGCCGTAGCCTGCACATTACCCTTGCCGCTGTACTGCTTTACCCAGGCGTCGCCGGCCTTGGAGCGGCGTACGCGATCCTCAAGCATCTTGCGCACCTCGGTATCGGAAACGGGCATGAAGTCGTCATACTCATTCTCCACAAGGGCGATATATATTACGGGAGCCTGCTTGTCTTCGTTGGTAAATACGGCCGATACCTCGCCGGGCTTACCGTCAGACATTACCCAGCTTACGACGTCGCGGCTGCGCGGATAGTAGCTGCGCTGACCGTTCATCGGGTTCATGCCGGCCACGAAGGCGGGGGTAGATGCGTTGACAGGCACTGTGCTTACCTCATAACCGTTCTTCTGGGCATTGGCGGTAAACTTAGCCATCGTATTATTGGCGGCGGCATACTTGGCCAGTTTGTCCATCTCGGTGTCGACAGTATCGTCGGAGGGATAGAGGTCATAATAGGTGTCCTCGTATGTGTAGACAGTCACACGCGGCTTGGTATCCTTGACGTATGCGAGTACTGCGCCTTCGTCAGACTCCTGAGCCGTAATCACGGCGCCACCGCTTACCGTATCGAGAGCGGCCACTACAGTAGAGGAGAGCGCTCCGAGCTGCTGACGGGCCTGAGCGTTCTGCACGCTTACCCAGTCGAGCTGGCCGGCGGATACCTGGTCAGCGGCATACTTGGAGGCCAGTGAGTCTACTGCCATTCCGGCTGCCAGGTCTGCCTTGACAGCGGCGAGCTGAGCCTTGGCTACCTGCATGAAAGCAAGCTGAACGGAGTCGTTGGCCTCGGCAGCGCCGGTAATCTTCACAATATGGAATGAGCCGTTGCGGTCGAACAGAGCCACAGAATCCTTGGGAGCGGTCTTCAGGAAGCTCTGGAGCTGATAGTCGCCGGCACCGGCGGCTGTAGTGGTACGGGTATCGAAGCGCACGCCTTCTTTCTGCAATTTTTTGTCAAGCGGCTTTCCGGCCTTCACATCCTTCAGCACGGCTGCCTGCAGCGCCTGGGCGGCCTTGAGGTCGGCTGCGGAAGGCTGTATGCTCTTGGCGATGAAGCCTACGGTCTTGGTCGGCTCCTTGACCGCGAACATATTCTTGTTCTTGTCATATTCGGCCTGAATCTCCTGGTCGGATACAGGGTATTTCTTCTTGTCAAGCTCGCCGAAAGGCTTGAAAGCCACATCCACGGTATAGCTCTCGGAGTTCTGGGCGAAGATTGCCTGCTTGTCCAGATCGTTGGGCTGGATGGTCATAGCCACGAGGTTGGCGTATATATTGCGGGCGGCGGCAGCCTTGGTGTCTTTCTCCATAGCGAGCCAGGCCTGCTTGAGTCCGGCCACCTGGTCGGCAGTCAGACCATATTTCTCGGGAGAGAAAATCATGCTGTAGACCATGGTCGGGGTAAGCTGGGCATTGGGATAAAGCTGCTGAAGCGAGCGGCCATAGCTCTGCATGAAAAGCTGCATGGGAGCCAGCGGCTGCTCCAATATATAATAAGTGGTCTGTTCGTCACTGACCTCGATACCGAGCTTGCGGGCTGCCTGGTCGAGCAATTTTTCGTTAAGCAGCGCGTCGATAGCGGCCTGCTGCAGTTCCTGAGCATCGGCATCGGGATTGGCCTCCTGAAGCATGTTCAGGCGTTGCTGATATTCGGAGATGTCGACCTTGGCGTCGCCTACCTGGGCAACAGTGGAGCCGTGTCCGAACAGCGAGCGGCCGTTGGTAAGTGCGTCGCCTACGATGAAAGCGAGCAACGCGATACCGATGATCACAATGAGAAATACAGATTTACTTCTGATTTTTTCAAGTGTTGCCATTCGTTGATGATACTATAAGTATGTAGTTAAGTTAATTATTCATGCGTAACACCGCCCAGATTGCGCATGAATATACGCAACGGGAGGATTAAAAACATTGCCTTGCCACGCCCTTAGCCTGCGCACAGGCATAGTTTTAGCACGCAAAGATAGTATTTTTTACCGACATGGCAAACCACATCAGCTGAAAATTGTATTTTTTCTATTTTCGCGTCGTCTTTGCAGACACACGATAATAGGGCACGAAGACATTCCAGAAGCCATCTTCGCCGAAGCCGGTAAGGTCGCCGCCGGGATAATTGACCCGGTATCCGCCTTTGTCCAAAGCTAAGGTAAAGGGGAGAGTCAGGTCATCCCAGCCGGCTTCGCCGTAAGCGGGCTTCACGAAGTCGGGCCCGACGCAATGTACATCAGCAAAAGCGCTGAACACCTCTTCCACCGTCATATTCCGGTCACGCGCTATCGCCTCGGCGACAGCCTTTTTCATCTTGCGCAGCTGCCTCTTGGAGAATGTCTTTTCGGGAGAGAGAGGCACGCCGGTACGTTTGTCGAAAGAACGGTAGACGGTCTGCGACGAGCGACCTCCGCCAGCCTGGTAGCAGGCGTTTTCGGTCATGGCCAGCGTCAGAACCCGGGGCGACTCCCATACGTAATCGATGGCCACCACCTCAGTCTCCGTCGCCATCGGCGTGTAGAACGTAAGCGGCGGCAGAGGTTGCGGCTCCTTCTGACAGGTCAGAGCCATCAGCTCGGCGTCCAGCTCCACCATGTCACGAAACGAAGTGACCTTCCTGACAGGGACATAGACCGTATCCCGGTACTGCTTCGGATAAGGCAGCATGCTGTCTATCATCTTCAGCACCGTCCTGCGCAAAACGGGGTCACGGGGCAGTTCCGCCTCCAGGGTGCGCCTCTTTACGCCAAACGGCTCATCGTACTCCGGATCTACCATGCCGTAGCTGTACGACTCGCGTGTCCAGCCTTTGGGCGGAGAGACAAGGGCGCGAATCCTGCGGACGGCGCCAGGGGCGGAGATATCGACAGTCAGAGGCTTGCCCAGACGACTAAGCGTCATACGCGAGGCGCACGAGTCTCCGGGAACCACGCGCAGGGCCGCGTCGGCGACAATCAGGGAGTCTCCCAGCCATACGCAATGCTTGAGATAGTTGTAATCATAGCCTGCGCGTGCCGTAAGAGCCCCGGAGGCGGCTATCTGATACGGGCCGCCCCAGTTGGGCTCTCCGCTGCCGAAACCGATGGTGTCGCGGTACATGTATTGCGGCAGCACCGGGACAGTAGCTATTTCCGTACGCGGTCCACGCGAGGGAATCTTTATCTCAATTTCGCTCCGGGCTGCCGGAGCAGATGACAGCAGCATAGCGCAGACAAGCATCGCCGCATAACTGAGAGACTTCATAAGCAAATAGTTATCAGAGGTTATCGATTATCATTTGTCAAGACCGAAGGCTTCGCGCAGAGCCGGCACCATATCCTCCTTCTCCCAGGCGAACAGCTCCACCTCGCGCACTATCGGCTTATCGCCTTCGTAGCGCGAGCAGAAGGTCTTGGTCACTGTCTGCGGTTCGCGTCCTACGTGGCCGTAGGTAGCTGTCTCGCTATAAATAGGGGCACGCAGGCCGAAACGTTTCTCTATGGCGTATGGCCTCATGTCGAACAGGCGGTCGACCACGGCGGCTATCTCGCTGTCGGAACAGGGTACGAGCGCTTTACCGAAAGTGTTGACAAAGATATTGACCGGACGAGCCACACCGATGGCGTAAGATACCTGTACGAGAGCCTCGCGCGTCACGCCGGCAGCCACCAGATTCCGGGCTATATGTCGGGCGGCATACGCAGCCGAGCGGTCTACTTTCGAGGGGTCTTTGCCAGAGAAGGCCCCGCCGCCATGCGCGCCGCGTCCGCCGTAAGTGTCGACTATTATCTTGCGGCCTGTCAGACCTGTGTCTCCGTGAGGGCCGCCGATGACGAATTTGCCAGTGGGATTGACGTGCAGCGTATATCCCTTGCCGAAGAGAGCCTTGACCTTATCCGGCTGGGCGGCCACGACGCGCGGAATCAGCACATTCTCCACATCTTTGCGGATTATATCAATCATGCGTGCATCGGCCTGTCGCTGCGCTTCGGGAGAGTCGTCGGCCGGCTTGATGAAATCATCATGCTGTGTGCTGATGACTATAGTGTCGATACGCAGCGGAGTGCCGTCGTCGTCATACTCAACGGTAACCTGGCTTTTGGAGTCGGGACGCAGATAAGTTACCTCGCGTCCTTTGCGCTCGTATGTCATCTGCTTGCCTTCACGGCGTATGTCGGCCAATTCCCGGAGCAGCTTGTGGCTCAAGTCAAGTGTCAGCGGCATATAGTCGGGAGTCTCGTCTACGGCATATCCGAACATCATGCCCTGGTCACCGGCGCCCTGATTCTCGGCATCCTCACGCTCGACACCGCGATTGATGTCGCCGCTCTGCTCGTGGACAGCACAAAGGATGCCGCAGGAGTCGCCATCGAATCGGTAAGCTCCACGGTTGTAGCCTATCTTGTTGATTACCTCTCGCACCACCGAGGGTATGTCGACGTAAGCCGTACTCTTGACCTCTCCGGCTACCACCACCTGACCGGTAGTACACAGGGTCTCAATCGCCACCTTGCTCTGAGGGTCGCGTGCGAGGAAATTATCGAGGAGGGCGTCGCTGATCTGGTCCGCCACTTTGTCGGGATGACCTTCCGACACTGATTCAGAAGTGAATAAGTAACTCATAATTAAATGTCATAATTGCGGATGCTTCCGCCGAACTAAAAAATGAAAATTATCTGTTACCTCCGCAAAACCGGCAGCCGAAGCGAAGCCGGGGAGACGTGCAGTTTTAGCATTTTTTAGAGTGGTTGCAAGCAGCCAAATTTTTCCACCAATTTTGTGAGTGCAAAATTAATACAAAAACAGACGCGGCAGAAAGGGTAATGTGAAAATTAGGCCGAATGGTATCGCAAACAACTGGTAATCAGAGGAAAAGAGTTGCTGTATTTAACATAAATTAATATTTTAAAGGATTATTTTACAATCGAACAAAGGCAATGCGGTTAGGGGCTCTGATTGTATTTCCGTACGTAATAAGATTTATAATTTTTATAAGTAGTCTTCGGCATGGCCATGAACGCAATAATCGGCACCTTGTTCGTGCCTAACTTCTGGGAGCTGATGCAGACAGTCCAGGAAAAGTATCTGAGCCGCATGTTCGGCGGCAAAAGCGGAAAGAGCGGCGCAACGCAGGGCGGCGAAGTGTGATTTAAGATTTATTAACGGGGCGTTACGCGGATTTTCCGTATATTTGCGTCCGTAATGGACAGACTTATAATCATAGAAGGAGCGACGCTTGCGTTCGCGGAATGTGGCGAAAATCTCAGGCTGCCCGGACCGGAGGAATGTCCGGAAGCCCGGGCAGCCTTCAGTTTCACTCGCGGCTGTCACAGCTGTAAGGTAGCCTACATGGCGGCTCCCGCGGGTATGACGTCTCTGGGACTGCGCGAGGTTTGGCCTCGGCTTGACTCCGAAGAATACGCGCTGGCGGCCAAAGGGCTGGAGCTGGCCAACTGGGACCGCTCGTCGCGCTTCTGCCCGCGATGCGGCGCACCGGTACGCTGGCACTCCCCTATCAGCAAAATGTGTGAAAACTGCAGTCACGAGTATTTTCCGCAGCTTTCGCCTGCTATCATCGTACTGATAAGGCGCGGAGATGAAGCTCTGCTGGTTCACGCGCGCACATTCACGCGGCCGTTTTTCGGTCTGGTAGCCGGCTTTGTGGAGACAGGCGAGACTCTGGAGGAGTGTGTGGAGCGCGAGGTAATGGAGGAAACCTCGCTGCGCATAAAGAATGTAAGATACGCGGGTTCGCAGGCGTGGCCCTATCCGTCGAACCTGATGATAGGCTTCACTGCCGACTACGCCGGCGGAGAGCTTCGCTTCGCCGATGGAGAGCTGACCGAAGGAGGCTTCTTTGACCGGGAGCATCTGCCTCCGCTGCCTACGCCTCCGAGCATAGCGCGCAGATTGATTGATGAATGGATAAGTAACTTTTAAGAGGCTGTTTATTGATGAAAACCAGAGATATAGCCGTAGCGCTGGCCATCGTGGCCGCAGCGGCGGCATGCCCCGGCGCGGCGGTGGCGTCGGGCCGCTTCGAAGCCGGCAAAGGGCAATTCACTCTTGACGGCAAGCCCTTTACGATCAAAGCCGCCGAGCTGCACTATCCGCGCATACCCAGACCCTACTGGGAACAGCGCATACAGATGTGCAAGGCATTGGGCATGAATACGATATGCCTGTACGTATTCTGGAACGCGCATGAGAGCGAGCCGGGCAAATTTGACTTCACGGGTCAGAACGACCTGCGCGAGTTCGTGAAGCTGTGTCAGAAAAACGGCATGAAGGTAATACTGCGTCCCGGGCCATACGTCTGCGCCGAATGGGAAATGGGCGGACTGCCCTGGTGGCTGCTTAAGGACAAGGATATCAGGCTTCGTGAAGGAGACCCGAGATTCCTGCAGGCTGTGGACCGGTTTGAGAAAGAGGTGGCCGCGCAGGTCGGCGACCTGACTGTAGACAAAGGGGGGCCGATACTGATGGTGCAGGTGGAGAACGAGTATGGCTCTTACGGCACCGACAAGCCTTACGTGTCGGCCATACGCGATATGCTGAGGAAGTACTGGGGCAAGCAGACAGTGATGTTTCAGTGCGACTGGGCATCGAATTTTCTAAACAACGGACTGGATGACCTGATATGGACCATGAATTTCGGTACGGGCACCGATATCGACAGTCAGTTTGCCGAGCTTAGGAAAGCGCGCCCCGACTCTCCGCTGATGTGTTCGGAGTACTGGAGCGGCTGGTTTGACAAATGGGGCGCCAATCATGAGACACGCCCGGCAGAGGCCATGACGGCCGGCATAGACGAGATGCTGTCCAAAGGAATATCGTTCAGCCTGTATATGACCCACGGCGGCACAAACTGGGGACACTGGGCCGGTGCCAATTCGCCCGGCTACGCGCCTGATGTCACTTCTTACGACTACGACGCTCCCATCAATGAGGCCGGGCGGCCGACACCTAAATATTATATGCTGCGCGATGTACTCTCACGCTACGCCGAGGAGGAGCTGCCCGGGGTGCCGGACACCATTCCATCGGCGGCCATACCGGCGTTCGCGCTGACCGAAGCAGCTCCGCTGATGCAGAACATGCCTGACGCAATAGTGACCGACAGACCGATGCCTATGGAGGAACTCGGTCAGGGATTCGGCTCGGCGCTGTACCGCACTCTGATACCGGAGGAGGGCGCGGACAGCCTGATTACGGAAGGGGTACATGATTTTGCCATTGTGTCTGTCAACGGACGCAAGGCCGGTACCATAGACCGGCGTATCGGACAGACGTCGCTCGCGCTGCCCGCCACGCAGAAGGGGGACACGCTGGACATCTTCGTCGAGGCCACGGGGCGCATCAATTTCGGACGCGCGATAAAGGACTATAAGGGTCTGACCGGCGATGTGACCCTATCGAAAGGGGGACGTCGCATAGAGCCTCAGCAGTGGGAGACTTATCTGTATCCTGACGACAAGGCTTTATTCGACACTTACGGCTACATGCCGGTAACAGGGCCGGACTATCCGGCCGGAGTCTACCGGGGGACATTCATCGTGCCGGAAGAAGCGGCGGGCGCCGACACTTTCCTTGACTTCAGCACATGGGGCAAGGGGCTGGTCTATGTCAACGGCCACGCCTTGGGCCGCATCTGGAACATAGGCCCGCAGCAGACCCTCTACACTCCCGGCTGCTGGCTAAAGGCGGGAGAAAACGAAATCTCCGTACTCGATGTACTGGGACCGCGCGAACCGCGCGTGCAGGGATTGGCCGCGCCCATACTCGACCGTGTGACGGCCGGGAGCGAAGACACGGAGCTTGACGGTGTGCCGCAGGATGCCGTGATGGCTGCCGAATATATACTGAAATACGGCAACGGCTGGAGTGAGCTGGAGCTGCCGGAAGGCGCCAAAGGCCGATACCTGTATATAGAGATACTGAGCGGCAACTCTCTGGAGGAGTCGTCGGTGGCTGAAATACATCTGAGGGACAGCAAAGGGGAGCGCGTAGGCCGCGAGCAATGGAAGAGTTTGGGGAGCGACAGCAGCAATACGGCGGAGAATCACGGCGTGACCAAAGCTTTCGACCAGCAGGAGTCGACCTATTGGGAGAGCGCTCCGGGGCACGATTATCCGCACCTTATCGCCGTGGACCTCGGGAGAGTAACCGACGCATCGGCAGTGGAGCTGCTGCCACGCACTGAGAGCGGAGCGCCCGGAAGCCCGACACACGTACGCATCTATCTGCGCTGAACCGCAGGCATGACATCTGTAAGCATGAAGGACGCGCCCAGGGCGCGTCCTTCGCTTGTATATGCAACCGGGTTACGGTATTACTTTACCACTACCTTGACAGCCTTGCTTCCGGTTTTGACTATGTATATACCCGGAGTCAGATCTGTGGAACCGGTGACCGCCCCCTGAGTGTTGAAGATGAGCGCGTCGGCGGGAGCCACGATGCAGCCTTGGCCGCCGTAGACGGGAGCGGCGGTATCCGGGTTCACGCCCTGTACAGAACCGGACGGATCTGACATATCGGTCATGAACTTAGCCAGCTCGCCGGTCCAGGAGGAGGTAATCTTATCGCCTTCGGGGGTGGTCAGATTGAACTTGAATGTGAATATGTCGCCCTCGCGCGTGACATCGATCGTACCGCCGGTGGCAAGACCGGTCTTATAGTCACCGGATGCATCGTAGGCCATCAGCGCCGTGCCTACAGGCGCGAAATATCCGCCGTAGACTTCGTACCATACGCCTTCGACAAACTTGCCGGGGATGCCGCCGCCTACTTCAAAAGCGTCAAAGGGCTCGAACGTATCCACCAGATCCTCAAGGTTCATGGGATTGCTCTCGTCGGTATAAATCTCGCAGTTGAGAAGATCTCCGGCACCGATGATAAAGCCGTCTTCATCGAGAGGCACGTTGTAGAAGGCTATGGAATACAGACCCTGGGAATAACGGCCCGAGCAATTCGGGAAAACCGGAGCCGCGTCTCCGCCGAGAGGGGTATAGCCATGGATGTCATCATATTTTATTTCGCCACTGTACAGAGCGGTACATTCTGCAGTGTCCAGAGAATTACCGTTCTCATCCAGCAAGTCGCCGGTAAATACAGCCTGTACAGTATACTTGCCGTCTTTCTCGGCAATCCTGATCGAACCGCCTTCCGCAGCCTGGTAAACATAACCTACAAGGGTCGGATCCTCAGGGTCGTCGGGATTGAAGAAGATATCCATGAACTCTGTGTTATCCGGATAATATGTGCCGGCCTCTCCCGACACTTCGCCGGCAAAGGTGCCTGTAGGCAGCGGAGGAATCTGCTCGGAGCCTGTATATTTCTCCGCTACGATCAAGGCCCGTAGCATCTGTCCCTCATCGGTGGGATTGCCTTTTCTGATACCTGCGGAAGATAAGAAGATGTAGTAACAGTCCGTGCCGTTCTGGAATAAATCGCCGAGGTAATAGTACGATGCCTCGCTGGCCTCCAGATCAGTCTGAGGTTCCTCAGCCGAACGCGTAGGGAGCATTGTCTTGATATCGGCTGCAGGCAACTTAGCCGACACGACATTTTGTTGAGTTTGCAACCATGACGGTGTCTTCAGCGCCCAAGGCTGCACCTGAGCCGCATTCAGAGTAATAGCGGCAGCGACAGACAATGCTGTCAAATAAAAATGCTTCATGTTTGAAAAATTTGGTTAATGAATATCAGGTGTAAATTATCACATCTGTTTATAGTCCGCGACTTTTCCATCCTCGACCTTAATACGGGTCTTCCCGGATGTACCCATATCCAGATAGGATACTTCGTACCAGCCGTCGTGGTCGGCCTCTATGCCGGTAATTTTGGACGCTCCGTCGCCATCCTGGGCGCCGGTACGCAATTCCCAGATGGCACAACCGTCTTCGCCATACTCGTCCTTATAGATTTTCTTGAGCCGGGCAATCACGGCCGGGGTAAAGTATTTTTTGTAATTACATTCGTTCATCCCCAGCACATATTTGCTGTACAGTTCATTAAGCATGGCGATGTCTGCCGTTTCCATGCTTTCCGGGATACGTTCGGCTTCTATGGTGTCCGGCGCCGCCGTGACCGGAGTGTCTGCAGTCTGCGCAGGAATCGTATCGGAGGAAACGGTATCTGTGGAAACTGATTTGTTGCCGCAGGCCGACAGGGCGGCAATCAGCAATGTGGCGGCTACAGCGCCGGTAATCTTCTTCATATCTTCTATAATTAGGGTTATATTTGGTTATGTTTAAATGTCAAGGGGCTTGTACCAGTCGTCTTCGGCAGCAGCGGGAAACGTAGCCTCGCGCTTCGGAGGGGAGACTGGCGGAGCCGAAGATTGATAAAATCCTCTCGGCCGCAGATTGACGGGGACAATATCTTCGTCCTTGACGGCGCGGCGGTCGGAGAGCCGCTTTTTGGCCTGCTCCAACTGGCCGCGCAGCAGGGCTATCTTCTTCTTGTAGCGCTCGTGGGCGTCCATCATCTGCTTGAACTGCCGGGCCACGGTATCTATCTGCTCCTGCTGGACAGCCAGCGCGGTGTCGCTGTCGCGGAGGCGGGCGGATATTATTTCTATTTTAGCATCGCGCTCGGCTATCTCTTTAGCCGCTTCAAGCTCTCTGCGTGCCATCTCAGCCCGAAGGCTGTCAAGGTTCTCCTGCAGTCCGTCGGCCCTGCGGAGTGCCTGCCCGGCATTTGAGCGCGCTATCTCGGCGTCGCGGCCGCTCTGTTCGGCAGCAGCCGTGGCGGCGGACAGGGCTTCACGTAGCCTGCGCAGCTCCTGACGCGTACGCCACGGGTGGAATATTATACCGAACACCGACATGCCTGTATTCAATCTATACCTTCTTTCATTACTATTCCGAGCGATTTGCGCCCGTTGATGGCTATGGTCAGCGGTTTGTCGAAAGCCACGACGCGAAGATAGTCATCCTCGTATTCGGCAGGACGGCTGTCGAGGTATGCCACGTCAAAGAGGCCTCCGCCCTGGCGGGTCGGATTGACCGTGAAATAGCCTACGCCAAAGGAGGTCAGATTCTGGAAGAAGTGGGTACCCTGGCTGGGCTCTATGCTGTAGCCGGGCAGGGCAGTCTCCACTATCAGGCGGGCGGCAGCTATCTGAGGCCACTTGACGGGTATGCCCAAGGCCGGGTCAGATGAACCCCACCGGCCCGGACCAATCAGAATATAGCCCTCGCCCCGCTCTACGAATCGCTTGTTCAGACGCTCTATCTCGGCCGCAAGCTGCGGATTGCGCATGGAGTCGAAAGCTTCGGGACGCACATAGACCACGTGACGCACATTATCCATGAGGCCGTGGCCCAGCGCTGTGTCGGAGCGCAGGAGCAGGTCCTGGTCGGGATGAGCCATGATGGAGTCGTCAAGCATCTCTTTTTTGTCTACTATCGGGCGTATCTGGAGCCAATAGAGCGTGCCTTTATCGTCAGAACCTGATGCGCCGGGGGCTATGTTGCCGGCAAACTCTATTTCCACTGGACGCCCCATGGATTGCTGGCCTGTGGATAACATGAACTCCACACTGGGCGCAAGCGGAAACACATCGTGCTTCAAGACGTTGGCAAACGTCACCACCTTGCGGCCGCGCCCCTGGTCTGTGTCGCGCATTATGCGGTCTATGCCGTCGTAGGTGCTGACCATGTAGCGCAACGCTCCGGTCTTGGCGGCCTCGGATATGTCCAGACGCACGATGTTGAAATCGTCTTTTACCGAGAACCGCAGGTCTCCGGGGTCTCCTCCGGGCAGGGCGAAGAACCGGGTCTGGGTGTCACGCAGGGCGAGGTCGAGAGTGGAGGTCTGCAGTACACTCGATGGATGGCGGGGACTGAACCGAAGCGCGCGGCTGCCGTCGACGATATATTTGCCAAGTCCCACAGCGACCTCGGCGACACCCTCTTCGGGAACCTCGGCGCCTATCGGATAGTAGTTGATGGAGCGGCCTACGCCTGAGAACGATGGATAATAATATCCGTCATGGTTCTCTCCCACCACCTCCTGGATGATGACGGCCATCTTCTCCTGGTCTATGACGTTGCGCGTGGCGTTCATATAAGCTTTTGAATCTGTGAAGAATACAGATGCGTAGACACCCTTTATGGCGTCTGTCAGGAGCTTGAGCATCTTTTCGCCATCAGCCAGACGCGGTATCATATATGTCGAGTAGACTCCGGCGAAAGGCTGGTAATGGGAATCTTCAAGCAGCGAGGAGGAGCGTATGGCCAATGGCGAGTCTATCACGTCGAACAGCGCCATTAGATCGTCACGCACCCATTCAGGCAGCCGGCACTTGAGGAAGGCGTCGAGTATCTCGGCATCGGAAGCATCCGAGAGTGCGATGCGGTACAGGTCATTGTTCTCCATGAACGCATCGAAAATGTCAGTGCATATAACTACGGTGCGGGGGATGGTAATCTGTATGCCCTTGAAGTCCTCACATTCCGGATGACGCTTGATGATTGAATCGATGAAGGCCAGACCGCGGCCTTTGCCTCCGAGCGAACCCTGCCCTATACGGGCGAAGTTGGAGTAACGGTCGAACCGGTCTTTCTTAAAGACTGCGACCACGCCGCGGTTCTTCATCCGGCGATATTTCACTATTACTTCAAAAATCAGTCGCCGCAAAGCAGGCGCCTGCTCCATCTCGGTAAAGCGCAATGTCTTTAAAGCCGAAGCTATGGGAAACAGTGCGCGGGAATAAAGCCAGCGCGAGATATCGTTGGTCTTAGAATGAAAGAACAGAGCGTCGGAAGGTATGTTGTAGATATTCTTCTGCAGGTCCTTGAGATTGCGTATACGCATTATTTCCTTGCCTGTCTCCGGACTCTTGACTACGAAATCGCCGAATCCGAAGTATTTGCGTACGGCCTCACGCAATTCCTGAGGAAGTGTTTTGGATGTCTTGTCAATAAATATTCCGCCGAAATCCCCTACCTTGCCGCGATTATGTATCTCGCTGCTCTCTATGATGATGGGGATAGTCGCGTCCTTGGCGCGTACGTAACGCGCGAATTTCAGTCCGGCCTCGCGGTCCTTGACACCCTCCCGGTTGAATGAGACATCGCTCACTATGCCGAGCATACGGTTGGAATAGCGGTCATAAAGTTCCACAGCCTCTTCGTAGTCGCGCGCCAGTATTACTTTCGGACGCCCGCGCATACGCAGCATCTGCTCATGCTCGTTCAGGGCTTCTGTGCTGAACTCGCGCGACTGCGTAAGCAGGAAGCGGAACAGATGGGGAAGCACTGCGGAGTAGAAACGCACGGAGTCCTCTACCAGAAGAATGGCCTGCACGCCTACATCCTCAATGTCGGTAGGCGCATTCATTTTGTCCTCAAGCAGCTTGATGATGGCGAGAATCAGGTCTACATTCCCCAGCCAGGAGAATACATAGTCCACTCCCGAAAGATCTTCGTTTTCCAGACGGCGGCTTACCTCCTTACTGAAGGGGGTAAGGACTACAAACGGGATGTCCGGATAAAGTCTGTCTATCTCCTTGGCCTGCCGGAAGGTCTCGCTGATGTCCACGCCCGGCATTGCGATAATGAGATCAAAAGGCTTGGTCTCCAGCTCCAGACGGGCCTGCGTGAAGTCGGCGGCCTTGGTAAAGCGTGGCGGCGAAGACAGATTCAGTGAGACGTATTCGAAATATACCTGCTCCTCGACCCTGCCGTCCTCCTCCATCATAAAGGCGTCGTAAGGTGTGGCCACCAGCAGGACATTGAATATGCGCCGCTGCATAAGGTCTTGAAACGCAGTGTCTTTAAGATACAATCGGCTCATAGCCGTCTCATTGATTCGATCCATAGCTTCTCCCTGTTAATAGATACTGAAGTGCAAATATACAACTTTTTCGGCATTTTTTAGTAATTTTGCGGCGTGATATTGACAGAAAAGTACATATTGGAGCGGACTTACCGTAAACTGAGTTTCTGGATCGGCATGGTTGTGCTGGCCGTAGGATTGCTTACATATATGCTCACTCTTGAGCCTACGGCATCATACTGGGATTGTCCCGAGTACATAGCCGTGGCCACAGGCATGCAACCGGGTCATCCGCCGGGCAATCCGGTATGGATGCTCGCGGCCCGATTCTTCATAAACTTTTCTCCCGCGCCGCAATACGACGCTCTCGCTGTCAATATACTGAGCGGCGTATGCTCGGCTCTTACCGTATGGATTCTGTACCTGACCATACTATGGATGGCCCGCAGACTTATCATCCGCGAAGAGAGGATAACAGCTGACAAAGCCCTGATTTCCATTGGGGCAGCCGGCGCCGGCGCACTGGTATTCTGCTGGAGCGACACGTTCTGGTTCTCGGCCGTGGAGGCCGAGGTCTACGCCTTCTCCTCACTATGCACCGCTCTGCTGTTCAGACTCGCTTTAGTATGGTACGACCGTCGCCGCGAACCACATTCCGACCGATGGCTGATACTTATAGCTTACCTCACAGGGTTGTCGCTGGGTGTCCACGAGCTCAATCTGCTCTGTCTGCCGGCCATAGCGGCAGTAGTCATCTTCGGTCTGTATCCCCGGCCCGGGGCGGCAAGACTTACGGCGGGCATCCTCCTCTCGCTCGGCGCAGTGGCACTCGTACTCTACGGACTGATACCGGGCTTCATGGCATTGGCCAAAGCGATGGAGCTGTGGTGCGTCAACGGAGCAGGACTGCCTTTCAACTCCGGCTTACTGCTGGCCTGGATACTGGTCATGGGCTTTCTCATTGCCGGCGCGATCAGACTGCCCGGCTGCGGACTGAGCCCCCGCCTGGCGCGTGCCGTCTCAGTCTGCCTCTGGTCTGCGGCAATGCTGCTATTGGGTTTCTCCTCTTACGCGGTCATCATCATCCGGGCCAATGCCAATCCCCCGCTGAATACGGGCAATCCCTCAGACATCTTCGCTTTCGCCAATTATTTCTCACGCGAACAGTACGGCAAGTCGCCGCTGCTCTACGGCGCACCGTTTACCGCCGAGCCGCTGCGCGAGCGCAGCTGGACCACCGACAGCGCCGGCTCGCGTCAGCCTCAATTCTCGCGTTATAGACTGACGGGGCACAAAGCTGTCTACACGCGGGGAGCCGCGGCGATGCCACCCACACCCCGCTCGCAGTTCGCCACCAAGGAGGATTCGGCGGAAAACGCACGTCTGCAGCGGCGCGGCGGCGACCGTTATCTCATTAAAGAATATACCTTCCGGCTCGCCTACCAGCCTGAGCTCGACATGGTGCTTCCGCGCATGCACTCACACGCATCCGACGATGTGGAGGGGTACTACAACTGGCTCGGCGCCACCGAAGACGATATGTACCACCCGGACTCCGTAACAAGAGCCGTAGACAGTCTGGGAAATCCGGTCAGCGTACCCGGTGCCGAGAAGTGGGCCGCAAAGCCAGCTTTCCGCCCTACATACCTGCAAAACCTACAGTATCTGACAGTATATCAGTGTGGATTCATGTATTGGCGCTATTTCCTTTGGAATTTCGCAGGGCGGCAGAATGACGTTTCGGGTCACGGCGAACCGGATGCCGGCAATTTCGTTACCGGCATTGCCCCGCTGGACCGCGCCATGCTCGACAACACGTCAGGCGCACCAGCGCCCGATGGCCGCGACAATCCGGGACACAACGTATATTACTTCCTGCCGCTGCTGCTCGGCATTCTCGGCATAGCGGCTCAGATGCGCGCAGGCCACGAAGGGCGCCGGCAGGCTCTCGCCGTTACCATGCTTTTTCTGCTTACGGGCATAGCCATAGTCCTCTATCTCAATCAGGGTCCCGTGCAGGCCCGTGACCGCGACTACGCTTTCGCCGGCTCGTTCTACGCTTTCGCCATCTGGGCAGGGCTCGGAGCTATACCCCTCTGCCACTGGATGCAGCGGCTCATACGCCGACCCCTGGCCGGAGCCGCCGCAGGCACCCTGCTGTCCTTGGCCGTGCCGCTTCAGATGCTGTCGCAGACCGCCGACGACCACGACCGCTCAGGCCGTACAGCCACCCCCGACATGGCCCGCGATATGCTCGCGGCCATGTCCCGCGACGCCATATTCTTTGCTACCGACGACAACTCCATTTTCCCCGCCTGGTACATGCAGGAGACCGAAGGTTACCGTACCGACATACGCGCCATCAGCACTCCCTATCTCAACAGCGCCTGGTATCACTCTCAGCTTGTGTCGCACATGCGCGAGTCCTCGCCCATACCGCTGACCCTGCCGCGCGAAATGCTCCCGCTGCTGCGCAGCCCCTACATATCGCTGCGCGACTCGGATCTGAACTGGACCCCGGCACTCCCCGCCCTGCGCAGGCTCTACACCTCGCTGCCCGATGTCCGGCACGACGCATACCCTGTAATAAGCACTCCCCGACTCTTCTTCACTCTCGGGGCAGACACCGTATTCATAGACTTGCGCAAGGCCGACAGCGGCTCTCTCTCTCGCTTCTGCAATATCGGCTCGCTGCTTACGGTCGACATGCTGGCCACGTCGGCTGCTTCCCCTCGTCCCCGCGATTTCTACTGGACCGTATCCGGAGGCATGCTCGCCCTCGGCGGCCAGCTCAAAGACAAGATGGAGCAAATAGGCAATGTATCGCGCCTCAACCCGGCCAATCCCGGACTGAACGCCGATGCCACGGGGCACCTCGCTCTCGACAGCTACCGCTACGGCGGCGCAGGCAACCCATCGCGTCCCTACTTCGACCCCGTGGCCGCCCATCAGGTCTCCTTGCTGCGTCGCGCCATTCTGCAGTCTGCTCTGATACTAAGTGAACGCGACAACCGCCACGACGCGCTGACGGCACGCCGCCTGCTGGAGAAATGCGAGGCCGAGATGCCCGCGCGCACAGTACCCTACGAAGGTTTCTACGATTACGACCGCAATCACTACACCGACGAAGGCTTGATAACCGCCGAGACATGGCAGCGCATCGGCGCGACTCTAAGCGACCCATCGCTTAGTGCCAAAGGCGACCGCCTGCTCGCCGGCCGACGCGACTATCTGCGATGCCTGGCCGCCTTCCGCGACGCCATGCGCCCCGCCTACCGTCCCTACATCACTACCCGCGTCGACCAGCAGATACAGGCTCTCCCCCTGGCCGACTCCCTGCTCCAGTCTGCGAATTGAGACAAGACAAAGACTAAATAATCAGATAATTATAAACTAATAAATCTGCTCAATCTTCATCTTGAATTTGTTTACGCCTATTATTTAATGAGAAATGTATAGCCATATAATTAAATCCACCACAAACCGCAAAAGATACACTATATGATATAGCTAAACTTTACTTAATTGAGACAATGCAAATATTCGCTGTATTTGACATAAATACAATAATAATGAATCAAAGAAGTCTCCATCTCTGTATTGAAAAAACGCGGATATTTAAGCTAATAATTTGAAACCTAAATGTTCCACAGGATTTTCCTTTGTTTAATCAGAGATTATTTGTAATTTTGCAAATGACATCATAAAAGTGTACCATGTCAGATACAGTATTTTTTATAGGACATAAAAGAATCAATCGGTTAAAAATCATATTGAAGTTGTCTAAACTTATTTCGAGATGTTAATGATACAGTAAAATAATTAAAATACAGCGCATTCCGCAAAGGACGCACTATATTATAGTTACCACACTCTAATATACTGTACCCATGCCAGAATACGCTGTACTCGA
>JAGBIJ010000046.1 GCA_017935045.1 Muribaculaceae bacterium
AAAAAGAATGGAGTATGCAATCCCGGAACAGGATAATGTCCGGCATTTGTTCAAGCCGTAGAGCAGCGAAGGCGCAGGGCAAATGACGGTCTTTATCCCCGTGGATTGAATTACCTGCGGGACATGGAATGACCGTGTTCAGTCGTAAGATGCGGACAACCGTCCCCGGTTGCACATCCTACGGCGACAAGGCTATTCGATGTCCAGCATCGCAGCGAAGTCCAGCGAAGTATATTTCAGATTTAATCATCTGACATTATTAAGTATCAAAAATTATGAGTACTTTTGTGCGCAAAATTACGAATTGGATTTACGGCTACTTCATAATGACGCCGATTATGGTAGTGCGAGAGGTGTACTTTTCGGTGTTGGCATAGGTAAAAACAGGCAAATCGCGACAGTTAAAAATCCTTAACGCAAGCCAAAAATCCAAAATTCAATTTCCTCGGCTTTCCGTCAACTTCCACAAAAGTACACGATTAGTACCCGCGCACTCCCGAACCCCTCTGAAAATCACCGAGTTTGCCCAAATAAGAAAAAATTTGTAACTTTGCGCGTATTTTGAACAGACTCACGCATGTGGACTTTTAAGCCGATACTGAAGCCGACCCTGTGGGGCGGTACGCGCATAGCCTCTTACAAAAAACAGTCCCCCGCCGCCGAAGCGGGGAGCGGCACGCCTATAGGCGAAAGTCTGGAGCTGTCGGCACTGCCCGGTTTTATGTCGGTAGTGGCAGACGGTTCAGACGCCGGCCACACGTTGCATCAGCTTGTAGCAAGATATGGCGCGACGCTGATGGGCCGCGTGCCGTACAGCCGTTTCGGCTCAGACTTCCCTCTGCTTATCAAGTTTCTGGACGCTCAGGATGATCTCTCTGTGCAGGTGCATCCCGACGACGCCATGGCCAGGAAGCTGGGCATGCCTTGTGGAAAAAATGAGATTTGGTATATATTGGAATCCCGACCTGATGCCCGGCTATACATAGGTATGACCCGACCGGTAACCGAGAGCGAATACCATGAGTTGGTGGCCAACGGCAAATTCGGCGACTTGCTGAAATGTGAGTCCGTAAGTCCGGGCGAGGTATATAACATACCGGCAGGCGCTCCCCACTCTCTGGGCAAGGGCTGCATGGTGGTGGAAATCCAGCAGACCAGCGACACCACGTACCGCATATATGACTATAACCGGCGTGACTCCCACGGCAGACTCCGCGAGCTTCACACAGAGCTGGCCTTGCAAGCTATACGCCACGACTCTCCCATGCAAGGACGCATCAGATATGCTGACATCCCGGACACGGAGGTGGCGCTGATGAGGTCGCCTGAGTTCTGTGTCAACAGACTGCGTCTGACCCGCAATATGAGCCGCGACTACACGCAGATCGACTCCTTCAAAATCATAATCCTGGTCAGCGGCTGCGCCACGCTTGACGATGGCGCCACTTCGCTGCATGCAGTTCCCGGCACAGTGGTTCTGGTTGCCGCCGACCGCAAGCGTCTTGATATAGCACCTGCCGGCGGCGAGTGTGTGATACTTGAGACTTATCTTGAAGCGGAGCAACTGTCTGCCCCTAATATATAAATGTGAATATGAAAGAATTAGCCACTAAATACGATCCCTCGCAGGTAGAGGGAAAATGGTATGATTACTGGATGAAGCATAAGTTGTTTCACTCCGAGCCAGATGAACGCGAACCCTACACCATAGTAATTCCGCCGCCGAACGTGACCGGAGTACTCCACATGGGACACATGCTCAACAATACCATACAGGACATACTGGTACGCCGCGCGCGCATGGAGGGCAAAAACGCCCTTTGGGTGCCGGGCACTGACCACGCGTCTATCTCTACGGAGACCAAAGTAGTGGCCAAGCTCGCCGCCGAAGGCATACAGAAGCGAGACCTGACACGCGAGCAGTTTCTGGAACATGCCTGGGAATGGACTGAGAAATACGGCGGTATCATACTGCAGCAGCTGCGACGCCTCGGTGCATCGTGCGACTGGGACCGCACGGCGTTTACCATGGACGAGACCCGCTCCAGAAGCGTGATAAAAGTATTCTGCGACCTCTATGACAAAGGCCTGATATACCGTGGTCTGCGTATGGTAAACTGGGATCCGCAGAACCGCACCGCTCTTAGCAACGACGAAGTCTATTTCCAGCAGGAGCAGAGCAAGCTCTATTATCTGAAATATTACGTAGCCGACGATGATATGAGCGGCGCAGATCTTGAGGGCGCAGTAATCCATACAGACGCATCGGGACGGCGCTATGCGGTCGTGGCCACAACCAGGCCGGAGACTATCATGGGCGACACGGCCATGTGTATCAATCCCAAAGACCCTAAAAACGCTTGGCTGAAAGGAAAGCGCGTGATTGTGCCTCTCGTCGGACGTGAGATTCCCGTCATCGAGGACCGCTATGTGGAAATCGACTTCGGCACCGGCTGCCTGAAAGTGACTCCTGCGCATGACACCAACGACTACATGCTGGGCAAGAAGCATAACCTTGAGTCTATCGACATATTCAATGAAGACGGTACAGTAAGCGAAGCTGGCGGCATGTATGTCGGCATGGATCGCTTTGACGTACGCAAGCAGATAGCTGAAGATCTCGAGAAGGCGGGGCTGCTGGAGAAGGTGGAGGATTATGTAAACAACGTAGGTTTCTCCGAGCGTACGCATATTCCTATCGAACCGCGTCTGTCGCTCCAGTGGTTTATCGACATGAAGCACTTCGCCGAGATAGCCCTGCCGCCCGTCATGGACAATATAATAAAGTTCGTGCCGGCGAAATACCGCACCACTTACCGCAACTGGCTTGAAAACATACAGGACTGGTGTATCTCCCGTCAGCTCTGGTGGGGACACCGCATACCTGCCTATTATTATCAGCATGACGGGGAACAGAAGATTGTAGTGGCGGAGACAGCTGAGGAGGCTTTGGCCAAGGCGCGGGCCGCCAGCGGCAATGAGGCGCTGACAGCAGCCGATCTGCGTCAGGACGATGACGCTCTGGACACATGGTTCTCGTCGTGGCTCTGGCCCATCACTCTGTTCAACGGCATACTTGACCCGGGCAACAGCGAAATGAAATATTACTACCCCACTGCCACGCTCGTGACCGGGCCTGACATCATCTTCTTCTGGGTGGCGCGCATGATTATGGCCGGCTACGAATATGCCGGCGACCGCCCGTTTGACAATGTCTACTTTACCGGTATCGTGCGCGACAAGCTGGGCCGAAAGATGAGCAAGATGCTCGGCAACAGTCCGGATCCCATCGAGCTGATGGAGAAATATGGCGCCGATGGCGTGCGCATGGGTCTGATGATGGCCGCTCCCGCCGGCAACGACATACTCTATGATGATGCCTTAGTGGAGCAGGGACGTAATTTCTGCAACAAGATATGGAACGCTTTCCGCCTGGTAAAAGGCTGGGAAAACACTACTGACGCACCGCAACCCGACTATTGCCGCATAGCCGGCGAATGGTTTGACGCCCAGCTGCAGCAGACGCTCGCAGAGGTTGACGACCTGATGGGCAAATTCCGTATCTCGGAGGCGCTGACAGCTGTCTATCGACTGTTCCGCGATGATTTCTCATCCTGGTATCTGGAGATTGTCAAGCCTGCTTACGGCACACCCATGGATGCGGCCACTTACGCCCGGACGCTCCATTTCTTCGACATGCTGCTGCGTCTGCTTCATCCTTTCATGCCGTTCATTACCGAAGAACTGTGGCAGCATCTGGCGCCGCGTAAGGAAGGCGAGAGCATAATGCTGGCCTCCCTGCCCGCCCCGGCTACCTGCGACACCGCGCTTCTGGCACAGATGCAGACAGCTTTTGAAATCATCGGCGGCGTACGCAACATACGCAAACAGAAACAGATACCCAACCGTGAGCCTCTGCCCCTGCTTGTACATGGCAACTGGCCGGAGGAGCTGATGCCTGTCATAGTCAAGATGGCCGGCCTGAGCGGTATCGAGACTGTGGAGGAGAAAGACCCCTCCGCGGCCACTTTCCGCATAGACGCCACTGAGTATGCCGTACCCCTGAAAGGCAATGTGAACATCGAGGAGGAACTGGCCAAACTAAACGCCGACCTCAAGCATTATACGGGCTTCCTGGCCGGCGTGGAGAAGAAACTCGCCAATGAGCGCTTCGTGGCCAACGCCCCGGAGGCTGTGGTCGCCCTGGAGCGTAAAAAGCAAAGCGACGCCACGGCCAAGATAGCAGCAATCCGCGCATCCATCGAAGCTTTGTCAAAATAATACACCTAAACCAATCTGCCATGAGACCAGCGAAAATTCTCGCCGCAGCGGCGATGACCATGATTCTGCCTACGGGCTATGCCTCGCTCCCTGTGAGCTGGAGGGTAAGTCCCGCCAGACCCGTGATACCCCCGGCGCTTCTTGACTCCATGAACGCCAAGGGCACCAAGTATGCCCCCGAACAGATTATGGCGCTGGCCTCATCCCGCGGGGCAGCTGCTGATAACGCCACTGCTGCCGATACCCTGCTGAAGCTGAACGCAGCCGCAGACAGGGCGGTAATCCACACGCTGACCACGCGGCTACGCAGTCCGCGCTATGCCTCCGGCACCCTTATCGTAGACTGTCCGTCGCGGCATACGGTATATATCGATGAAATCGAAAAAGGCAAGAGCGCCAAAACCGGCTCTCAGACAAGTGTAAGCATGACGCTGGAACCGGAGCGCGACTATACGCTGTGCGTAAACGTGTTCTCTCTGCCGGGCGACACCGTGGAGCCGCAGATATCGCTGGACTGGAAGGACTCTGACAACTCCAGGCCCGGCGCCGTTACCGCCGATGCCGGCATGAAGCGGCGCATGCTGCTGGACGACACTGCCTTAGGCGCGCGCGTAAGCCGCGCATCGATGTCGCCTGACGGCCGCTGGATGCTCATATATACTGACGACCGCATAGACGCCGACAATACCATAAAGACTCTGACCCTGCGCGACGTGCGCACAGGTCAGGAGAAATCGCTCAATCCGACAGATGATGTACGCTGGATGCCCAGATCGCCAAAATTGTGTCTAGTAGAAAAGGGCCGTAATGGTTACGATCTGTACACTCTTGACCCTGCGGACATGAGCCGCAGACTGATTACGAGAGGTCTGCCCGAGAAATCGTTCGTATGGACACCTTCGGAAGATCTTATCATTTATTATGCTCCAGACAAGGGGACGGAACAGGGCGGCCCGCTCCGCCGTCTGTCGTCGCCGGGCGCAAGGGTACCGGGCGCAACAGACCACAATTCTCTGGTGGCTTTCAATCCGGCGGACGGCTCTATTCAGCCGCTGACTTACGGAGGTAATCCTATAATATGCGACATCAATCCAAAGAATGGCCGCATACTGTTCATGGACTACCGCGAGGACGCCACCCGCCGCCCGTTTGATTTCTTCACATTGATGGAAATCGATCCGCGTACTCTCAAAACAGACACCATACTGCCGCAGTCCGGCTTCCTGAAGACGGCCTGCTACAGCCCCGACGGCACAAAAGCGCTGGTCACTGCGTCGGCCGACGCTTTCGACGGCATAAGCCGCGCGATAGGCGATCGCCAGCAGGTCAACGATTATGACGCCCAGGCCTTCATCATCGACCTGAAGACGGGCGCCGCAGACCCCATCTCGCGTGATTTCACTCCGAGCATTGACGGCGAGACTGTCTGGAACAAGGCCGATGGTCTGATATACATGCAGGTAACCGAAGGCTTTGACTCCCCCGTCTACACCTACAATCCCAAGACCCGCGCCTTCACGCGTCTGCCGCTGGGTATCGACGTGGTTCGCTCCTACTCCATGGGCGACAACGGCACTGCCCTGGCTTACTGGGGTCAAAGCGCCGACCACGCCGGCTCGCTGCGCCTTTATGACACGCGCCGCCGCTCTGACACCCTTATTTCCGACCCGCTGGCCGGGCGTCTCGACGAAATAGAGTTCGGGAAATATGAGCCGTGGGCCTTCACAGCGTCCGACGGAACAGAGATAGACGGTTATATCTGCTATCCTCCCGATTTCGATCCGGACAGGAAGTATCCGCTTATAGTATATTATTATGGCGGCACACTGCCTACCCAGCACGGTATCTCCAATCCCTACTCGCCGCAGCTTTTCGCGTCGCGCGACTACGTAGTCTATGTCCTCAACCCCTCCGGCACCGTAGGCTACGGCCAGGAATTCTCCGCACGCCACGTCAACGCCTGGGGCAAGCGCACAGCCGAGGACATAATCGAGGGCACCAAGAAGCTCTGCGAGACGCATCCCTTCATCAACGCCAAAAAGATAGGCTGCCTCGGCGCCTCCTACGGCGGCTTCATGACGCAGTACCTGCAGACGCTCACGCCTATGTTCGCCGCCGCTGTCAGCCACGCCGGCATCTCCGACGTTACCTCATACTGGGGCGAAGGATACTGGGGTTACAGCTACAACGCCATAGCCGCCGCCGACTCCTATCCCTGGCAGAACCCCGAGCTTTTCACTAAGCAAGGCTCGCTCTTCAACGCCGACAAAATCAACACTCCCCTGCTCCTGCTCCACGGCACAGCCGACACCAACGTACCTGTCGGCGAGAGCATACAGCTCTACAACGCGCTGCGCATTCTGGGCAAGCCGGTGGAGCTGATTACCGTCGACGGCGAGAACCACTTCATAGCCGACTACCCGAAACGCCGGCTGTGGCACAATACCATCATGGCCTGGTTCGACCGCTGGCTGCACGACGACCCGACCTGGTGGAACTCCATTTATCCTGATTCAACAAAATAAAGGCAGTCGTTACCCCGGCGTGGGTAGCAGACTGACATAACACAGATACTCTAAAAAATAGATTATGAAAGCGTATGTATTTCCCGGTCAGGGAGCCCAGTTCGTAGGAATGGGCAAAGCCCTGTATGACAACAACGAGACAGCTCGCGCCATGTTTGAGAAAGCCAACGAGGTGCTCGGCTTCCGCATTACCGACCTTATGTTCAACGGAACAGAGGAGGATCTGCGTCAGACCGCCGTGACCCAGCCCGCCATATTTCTCCACTCCGTCATCCTCGCCGCCACATTGGGCGATGAGTTCAAGCCCGACATGGTGGCCGGCCACAGTCTCGGCGAATTTTCCGCACTTGTGGCAGCCGGCGCTCTCTCCTTTGAGGAGGGCCTGAAACTGGTGTCGGCCCGCGCCCATGCCATGCAGGAAGCCTGCGAAGCTCGTCCCGGCACCATGGCCGCCGTACTCGCTCTGCCTGACGAGAAGGTGGAGGCGCTGTGCGCCGAGGTGGACGACGTTGTCGGAGCTGCCAACTACAACTGTCCGGGCCAGGTGGTAATTTCCGGCACTGTAGAAGGCATCGACGCCGCCTGCGCCAAGATGCTTGAGGCTGGCGCCAAGCGCGCGCTGAAACTGAAGGTGGGCGGTGCGTTCCACTCTCCCCTCATGCAGCCCGCGCAGGACAAGCTGGCTGAAGCCATAGAGAACGCACAGTTCAACACTCCGGTATGCCCCGTATATCAGAATGTGGACGGCAAGCCCCATACCGACCCGAAAGAAATCAAGGAGAATCTGCTGAGCCAGCTTACCTCTCCCGTACGCTGGACATACGACGTGCAGGCCATGATTGCCGATGGCGCAGATGAATTTGTGGAGCTTGGCCCGGGCAGCGTGCTTCAAGGCCTGGTAAAGAAGATAGACCGCAGTGTCGCAACTTCCGGAATGAACTGATGAGACCTTTGGAGATAGCTATCGTCGGAGCCAGCGGCGCCGTGGGACAGGAGTTTCTGCGTGTGCTGCGCGAGCAGGATTTCCCTGTCGGCACACTGCGCCTGTTCGGCTCCAGCCGCAGCGCCGGCAGTAAATATGAGTTCGGCGGAAAGGAAATTACCGTCGAGGAGCTGCGTCACGACCCGGCTCTGTTTGAAGGCGTGGATATCGCTTTTACCTCGGCCGGAGCCGGAGTATCACGCGAATACGCCGCCGACATCACGACTCACGGCGCTGTGATGATTGACAATTCCTCCGCTTTCCGTATGGACAGCGATGTGCCCTTGGTAGTGCCGGAAGTCAATCCCGCCGACGCTTTGGCCCGCCCCCGCAATATTATAGGCAACCCCAACTGCACCACTATTCAGATGCTTGTGGCACTGAAACCAATCGAGGACATCAGCCCGATACGCCGCATCCATGTGGCCACATATCAGGCAGCCTCCGGCGCAGGCGCGGCAGCCATGGCGGAACTGGAGACCCAGCACGCCCAGATAATACGCGGCGAGGAGCCTACAGTGGAGAAATTCTCCGCTCAGCTGGCCTACAACCTTATCCCGCAGGTCGACATTTTCCTGGAGAACGACTACACCAAGGAAGAGATGAAGATGGTCAACGAGTCACGCAAGATACTTCACTCGCCTGACCTGGCCGTCTCCGCCACCTGTGTGCGTGTCCCCGTACTCCGTGCCCACAGCCAGGCTGTCTGGGTAGAGTGCGAGAAGCCGCTCGACGTGGCCGAGGTGCGTGCCGCTATGGAGAAAGCCGATGGACTGGTGGTGGTCGACGACCCCAAGAACCGTCTGTACCCCATGCCTTACGACAAGGCCGGCGAAGACCCCGTATTTGTCGGACGCCTGCGCGCGGACCTGGCTGTACCCGGCGCCGTGACGCTCTGGGTCGTAGGCGACCAAATCAAGAAAGGCGCCGCTCTTAATGCCGTGCAGATTGCGAAATGGCTGATTGACAACGACCCTGTGTTTGTAAATAAATAATACAATAATTTAGAGGCTGTTTAATAACAAATGTGAATTATGGGGTCGAAATCGCAACTTGGATTTTGTCATGCAGGCGAAGGAGCATAGCGGGCTATGCGACTGAGACAAAGGACAAAATACATTTGCGATTTCGAGACCGCGCAATA
>JAGBIJ010000047.1 GCA_017935045.1 Muribaculaceae bacterium
GAACCAGCTCCACTGGACTCTTGATGTCGCTTTCGGAGATGATGCATCACGTAAACAGAAGGACAATGCAGCCCAGAATTTTTCCCTGCTCAACCGTATCGGATTAAACATCATCAAGAATGCAAAGGTGTCATCAATGGGCGTCAAAGGACATCGGAAGAAAGCCGGCTGGGACAATGATTACCTTTTGTATGCCTTAAAAAGTTTTGATGTTATAAAAAATTAAGATGCGTCAGCCGTGCGCCGCTTTTTCGCGGTACTTGCATATATCGGCGGAAATGACTAATTTTGTCAGTATATGAGCAGAATACTTTGCATAGATTATGGCAAGAAGCGTTGCGGCGTAGCCGTGACCGACACGCTTCAGATAGCGGCCAACGGGCTTCCGACGGTGGAGACTCGGTCGCTGATGGCGTTTCTTAAGGATTATTGCAGCCGTGAGCCGGTCAGCCTGATAGTAGTGGGCAAGCCTACGCAGCTCAACGGCGCTCCGAGCGAGAATATGAGCCGCATAACGCCCTTCATAGGACGGCTGAAGAAAGAATTGCCCGATATCCCCGTCGAGCTTTTCGACGAGCGTTTTACCTCGACTATAGCCCACAGGGAGATGATAGCCGCCGGCCTGAAGAAGTCGACGCGGCAGATCAAGGCGCTGGCAGACAAGACCGCGGCGGTGCTGATACTGACGGGGTATCTGGAGAGCCGCAGGTAGACGCGGGCTTCACTTATAAGATTTATTTGGTGGCCGAGGGCTCGGGAGGGCTGGAGTAAAGAGCTTGTTTATAGGGTGTAGCGGCATGCCGCTACACTCCAGAAGTAGCAGGCGGTTGGGAAACCGTCTGTCTGCCGAGGTTTTTTTATCGTTTTTTATGGGGATTTTCGGAGAATTTTTTGAAATAAATTTGGTGGTCTGACGTGGATTTTGTAGTTTTGTGGAAAATTTCTATCAAAATCCCCCCCCGATTGCAAATTGCATTTATTATGAATAGTTTCTTTCGTTTTATTCACAGACTGTTCTCTCCGGTCAGGCGTGAGCCGGTTTTCTTCGCGGTTACTTTCGCTATTCTCTGCCTCTCTTGTTTCTTAGGTTTGATAAAAGTCGTGAAAACGGCGGAGTGGCCCATGTTGTCGGAAGTCGGCATCGGGTTGCTCCGAGGTCTGTTTTATGCATATATTCTTGCGGGCGTGGTTGTCGTGGCGAAGCGCCGGTGGGTAAAGTGGACGCTTTACAGTATTCTGCTTTTTGTGGCGTTCTGCGACATCACTGTCAAGGCTATATGGGGCCTGAGTATCTTTAATCTCACTGTAATCAAGCTGATAGCAGAGACTAATGTGACTGAGGCCACGGATATGATGCGCGCGTTTTTCGGCTGGAAGATGATAATGGGGCTCGTGGGGTTCGTTGCGAGTCTGGCTGTTGTGGCGTGGCTCGAGCGGATATTGTACGGGAAGTTCAGGCTTAATGATAGGAAGTGGCCTGCGTGGACGCAGCTCGCGGTGCTTGTCTGTGTGGCTGCCGGAGCTGTCTATATGGTTGTGTCTCTGCGTATCCTGGGGGCTGACAGCTTCAGCGACATCGAGAGGTATTATCCGGGGACGCATACGGATATGCCTACCAAGCTGCTGTCTAACATAGCGTCGGTGCGCACCGAGGGCAAGGAGGTGGAGCAGTGGCAGGCGCGTGTCAAGGCTGACCTGAAGCCGGGACGCTCCGAGGCGGCGCCGACGGATACGGTGGACGTGGTGGTAGTGATAGGAGAGTCGTTCATCAAGAGCCACTCTCAGGTGTACGGTTACCGGCTTGCCACGACGCCTTTCCAGGCAGCGGAGCGTGCCGCGGGGCGGCTCGTGGCGTACAGTGACGCGCGGTCGGCGTTCAGCAATACGTCGGGGTCTATGCTGAGTTTCTTCTCGCTGAATGTGGCCAACGCGGGCGAGGAGCCTCTGGAGGGGACATTCTGGCCCGTACTGTACAGAAACGCGGGCTGGGACATCTATATGCTTGACAACCAGCATACGGAGGATTCGGGCATATTTAATTTCACGATAAGCGGCATACTGCACTCCGACTTCATCAGTAAGAATGTGTACAGCTATACATCGGAGTATTCGAATATAGGCAATGACCTGGATTTTGTGAAAAAGGAGTTCGCCAAGGCTTCGGAGAAGAAGCCCGGCAGCCCGAAGCGGCTATGGATTTATCATCTGTGGGGGCAGCACGTGCAGGCTGCCAACAGGTATCCGCATACGCCCGAGTACAGCAGATTCTCGGCCAAGGATTACGGTTTCAGGAGGGAGCCGTGGCTGTGTGATTGCCATAAGGAGATAATAGCGCATTATGACAATGCGACTTATTTCAATGACCGGGTGCTGAAGCAGATAGTGGAGAACCACAAGGACCGTCCGGCCGTAATACTGTATTTCTCGGACCACGGCGAGGAGGTGTATGACTACCGTCCGAGCCAGGGGCGCGTGCGCCTCACGGCGAAGGAGGCTGCGGACAAGGCTATGGCTGAGAATTACATCAGGAGCATATTCGAGGTGCCGATGGAGTTCTGGATGTCGGAGCGGTATATGGCGAAGTATCCGGAGAAGGCCTCGCTGATACGCGGTGCGGCGGAGCGGAGCGCGTCGGTAGACCAGCTGGGGCACACTATGCTCTTCTTGGGCGGCATAGAGAGCCCGAAGTACAGGAAAAAGCACGATGTACTGTCTGAGGAGTACGCTCCGGCCAAGGCATCGGACAGCGAGCTGCTGGAGCGTTAGGCGCGCGGATTGGCCGTCTCAGATTTTTTTGCTAATTTTGCGATATAAATCAGAAATCTGAAACGATGGTATTACCTGTATATTTATATGGCCACCCGGTGCTTCGCAAGGTGGCCGCTCCGGTGGAGGAGAATACGGCGGAGCTACAGCAGCTGATAGCCGATATGTGGGAGACTATGTACCACTCTGACGGAGTGGGTCTGGCCGCGCCCCAGATAGGACAGTCGATACAGATTATCGTACTCGACGGGTCGGCTGTGGCCGAGTCATTCCCCGAGTGCGCCGACTCGAAGATGTGTCTTATCAATCCGGAGCTGGAGATAGACGAGGAGTCGGAGATCGTAAACCGCGAGGAGGGATGTCTGTCGCTTCCCGGACTGAGCGAAGGCGTGAAGCGTCACGAAAAGCTGACCATGCGCTGGATGGACGATAACTTCCGTAAGCACGAGGCTGAGTTCACGGGCTTTCTGGCGCGTATAATCCAGCATGAGTTCGACCACCTGCTGGGCAAGGTGTATATCGACCATGTCTCCCCGATACGCAAGCAACTGATAAAATCAAAACTCAACAATATAGTTAAAGGCAAGGTGCGCTGCGAGTACCGCACGCGCACGGCGCCCAAATGACACGGAATATGGCAGACGACAAGAAGATAATATTCTCGATGGTGGGTGTCAGCAAAGTGATACCGCCGCAGCGACAGATACTCAAAAACATCTATCTCTCGTTCTTCTACGGAGCCAAGATCGGCATTATCGGTCTTAACGGCTCGGGCAAGTCTACCCTTATGAAGATCATCGCCGGCCTGGACAAGAGCTATCAGGGCGAAGTGGTCTTTTCGCCGGGCTATACAGTAGGTTATCTGGAGCAGGATCCGAAACTGGACGATGCCAAGACGGTAAAGGAGGTGGTGCAGGAAGGCATGCAGCCGACTCTTGACCTGCTGGCTGAGTTTGACCGCGTGAACGAGGCGTTCGCCGACCCCGAGGTACTGGAGGATCCGGATAAGATGGATAAGCTGATAGCGCGCCAGGCCGAACTTCAGGACAAGCTTGACGCCTGTGACGCCTGGAACCTGGACAACCGCCTGGAGCGGGCTATGGACGCGTTGCGTTGCCCGCCCGAGGATCAGAAGATAGCCGAGCTGTCCGGAGGCGAGCGCCGCCGCGTGGCTCTGTGCCGCCTGCTTTTGCAGGAGCCCGACATCCTGCTGCTGGACGAGCCGACTAACCATCTCGATGCCGAGTCGATCGACTGGCTGGAGCAGCACCTGCAGCAGTACAAGGGTACCGTGATAGCCGTGACCCACGACCGCTATTTCCTGGATCACGTGGCCGGCTGGATACTGGAGCTGGACCGCGGCGAGGGTATTCCCTGGAAGGGAAATTACAGCTCGTGGCTTGACCAGAAGACTAAGCGCATGGCTCAGGAGGAGAAGGCCGCGAGCAAGCGCCGCAAGACTCTGGAGCGCGAGCTGGAATGGGTGCGCATGGCGCCGAAGGCCCGTCAGGCCAAGGGCAAGGCGCGTCTGTCGAGCTACGACGCCCTGCTCAATCAGGACCAGAAAGAGCGTGAGGAGAAATTGGAGATTTTCATCCCCAACGGACCCCGTCTGGGCAACAAGGTAATAGAGGCCGTGGACCTGCAGAAGGCATACGGAGACAAGCTGCTGTTCGCCGATTTGAATTTCATGCTTCCGCCCAACGGCATAGTGGGCGTGATCGGCCCCAATGGCGCCGGCAAGACCACTCTGTTCCGGCTTATAATGGGGCTGGAAACGCAGGACAAGGGCACGTTTGACGTAGGCGAGACCGTGAAGATAGCATACGTGGACCAGACGCACAAGGACCTGAGTCCGGAGAAGACGGTCTATGAGGTAATCTCACAGGGCGTGGAGAGCTTCCGCATGGGAGGCCGCGACATGAATGCACGCGCCTATCTGTCGAAATTCAATTTTACCGGCGCCGATCAGGAGAAGAAGATAGGCGTGCTGTCGGGCGGAGAGCGTAACCGCCTGCACCTGGCTATGGCTCTGAAAGAGGAGGGCAATGTGCTGTTGCTCGACGAGCCTACCAATGATATAGATGTCAATACGCTTCGCGCTCTGGAGGAAGGTCTGGAGAATTTCGCCGGCTGCGCCGTGGTCATCAGCCATGACCGCTGGTTCCTGGACCGCATCGCCACCCACATACTCGCCTTTGAGGGAGACAGCAAGGTGGTATATTATCAAGGCTCCTACTCCGAGTACGAGGAGTACAAGCGCAAGCGCGACGGCAATGTGACGCCGCACCGTATCCGCTACCGCTCGCTGACCTGACCGGGGCGAACTGCCGAAAAACCAGCGTGCGCGACCCGATGGCCGCGCACGCTTGTTTTCGGTAGCTAAGTTAGCTTATATAAGAGAAGCGAGGTCGAAGTACATAACGCGAGTGCGTTTGTCTTCGTCGTCATTGTTAAGAAACTGATAATTGTTCTTGATATAGAACGGTATTGCATCGACGTAGGCATCCACTGTCACGAACCTGCATCCGGACTTATTGTCAACGATAAAATAGTACTCAATAAATTCAAGCAGATATGTTCCGATAGACTGGTGTTGAGCTGAGTCCGATATTGCGAGCCGTCCTATTTTGATTGCCGGGTAACTGCGCAGTCGTTTCTCGTTGACGAATTTGTGCTTGCGGAAGCGGTTGAACTCGGTTTTGCTTTCAAAGTCAGAAATCGAAATCTTGTCATTTGAAAGGCTGAAATAAGCAAGCACTTCTTTGGTCTGCTTATCTTCCACAACGTAAGTAACGGATAATAAAGCGTTGCGATAAAGGCGCGCTTCATTCAGCAGAAAGTCATTCAAATCTTCATCTTTGCAATCAAACGCAGAAACAGCATCGCCTATGCCAAGGCGACGAACTTCGCATCTTTGCTGGAACTCTTCGCGTGTCATAATCAGTCAACCATCATTTTGATGATGGTTTCGTATGAGTGTCTGATCTGAGCCCGTTCTTCAGAAGAAACTTTAGGAGGATTCTGCATACGTTCCTCAAACCGGCGGGCGTCGCTGCCGAAAAGAATAGGGGTTTCTTTAATTGGTCGTGCCATGGTTGTACTCATTTGTGTTCGTTATCAGATTACAAAGATACAACAAATTTCTGATACGTAGAGTTGTAAATTTAAAACTTTATGCAAATTTGATTGTAGGTAGGTTGTGCTATATAAACGACATCCCATAGCCTTAGAGCCGTGGGATGTCACTATTATATGGACGGGGGTCAGCGTACTTTGCGCAGGCTGACATTGTATTCTTTGCCGTTGTGGCTGACTGTCATGGAGCCGGAAAGCGTTTTGGGTGGGAACCCTGTGAAATCAAGACTCCATTCCGCTGACATCTTACCGCTTTTGGTGTATTCTTTCAGATTCATCCAGGGGCAGCGGCAGACGTAGTTATAGTTGCCGCGCAGAAAGAGCGTATTGCCGGCTTTGTCGTAGGTGTAACTGCCTGTTACCACAGAGAAGCCGTCTTCATCCGTTTCATCGCCAAAATTGAGAGTTACTGTCACGGGATAAGGCCCTACCTTGCCTTTGTAGACGTGTTTCTCTGCTTTGGCCGTCGCGTAGCAGCACATCAGCAGCAGAGTGAGGCAGACTGTAAGAAACTTTTTCATAATTTATAGAAATGAGTGAAGACTTTGACTGTGGCAGTGTGGTCGGCGCATGAGGCTGTCTCGCGGGCGGAGTGCATGGCCCAGATGGGGGCGCCCATGTCTACGCCGCGCAGGGGTATCTGGCCGGTCAGTATGTTGCCGAGGGTGGAGCCGCCGAGTACGTCGCTGTGGTTGACGAAGTACTGCACCGGCACTCCGGCTTCGCGGCAGAGAGACTGGAAGACAGCCGCGCTGTCGGCATCGGTCATATATTTGCAGTTGGCGTTTATCTTGATGGCGGGGCCGTGACCCATCAGGGCATGGTTGGTGGGGTCATACTTGCCGTCGTAGTTGGGGTGCCATGCGTGGGCATCATCGGCGGAAATCATAAATGAGAGGGCGACGGCGCGGCAGTAGCTCTCGTAGTCGCCGGTCATCCTTTCCATCATCTGGCGCAGCACGGGGGAGGCGGCGCCCTGTTTGGTGCCGGAACCGGTCTCCTCGTTGTCGAAGATAGCCATCACGCGGGTAGAGTCAGACGGCGTGTCGGCGCTGTCGAGCAGCGCACGCAGGGCGGCGAAGGCCATCGAGAGGTCGTCGATGCGGCCGCTCTGAAAGAGAGCGCCGTTCACGCCTATGCGGCAGGCGCGATCCACGGGATAGAGACACAGCTCATAGTCCAGTATGTCGGCGGGGTCGACATCAATGGCTTTGGCCACAAGGGTGCGTATGAAGCCTCCTTTGGCGGCGAATGTCTCGCGCTCCCCGTCAGTGAATACGCCGGCTACGGGAAGCATGTCGCGCTGTATGGAGATGGGGTTGCCCTCGTTGACGGCGCGGTTGAAGTGTATGGCCAGATGAGGAATGGTGGCGACAGGCTCAAGCAGGTCTACCGGCTGCATGCGCGGATGCAGAGGGTCGTCGGAGCGCAGAGCTACGCGGCCGGCGATGGAGAGCGGGCGGTCGAACCAGGTGTACTGTATGCCGCCGCCATATTTCTCGACATTGAGCTTGAGCGCTCCGCCTTCGCACCATATTTCTGCGTTGGGCTTGATTTTCAGGCAAGGTGAGTCGCTATGGGCGCTTATGATGTGGAATCCGGCTTCGGCGGGATGCTTCTGCCCTGCGATGAAGGCGAATATGGCCGTGCCGTTCTGCACGATGTAGTGGCGCGCGCCGGGAGCTATATCCCAGCGGTCCTGCTGGCGCAGGGGGGTAAAGCCGGCGTTCAGCAGCTCTCGCTCTATGGTGTCGACGGCCATCACGTTGCAGCTGGAAGCGTCGAGCCAGGAAAAAAGTTGATTGATCATGGTATAGGGGGATTGATGATTGATTATTGCTTGTAATGCAGGGCGTTGAGCGCGCGCAGGACGTTGCATAGCGTCTGAGCCCAATATTCGGCGAAACTCTCACGACATTCCGCTACAGCCTGGTCGGCTAGCTCTGCGCCGGTATCGCGCACGGCCAGGGCGCAGTCGAGCAGCGGCTGATATATGTCGGCAAGCGACTCGGATATGGTGGCGGCGATAGGCGTATCGGAATACTTCATGTCCTCCTCGAAGGTCTCCAGGAAAGTGTCGTCCTCGCCCATCAGCCGGGCTACGCCGTCGCGTATGGAGTCGTATTGCTCCGGCTCCAGATAGGAGGCGAGAGGCTCGGCTTCCTCAAGCGCAGGCTGCGGCTCGACATCGCTCATAGTGATATAGAGGCGCGGCAGCAGACGCAGCATCAGGGCTGTGAATTCCTCCTTGTCCATCTGGAGGGCGGTCTCAAGAGCGCCGCAATATTCGGCGGCCAGACCCAGGAAGGAGAGGGTATTGCGTGAAAGTTCAGTAGTTTCCATCGGTATAAAGTTTGTTGTCAAGAATATACTTGTAGATGCCGGCCGGGAGGAAATAGTTCATGTTCAGTCCGTCGGCAATGGCGCGGCGGATGAAGGTGGAGGCTATCTCGATCTGCGGAGCGTCGGCGAGCCATGTTACCCCATCGGGCAGCGCGGAGGTGTCTGCGGGGTAGCCGGGGCGCGGATAGACGAGCAGCCCGAACTCGCTGATTATGGCCTGGCTGTCGCGCCAGCGGTCGAATATAAGCCAGTTGTCAGAGCCGGTCAGGAGCCGGAAACTGTGCTGGGGCCAGCGGCGCCGCAGCTCGCACAGGGTGCGGTAGGTATAAGAGGGGCGGGGCAGGGCGAACTCGAAGTCTGAGGCGCGCACGCCCCGGCAGCCGTCGGCCACGAGACGCGCCATAGCCAGCCGGTCGGCCTCCGGAGCCATCGTCAGGTCGCGCTTGAGCGGATTCTGCGGGCTGACCAGCAGCCAGACCTCGTCAATGCCGGGACACAGCTGCGCGCACCACGAGGCGAGCATGGCGTGACCCGTATGCACGGGGTTGAAACTGCCCGGATAGACCGCGATGTTCATCCGTTGACAAAGGCGAGTATGGCGGCCCGGACGTCGGCCACGGCCTGGTTCAGATTGTCGTTGACCACCGTGAGGTCAAATTTCGGGGCGTAATCCATTTCCTCCTCGGCCTTGGCCACGCGGCGCCGTATGGCCTCGTCGGAGTCAGTGGCGCGGCCTCGCAGACGGCGTTCCAGAGTGGCGACATCGGGGGGCATGATGAACAGAGCCAGAGCGCGCTGCCCGAAACGGCGCTTCACGTTGAGGGCGCCCTTGACGTCGATGTCGAGTATCAGGTTGCTCCCTGAGCCGACTACGCGGTTCACCTCCGAGACAAGAGTGCCGTAGCGGGTGCCGGCGTAGACCTCCTCCCACTCCACGAAGTCGCCCGCGTCGATGTGGCTCTGAAACTCCTCCTGAGTGAGAAAATAATAGTGACGGCCATGCTCCTCGCCGGTGCGCGGCGCGCGGCTCGTAGCCGAGACCGAGAAGCTGAGACGCAGCTCCGGGTCGTCGATTATGCGGCCTATGATGGTACTTTTGCCTGTGCCGCTGGGGGCTGAGATTATGATGATTTTTCCTTCCATCAGAGTACGTTGAGCACCTGCTCCTTGATTTGTTCAAGCTCGTCTTTCATCATCACGACCAGACGCTGCATGTCGGCGTCATTGCTCTTGGAGCCGAGAGTATTGATTTCGCGTCCCATTTCCTGGGCTATGAACCCGAGCTTCTTGCCTTGCGCGCCCTCGGCGCCCAGAGTCTGCAGGAAGTAGTTGAGGTGGGAGCGCAGACGGGTTTTCTCCTCAGTAATGTCGAGCTTCTCGATGTAAAATATCATCTCCTGCTCAAGGCGCCCCTTGTCATAGTCCACGCCGTCCAGATTCTGGAGCGTTTCCTCAAGGCGGGCGCGAATCTTGGGCACACGGTTCTGCTCAAACGGCTCCACCTGTTCCAGCAAGGCCGAGATAGCGCTGATTTTCTCGCGGAAGAATATATCGAGCTTCGCGCCCTCAGTCGAGCGGAACTCAGTGATGGCGTCAAGGGCGCTCTTCAGGGCTTCGGAGAGGAGGCGCACCTGCTCGTCGTCGAGAGTGGCTACGCGCTGGCGCAGCGCGTCGGGCAGACGCAGCAGCGTGGCATACCAGTCCTGCGGCCATGCTATCTGCAGATCGGTGGCCATCTCCATCAGCTGCTCCTTATAGGCGCGGACGGCGTTGATATTGATGGATACGCCTGTCTGTTCCTCTAAATAGTCGAGAGTGACGGTAGCCTCCACTTTGCCTCGGGTCAGCGCGGCGGCTATGGCCTGGCGCATGGTCATTTCCTTTTCGCGCAGCACGGCCGGAACGCGTGTGAGCAGGTCGAGCTGCTTGCTGTTGAGCGACTTTATTTCGACAGTGATTTTCGCTGTCTCCGATTCGGCCACGCCTTTGCCGTAGCCTGTCATTGACTGTATCATTGTATCATTCTGTTTTACGACTGCAAATATAGCGAAAATAGCGGCAATCTCCAAACCGGAGAAGCCAAAGCCGCAAAAAAAGCGTCGGACGGCTCCCTGGCGGAGCTGCCCGACGGTATATGTATGTACCCGGAAAAAGGGAATCAGAGTATTACCTTGGAGACGCGGTTTCCGGCCTTGCGGATGTATATGCCGCCGGCGGCAGGCTTGCGGTTGCCGAGGTATCTGCCCTGCAGATCGTACCACTGCGCGGTAGCGGATTCAGGGGCCTCTATGCCCTCTACAGAAAGCGCTCCTATAAATGGCACGAGCTTCACAGAGTCTGCTTCGGGCATAGTCATCTCAAAGCCCTTCGTCGGAATTACGGATACAGTCTCCTCTCCGTTCTTAGTGACAGTCATTTCCCATCCGTTGATTCCGGTAGTTGCGCCGTCGGGATGCTCTGCCGTCACAGCTAAAGCGCGGCCGGCAGACCATTTGCCATCGAAAGAGTCAGATACGAGGGGTATGCCGTTAAGGCTGACGGTGGCGTCAGTGGCGTTTGCAAGGTCTATGTCGAGCTTTACAGGGATACCGGTGTGGAAGAAGTCGGCGATATGAGTATACATGAAGTCATATCTTCTTTCATACCAACGCTTCAGAATATCAAGATTGGTCTCAAACGTTGTCTCTGTAGGATAAAGTTCACGGTGGGCTGTCATTTCAGTTGACAAACGGTTGGCATTTTCAGCTATTTGACTAAGTACATTATCTTTATTGAAATTGGTGCCCAAAGCTACCATGGTCTTGTCGATGAAGTATTCCTGATATTCAGGTATAGCCATAAGTGATTGGTAAAGCTGCACGCCGCGCTGGCCATTGCCGATGACAGTCTGATTTGGTTTGTACGATTCGTCAGTAAGGAAACGGAAATATTCGAATTGTAGTTGAAATTCCATAACCCCATGGCGAAGTCGGCATCTTTCAGTATCCAGCGCCATTTGCCGCCATCTGCGAGAGGACGCCACATTATATTGTTGTTGTTCGGGAAATCCCAGTTGTTGCCGATAACGTTGCCTACCATCACATTGGTAAACTCTTCGATATCCATTTGTGCTGCGTATTCGGCAAGAGTGTGGCCAGTTTCATTATAGAAATTTTTGAAAGATTGGAACAAATCGCCATTACCGGATTTGATTTCACTCCAATTTTCCATCATTTCTATATCTTCAAGACCGTCAAAATGTGTGTAAACATTGTCTTCATTAGATCTTTCGCGCAGATTAATGATTCCCGTGTATTCACCATTTACGTATAAAATTACTGGTTGATATGCCTGGAAATCTACATTGCCTCCTTTTGCTATTAATTGTTGCAGGAGCGCGTCTCTCATGTATAATTCAGCGAAATCTTGTCCAGAGTTTCTGAGTTCAAGGGATTTGAAATCCGTAACCCCAGAACGTTGTTCTTTGAAAAATTCGTACTCCAGTCGTTTTGTACCGAATCGTTTGTTGGCATAAAGCACCATAGATTTGATAGGATACCCTCTCGTAGAATTGCCTTTCAGGCGGGTTTCGATTACCTGATTTATGGGGCAGGAGCCGTCGGTCTCGAAATACTCGATGTTGACGGGACGGCGCCAGTCATACAGGTAGTTGAATTTATCAGGATTGTAGTCGCCTTCCACGAGGATGCCGGTCTTGGAGCCGTAGAAGCTGTCGGGGTCGCCGGTAAGGCTGACAACGGGCAGAGTCTGCTCGCGCGGATGGAAGATGAAGGATGCGGTAACGGGCAGCGGGCTCATGTAGCCGTCGGCTGTCAGCACGGCGCGTACCACTGTCGACTCCTCTATATTGATAGGAGCCGTGTACACGGGGCTGTCGGCGTCGGGCGCCGAGCCGTCGAGCGTATAGTGGAGCTGCGCTTTCGCGGGTGCGTCGGCAGGCATGCTCAGTTCAAGCGCGACGGGCGCATTGAGCAGTCCGCCCTTGTGGCCGAAGACGGGGTCGGGCAGCATATCCTTCACGAGCTGGCCGCAGTTGGCCGCGCCGGGGGTGGGCTTGGCCTGATAGCCCCATTCGTCAGATGTCTCGCTCTGACGGCCGTAGGCGATGTCGGGAGCCGGCATCTTCTTCAGCTCAAGTGTCTCGGCGAGCTCCCCGTTTTTCCACAGATAGACGTTGCCCTTGCCTGAGTCGATGCGGAAATCGGCGTGCATCAGAGCGTCCGGGAATTCCGCGTGGTCGGTCTTGTCGCAGTAGACTATGACGTATTCCCCGGGTTTCACGGTGCGGTCGGGCAACCGGTAAGCTTTCTTATACGCGTCCTTGACCGACACGGCGTAGTCCTTGAGGTTTACGCTCTGGTCGGAATTGTTGTAGAGTTCAAGCCACGCATCGGGATATTCGTTCAGGTCATCCATGATGCCGTGGACATTTGACTGCATTACCTCGTTAATCTGCAAATCGGCTTTAAGTTGCATAGGAGCGCATAATAATACCCCCCCTGTTAATAAATATTGAAGTTTCATATAGATTTAGATAAGTCTGTTTTGCTATAGTGGTTGCAAAGATAGCCATTTATCCGGAATCTGCCAAATTTCTTTTTAATAATGAAAAAATAAATTTTATAAGTCGTATAAGTCTTAAATATTTTATACGACTTATACGACTTATAAAATTTACTCTGCAGCCGGACTGTCCGGTTTACTTGAGGATTGCAGAGCCTCCGCCTGAGCCGGCGCCGACTTCGTTGCCGCGTTTCACTTTTTTACCATAGCCGACAGTGTATTTTATCGACAGGCTTAAGTAGCGCCCGTTTCCCTCGCTCCAGCTTATCGATGAACTGGTGTACCGGGATGTGGCGAACAAGGCGTGGGTCGTGCCTGTCTTGCGGAACCAGTTGCCGGTGTTGAGCGTCACGTTCAGGTCGGCTATTCCGTAGGTGGCTTGCAGACCGTAGCTGGAAGAGTATTTGTAATATGTGCCGTAGGTCCATGCGTTCAGCTGGCGCGTCGGAGAGCTATAGTAGAGGGCGAGCGAGAAGTTGCCAAGGTAGTAGATGCCGGTCAGCGAGCCGTTGAGCAGGTTGCGGCGGTCTGAGCCGGCTCCGGTCAGCACCTCGCGTGTGAAGTTGCCGTCGGCCGATAGGCTGAGCCGCTTGTCCAGAAGCTTGACATTGGCTCCGACCTGGGCGGTATAGCCGTGGGCGTCGCCGCTGTTTACGAAGTGGCGCACCAGGCCGTCGTAGCCCGGTTCGGAGGAGTATATGTAGGCGAGCCTCTTGTAGTTGCCCTCGTATTCGAGGCGGCCTGTCAGCGAGAACCAGTCGGAGGGTATATAGTTGTACTTGACGGCAGTCATGGCGAAGATGGTGTTGCGCAGGTCGGGATTGCCCTTTATCCAGAGCAGCTCGCTGCTTTGCACCGTAGCCGAATTGGATGATGAGGCGAACGGGTGGGCATTGCCCCACCAAGCCTCCCAGCTTGCGAAGTGGTTGTCATTCGGGCGGTACTGCAGCTGAAAACCGAGGCGAGGGTTCCACTGCTGAAGGGTGGTTTTATCGTTGACGCGGCCCAGCACATACGACACGCCGGCGCGCGAATAGAGGTCCAGTTTTCCTCCGAAATTCTGGAGGTACTCGATGAAAAGCATGTTTTCCGACGATAGCAGTCGCTGCAGGTCTTCGTAAGAACCCATGTAGCGGGTACGGTAATGCGAATTATAGGTAATGAGTGTGGCGCGCAGCTGATTGCCGTGGCTGAAGAAATGGCTGTAGCCCAGTGTGCCGCTGCCGTTCAGTGTCTGCTCCCGGTTGTTGTTGACGATATCGGGGAAGCCCTCCAGGCGGTTGAGCGAATTTCGGTGGGTGGTGGTCCAGCTCAGGTTGGCGGTGGCGGTAATAAGGTCACGGGCGAAGACACCCTGCTGGAAGTAAGCGTTATAGCCGGCGGTGTTGGAGAACGATGTCTCGCTTGTATACTGTGCCGGCGACGAGGCCACGGCAGGGTCGAAAGTCACGGTGCCGCTGTTGCGCGAGACGGGACTGGCGTTGCGGCTGAAGTACGCCGTCTGGGTCAGATAGGTCTTGCCGGCGCTGTAGACGGCGCGCAGTGACGCCCACTCCCGGTTGGACAGCGTCAGACTGTTGAGACCAGTGCGGGCTACACGGTCCACGCGGTCGTAATGGTGTCCGAGAAAGTCGATGTCACGGAAAGACTCTGTAACGGTGGAGCCGTAGCGGTTGGTATGGGAAAGCGCGGCGCCTGTGTTCACATCATAGGTCATGCGCTTATAGGCGAACTTGGAGTAGAGCCTCGCCTCGCCACACTCCTGGCTCATGGCCGTGCCGCCGAGTGTCAGCGACGAGTAGCCGCCCCACTCGTATTCGTGCATAATGAAGTTGACCACCGAGGCCGCCCCGTTGAAGCGCGGGTCAGCCGGATACTCCAGCACCTCCACCTTGATTACATCGGCGGTGCGCATCTCCTTCAGGTCCGCTTCAGATGCCGGATGGAAATTGATAAAGACGCTCACGTCGCTGCCGTCCAGCTTCTTGATGTCGCTGGAGCCGGGCGTGATCTTGAGCTGAGGCAGCTGCATCAGCATCAGCAGCGAGGCCGCGTCCTGCGCCGCGCGCTTCGTGCGCTGGTCAGGCGTATACTCCACGCCGTTTTTCACAGTGCGCTGCGTGCGTCCCTGCACTGTGATTTCTTGCAGGTCGGTGGCCGTGCTGTCCGCAGGCTCTACCGGGGCAGCGGGAATCGCTGCGGTCAAAGACAGACCTAAAGAGAAAAAGCCGACAATATTCATCAGTTTTATATAGTTTAGAGTAGTAAGAATATAATACTAACGTATTGTCGGCCTAAAATGTGACATCATGTCCTTGCTTTTTTTACGGGCGCCTCTGAATCCGGGTTGTTCTGAGGGGGTGGTTTGCGGCACAGTTTGTAAAAAAAATGAAAAAATTTTTGCGGGGTCAACTTTTTTCACTACTTTTGACGTTTAAATAGATAAGGGCGGACCGGGCGTTGAGCCTCGGCCCCCTTACGAGTGTGTATGAACCCTATATAAACCTAATGAATTATAAACCCAAATTATATTACGTATGAGCAACGATGCACTGCTGAATTCAGTGATTGAGAAAGCCCAGAAGTGGCTCGACCCCAAATATGACGAGCAGACCCGCGCCGAGGTGCAGGCTATGCTTGACGCCGAAGACAAGACCCCGCTTATCGAGGCTTTTTACAAGGACCTGGAGTTTGGTACAGGCGGTCTGCGCGGTATCATGGGCGCCGGCTCCAACCGCATGAACATATATACCGTAGGCGCGGCTACACAGGGCCTGGCCAACTATCTGAAGGACGCTTTCGCCGACCTGCCCCAGATCAGTGTGTGCGTAGGCCACGACGTGCGCAATAATTCCCGCAAATTCGCCGAGCTGGCCGCCGACATCTTCTCGGCCAACGGTATAAAGGTATATCTGTTTGACGCCTGCCGCCCCACACCGGAGATTTCCTACGGCATCCGCCACTTAGGCTGCCAGAGCGGCGTGGTGGTCACGGCCTCCCACAACCCCAAGGAGTATAACGGCTACAAGGCTTACTGGAGCGACGGCGCGCAGATGATAGCCCCTCACGACGTGAAGACTATCGAGTATGTCAACGCCATCACTTCGGTAGATCAGATCAAGTTTACTCCCAACAAGGATCTGATAGAGATCATAGGAGCCAAAGTGGACAATGACTTCCTGACCGACATCAAGAAGCTGTCGCTCTCGCCCGAGGCCATAGCCCGCCACAAGGACATGAAGATAGTCTACACGCCTATCCACGGCACCGGCTCGATGCTGATTTACGATTCGCTGGCCCGCTGGGGATTCAACAATGTGATACATGTGCCGGAGCAGGATGTGCAGAGCGGCGATTTCCCGACTGTAGTCAGCCCCAATCCGGAGAACGCCGAGGCCATGTCGATGGCCATAGCCAAAGCGCGCGAGACAGGCGCAGAGGTAGTGGTGGCCTCCGACCCCGACGCCGACCGTATCGGTCTGGTGGTGCGCGACAAGAAAGGAAACTATCAGCTGGTCAACGGCAATCAGATAGTGATGATTTTCCTCTACTATCTGATCACGCGCAATGTGGAGCTGGGCTTGCTCAACGGTACCGAGTACTGCGTCAAGACCATTGTGACCACTGAGGCAATCAAGCGTATAGCCGATGCCAACAATATCAAGTGCTACGATTGCTTTACCGGCTTCAAGTGGATAGCCGACGTAATCCGCAACAACGAGCAGACCGCCCGCTACCTGGGCGGCGGCGAGGAGAGCTACGGCTTCCTGGCCGAAGACTTCGTGCGTGACAAGGATGCTGTCTCGGCCATCTCGCTGATGTGCGAGATAGCCGCCTGGGCTGCCGACCGCGGTCAGAACCTCTACGAGATGCTGATAGATATCTATGCCAAATACGGCTTCTCGCGCGAGCGCGGCGTGAGTGTGGTACGTCCCGGCAAGACCGGCGCCGAGGAAATCGAAGCCATGATGAAGAATTTCCGGAGCAATCCTCCGCGGCAGCTCGGCGGTTCTGAGGTCACTGCGGTCAAGGACTATCTGGATCTGAACTGCACCAACCTCAAGACCGGCCAGGTCGAAAAGCTGGATTTCCCCACCACCTCCAATGTCTTGCAATTCTTCACTGAAAAAGGGGACAAGGTGTCCATCCGTCCGTCCGGCACCGAGCCGAAAATCAAATTCTATATCGAGGTACGCGAGGAGATGAAAGATCCTGCAGCTTACGAGCAGACCGTAGCGGAGGCCGAAGCGCATATCGACCGGATACTCGCCGATCTCGGCGTGAAATAACCGCATCCAGCCAGTCGCTCCCGGCGGCATGCCAAAACCGCCGGGAGTCCATCTTACCTCTATTGCTGTAATTAGTAATTATGATTGATTTTTTTCATCTGAAACGCGAGCAGGCGCTGCCTGAATTGTTTTGGCATACAGATCTGCACAGCCATGTCTGCCCCGGCATAGACGACGGAGCGAGGTCGGCAGAGCGGTCGGTCAATCTGGTAAGAGCCATGGCCGACTTCGGCTTCACGCGCATGATAGTCACACCCCACGTTACCGATGAGACTTTTCCGAATACGCCTGCCGTTATCGCATCGTCTTATCTGAGTCTGACGGAAAGCTGCCGGCGTGCCGGCGTGGAGATGCGGTTCAACTGCTCCGCCGAATATCGCATAGATGACCTGCTGACCCACTATCTCCAGACGGGTCAGGTGCGCTCCTTGCCCGGCGGCTACCTTTTAGTGGAAAATTCATGGCTGCAGGAGCCGTTTGCGCTCGATGCCTTTCTGTTTGCGCTCCGAAACGAATATAAGCTGATACCCATATTGGCTCACCCGGAGCGCTATCCATATTATCACAATCATCGTGAGCGCTATGAGCAGCTCCACGACCAGGGAGTCATGTTTCAGGTCAATCTGCTTTCGCTGGCGGGGCATTACGACCGTGCATGCCGCCACATAGGCGAGTGGCTGCTTGATCATGATTACATCGATTTCATCGGAAGCGACCTGCACCGCTTGCGTCACATCGAGTCACTGCGCTCATATTTCTGCTCGCGCGACTATCGCAAGCTTGAGGCAAAGGCGCATCTGATAAAGAACGACACCGCTTTTCCCGAATGAAAGCAGAGATACAGCCGGGTATGTTAAAAAAACTTAAATCATATTGTATCCTCCCCTAAGGGCAGGATTTTTTACTATCTTTGCAACTTAACAACCAACCAATATCAATATATCTTATGGCTCAGTGGTATATAATGTTCAACAACCAGCAGGTCGGCCCCATGTCGGTCGAGCAGCTCAAAGCATATAATCTCAATGCCAACACTCAGGTCTGGACCGAGGGTATGGCTCAGTGGGCTCCCGTCTACAGCATACCTGAGCTCATGGCGTATCTCAACAGCCCGGCGGGTGGCGCAGGTCAGCAGCCCCAGATGCAGCAGGGCGGCGGACCGGGCGTTCCCCCTCCCAGCAATATGGGCGGCATGGGCGGCGGCAACAGCATGACCAACTCTGGCAAGGACCACGTGGTGGCCGGCATACTCGCCCTGTTGCTCGGCGGCTTAGGCATACAGTACTTCTATATGGGCAAGCCGGCGGGCGGAGCCATCTGTCTGGCCATTCTGCTTGTGGGTATCCTTACCTCCCTTCTGGTAATAGGCGCCATCTTGCTGACAATATGGGGTATACTGATGTTTGTACAGGGTATTATGATGCTGACTATGTCCCAGCAGCAGTTTGACCAGAAGTACGTCTACTCCCAGTCGTCGATGCCCTTGTTCTGACCTATCGCGTATCAGATGAGACTTTTCGCTGCGCCGGCCGCCTTGCTGTTGTCGGCCGTGATTCTTATGCTTACGTCATGCTCCGGAAACGTTGGGGAGCCGGCTGCCGGGAGCGCGACCGACATTTTGGTCAGTGTAGGCGATTCGGTCCTGACGCGTGCCGCTGTCGAGGCTCAGATTCCGCGCGGATTGAGCCCGGCTGACAGCGCGCGTATGTTTGATGCCATAGTCGAGAACTGGCTTGAGCGTACGATGCTCGTCAATATGGCCGGAGGCAACATACCCGACATAGACAAGATAGACCGGATGGTGGAGCAGTACCGCCTGCAGCTTTTGGCCAACGAATATCGGGCTGCCATGGCGCGCGACCATGCTGCCGCAGTGAGTCAGGACAGTGTGCGGGCTTATTACGAATCCAATCCGCAAGAATTCATGCTGTCAGCTCCTCTGCTCAAAGGCATTTATCTCAAGATTGCTGCCGATGCCCCGCAGCTCGCCAAGGTACGCGGATGGATGGCTTCGGCCAAGTCCGACGACATAGACGCGCTGGAGACCGACGGCCTGAAAGGCGCGCTTGAATACGACTATTTCGGAGACAGCTGGATTAACTGGAGCGAGATCGCCGAGCGTATACCTTACCGCTTCGGAGACGCGGACGAGTTTATAGCCGCCCGGACCATGTTCGAGACCTCGGCCGGCGGAGCCGTCTACATGTTGCGTATACTCGACTATATTCCGTCCGGCGAGCTTATGCCGTTTGAGACGGCCAAGGCGGAGATTGCCGAGAGGGTCATGGACCGCAACCGCGACGCCTACGACCGCTCGCTGCTACGCAGCCTCTACACACGCGGACTGAAGGACAAAACAGTAAAGACCGGGTCATATACCCCGATCAAATACAGACAATAAATATATATAGATTTACCTCTTATGAGAGTCAAGATCAAAAGCGCCCAGATGCTTGCCTGCGGAGCCGCCACCCTGGCTGCCGCCACGCTTGCATTTGCCCAGAATCCGGCAGGCAATATTATAGACGAGGTAGCCTGGGTCGTAGGCGACGAGCCCATATATAAATCGGAAATCGAGGAATACTACCAGCAGGCGCAGGCCGAAGGACAGCATTTCGCAACTTCGCCTTATTGTGTCATACCTGAGCAGATAGCGCTTGAAAAGCTTTATTTGAATCAGGCTAAGACCGATACCATAGAGGCTCCCGAAAATGCTGTGCAAAGCGCCGTCAACCAACGCCTGAACTATATACTTTCCTCACTCGGCAGCAAGGAACGCGCAGAGCAGCAGTTCGGCAAGAGCTGGGGACAGATACGAGAGTTTCTGACCGACAATTTCCGTACACAGTATACCATCCAGCAGGTGCAGCAGAGCCTGACCAAAGATGTCAAGCCCACTCCGGCCGACGTGCGCAAATATTACGCCAACCTTTCTCCGGACTCCATCCCCTTTGTCCCCATGCAGGTCGAGGTGCAGGTCATCACTATCAATCCTGTAATCCCCCAGCAGGAGATAGATGACGTGAAGGCCCGTCTGCGAGACTACACGGAGCGCGTCAATTCCGGCGAGTCGGAGTTTTCATCACTGGCTTTCTTCTACAGCGAGGACCCCGGCAGCGCCAAGCAGGGCGGCGAGCTCGGATTTCACAACAAGGCCGACTTCGTGCCCGAGTTCTCGGCTGTGGCTTTCAACTTGTCCGATCCTAAGAAAGTATCCCGCATCGTAGAGACGGAATATGGCTATCATATTATACAGCTCATCGAGAAACGTGGCGAGCAGATCAACTGCCGTCACATATTGCTCCGGCCCAAGGTAAGGCGCGCGGACATCGACAGCGCCGTCTTCCGTCTCGACTCGCTGCGCAAGGAGATAAATGCCGGAGTCTTTCAGTTCGACGAGGCTGCCCGCTATGTCAGCCAGGACAAGGATACCAAGAACAACAAAGGCATAATGATCAACTCCCAGACCGGCTCCACGCGTTTCGAGATGCAGGATTTGCCCACGGAGATAGCGCAGCGCGTCGAAAGGATGCAGCCGGGCGATGTCTCGGAGGCTTTCGTAATGATGGATCAGGCCAAGAACAAGGAGGTGGTCGCCATCGTGCGGCTGACCAACCGCATAGAGGGACACAAGGCCAATCTGGCTGACGACTACAATCTGCTCAAGGGCATGTATGAGGAGAAAGCCAAGGAGCGGATACTCAAGAATTGGGTGGAACAGAAAATCAAGAACATATACGTGCGCATAGAAGACGGCTGGGACGCCTGCGAGTTCCAGTACGAAGGCTGGAAGAAATAATATATAATGACTGACTTACGAGACACATATCCCCACCGCATTGTCGCACTCCTGCTCATTGCGGTGGTTTTCTGCCTGGCCTACGCCGCTACTCCCGCGCCGCAGAAGCCAGACATGTCGCTGCGCCCCAAGAGTTTCAAGAGGCCGGAGCCGACCAAGCCCGTGACTCCGGTAATACCCAAGGTGGACCGTATGGATCCCAACAAATTCTTTCTGGAGCGGGCCGACATCCTGTACAACAACGAGGAGGCCGACAGCGCCGCCGGCCGTCAGGTAGTCAGCGGCAACGTCATGTTCCGCAAGATGGGTACAGTCCTGTACTGCGACTCGGCGTACTATTATCCCGAGACGGCCAGTATGGATGCCTTCGGCAACGTGAAGATGGTGCAGGGCGACACGCTGACCGTGACCTCGGACTTCATCTACTACGACGGCCTGGGGCAGCTCGCGCGTCTGCGTACCGCCGGCCGGGGCAAGCAGGTCTCGCTTGAACACACATCTAAGGGCGACGGTACCCGCAAGCATCTGTTTACCGACTCTCTCGACTACAATCTGCGGTCCGGCCTGGCCTACTTCAACGACGGCGGCCGCATGTACAACCAGAATCTGCGCACCGGGGCGCGCGACACCCTCGTATCGCTTACGGGTCAGTATAACACCAACAGCAAAGTGGCCGAAGTCACAGGCAACGTCCGTATCTCCAACCGCTCCTCGCGCCTGACCACCGACCGCATGCTGTATCATACCGACACACGCACCGTAGACCTGGTGGCTCCCACGCAGATTTACTCAGGCTCAGACTATATTTCCACTAATTCCGGCACCTACAACATGGCGTCGGGCAACGCAACCCTGGACTCCCGTTCATATATAGCCCACCACGACGAGCGAGGCAATATGACCACACTTGAGGGAGACAGCATAGTCTACAACCGCGCCCTGGGCCGCAGTGAGGCTTTCATGTTCTCCAATCCCGCCAAGAATCCGAGACCGATGGTCATAACCGACACTGCGCGTCACTCCATCCTGACCGGGGGCTACGGATATTACAGCGATTCCACCAAGACAGCCTACGCGCGCCGCTATCCGCTGCTCAAGGAGTTCTCGCGGCCCGACACCATATTTTTGCGTGCCGACGAAGTCTTTGTACAGACCTTCAACTACGGTGTAAAACCGCGACCCCGCATAATCCTTGACGAGCGCTCTACAGGCGTTGACTCGCTTTTAGCCGCTCAGACGGACGAATACAACAAAAACTCCGAGTATCATATAGCCAAAGCATACAACCGCGCCCGCTTCTTCCGCAACGATATACAAGGCATCGCCGATTCCATCACTTTTGTCTCGCGTGACTCCATGCTGTATCTGAACCGCAAACCGATAGTCTGGAGCGGCGACCGCATGGTAGCTGGCTCGGAGATTGCCGTCCACTTCAACGACACTACCGCCGACCGGGCATATCTGCCTCACAATGGCCTGCTTGTCGAGGCTCTCGGCGAAGGATTCTACAATCAGCTGCGCGCCAATAAGATGACCGCGTGGCTTAAAGACAACAGCCTCTCGCGCCTGACGGCAGACACCGACGTGCGTGCCATCCTGCTTCCCGCCGAGAAGGACTCCACCTACAACAAGATGGTGCATGCCTTCGGCGACACTCTGCGCCTTAACATGACCGACGGCAGCAAGCTGGACCGCCTGACTCTGTTCGCCCGTCAGGGCAACGAGGTGACCGGCAGCGTGACACCGCTCTATATAGCTCCCAAGTCACAATACTATCTGCCCGATTTCATCTCGCTGGCCGGGGTAAGCCGATTCTCGGAGATGGCCGACGCACTGGCTCTGATCGCCCGGCTGCGTCCCGCCTACGCCTGGTATCGCAAAGGCTGGGAGGACTCGTTGGGGGAGCTGTCGTTTGACCTCGAGGAGTATTTCGCAAGTCCCGACATGGGTATTCAATCTGACGAATCAATCATTTCCAAACGCTGACAATCCTATGGCCGATGTCATAAAACTCCTTCCCGATGCCGTAGCCAACCAGATAGCCGCCGGCGAAGTGATACAGCGTCCCGCATCGGTGCTTAAAGAGCTGGTGGAAAATGCCGTGGACGCCGGCGCTACCGAAATTCAGATAGTAATCAAGGATGCCGGCCGCACACTCATACAGGTAGTGGACAATGGCCGCGGCATGTCGCCCACCGATGCCCGCCTGGCCTTTGAGCGCCACGCCACCTCCAAGATTCGCGCGGCCTCCGACCTGTTCGGCCTTCATACCATGGGCTTCCGTGGCGAGGCTCTGCCGTCCATCTGCGCCATATCGCAGGTGGAGCTGCGCACCATGGGCGCCGGCGAAACTTTGGGCACACGCCTGCTGATCAACGGTTCGCGGGTAGAGACCCAGGAACCCTGCGTATGCACTCCCGGGTCAAACTTCATGGTCAAAAACCTGTTCTTCAATACCCCGGCCCGCCGCAAATTCCTGAAGAGCGACAGCGTGGAGCTGGGAGCCCTGATGCGCGAATTCGAGCGGCTGGCCCTGGTCAACTGCGACATCCGTTTCTCGATTGATACCGGGCACCGGCATCTTGAGCTGCGCGCAGCCTCATTCAAGCAACGCATAGCCGACCTGTGGAAAAACAATCTCAACATGCAGCTCCTGCCGATTGAGATAGACACTTCGCTGGTCCGCATCAGCGGCTTTGTATCCCGTCCGGAGTTCGCCCGCCGGCGCAATCCGCTGCAATACCTGATTGTCAACGGGCGCAACATGCGCCATCCCTATTTCCACAAGGCTATACTCTCAACCTACGAGGGCATCATAGCCCAGGACACTCAGCCCTGCTACTTCCTGCGCTTCGAGGTGGATCCGGCTACCATTGACGTCAACATCCATCCGACCAAGAACGAGATAAAATTTGAGCACGAGGCCGAGATACGTCCCATCCTGACCGCCGCCGTGCGCGCAGCCATAGGTAAGTTTACGGTGGCTCCCTCCATAGACTTTACCCAGGAAGTCATGCCGCTGGAGCCCGCCCGCGACGGCGAGTACGTCAAAGCTCCGGACAGTGGGGTAGACCTGGGCTACAATCCCTTCCGTTCGGCCCCCCCTGCGGCGCCTCCCGGTTCTTCCCGGCCGCGCGGGCAGTACAGCCATGCCGATGTGACAGGCTGGGAAAGCCTGTACACAGGGTTTATGAACGACACCCCGGACGCTCCCGAGCCTCCCGCCGCCTCCGATACCGAGGCGCAGCAGACACTGCCGCTGAAAGAGGAGAATCTGACGCCTATATGCGTGCAGTGCGGACTGAAATATATCCTGACTCCGGCTGCCGAAGGGGTAATGGTCATAGACCAGCACCGCGCCCACGTCCGCATACTCTACGAACGCTACATGCGCGAGTCGGCCGGACGCGGAGCTATATCGGCCATACAGCGAGTCATGTTTGCCGAGTCGCTGTCGCTCGACGCAATGCAGCAAAGTATCTTCGACGGCATCCGCGAGAATATAGAGCGGCTTGGATTCGCCTTTACCCGCGATGGCGACGACTGGCGCATTACCGGCGTCCCCGCCGCGCTCGGCAGTGAGAACGCCCGCGATGTGGTGCTCAATATCATAGACAGCGTGGCTGACGAAAACCCCTCTTACGGCAGTCACGAGGCGCCCGATGCCGAGTCGCTGCGTCGCCGCGTGGCGCTGCTTACCGCCCGCGCCTCGGCCATACGCCGGGGACAGACTCTTACAGCCGCCGAGATGGAGCATCTCATAGGCGAGCTGTTCAGTCTTCCCGATGCAGCTCTTACACCGGAGGGCAACCCCATCGTACGGGTGCTTCCGGAGTCGGCTCTTGCGGCACTTTTTACCTGAGTCGCGGCGCGCGCTTGCGGGGTTCGGATTTTTTTTGTATTTTTGCGCAAGTTTTGTGCCGACGCCGGCCGAGGCCGCAGGCGCAAATATTCAGTGTATTGATATAAATTAATATTAGAAATACTTACAGACTCATGAATGTAACTATGAACAAGCTCGACAACGTGAACGCAACGCTCACTGTCGCGCTTGAGGAAAAGGACTACCAGGACAAGGTAAAGAAAGCCCTGCGTGAGATTAACCAGAATCGTCCCGAGCCCGGTTTCCGTCCCGGAAAGGTACCCGCAGGACTCATACAGAAAAAATATGGCAAGGCCGTGAAATATGATGTCATCAACCGCGAGGTAGCCGATGCCATCTACAATTATATAAAGGAGAACGAGATTCAGGTGCTCGGCAATCCCGTTCCCGTCAAGAACGATGACTTCAATCTCGATGACAAGGATTTCACTTTCGAGTTCAAGGTAGGCATCGCTCCCGCCATCGACACCCACGTCAACAAGGAGATGCACATACCTTACTATACCATCGAGGTAAGCGAGGATATGATTCAGCGTCAGGACGAGATGCTCCGTCGCCGCTACGGCTCGCAGGTGCCCGGCGATACAGTGGAGCCTAATGCGCTTGTCAAGGGTGTCATTACCGAGCTTGACGAGAACGGAGCCCCCAAAGCCGAGGGTATCGTTGTGGAGAACGGTATCGTTTCGCCTCAGTACTTCAAGAGCGACGAGCAGCGTGACCTCTTCATCGGCAAGCATGTAGGCGATGTGGTCCGCTTCAATCCTGCCGCCACTTGCGAGGGCAACGAGGCAGAGTTGTCTTCTATGCTCGGCATAGCCAAAGAGGAGACTGCCGCCCACCATGGCGACTTCAATCTTGAGATCAAGGAGATAATCGTACTGAAGCCGGCCGAGGATGGCGAGGAGTACTACACCAATGTATTCGGCAAGGACAAGGTGCATGACGCGGAGGAATATAAGGCTGCTCTTAAAGACATGATTGCCAACCAGCTGCAGGCAGACTCCAATTACCGTTTCACTATCGACGGCAAGGACATGATACTCAAGGCTGTAGGCGACATAGAGCTGCCCGATGCAATCCTCAAAGACTACCTCAAGCAGCAGGACGAGAAGCTCAATGACGAGAATATCGATGCCGAGTATGACCGTCTGCGTCCCGACCTGGTATGGCAGCTCGTACGCGAGGCCATAGCCAAGCAGCTCGAAGTTAAGGTTACACGCGACGACGCCCTTGAGCTGGCCAAGGCTATAGCCCAGAACCAGTTCGCTCAATACGGCATGTCAGGTCTGCCCGACGATGTACTGACAAAATATGCCGAAGACATGCTCAACAACGACAAGACCCGCGAGCAGATCTTCAATCAGGCTGTCGACTCCCGTCTCTGGGCCGAAATCAAGCAGACTGTCACTGTCGATGACAAGACTGTCTCGGTAGAAGACTTCAATGCTCTGTTCAAGGCTCCCGACGCCCAGTAAGCAGCGTTAGCAAGCTCTTGTATAAATATTGCCGGGCAGGGTCTGCGCAGCCAGACTCCTGCCCGGATTGTTTTACCGGCCAACATTATGGCACGATATTTGTTATCATTAACGTATGCCATACATATATACATGGCGTGATAAACATCTTAAAAAGAAACTTATGAACTCTGATTTTCGCAACTATGCCGTCAATCATCTCTGCATGAGCGGCAACACCGTCGACTCATATATGAAAGCTGTCAATGCCGCCACCCCCCTGGCGGCTCTGACCGCCCAGGCTCCTACGGCCGACTACATGAATCCCTATATCCTTGAGGAGCGCCAGCTCAACGTGACCCAGCTCGATGTCTTCTCTCGCCTGATGATGGACCGCATCATCTTCCTCGGCACCCAGGTCTCCGACCAGAGCGCCAACATAATCCAGGCGCAGCTGCTCTATCTGGATTCCGCCGATCCCGGCAAGGATATCAATATATACATCAACTCCCCCGGCGGCAGCGTCTATGCCGGACTCGGTATCTACGACACCATGCAGTATATCTCGTCCGACGTATCCACCATCTGCACCGGCATGGCGGCCTCTATGGCAGCTGTACTGCTTGTGGCCGGAGAGAAAGGCAAGCGCTTCGCCCTGCCTCACTCGCGCGTGATGATTCATCAGCCTATGGGCGGTATACAGGGACAGGCATCCGATATAGAGATTACTGCCCGCGAGATACTCAAACTCAAGGAGGAACTGTACCGCATCATCTCCACCCACTCCGGACAGAGCTTTGAGAAAGTGGAGAAAGATTCCGACCGTGACTACTGGATGACGGCTGCTGAGGCCGAGGCCTACGGCATGATAGACCGTGTGCTTGTCAATCCCGCTAAAAAGTAATCTTTCGCCATGGCAAAGAGTAGTAAAACCGTGATGCGCTGCTCCATGTGCGGAGCCGAGGACTGCGCCGCCAACCATGTCTCGCCCATACTGCCCGACCTGTATCTGTGCGACAACTGCATACGCTTCATAGAGGACAGGCGCGACGAGGCTCACAAAGGCCAGCCCGCCGAGACGGCGCCTGCCATAGAGATGGACAAGGTGCCCCGCCCCAAGGAGATATGCGACTTCCTCGACCAGTACGTCATCGGCCAGGCCAACGCCAAGAAGTATCTTTCCGTAGCCGTCTACAACCATTACAAGCGTCTTAACCATCAGCTCGATGCCGCCAAAGACGACGTAGACATCGAAAAGAGCAATATTATAATGGTAGGCCCTACCGGTACCGGCAAGACGCTTCTGGCCAAGACCATAGCCCGTCTGCTCGATGTCCCCTTCACTATCGTGGACGCCACAGTGCTGACCGAAGCCGGCTACGTGGGCGAAGATATCGAGAGCCTGCTGACCCGTCTGCTGCAGGCCTGCGACTATGACGTGGCCAAGGCCGAAAGGGGCATAGTCTTCATCGACGAAATCGACAAGATAGCCCGCAAAAGCGACAATCCCTCGATCACCCGCGACGTCAGCGGCGAGGGTGTGCAGCAGGGATTGCTGAAGCTGCTGGAAGGCTCCGTGGTACTCGTGCCGCCAAACGGCGGCCGCAAGCATCCCGACCAGAAGATGATAGCCGTGGATACGAAGAATATCCTCTTCATCTGCGGCGGCGCCTTCGACGGCATAGAGCGCAAGATAGCCGCCCGGCTCAATACCCAGGTCGTAGGCTTCGGCCACGATGCCCGCAAACGCAAGGAGCAGACAGATAATCTGATGAGCTATGTCATGCCGCAGGATCTGAAGAGCTTCGGCCTCATACCGGAAATCATAGGCCGTCTGCCCGTGCTGACCAGTCTCGACCCGCTTGACCGCGAGGCCCTGCGCCGCATCCTGGTCGAACCCAAGAACGCCATCATCAGGCAATACAAGCGCCTGTTTGAGATGGACGGCGTAAAGCTGATATTTGACGAAGACGCCCTTGACCTGATTGTGGACAAAGCCATAGAGTATAAGCTCGGAGCGCGCGGACTGCGCTCCATAGTCGAGACAGTCATGGTCGACGCCATGTTCGATGTGCCATCCTCCGGTGAGAAATCGTTTACCGTGACACGCGGATACGTGGACGAAAAGCTGCGCGAGGCGCACTTTGAGAAAACCTCAATCGAAGCATAATAGATTATCATTTATGTCGGC
>JAGBIJ010000048.1 GCA_017935045.1 Muribaculaceae bacterium
CGGCATCGATGTGAGCCATGATGCCGATATTTCTTGTGAAATTAAGTTCGTCGTGTTTAGCCATTGTTCTATTGAAGTTCTGAGTCTTGAAAATCCATTAGAAGCGGAAGTGGGCGAACGCACGGTTGGCCTCGGCCATACGGTGCATATCCTCTTTGCGCTTGAATGCTCCACCCTGATCATTGTATGCGTCGACAATTTCAGCTGCGAGTTTGTCAGCCATAGTCTTGCCGCCACGCTTACGGGCGAAGATGATGAGATTTTTCATAGAGATCGACTCCTTGCGGTCAGCACGAATCTCAGTCGGAACCTGGAAAGTAGCACCGCCGATACGACGGGACTTTACCTCCACCTGGGGAGTGATGTTTTCCAGAGCTTTCTTCCAGATTTCAAGAGCTGATTTTTCCTCGTTGGGCATCTTGGACTTCACAGTCTCGAGAGCCGTATAGAAGATAGTGAAAGCGGTATTCTTCTTACCGTCATACATGAGGTGATTCACGAATTTTGTGACACGCACATCTCCGAACACGGGATCGGGGAGAATCACTCTTTTTTTAGGCTTTGCTTTTCTCATTTCAAGAATAAAATGTGTTTTTGTTTTTGGCTGCTTTTCCGGCCACCTCTCTCCTTTGAGCCGAGGATTCCGCCGTTGCTTCAATGACCGGGTTACGCTTCAACAGGTCATTTACTCAACCTTAGCCATCCAATAAATCAAAAACTAATTAGAAAATGTTGTGTGATTTATATGTCGCGCATCCTTTTCTTTCAATATCCCGGATGCGCTACAGCCGGACGCTTGGTTATTTCTTGGCTGCTTTGGGACGCTTCGCACCATATTTGCTGCGACGCTGAGTACGACCGTTAACGCCGGCTGTATCCAGAGTACCGCGAACAATATGATAACGTACACCGGGAAGATCCTTCACACGACCGCCACGCACCATAACGATGCTGTGTTCCTGCAGGTTGTGACCCTCTCCGGGAATATAGGAGTTAACCTCCTTGCCGTTGGTAAGACGCACACGAGCCACCTTACGCATAGCCGAGTTAGGCTTTTTAGGAGTGGTGGTATACACGCGCACGCACACACCGCGACGCTGGGGGCAAGAATCCAAAGCAGGGCTCTTGCTCTTGTCTTCCAAAGCAACACGTCCTTTTCTTACTAATTGTTGAATTGTAGGCATTCTTTTGTGTTTTGATTTATTTATTAGTTCTCTGATTTCAGTTTAAAATCGCGTTCAAGTCATTCCGACCGCACACCTAAAGACACAGCTAACACTTTGTCTTACAAATGTTTAGCCGGACTCGATGCGCCAGAATCTTCTTAACGCGGTGCAAAGTTACTAATAATTAATGAATTAGGCAAGCTTTTTTGCAAATATTTCCTTCCCGCTCTCCGTCCCCGCCTCCGTCCCCGTTCCCCCGGCTCATTTTATCTCCAGTTTTTCGGGCTTGCCGTCCTTGATACGCAGATAAGTGCCCTTCTTCACGGGGCGCGCCGGCAGCCGGTTGCCCTTCAGGTCGAAATACTCAGATGTATCGTTCGGATCGTAATACAGCGTCTCCCTCTGCATCCCGCTCGACAGCACCCCACCGGCCTCGTCGAGTGTCACGTCCAGCACAGGAGGCACTTTGCCGGTCAGACGTATCTCCTTGGTTCTGTATCCCACGTAACTCACGCGCACTATGCTCCCGTCCGGCACATTCTCCAGCACATAATTCCCATCGATGTCCGTAGCCCGTCCGTCCTGATGTCCGTTGGGCCGCTCCACCACTACGGAAGCGCCTATCAGCTCCTCCCCCTTCTTGTCCGTGATTTTACCGCGCAGGGTGTGGTTCTCAGGAGCAGGCCGTACCGTTTCCCCATTGGCTCCGCTCCGCCCCGATAGTCCGCCTGCACCGTAGGCAGAGGCAGGCAGCTCAAGGGTCAGTTCGTAGACCTGGCCGGACTTCAGGGCAGGGATACCGAGGTCTTCGAAATGGACCATCAGCGAGTTGACGCCGGGACACTTGACCTGCACCATGCGGCACCCGGTCTCAAGCCAGACATAATATTCGTTGACGTCAAACAGAGGCTCCCCTATCAGGTCGCCGTCAAACTTTACACCCTCGGCCGGCAGCCTGACTATCAGCAGAGCGGCCGTGACGCCATTGAGGTCGGCGCGCTGCAGGCTGCCGTTCATAATCCGCGTGGGCGACGCCTCCAGCGACACCGTACGCAGCTCCTGAGCTTCCGTCTTGAGTGACAGCAGCATACAAAACAGTATGATAAGGTTCCTGAACCTCATGGCGCGATAAAAAAGAGTGTGCGGCCAAAGGCAACTCGGCGTTGCCTCCGGCCGCATCTTTCCATAATCACTCTTGTGTCTGTTCGGCATATTCGGCCGACTCCTTGGCTTCGCCTGCTGGCTCGGCTTCAACGAAGGATGTGAAGCCGGCATCAAGCAGAAGGTTGTACCAGGAGAAGAATTTCTTTATATCGTTGTCATACACGCGGTCACGGTCGAAGTTGGGCAGTACCTTTCCAAACTCGTCACGCAGGTTGCCGGCGGCAATCATACCTTTTAAATCGACCTTGGCGCCGTCATAGAGCTTGCGGGCGTTCTCAAAGACTTCCGGCAGAGGTATTTCCTCTGCGTCGGTGTACATGGCTATGTCGCCGAGACTTACAATCTTCTCGCGGCTATGGGCCGGGAAGCGCTTGCCGCTTATCAGGTCTTCTACCAGAAGCATGTTTTTACCGTTGGTCACAATCTTAAAGAGACCGGGACGGCCGGTAATTGCGAGTATCGTCTTAAGTGTCATAATATCTTGGTTTTACAGTTTCTTTCTTTAAAACGCGGGAATCTGCGCGAGCAACAGCGTGAGGCCGTCGTTGCAGATTCTGATTACCTTCGATGCCGGCAGAGCGTCGAACTCGGCGCGCTGCGTCTCTATTCTTGCGCGCGCCTGCGCCTCGGTCAGCCGGGAGCGCGATATTACCCGCGCGATGCGTACGGATTCCGGGGCTTCCACGAGCCATATCCGCTCCACCAGCCGATCCAGACCGGCGGTGTGCATAATGGCGCTTTCCACTATCGCCGGCCGATCGCCGACCTGACGAACCCACGCCTCGATATCGTCGCGCACGGCCTGATGCACCAGCGCGTTGACGGCCAGACGCACCTGCTCGTCGGCAAACAGGCGCCGGGCAAGCTCCATTCTGTCAATGACACCGCACCCGTCCACCACGCAGTCGCCGGCTATGGAGCGCAATGCCTGCTTTATCTCGTCGGAGCTGTCCATTATGGCTTTGGCGCGTGCGTCGCAATCATAGACCGCTGCGCCACGAAGCGCGCAGACGCGGCACACGACACTCTTGCCGCTACCTATGCCTCCCGTCACACCAATAAGACCTCTCATGGCGTCTTGTTCTGGCGTATGATGGTAAACTCTACGCTGTCCTGCTCCAGCTGCGCGTCGGCCACTCCGGCTGGCAGAGGGCTGGCAAGCCGCAGGCGTATATGGGTGTCGGCGGCGGAATTAAGAGAAGCGTAGTCGGCTATCACGCGGAATGGAGCGCGGGAGTCGTCGCGCATGCTCATAGGCACCAGATACGAGACTTCGGCTTTGGCCGGGAACAGCACCAGGGATTCCCCTTTCGGTACATTGACAACGGATATATCGACTGCGGTACGGCGGTTCTCAAGAGGTTCTACCGGGATAGTGACATCAATCGTCGACGGAACCATCTTTACGCCTTTGATGGGACAAAGCTTGACCTGCAGAGTGACCGGGTCTGTCAGCCCGCGGCGCACTATTTTCGCAGTGTTGACATAAAAGATGGTATCCAGTATGTCGCGGCTGGAGTAAATCTTTATCTCGCGTACCGAGGCGCGCGGCTTGCCGTTGAGGACTTTGCCCAGAGCAGTGGTCACGTCTGCATTGATTTTTACCGGCACCGTTTTTGCGGGAGCCGAGGTGTACATCAGCGATATGGAGTCGGCCGAAGTGATATTGAACGACGCATTACTGCCAAACAGCGCTCTGACATGGGAAGTCAGGGCAGACTGGCTCACACGCAGGTAACCGTCGGAAGCATACTCGGCGAAACTGAAATGCAGTACCGGGGTCTGCATGAATTTCCGCCGGGCCAGCGACGCGCCTCTGTCGCGCACAGTGACGTGGATGACAGAGGGAGGGTCATTGATAAACGTCACGGTGTCGGGCACTCCCGTAATGTCAATCCTGACATCCAGATCGGCCGACACTGTGTCATTGAGCGCCATTACCGTCCAGAACACACCGGCTATTACCACAAAGACCGCAAAGAGACTCAGGTCGTGCAGACGACCTGTCTTGCGCCAGTTCTTCCAGCGCTCGCTCAATCCCTTAAAGCCCTTGCCCGCAGCCGCCATAGGCGCATTTCTTTATTTCTTGGCGTCCTTCTGAACAGTTTCGGGGGCCGGATATACCGATGTTTTCTCTATCTTGATATTCACTCCGCTGGCGATTTCGATTATAAATGTCGTATCGCCGGTCTCCTTGATTTTTCCATAGATGCCGCCGGCGGTCACTACGCGATCTCCGTTGCCCAGGGCCTCGCGGGCTTTCTTGATTTCCTTCTGTTTCTTGTTCTGCGGACGAATCATAAAGAAATAGAAGATTGCGACCATAGCGACAATCATGATGATGCCGGTGTAACCGCCGCCGCCCTGCTGGGCCGCCTGAAGGATGATAAGGTTCAACATTACGATATTTGTTTAGAGGTTATACTTATTTATGCTTTTATCAGTTTGCCCTCCTCGCGCAGATGGCTTACCGCCGCGCCGAGGATGCCGTTGATAAAGAATGCGCTCTTGGGCGTGCTGTAAGCTTTGGCAAGCTCGATGTATTCGTTGATAGTTACGTTTACGGGGATTTTCGGGAAATTCATCAGTTCGGCGAGCGCCGTCAGAAGAATTACCACATCCATGAAGGCCAGACGGTCTGCATCCCAGGAGTCTTTGTTGAGTACTGCTGCGACAAGGGCGCGGTATTCGTCTTTGTGCTTGACCACAGCGTTGAACAGCTCTCGGCCGAAACGGGCGTCCTCGTCATCCTTATACATGGGCATTATCGGGTGCTGGCTGCCATCTTCATAGCGGCGTATGGTCTTCAGCACGAAGGTGCCGATGATATCGAGGTCATCGTTCCAGAATACAGATTTGTCTTCCAGCGCCTCGCTAAGATCGGGATCGGGGAATATAACGAATCTGTACAGGTTGCGCCAGAACTCGCAATCATTGCGAAAATCGGTATCGGGCGCATCCATATAGTCTCGATAGACTTCGGAGGTCGTCACTGTCTTGAGCAAAGCGTTTATCAGTATCGGGTTCTCCGCCGTCAGGCTACCCTTACGCTCATCCTGCAGAGCGACGAAGTCGGGATCTTCGGCGAGCGCTCTTACAAATCCGTTCTCCACGAAACGCAGGTTGGGATTCAGGTCGCGGTCTGTGACTACATACTTGTGCCGGGCGGCATCAAGATTGAGGTTTTGCCGGCGGGTCAGCTCAACGGCGAGCTGCAACATGCGGCAATATAGCTCCCGAGCTTTGCCGAGGCTGAAGTTCAGGGTCTTGAGAGCATCGGCCACATGATCCTGAGATGATGAGAAATTGACAAACGTCACTTCCATCAGGCCGCGCATCCTCTCTACGCCACGCAGCGAGAAATTGGGCTGCTGGCTGAATATGGCGCCGAGGGCTTCGCTACGCATCAGGAAAATAGAGAAAATCTCGCGCCATACCTTCAGATCACCCGACATATCGACAGAGCCTTGCTTTACGTAGGCTTTGTAGACAGACGACTCCTTGACAGCGGCGGCTATCTGACCCAGCAGCTGAGGCGAGGCGAAAGGCGACTGCTCCATATTCTGCTTCACTATAAGCGAGCGTATCTTCTCATCCTCTCTTACCATCCGGATGAAGCGATTGTCTTCCAGCGGCCTGTGGCCCCCGCGCTGTTCTACGGCACCGGCCAGACGCACCATCAGAGCCAGCATGTCGAGATACAGCTGATAGGCAAACCTCTTCTCCTTGGTAGGAGGCGTAGGCTGACTCTCAAGTGTAAACAACTTTTCTGTGAGCAGATAAGAATACAACAGTTGGACTACTTTGATTCTTATCAAGACACGATTAATCATAGTAACAAATGAATTGGTCTGCAAAGTTACGGAAAAAAACTAACATAGCCAATTTTGATTCTTCATTCGTGGCTTTGGCCGGCCGCAAGGCGTTGCCTTACAGCTTCGTACATCATTACCCCGGCAGCGACAGAGACATTCAGGCTGCCTATGGAGCCTATGATGGGTATGGCCGCCAGACTGTCGCAGAGGCGCAGCACGCCGTCGCTTATGCCGGTGTCTTCGGCTCCCATGACGATGGCTACCGGACCTGTGTAGTCGGCATCGGTATATTCGTCACGCCCCTTCTCTGTAGCGCCTACCACGGTAAATCCGGAATCTTTCAGATACTTCACGGCCTCCTCTATGCTTGTCTCGCGGCATACGGGCAGGTGAAGCAAGGCTCCGGCCGAGGTCTTCACAGCATCGCCGTTGACGCTGACACTGTGTCTCTCGGGTATGACTATGGCGTCTACACCGGCACACTCGGCCGTCCGGGCGATGGCGCCGAAGTTGCGGGTATCGGTAATGCCGTCCAGCAGCACTATGAAAGGCAGCATGCCTTCCTCGTACAGCGAGGGCACCACCTGCTCCAGCTTGTAGTACGTGACAGCCGAAAGCAACGCGATGCATCCCTGGTGGTTTTTCATCGTTATGCGGTTGAGCTTCTCCAGCGGCACCCGCTGGCTTATCACTCCGTACTCCTTGATTTTCGCAAGCAGCTCACGCGACAGATCGCCGCCGGCCAGATCTTTGCGAATCAATACCTTGTCTATATCTTTTCCGGCCTCGATGGCCTCGATGACGGCGCGAAGGCCGAATATATACTCTTTCTTGTCTATCATTTCGGGTTATTTCTTTTGCTTCAACAGCGACCGCGCGTTCTGTATGGCGGCTTCATCCACTTCGGCGCCGGAGAGCATGCGCGCGGTCTCCATGACGCGCGCCTCGCCTTCAAGAGCCAGGACATGGCTATGGGTGGCGTCGGCTGTATCCTCCTTATATACCTTATAATGCACGTCGCCCTGCGTGGCCACCTGAGGCAGATGGGTAATGGCGATGACCTGACGGCTCGCGGCTATGCCTCGCATCATGGCGCCGATGCGCGAAGCGACGTCGCCGCTGACGCCTGTGTCCACTTCGTCAAAGACGAGTACCGGCAACTCCATGCGGCCGGCGATTATGCTTTTCAGGCAGAGCATCAGGCGCGAGATTTCGCCACCGGACGCCACTGCCGAGACGCTCTGCAGCTCCTGATTCTTGTTGAAGGAGCAGAGAAACGACGGCACGTCGCGCCCCTCCGGGGTAAGCTTGCCGGCACTCAGACTCACGGCAAACTTGATGTTGGGCATAGCCAGCGGCAGCGCGGTCTCCACCAGCATTTCCGCAAACCGGTCAGCGCCGCGGCGGCGCGTCTCGGTCAGGGCTTCGGCACATCGCTTCAGCGAGGCCCCGAGCTCCTTCAGCTCGCGTTCAAGGGCCGGCAGTTCGTCGTCCTCGCCTGTAATGGCGGCGAGCTGACTCTCCAGAGTAGTCTGCAGCTCGAGCAACCCGCTCTCGTCAGCCACTTTCAGCCGGCGCTGCGCTTCGTATATCTGCTGCAGACGCCGCTCTATCTTGTCGAGAAGCACGGGATTGGCATGCACGCGCGCGGCCCAGTCCGCCAGAGTGTCGGATATGTCGCGCAGCTCCACCATGACAGACTCCAGCCTATCCATGATGCCGTTCTCCTCCCCCGGTTCCTCAAACAGATCTGTATTGACCTCCTGCATTACCCGCCGACATTCCCGCAGCTCGCCCAGAGCAGAGCGTCCGTCGCCGCTCAACGCCTCTACGGCAATACCCAGGTTCTCGCTCAACGCCGCCGAGTCGCCTAAAATCTCCTGCTTGCGCTCAAGCTCGGCCTGCTCGCCGGCCTTGGGCTTCAGCTTGTGCAGATGCTCCAGACGGAAGCGGATGAACTCCTCGTTCTCCCGGCCGGCGGCTATGCGCTTTTTCAGAGCGGCCACGCGCCCGTGCAGCTTCATATATTCACGATAGCAGTCGCGGTAAGCCGTGCGTTCCGCCTCGTTGTCGGCTATGGCGTCTATTACCTTCAACTGAAACGAAGCATCGCCTATCAGCAGATTATGATGCTGCGAATGTATGTCTATAAGCCGGGCCGCAATCTCGCCCATGACCTGGAGACTGACCGGCGTGTCGTTGACGAAGGCACGCGAGCGGCCTGTAGATGAAATCTCACGCCGCAGCAGCAGTTCCTCGTCATTCCACTCCAGGTCATGGCTCTCCAGCAGCTCGCGCATGCCCGACACATCGGTGGAGAAAGCGCCTTCCACCACCGTCTTCCTGCCATTGGCGGCGATGCGGCGTGCGTCGGCGCGTCCGCCCTGCAGCAGCGACAGAGCGCCGAGCAATATCGACTTGCCGGCGCCGGTCTCGCCCGTAATCACAGTAAGGCCCGGGCCCGGTGTCAGCTCCACGCTCTCTATCAGCGCATAGTTGCTTATATACAGTCGTCTGAACATCTCGTCTATTTCTTTACCGGGTGTCTGATCTGCTCCAGCCGCTCTGTCTCGGTGGGATAGATGTCTTTCAGCAGATTGTAGACATCCTCGCGTTCGGAGTCGGGCGCTCCGGAATAAATGTTGACCAGCTCGTCGAGCTTCGTATCCTTGAAGATGGAGAGAGCGACACTCATAGGCTGGTTCTGGTATATCTTCTGCAGGGTCTTCAGCGACTCGGTAATCACGGCGCGACCCTTGTCAGGACTGGTTACCATCTCGTCCAGACCCTTTCGATGATAATTGTACATCAGTTCTCGTATGCCCGATGTCGATGCGTCGGTATAGGAGCCGAGGACAGCCGAGCGGTTTTTGGTATCTTCAAAAGCACGCCAGCCCGTCTCTCCGCTGCTCTGCGCCATCTGGACTATGCTGGCCATACGGTCGAAGTAGGGCTGCCCGCCCAGCGGCGAGAACGAATCGAAGTCCAGAGCCAGGAAGAGATTGGCATAATAGTTGAGTATGGCCGTAAGATTGTCTTCCCAGGTAGACTCGTTGTAGACTAATTGCTCGCCGCGGCGGTGTGTGAACTCCACCTTGGTGTCCTTGAAGTTGAGCAGGGTCGTGGTGTATGTGCTGTTGTACACCGGACGCGACACCTGCACCTGGACGTCGGCCGTAAATTTCTCATCCTCATATTTACTGACAGTCATGAAGAAGCGGCACTCTATCTTCTCGTTAGGCGCAAACTGGGCGTTGGTCCATTTACGGGTATTGAAATACTCGGTCATGGCCTCCTGCAGCTCGTCGAAAGGCGACTTGTCGGTACCCTCGATTTTCGATGAATTGACTTCGACAGTGCAGTTAAGCTCCTGCGCGGCGGCAGGCAGAGCCAGCGACAGCGCAAGAATCAGCAATATACGGATGAAATGTGTCATAATCTGAATACTGTTTTCAATATATCCCGGGCCACCTCCTCCTTGGGTTTGGCCTCAAACGGATGTCCGGCGCCGGTAGCGGCCTCGATGACAGTGACCTTGTTGGTATCTTTGCGGAATCCGGCCTCGGGGTCGCGCAGAGAGTTGAGTACTATCCAGTCCAGGTTCTTGCGCGCAGCCTTGGCACAGGCGTTCTCCATCTCGTGGTCTGTCTCCAGGGCGAAGCCTACGGTAATCTGGCCGTCGCGCTTGTGTCCGCTCAGAGTGGCGGCGATGTCCGGATTGCGTGTGAGCCTGAGTGTCATCTCCTCCCGGCTCTCGCGCTTTATCTTGACGTCGCAGCACTCGGCAGGACGATAATCGGCCACAGCGGCACAGAAGATAGCCGCGTCTGCATCTGCAAACACACTCTCGCAAGCCGCCAGCATCTCCCGCGCTCCGGTCACGTCGATACGTCTAACCGCTCCGGAGGGGGTGGGCTGTTCCACCGGGCCGGCCACTATCGTGACCTCGGCGCCGGCCTTGGCCGCCTGCGAGGCGAGGGCGAAGCCCATCTTGCCGCTCGAATAATTGCCGATAAAACGTACCGGATCCAGGTTTTCGTACGTCGGGCCTGCCGTTATTAATATTTTTTTGCCTTTGAGCGGTTTGTCTGTGCTGAAATAAGCCTCCAGCACAGCGAAGATACCCTCAGGCTCCTCCATGCGGCCTTTTCCGGTCAGCCCGGAAGCAAGCTCGCCCGATGCCGGCTCGATGATTATCACGCCGTCCTCGCGCAGTTGCCGCAGATTGCGCTGTGTGGTCGGATGGGCGAACATGTCCAGGTCCATGGCCGGAGCCGCGAACACCTGCGCCTTGGCTGATAGGTAAGTGGTAATCAGCATATTGTCAGCCACACCGTGCGCCATCTTGGCCAGCGTGGAAGCCGTAGCCGGAGCTATCACGAGCGCGTCGGCCCACAGCCCTAAGTCCACATGAGAGTGCCATTCTCCGGTATTGGCGGTAAAGAACTCGCTTACTACGGGTTTCCCGCTCAACGACGAGAGCGTGACCGGAGTGATGAACTCCTTGCCGTGGGGCGTGATGACCACCTGCACCTCGGCGCCGGCCTTGCGCAGCAGCCGCAGCAGGGTAACGCTCTTGTAGGCAGCGATGCCGCCGCTTATACCTAATACTATATGTTTTCCTTCAAGACTGCTCACTTCTTTACCGTCTTTATATATATGGTGGTAATTATGTCCTTCGTGTCCTTTGGGAAATCGCCCTGCATCATCCAGCGGTAATAGCTCGGCTCCTTACGGAAAACATCGGCCACTTTCTGACCTTTGTATTTACCGAAGTTGAAGACGGCCTCGCCGTCCTGTCCGCGGGACAGGCGTCCAGCCAAATCCATATTGCCGCCCTGGATTGAGAACCGGGCCAGCTTCTCCATATCGTTGCCGAAATCGTCAGTCTCGTCATAGTGGTCGAGTTGAGCCATCAGCACCTCATAAGTAGCCATTGTGTCGGCCAGAGCTGAATGTGCATCCTCCAGATTCTTGCCGCAATAGAAGCGGTAGGCGGCCGAGAGAGTGCGCTGCTCCAGCTTGTGGTATATGGTCTGTACATCTATCAAGCGTCGCCCGGACAGCGAGAAATTCATGCCGACGCGGGCGAACTCCGCCATCAGCAGAGGAATGTCGAACTTGTTGCTGTTGAAGCCGGCTATGTCGCAGCCCTCGAAGGCGGCCATCAGCTTGTCGGCCAGGTCGCGGAAACGGGGCTTGTCTTTGACATCTTCGTCAGTGATATGATGTATGGCGGTGGCGGCTGCAGGAATCGGCATTTCGGGATTGATGCGCTGCGAGTACTCCGTATGCGAGCCGTCGGGTCTGACCTTGACGCAGGATATCTCCACTATCCTGTCGGTACCTATGTTTACCCCCGTGGTCTCCAGATCGAAGAACACCAGGGGACGCTCCAGATTCAGTTTCATGCAGGCAGTCTCTTAATAGTCCATAACCTGCATCGGCATCAGCAGCACGAGCAAATCCTCTCCCTCAAGATTGACCTGCGGCAGAAACACACCGGGGCGAGCCGGGTCAGAAAGCTTGATTACCACCGTATCGGCAGCCATATTGTTGAGTACCTCTATCATATAGGTCACGTTGAAGCCTATGGTCATGGCGTTGCCGCTATATTCGCAGTCCAGTCTCTCCTCGGCCGAAATCGAGTAGTCCAGGTCCTGCGTGGCGAGAAGCACCTCGCCCTGGCGTATGTTCAGACGCACGAGCGACGAGGCAGAGCTTGCAAACAGTCCCACGCGGCGCATGGCCGTAAGCAGCGAAACGCGGTCTACGGTCAGCTCAAACGGATTGTCCTGCGGTATGACGCGGTTGTAGTTGGGATATTTGCCGTTGATGAATCGACAGGAAAGCTTGAAGTCTCCCAGTCCGAAAGTAGCGCTCTTGTCGCTCAGCTCGATTGTGATGTCGGCTTCCTCCTTGCCTATCAGGCCGCGAAGTATGTTGGCAGGCTTGGGAGGCATGATGAACGATGTCGTATGCTCCGGATTGACCTCGGTGTTGATATAGCGCACCAGCTTGTGGGTGTCAGAGGCGACAAACGTGATGCCGGGCTGCGGCTGGCCGTCGTCGCCTACAGGGCAGATGTCCCAGTACACGCCGGTCATTACCGGACGGATTGTCTCAGGGCTGACTGCAAACAGTGTGTTCTCCAGACCCTTGCGCACTACGCCGGCGGGCAGCGTCATGCGGTGTGCCTCGGCGCTGCTCTCCTCAGGCATCGGATACTCGTTGCCATCTATGCCCATGAAGTTGAAATGACCGTTCATGAAGCGGATGTCTATGTCCTTGTTCTCATCGTTTATGTAGAACGTCAGCGGCTGGCCGGCCACCTCCTTGAGCATGTCGAGCAGACGCTTGGCCGGAATGGCTATCTTGCCCTCTCCCTCCGGTTCCATTACCTCCAGTGTGGCGATCATCGTGTTTTCCTGATCGGATCCGATAATGGTCAGTATGTTTCCCTCCAGCGAAAAGAGGAAATTGTCCAGTATGGACAGCGCGTTCTTGCTGCTTATGACCTTGCTGACAGCCGAAAGCTGCTGCGACAGCACTTTACTCGAAATATTAAACTTCATAGCCGATATATAGTATTTTGATTTTGCATTGATTTGTCCTCGGCCAACCGCTTCAGCCCAGTTGCCCAATAAACTCACAAATTTACGAAAAAATCCGCATCTTCCAAAATCTTTTTTTTGCACGCATAGTATGCGCGCATACTAAGCTTAACCGACCCTAATAATCGACTGACCGAAGAAGGAGGAGAGCATTGCGAGCGTAGCAATAGTAAAATTATGCTGACCGCTCAGCCATTTAGTGATTTCGCTCGGTCTGCGCCCGAGGGCTTCGGCAAACTGTTTTTTCGATAAGCCTCGTTGTTTCATGAGGGTATCTATGCGATCGGATATTTCAAAGGAAAGATCAACCTCTGCCTGAACGTTTGGCGGAATTGGACCGAGCATTTCTTCAAGTGTTCTGGATGTACGCTTCATATTTCAAATATATTGTCGGTTTCTATTGTCGATTCAGTAATAGTCACGTTACCGCTGGCGATTTCCTGTTTGAGAAGTTTCTCAAATTTTTGCAAAGTCATCACATACCCGTTAAGGAGCGTATCGTCTTCATATCGCCGGGATGTTTTCACGCCACCATTACCCAATACAAGTATCTTATCTGACAGACGTAGGCAATAAAGACGTAATTTTGAAGATATTACCGGCAGCGCGACCACAGAGTCATTCATCTTGCCCTCAGGACGGAAATACCGTTCCAACGCACCAGTCTTGGCTATACGTTTTATAAATGCGGCAATGCGCGAGAAATCCTCACTGTACTCGGCATCTTCTCTGAATTTGGCAACAAATTTTTCAAATTCAGATTCGACATCACGGAGAAACTGCAACGTATAGATTGTACAGCACTCTCCATCTTGGATAAGATATAATTCCACTTCGCTCATAAGTCAGGTATATTGGCATTTGATATTATAACGCAACGGTACAACAAATATTTCACTTAAAAATGAAACAAACATAATATTTTATACCCGTTAATCTCATCCATGCCATTCTACATCCTTTAGATTTCCTCTTAGGTTTCTCAATTCTTAAAAAAAGTTAATACGGACAGGAGCAATCAAAAAAAAGCTAAATTTGCAACATTAACGTAATATCCTGACTGATGAAGAATATCATATTATATGATTCGGCCGCCGTCCACGCCGACATGCTGCCGCTCTCGTTTACACGTCCTGTAAGCGATTTCCGTATAGGCATAACTACCATTTCCGAAAAATGGCAGGCTTGTCTGCCCGGTCGCTACAGCGTCTATACCGCTCCGTATCTGCGCGATAAGTTTGTACCCAGACCGGAGGCGGAGAACTGGTTTGTGGCAGCCAACTGCCTCCCCTCTCCTGAGCTGGCCGACGCCATCCGCGACCTGGCGGCGGGCCACGCCATAGTCCTTCCCGACGGCGAGTACGTAGCCTTCTGCGGCTCGATGGAGGAGTTTGAGGAGCTTATCGCCGGACGCGCCGAGGTTCCCGTGGTTACTTTCCGGGGAGCATGCACGCCGCTCCACTATCTGTATGACCTGTTTCTGAACAACGGCCGGGCCATAGCCGACGACTACCGCCGCCTGACTGCCGGACGCGTCAGCGCGCCTCTCTCCCCTTCCAACAAGCTGATTGGCAACCCCACTCTGCCGGACGGCACCCCGGCTCTGTTCATCGAGGATGGAGCCACCGTAGAGGGCGCCATTATAAATGTCTCCGGAGGACCGGTCTATATAGGGCGGCACGCCGTCATAATGGAGGGTTCCTGCGTACGCGGACCACTGGCTCTCTGCGAGCACGCGCAAATCAACATGGGAGCCAAAATCTATGGCGAAACGACGCTCGGTCCCTGGTGCAAGGTGGGAGGCGAGCTGAACAATGTGGTAATGTTCGGATACTCCAACAAGGCTCACGACGGATACCTCGGCAACGCCGTAATCGGCGAATGGTGCAACATCGGCGCCGGCGCCAACGCCTCCAACCTCAAGAACGACTATACCAAGATACGCCTCTGGAACTACCCGAAGCGTTCCTTCCTGCGCACCGACCTCCAGTTCTGCGGCCTGATGATGGGCGACCACTCCAAGGCGGGCATCAACTGCATGTTCAACACCGCGACCGTCATAGGCGTAGGCTGCAACATCCACGGAGCCGGCTTCCCCCGCCCCTTCGTGCCCAGCTTCTCGGAAGGCAGCCCCACAGCCGGTTTCCGCGACGTAGACCTGCGGAAATTCTTCGACATAGCCGCCCGAGCCATGGCGCGCCGAGGCATAGCCCTTACCGAGCTGGACCGCAAGATTTTCCAGGAGATATTCCAGGTAGCCTCATCTTACAAATAAACCCCGACCGCCATGCGTTCTTTCCTTATTACCCTGATTTTATGCTTGGTTGCGCTTGCCTGCGCGGCGCAGGAATTGCGGCCCGTCTCTTTCGAGGCTTCGGGCGACGTGATGCACGGTAAGATGCTGCGCCAGGACTTCAACGGCAATACCGCCGCTATCGTCAAGGTCAAGCTGCCGGTGCAGGGCGTCACTTTCGATGGCAACCTGATAGGCGAGCCGGAGTTCCACACCAATGAATACTGGGTATGGCTTGAAGCAGGCGACGACGGCACCCGCATGTTCGACGTGGCCTGCCCCGGCACCGAGACGGTCCGGGTGGTCTTCGCCGACATCTCCCCCGTCGAGCAGCTGCAGTCCAAGACCATCTACGAGCTCCGCTTCGACATCCCCGCCCGCCTCCTCTCCTCCGGCACAAGCGGGCCGGCAGACCCGGGAGGCAACTATTTCTCCCTCGTCGTAGAGCCGCGCACCAATGTCATGGTGCTGGTAGACGGCGAGATGCAGGAGGTAACTGACGGCCAGGCAGCCCTTTTCTGCCGCTACGGCAACCACACTTTTGAGGTGCGCGCGCCGGGCCACGCCACTTACTCGGACACTTTCACCATCGTCCGGGGCGGCGAACCGGTCAGCCGTACCGTCAGCCTCAAGTCCAGCAAGGCTACGCTGACGCTTAAGTGCGCCACTCCCGGCGCGGCCATCAGCCTCAACGGCCAGCCGCGAGGCAAAGGCTCGTGGAGTGGCCAGCTCTCGCCCGGCTCTTACCGGCTGGACGTGGAGCTCGACGGCTACAGACCATACAGTGCCTCTATCGACCTGGCTGAGAGCGAGACAAAGGCTCTCGACATCCCCGCGCTCGCGCCCCATTACGCGGTGCTCGACATCAACTGCCGCCCTGTCGGAGCCAAAATAAAAATCGACGGCAAAGACATGGGCAGCTCGCCTCGCCGCTTTACCGACCTGCTGGCCGGCGTCCATTCAGTAGAGATAAGCGCCGACGGCTATGAATCCGCCGTCCGCTCCGTTACGCTCGACGAAACCAACCCCGCCTCACTATCCCTGACCCTTGAGGAGCAGAAAACATCCCCGGCCGAGCTGCTCAACCAAGCCGACAAACTATACGCCGAAGGCAATAAAGCTGAGGCCGCAGCCATATGGAAGTCACTTTCTGACCGTGGCGACGCCAAGGCTATGACGATATACGCCTCAGCCCTGATTTACGGCGAATATATTCCTCAGGATGTGGCCAAAGGCCTGGAGCTGCTCCAGCGGGCTATGGAAGCCGGAAGCGCGGACGCGGAATACACTTACGCCGATCTTCTGCTGCATGGCAAATATGTGGCTAAAGACTTCGACAAGAGTCGCGCGATACTTGAGAGACTTGCCAAGGCCGGTCACATAAACGCGCTTACCTCTTTGGCGATGAATTATGAATACGGCTGGAACGGTTTTCCAAAAGACGAGAAACTACAACACAAATGGTATGGAGAAGCCGAAAAAGTATTTAAGAAAGGAGCCGAGGCCGGAGACCCGGAAATGATGGAAAGATATGCCTCATCGCTTTATTACGGCAATGCGGGTCACACTGATTATAAAAAGGCTTTTGAGATGTATAGCAAATCGATTGAAAAGCCTCATAAACTGAGAGCCAGGTCAGCCTGGAGTCTCGGCAATATGTATAAAAACGGGAAAAGCGTCTCCAAGGATTTAAAGCAGGTTGAAAAGTATTATCTTATGGCCTGGCAGGATAAGAATGATCCCCTATATGCCGAGTACTTAGGTAAACTTTATCTTGAAGAACCGGAAATAAGGGATACATCGAAGGGGTTGGCCTGGTACCGCAAAGCCGCTGAAAAAGATGACTACGGCACTACTTGCTGGGTGCTTGGCGATATCCTGTATAATGGAAGCTACGACGTGCCGATTGACAAGGCTGAGGCGCGCAAATGGTGGCAGAAAGGCGCCGATATGGGTCACTCCAACTGCAAGGATAACCTTGCCAAATACAAATAATCCATGCGATATCTATTTGTTTTCATAAATCTCTGCATAGTTACGCTTGCGGGGGCGGCTCAGGAGCTGCGGCCCGTCTCTTTTGAGGCTTCGGGCGACGTGATGCACGGCAAGATGCTGCGCCAGGACTTCAACGGCAATACCGCCGCTATCGTCAAGGTCAAGCTGCCGGTGCAGGGCGTCACTTTCGACGGCAACCTGATAGGCGAGCCGGAGTTCCACACCAATGAATACTGGGTATGGCTCGAAGCCGGCGACGACGGCACCCGCATGTTCGACGTGGCCTGCCCCGGCACCGAGACGGTGCGGGTGGTCTTCGCCGACATTTCCCCCGTCGAGCAGCTGCAGTCCAAGACCATCTACGAGCTCCGCTTCGACATCCCCGCCCGCCTGCTCTCCCCCGGCATGGACGACGGCGTTACCGCCGAGCTGATGAAGGAGGCAAAAAAACTGCTCGACCAACGCAAGTATGCCGAGGTACTGGCCATCTATCTGCCTTTAGCCAAACGCGGCAACGCGGCGGCGCAATATTACGCCGGCATGGCTCTCAGCTCCGGCAACGCCACCCCGCAGCAGAAAGCCGAAGGGCTACAATGGCTTGAAAAAGCCGCCGACCAGGACTATTACGACGCTCTGCGCTGGCTCCCCACAGCCTATCGGTTAGGACTGAACTGCCCGGCCAACCCGGCCAAGGCGGATGAATGGAAAAGGAAGGCTCTGGCAGCTTACCGCCGCGGAGCCGAGCGCGGAAACGCCGATGCCCAGTGCTGTCTGGGACAGGCTTATCTTGAGGGAGACGGCGTACCGATGGACAAACAGGAGGCGCGGCGTCTGCTGCGTCTGTCAGCCGACCAAGGCTGGCCGCTTTCATGCTACTGGATGGGAAACATGGATGAGTCTACAGACCCGAAATCGGCCTTAGGCTGGTACCGCAAGGCCGTAGCAGGCGACGACTGCGACGTTTACAACAGCGCGCTCGGACTGCTGCTGCTGACCAATCCCGCTGTCAGGAACACTGCCGAAGCCATGCGCTATCTGGAGCGTGCGGCAGAGCTGGACAAATACGGCAACTTCTGCTTCGGCGTAGGCAGCATCTACGAGATAGGCGACGGAATCCCCGCCGACAAGCAGAAAGCAATCAAGTGGTACACCCTCGGCGCCAGCCGTGGCGATGCCTCCTGCAAAGACCGCCTCGCAGCCCTCCGCTGACGCGGTTTCACCTTCCAGTCCAAATCGCTTCCGAGTATGATACAAAGGCGGCCGTGTCTTAACTGACACAGCCGCCTTGATATATGAAGGTCAATGGTTTATTTTACAGCTACTTTCTTTATTACGCTATCTACGCCATCACATACGCCTACTACGTAGATACCGGGGGCAAGCGACACCGTCTTCTTGTTACTGTCAAGACTCATGCGAATCACACATGTGCCGGCTGCGTCGTACACTACCGCTTCGGCTGCGCCGGAGGTCTCGAACAGGATACCACCCTGCACGCCACTGACGGTACAGAAGCCGTCAACATAGACAGAACCTACTCCGCTCACGGGATTTACAGTTACCTCGCACTGATCATTGGAGCTGTCCATATCGCCCTCCAGTTTGGTATAGGCAGTCAGTTTGTAACTGCGTCCAAGCACGAATTTATACTTCGTGGGGAAAGTATATTCGGCTGTTTCCCCAGCCTGTATAGTGCCGGCGAAAGTGCCGCGCTGCGGATTGTTGCCCAACTTGAAATACACCGGAATATCGCTTACCGGAGCATCGCCATAGTTTCGAATCAGGATTGTAATCGGCTGTTCTCCTTCTTCCACATCGGCGGTCGGAAACACAACAGACTCAACGCCGCAATCAAGAATCCAGGCATAGAGTTCGCCGCTGGCGCTATCGTTGCCGCTGTCAGCATCCTTTGTAAGAGATGTCTTGGCCTCGACTGTATATGTACCTCCTGCACTCAGATCTACCGGTGCGGCAAATGTATATTCCACGCTCTTGCCCACAGGTATAGATGCTACAGAACCGGTCAAATCAGCCACAGTCAGGTCGCCGCGCTTCACAGTGGCGCTCACAGGCACATCAAACAGATCGGCCTCGCCATAGTTCTTGACAGAAATGATGATATTCTCGGCAGTGCCCATCAACTTGCCGGTAGGCCCTACTATTGCGTCAACGCCTGCATCCAGTTTCTTGTGCGTACTGTTGATCTTAGTCGCCACCGTGTTATTGGTCATATTCCAGTCATCAGCCAAAGCCGAGCTTACCTCAACAGCGTAAGTGCCGTCGACAGCGAAGTCGGAAGCGGCGGCAAATGTGTACTGCAGAGTAGCTTCAGGAGCTATGGGGCCTGCAGCTGTCTCCTCGATGACGACCGGGTTACCGTCAGGCTCCATGGCGACTTTCAAAGTAAGAGGTATATCCTTCAGCTCCGTATTGCCCTTGTTTACGATTGTAACGACGACATGCTCGGAGTCCGTGAGCTCTCCGCCGCGCGGACCGTCGATGGAGACAAGCTCCAGATCGGACCAGCTTGTATTGATCACATTGAGAGACTTGGCATTGTTGGCCGCATCCTGATCCGCTTCCCATACTACACTTACCTCCACCTTGTGCTCGGGACCGAGCAAGTTGGCTTTCTTGGTAAAAGTATATTCGACGGAAGCGGTCGAAGCCACGGCAGGCAGCTCCTCGAGCGCCACTTCATTGCCGTCCACACTCAGCTTGAGCTTAGCGCCGGAAGCCTCTTTCGATCCGTTGTTTACCACTCTGACCGTCACAGTCTCTTCCTTGCCATAAGCCTCTTTGCCGTCAGTCGGAGCGACAATGGCATTGACAGCCAGGTCATAGTCATGAGCCTCGGCGATATACAGATTCTCCAGACGCACATACGCCTGAGTGTTCTTGCCGTTAGCGTCCGAGCAAGCCTTGAATACAATGAATCCGGGGCCGGAAGCCGTAGGAATAAACGTGACATTGCCGGTCACAGGAGTGTTGGTCAGAGCCTGATTGTCGTAAATCAGCATCCATTCACTTTCGGCTGCAGATTTGTCAGGAGTGTAGTAAACCTGAATCTTACCCGGAATGATCACAAGTTCCTCATCTTCCTTCTGGGCACGCCAGCCTGTATTGGCCGAGAAACGGAGATTGACAGGTTTTCCGTCTGCAAAAATGATAGGACGACTTATAAGATTGCCTATCTGAGCGCTTTGAGACGACATGTTGGCATACCAGAATCCGTGGCCTGTGGCGTCGGCATCAACAACCCAGCGGCCGTAGCGCACACTCGGATTCTCCCAATACTCGTTGAACGACTTGCCAGTGGCGGCATTGACGAACGTGGGCTCGTAAGGAAGCGAGGCCAGCTTATTTTCTATCGTGCCGCTTACGTTATCATTGGCAGGCCAGGGGTCACCCGCAGCCATGACACCGGCCTTGATGTCCCAATGTCCGAGCGGAGTACTGAAGTCAACTTTTTCATCAAAGTCGTACGTGGCGGTCGCGCCAGCCTCCAACGGACCGGCTACAGTCTGAGTGACTCTCTCGCCGTCGTTGAGCTGATACCATATATTGAAGTTACTGAGAGCTGCCGCACCGTTGTTGCGGACGGTCAGACTGACCGCCGTCTCTCTTTCCCGAGTGTCAGTGACGCCGACAGGAGCGAGCTTGGTCGCCTCGGCCTCTGCTGCCGGCTTTTCGGCCACATACAGATTGTCTACGTACACATAGCGGTCCTCAGCATTGGTAAAGAAGTTCACGCGGTATCGCAGACGCACCTGAAACTTCTTTCCGGCATACTTCTCGGGCAGCACGCCGTAGAAGTTATACCAGCCCTTCGGGCCTATAGGTACAAACTTACCATTGAACGTATTGGCAGTGAAGACCTCTTCCCAGTTTTCCTCTCCTTCAAGGCGCGCGTCGGCAAACATGAAGAGGCCGAGAGCGGCGCCGAAATTATTACTGTTAAAGGTCAGATCATAGACGTAGGCGTTATAGCCGATGACGGGTACGCCTTTTCCAGTACCGTCGATCATCGGCGAGGCCAATGCCTGCTCGTCGCGTTTGCTCTTCAGCAGATGAAAACCGGCGGAACTCTTGCTGCCCGGATCAATGGCATCAAATCCAGTATCGGGACAAAGCTCCCATCCTGTGGCTCCGTCCGGATCAGTCGCGTTGAGCGACTCGGCAGTCCACTTGGCAAATGCTTCTCCGCTATCGAAACCCTCCGTAAAGAAGGGGGTACCGTAAGTCTGACCCATGGCGACAATGCCGGACAGGACAGCCGCGGTGCTGATCAAGAATCTATGTTTCATATAATTACAGGATTATTTTACAATTTTTGTTACAGTCTTGCCACAATCATCCGTCAGGCATACAACATAAACACCCTTGGCGAAATCGGCGGTCACTTCGTTGATACCGGGCTGGAGGGGACACGATGCCACTATTACACCGGCCATGTCACAGACTGTCAGGAAGCCGGCTGAACCGGACTCACACCGGATAACTGAACCATCGAAGCTGACCTTCGCACCGGAAGCGGCCTGTACCTGCCGCACGCCAGCAGGAGTGCCGTCTGCCAGATTCAGATATTGTCCGAAAACACATCCATAAGGATTGGATACGCTCGCAACCTCGATGTTGCGATTATCATTCCAGAAGAAATAAGCGTCATCTCCTTCATAGAACGCAGCCGGAGCATCGGTATAGGCATTGGGAGCTATCTGGGTTTTCCATACCGAATTACCGTCCTTGTCGAGCTTCTCTACCATCAGATTGAGCTTGATTGCCCCAGTGCAGTCTCCGTAAAATAAGATGGAGCTGCCATCGTCAAGCATCACACCGTCAGCCACGTTGAAGCCGAAGTTGGGATGTGTGTCGCCTATCTGCACCGGTTCATCCCAAAGCGGAATACCGTAATAATCGTATTTTTGCGCCCAGAGACTGATGCCGGCAGTACCCATATTCTTAGACCAGTAGGCTACCACCTCTTCCCGTTTGCCGTTGTATGCGAGACCGGGAGTAGTATTTTGCCCCTCGTTGGACATGATGTCCATGCCGTGAATTCCCATGGTAACCTCGCCATCCGGGGTAACGTGCTGCAGTCCGTTATTGAAAATGCTGAGACTCACATAATAGAAATATGGCACGAGGACACCGCCATTGCCGTCAGGATACGCGGGATAAGGGGCATAAGTGTTCATATCCTTGGAGCATATATTGACAGACCACTCGTAGTCGCCAAGTGAGTCTACCTTATACAGTGTCAAACCGCCGCTGAGCAAAGTCATGTAGAAATTGTCGTCGTCGGCAGGCATAAGAGTACCCCTTATGCCTTGCGTACGCACCGGTTCGTCCCAGGCCATGGTGCCATCGGGATTCATCTTCATCAGTACGAATGTCATTGACGGCTCGTCGACATCATTGTAACCGACCATGATGGAACCCATATCCGAGACAGCCACATAGGGGGCACCGCCGAAATTCTGGGAAGTAGGAAGTTTCACACCATTCAGCCCCCACAGCATGTTGCCCTCCTGATCCATACGATAGACGTATGGGTCGAAGGCATGGCGTCCGGGATCATTGCGGGAATCGCTGTGGCATACAATGAGGTCTCCTTCGGGAGTAACTGCCATGCCGTAATTGGTATGGTATTTAGCGGTAATCTGGTTTGAGACGTAGACGCCATCGGGGTCAAGCAGCTTGTTGCCATTCTTATCAAGCAACTGCGCCTTGAGACGGGCATTCATATCGTCTTCCCAAGAAATCCAGGTTACCCAAAACTTACCGTCTTTCGTACGCGCCACATGCGTGGTAGAGGCGTTGCCCTTATTGTAATCAGTGATGGGCATGTTGGTCTTTAAATCAGCAGACCAATCTGCCATAGCTGATCCTGCGATAGCGAGGCCAAACATTGTAGTGAGTAAAAATTTTCTCATAGTCAAGAAATTTTAAATTAATTACAGAATATGAATGGCACAAATATATAAAACCAGCTATACAAAAACCAAATCTTGCTCCCATGCACGGCTACTTGAAATATAATAATACAAAACAAACACCACAGCAAAATTTGTAAAAGATTGTAAACCAGAGTGATAAATTACCGTTATATTTTCTTGCAAAACACCAGGCGAAACACATAAACAATAGATATGCAACATAGATGCAAAGGCAATGCCGTAGTAATGCAGTAGTGGATACGGGATAAAAAAACCAACAATCAAACCAAAGCAAAACGATAATATCCGCAAAACACAAGTACATCAAGCCAAAAACATATCCAAATCACACTTTCCTACATTGAAGCCTCACATAACCAAAATCCGAAAACAATATCGCAAAATTACAATAACGCTGAGTACTTATATACGATACCAACTTAAATCAGGAACCCGTAGCTATTCAAATTATTTTACAACTGATTACATATAGTTTATCTTAGATGGTGTTTGCGGAGCTACGGGAATTTTTGTAATTTTGCACAGATTATGAATAAGCGCGCTAACGCATCGATAAGAATCATGGGACGACTGATAATAAATATACGGGAATACCGGAGATACTGGCCGACAGTAGTCTGTGTGCTGATGTTTACGGCGGCTTTCGGGGCGTGGATGCTCGCAGCCCCGCCGATGGTGGATGACTGGATTTACGTACATGGCCGCGGCACTGATTTTCAGGCTTTCTGGGGATGCCGGGAGGGCTACAACGAGAGTCTGGGCGACGCGCTCGCCAGCTGCGCCCACCACTATGTACATTCCAACGGCCGTCTGGCCGACAAACTGCTGATACTCTTTTCCATGCTTCCGCAATGGGCGGGACGCGGCCTGTGCGTAATCGCGCTTGCCGTGATGGTATTCTCGCTTTTGCGGCTGGCTTCGCCGCCGGGATACGCGCTGCGCTCTCCCTTGCGTGCGGCTCTCACTATAGTCTGTCTGCTGGCGCTTCCGCCATGGCATCAGATGTTCGCAGCTATAGCCGTGCAGTTCAACTATATACTGACGGCCGCTATGGTTCTGCCGCTATGTATAGCGTTTCTGCAATCGCGCCGGATACCGGAAGCCGCAACGGCTGTGTGGGGCATAGCCGCCGGCATGATGCACGAAGGGCTGTCGCTGCCCGTAATCGGCGCCATGGTGTGGGTATTCCTTTGCAAAGGAGGCCTTACCCGACAGCGGAAGAGCATTTTCTTATGGTTCCTTGTCGGCTCCGCAGTCATGCTGGTGGCTCCCGGCACTCTGGAACGCAGCAGCCACGCGGGCTGGAGCATATTCGACACTTACTTTCTGCGCAACATGCTTGTCTCGATTCCGGCTCTGGCGGTAGCCTTTGCCGCAGGGTGCCTGGCTATCTGCAGGGGCTGGCGCAGCAAAGTGTGGCGTAGCGTCTCGCCGACGGGCAGCACGGCTTTCTGCCTTGCGACAACCGCCGGATGCCTGCTTGTCGCCGCCATAGTAGGCATGCTCTACCGCACTCTCTGGTTCGGCTCCATAATGCTGATTCCGCCCATAGTGCGCGCTGTGGCACAGGCTGTGCCGGCTTCCCGTCAGGGGCATAACGCCATAGCGCTCGGCGTAAGCGGCCTGTGTTCGCTGCTGTGCGTAGCCATGGCCGCGGAACAAAGCCGATATGCGGCCCAGCAGGACAGCATAGTGGAGAAGGTAAAAGCCTCGGGCTCGGCTATCATATATGCCGATGTGACCGACTTCAGCCAGACCTCGCCGCTGATGATGCGCATAGTCCAGTCGCCGATGCCTGAAGACAACTTCAATCTGAGAGCCATCGGGACATCGCTGCTTTCATCCTTCACACCGGTGATACCGCTGCCTGAATCATTCCGCGGCCAGCACTTCAGCCAATGGCCGCGCCCGGCGACCGACACACCTCTGCCGCTCTACGGCCGCTGGCCGATATATTATTGCCCGGTGTCGCCCGGCAAGAGCCGCACTCCGGAAATAAGCCTGACTTTCGACATAGAGTCCGCCCCGCTCTCGCCATACAATATCGTAGCGAAAATGCGTGGCACGCAGCGGCTGACGCTGCCGATAATGTTCGACATCCTTGGCGTACCAGCCAGCGAAGTGCCCGACACTCTGCTGCCCTTGTTCACACCGGAAGGAGGCGTCTGCCCCGACACCCTCATCTTCCTCTATCCCTACAGGCTGCTCCGCCCCATCCTGTATGCTCCGGTGTTGGAGTCGTGAAAAGGGATTTTGCCGCCTGCGATTTTTTTTATACCTTTACGGTCTGAAATCTCTTTAAATCTTACCATAATGGAAAAAGTACAGGCTAAGTATCTCGCTGCCCTGCGCGACGAGATGGCAAAAAACGGAATCCACACCGTGATAATCTCCGGCACTGACCCGCATCAGAGTGAAAATCCGCCGGCTCACTGGCGCGACCGCGAGTGGCTGACCGGATTCTGGAGTACCAACGGCACCAACGGCACAGCGGTGGTTACCCCCGACAAGGCTCTCTGCTGGACTGACTCGCGCTATTTTCTGCAGGCCGAGGAGCAGTTGCAGGGCACAGGATTCTCTATGATGGAGGAAGACGGCCCCAACGCCGTGGACCTGGTGGACTGGGTAACGGAAAACACGCCCGGCGGCAGCGTAGTGGCCATCGACGGCACCACTTTCTCTATAGCGCAGGCGCAGCGTATGGAGCAAAATTTCTCAGACAACAATATCGTCTTCAAGACTGATTTCTGCCCCTTCGACACTATTCATCCGGAGCGTCCCGCCACTCCTGACAACAAGCTGTTTGTCCATGACGAAAAGATAGTAGGCGAGACTGTGGACTCCAAGGTGGAGCGCGTACTCGCCGAAGTCAAGGGGGAGCTGGCCAACGCCGTGCTGCTCTCGAGTCTGGACGACATAGCCTGGGGCACCAACCTGCGTACCGCCGGCGACATAGCGTTCTCCCCTATCTTCGTCAGCTATCTGTATCTGAGCGATGAAATGCGTGTACTTTTCGTAGACCCCGCGAAGCTTACCGATGAAGTGCGCGAGCATCTGGAGCATTACTCCATTGCCACCAAGATGTACAATGAGGTGTTTGACTTCGTGAAGAGGCTTCCGAAAGCCGTGCGTCTGCTGATAGACCCGGAAAAGACCTCGCGTACGCTCTACGACTCGCTGGGCTGCACACCCGTCTTCGGAGGCGCCGGCGTGGCTCGCCTCAAGAGCATAAAGAACGAGTCCATGCTCTCCAGCCTGGATCGCGCCATGGAGAAGGACGGCGTAGCGCTGACGCGCTTCTTCATGATGGTGGAGAAGGAGTTGCCCGCGGGCAAGCTGACCGAAGTGACGCTGGCCCGCCGTCTGCGCGAGATACGTCTCTCCGACCCCGACTGCGTAGACGAGAGCTTCGCCTCTATCATAGGCTTCAACGGCCACGGCGCCATAGTACACTACGAACCTACACCCGAGACCGACGTCACTATAGAGGGCAACGGTCTGCTCCTGGTAGACAGCGGCGGACAGTATAAGCTCGGCACCACCGACATCACGCGTACAGTGGCTGTAGGCACGCCGACAGCGGCCATGAAGCATGACTTCACGCTTGTCATGAAGGGTCACATCGCGCTGGCCCGCGCCGTCTTCCCCGAAGACACCACGGGCCATCAGCTCGACGTGCTGGCCCGCCAGTATCTGTGGCAGGAAGGCAAAGCCTACTATCACGGCACAGGCCACGGCGTAGGATTCTTCATCAACTGCCACGAGGGACCCCAGAACATACGTCTGAACGCCAATCCCACGCCTCTGCAGCCCGGAATGATTACCTCCAACGAGCCGGGCCTGTATCTGGCCGACCGCTACGGCATACGCTGCGAGAACCTGATAGAGACAGTGCCAGCCATGACCACCGAGTTCGGCAGTTTCCTGAAGTTCCGCACCGCCACGCTGTTCCCGTTTGACCTGACGCTGTTCGACACATCGATTATGAGCGACGACGAAATCGAGTGGGTCAACGACTATCACGCGATGGTACGCGCGCGCCTGCTGCCGCTGCTTGACGCCGAGGAGGCCGACTGGATGACACGCAAGACCCACCCTCTCACACGATAAGACCATGGCAATAATAGAATCCATACGCGGTTTCGTGCCGCAGATAGGCAAAGACTGCTTTCTGGCCACAAACGCCGTAGTGGTCGGCGACGTAGTGATGGGCGACGAGTGCAGCGTCTGGTATTCGACAGTGCTTCGCGGCGATGTCAACTCCATACGTATCGGCAACCGTGTCAACATACAGGACGGCTCTGTACTCCACACGCTGTATCAGAAATCCACCATCGAGATAGGCGATGATGTCTCCATCGGCCACAACGTAGTAATCCACGGCGCCAAAATCCACGATCTGGCGCTGATAGGCATGGGCTCTATAGTGATGGACGATGCTGAAGTAGGCGAAGGCGCCCTGGTGGCTGCCGGCTCAGTAGTACTCAGCCGCACCAAAATCGGGGCTCACGAAATGTGGGCCGGGGCTCCGGCGAAGTTCATCAAGATGGTAGAACCGGAGAAAGCCCGCGAGATGAACCAGAAAATCGCCCGAAATTATCTGATGTATTCCAAGTGGTACGACCGGCCCGAAGAGAAATAACGGATAAAAAAGCAAAAAAAGGCTCTAAAATTTTGTTATGTGAAGAATCTTATATAATTTTGCAGCGCAAAAGGTGTGCGAGCGCCCGATGGCGGCACGCCCGCGACCGCAATATACTGAATAACAAATAAAATTCAACTATAACAAATGATTATTGTACCTGTAAAAGAAGGCGAGAACATCGAGAAAGCCTTGAAGAAATTCAAACGCAAATTTGAGCGCACCGGCATCGTGAAAGAGCTTCGCGGTCGTCAGGCATTTGAAAAACCCTCTGTGACCAACCGCAAGAAGATGATTAAGGCGGTGTACGTACAGAAGCTGCGCCAGGGCGAAGAGTAATCAGGTCATCACGACCCCTCGCACAAGATAAAGCAGACCGGGTTGCCGCAGAGCGGCAGCCCGGTCTGTAGCGTCATATCACGATACACACAGACACCTGGAGAGACCGGTTAAAAAAGGCCGTTGACATACTCTTGGACTTTGTCCGTCCCTCAATTTTGATTTGTTTGTATATGTTCTGATATTTCATTAATTTTGCAGTTGCAAATCTACGCCGATGACGGCAATTACGCCGCCGGCAGGGTGGGTTTGAAGACATATTTTGAAAGCGTTTACTTGACACTCCTTCTTGGCAAACCTTGAAATCTGGCAGTTTCAAAAAACATCGTCAAGAATGAAGTAACAGTAGATGTCTTCGGGTATGATTGTCATGTCCAATGACAGGATGCGCCTTGGCGTATACCGTATTGGCGTACCATATATCATACGGCGTAGGCTCTGCGTTACTCGTTCTACGATGTGACGGCTATGCCAGATGCCTTAGGTTTGCAGGACGGGTAACAAGTACGGATCCTGCGCTTTTTTATTTCCCCGTTTTTACAAGAGGCTTATCACCCTGTCAGAATCCGAAAGGTACTTAAAAAATGTTAAAACAGCGGTATCGTCAAGCTGTCAATCAGAGCATTGCGGAGACCAATGGGGGTTTTAGCGCCAGACGCGCTGGAAAATAAAAAGATTTTTTGTATCTTTGGGGTGCGGTACGTACTCACGTGCCTGTGAGACGCCATGATAGACAGCTTTCTGACATATCTGCGCAATGAGGTCACTTACTCGCCGCATACGGTCTACGCCTACGGCTGCGACCTGCGCCAGTTTGCCGTATGGCTTACAGGCGGCGCGCCCGAACGCTTTGACGCGGCCAGCGTGACAGTCCAGGACATAAGGGCGTGGCTCGGCCAGTTGGCGCGCAAAGGGCTGACGCCCCGTTCGCTGCGACGCAAGCTGCTGACCCTGCGTTCCTTCTGGCACTGGATGCGCAAGACCGGATATGCTGCGCACAATCCCGCCGCAGACGTAGAATTACCGAAATTAGGGCGTCCGCTGCCCCACTTCGTCAGGGAAACGGAGCTGGAAAGCATAACGGCAGAATCGGAATTTGAGACCGCCGACTGGGAGGAATACCGCGACGTGCTGATTATCGACATGCTGTATTCCACCGGAATACGCCGCTCCGAGCTTCTAAGCCTTAATGACGCTGACATACAGCTGGACGCAGGCGAAATAAAGGTAATCGGCAAAGGCAACAAGGAACGCCTTATCCCGATACCGACGCAGTTATGCCGGCGCATAGCCAGATACCGGGAATTACGATATGCGGCCCACGGCGCGGGGGCACCGAAATTTTTATTGTCGCACAAAGGCCGTCCACTGAACAATGATGCCCTCTCGCGCATTGTAAAAGTAAAGCTCGCTTCCAGCACAGCCGAACGCAAGACACCTCACGTATTGCGCCACAGTTGCGCCACGGCACTGCTCCGCGACGGTGCCGAGATCAACAGCGTAAAGGAGCTGTTAGGCCACAATTCCCTGGCCACCACACAAATATATACACACCTCTCCTTCAGTGAGTTGAAAAAGAATTATAAATCCGCTCATCCCAGAGCAAAGAAAAATTAAGAGTGCTATGGACGTAACTATCAAAGCCATTCATTTCGACATTACGGAGAAACTTACAGCCTTTGTCAACAAAAAGATAGATAAACTGGGCCGCCGCAATGAGTGCATCATGGGCGCCGAGGTGTCGCTGCGCCTCATCAAGCCGGAGACAGCCATGAACAAGGAGGCATCCGTCACGCTTGCTGTACCCGGCAAGCCGGATCTGTTTGCCTCCAAGACCGCCGATACGTTTGAGGAAGCCGTGGACCTCTGTCTGGAAGCTCTCGAAAAACCGCTGGAGAAAGTCAAAGACGCATCACGCATCTGATTGGCGATAAACCCCACAATATACACGCCGGCCGCCGTCTGCCGCACAGGCAGACGGCAGCCGGCATGTCTGATAAACAAGCCGAACCTATGTCAGCACTTGATAAAGTAAGAATCATCGAATTGCCGAAAATATGCGACCCGCGCGGCAATCTTTCGTTCGCCGAGGGAGGGCGGCATCTGCCCTTCTCCATTAAAAGAGTATTCTATATATACGATGTGCCTGGAGGCGAGTGCCGCGGAGGCCACGCCCACAAGGAGTGCAGCATCGTGCTGATAGCCGTGGCCGGCTCGTTTGAGGTACGACTGACCGACGGCAAGCGCGAAATGACAGTATTGCTGAACCGCGCCAACCGCGGAGTGCTGATTCCCCCGGGCGTGTGGGATACGATGCACGATTTCACTACCGGAAGCGTCGCGCTGGCTCTGGCCTCGCATCCTTACGAGGAGGAGGACTACATACGTGACTACGATGAATTTATCGAATACGCCAAAAGCCTGGACCACTGATGAAATATCCGTTTCTTGACCTGCGCCGTCTGCACGCTCCCCTTATGGAAGCGGAGAAGCAGGCATGCGCCCGCGTCATAGAGTCCGGACGCTATCTCCACGGTCCCGAGACGGCCGCTCTGGAAAGCGAAATGAGCCGGATGCATGCCTCACGCGAGTGTGTGGCGGTAAGCAACGGACTCGACGCGCTGAGACTGATATTGCGCGGATACATCGCCACAGGACGGCTTTCTCCCGGTGACGAGATAATCGTGAGCGCCAACACATACATAGCCTCTGTGCTGGCTATTACCGATGCCGGCCTTACGCCGGCGCTTGTCGAACCGGAGGAACAGACCATGAACCTGAGCGCCGAGACTGCGGAACGCGCCGTAAGCGGCCGCACACGCGCCATAATGGAGGTACATCTGTACGGTACTCCGGCGCGCCACAGCGCTATCCGCGAGGTGGCGGCGCGCCACGGACTGCTGATTATAGAAGACAACGCGCAGTCAATCGGAGCCTCCGAACACGGTATCCCTACCGGTGCCATGGGCGACGCTGCCGCCTTCAGCTTTTATCCCACCAAGAATATAGGCGCCGTAGGAGACGCCGGCGCCGTAGTCACGGCTGACCGGGAGCTGGCGGCAGCCATACGGGCGCTGGCCAACTATGGCTCGGACAGACGCTATCATAATATATATCAGGGCTTCAACTGCCGCATGGACGAGATTCAGGCCGCGCTGCTGCGCGTGCGCCTGGGTCATCTGGAAGAGGATCGCGCCCGGCGGCAGGCCGCAGCCGCGGCATACGCGCAGACGCTGGACAATCCGCTGGTCGTCCCCCCGGCGACAATCGACACCATGACTCAGGTCTGGCATCAGTATGTAGTGCGCTGCAGCCGGCGCGACGAGCTGCGTGCCTATCTGGCCGGACAGGGGGTCGGCACCGACATACACTACGCCGTGCCGCCGCATCTGCAACCTTGCTACGCCACACTCCCCCACGGCCCCCTGCCTGTCACGGAGCGCATGGCCGACGAGGCGCTGAGCCTGCCCATAGCCTCTGTCACGGAGCGGCAGGCAAGGGAGATAGCCGGCATAATCAACAATTTCAAGTAATGTACTTATGGACTGGAAAGAGGCATTGCTGGCGCAAAGCCGCGCCATGGGAATAGAGCCGGAACCCCAGACCGGCGATCAGGCTCCCGAACCGGAAAAACAGCCGGAACAGATACAGAAAGAAGCGGTCAACATAGTCATGGAGCGCAAGGGCCGCGGCGGGAAGACCGCCACCATCATAGAGGGCTTCACATGCTCCGACGAAGTTCTGCGCCAGACCGCAGCCGCGCTCAAAAGCGCGCTCGGCACCGGCGGCTCGGCGCGCGGAGGCGAGATTCTGATTCAGGGCGACAGGCGTGAAGACGCGGGCCGCTGGCTCAGGGCAAAAGGATACAAAGTAAAAGGTATCAAGGGATAATGCTGTTACAGAGAGCGTCGGCCGGCTCTGGCAAGACACATAAGCTGGCCAAGACATACATACGTCTGTTCATCTCGGAGCGCGACAACGCAACCGGGCGCTACATGCTGCGCCACCCCGAGGAGCTGCGTGGCGAGCACGGCCATATACTCGGAGTGACCTTTACCAACAAGGCCACCAACGAGATGAAGACACGTATCGTAGAGCGCCTGGCCGCTCTTGCCGCCCCCCATCCTGAGCCGGGCATGGAGCCGGACGGCTACAAGGCCCCCTCCTACCTGAAAGATTTCACAGGCGAAGAGCCCTCCGCCACCGTGGAAGACGACATAATCTTTACCGCCGCCGGCACTCCGGTGTCGCGCCGCGACATATCCGCGGTATGCCGTCGCGCCGTCAATATACTGCTCAACGATTACGGCAATTTCAACATCTCCACTATCGACACCTTTTTCCAGAGCGTGCTGCGCACCCTGGCATACGAACTGCGCCTCAACGACAACTACCACGTGGAGCTCAACGACGAGTATCTGGCTCAAGTCGGAGTGGACGAGACACTGCTATCCATGCGCGGCGACGATGACGGCGGCGTCTACGCACGCGAGTGGGCCTCCGACATTATCAGCGAGAGACTGGAGCGTGGCGAGGCATGGAACCCGTTTGCCAGCAGCTCGCAATCGGCCACCTCGGTCTACGGCGAACTGTATTCCCTCGCCCGCAAGATGCCTTTGGAAAGTTTCCGGCTGGCTCTGGAGAAAACCGGCGGTTATTTCCGTGACCCGGCGCGGTTCAGACGCTTCCTGAAAGCGGTAAAGGCCGAAGCAGGCGAACCGAAAGCCAAGCGCAGCAAGTGCGTCGGATTGATTGATGCGTTCGTCCGCGACATGCAGTCCCGTTACGGAGCCGCATGGCGCGACATGCTGCAGAAAGGGGTATGGACATCGCTTACAGCGTTGCGTACCGCAAAAATAGACATGAATCCGGAGGCTCTCGGCATATCGAAAAAGATACTGGGTCACGGACATCTGTACAAGGGTGAGATCACAGGGCGCGACCATCCGTACAAGAAAGACTCTCCTGTGCGTAACGACCCCGAGGCCCTCTCGCGTATCGGCGCGATAGGCGACGCCGCTCTGGAGTGGGCCGAGAGCGCCGCCTATTGGAGCGCCGTCATGTCGCGGCTGCACTATATGGGTCTTCTGCACGAGATACGCGCGCACATAGATGAGTTTCGGGAAGAAAACAATATAATCCCGCTTAGCGAGACCAACGAGATATTGCGCGGCATCATAGGCGAGGAACAGGAAAATCCGTTTATATACGAGCGGCTGGGCACGCGGCTGCGCCACTATCTGCTGGACGAGTTTCAGGATACATCGGAAATGCAATGGGAAAACCTGCGTCCGCTGCTTGACGAAAGCGACGCGGCAGGCTACGACAATCTGATAATCGGAGATGCCAAGCAAAGCATCTACCGCTTCCGCAACGCAGAACCGGAGCTAATCAACAGCCGCGTGCAGGCCGAGATACCCCGTACCCGCGTGCTGCCCGACATGCTGCCGGCCGGAAGCAGCGCGTACTACGCCGTCAATACCAACTGGCGCAGCTCGGCTCACGTGGTGGACTTCAACAACCGGCTGTTCGATGCCATGGCCCGGCGCATCTCCGCCGAAATACCGGAGATAGGCGCTCTGTATGCCAATGTCAGCCAGGCCATACACAACGACCGGATGCCCGGATATGTGACCATAACGTTCAGCAAGCCCGAAGAGGGAGACTGCTACAGCGTTCTGGGCGAACAGATCGACGAGCTGCGCTCACGCGGCTACCGACTGCGCGACATAGCCGTATTAGTCAACAAAAACAGCGAGGGGCAGCGTGCCATACGCGCCCTGATGGACTACAACGACCGGATGACGGTCGCCGACGGATGGACTCCGATCGAAATCATCAGCGAGGAGTCGCTGAAAGTAGGCGAATCTGTAGCCGTGAAAATCATTCTGGCCGTGCTGAGTATGGTAAGCGGCAGTCTGTCAGACCCGGACAATCAGGCAGAGCCGGACAGCGGCGAGAGACCCCGGCACCGCCACATACATCGCCATGAGCTGGCGCAGATGGTAGCCAACTATCATTTCTACCGCGCCCTGCACCCGGACGAGGATGCCCGCGCCGCCCTGGAGTCTGACATAAACCGGATAGTGCCGCCCGAGGAGATAGAGCGCATGCTGGAGGTCATGCCCGCTGTCACGCTGCCTGCACTCGTAGAGGAGATAGCATCACGCTTCATAGCGCCGGAGACAAGCAGCTCGCAGACCGCATATCTATCCGCCTTTCAGGATGCCGTGCTGGAGTACTGCGAGAGTTATCCTTCGGATGTCAATTCGTTTCTTGCCTGGTGGGATGAAAACGGCTCGCGCCGCTCCATCTCGGCGCCTGACGGGATAGACGCCCTTCAGGTAATGACAATCCACAAATCCAAGGGGCTGGAATTTCAGGCAGTGCTGATACCCCAGGCCGAATGGATCCTCGGCCCGGAGAAAGAACAGAGCGAGATAATCTGGGTAAACCACCTGCCGCGCGGTATCAGACTGGAGAATCCGGAAGACTGTCCGCCGCTGATACCTATAACGCCCGACGGCAGGAGCATGAGCGACCCCGCCAGTCCCTTTTATGAAGCCTACGAGGAATACCGGCGCAAATGCGTTACCGATCAGCTGAACAAGACATACGTAGCGTTCACGCGCGCCATACGCGAGCTGCACGTGTGCGCCCCTGTGCCCAAGACTGCGAAAGCCGGCTGCGGCGCGATAGGCTACCATATCCGCCAGGCTCTCGGCGCCATACAGCCGGCTATGGCCGGCGACTGGAAAACAGCGGACGCAGACACAGCCGTATACGGCAGTCCGACCACCTATAGACGGAGTTCCGAAGAAGAACGGAGAGAGCTGGAAAAGCGGGAGCGACAACGTGTGATAAGCCGTTACTGCCAGCCTCCGCAAACCGGAATACCCGTCCCTCGGGTCTGTCTGGAAGACTGACACACGATGTGCGGATTATATTACCTAACTTTGATTAACCTACCAACACAACACTGAAGCAATGGACATCAATACTCCCGTCACACTGCGTGAAATAGCAGCCTACTTCGATGCCAACCTATCATGCGACGTACTTGCTTTGGACTCTTTCAGCCCCGATCCGGCCAATGAAATTTTTCCAATACGAATCGAAGCCCTGGTCATAGCGCTATGCACCACCGGACACGCACAAGTAAACATAGACCTGAAGACGTATGACATACAGAAAGGCACACTGCTGGTAATCCAGCCCCAGAACTTCATCCAGCGTATCACGCGTGACGCCGAATTCAGTTCCCAGGCTATCATGTGTTCCCCCCGTGTGGTAGAGACGCTGCTGCCGAAACTGACCTCAATGCTGCCCATCATCATGCAGCACCGTATGGAGCCGGCGGTACAGCTGACCGAAGACGAGGCCGCCGCCATCTCCTCATTTTATACTTTTGTGAAACTGAAGCTCGACGGGCCTCCTACGCTGCACCAGCGTCCCAAGGTGCTGTGCATGCTGCAGGCCGCGCTCTACGAGATGATGGACATACGCATGGCTCACTGCGAGATGCAGGAACACCGGCAGTCTCGCCGCGAGGAAATCATGGCTCGGTTCATCCTCTCCATCTGCAAGCATTTCCATACCGAACGTCAGGTAAGTTTCTA